>CABUDI010000015.1 GCA_902490305.1 uncultured Collinsella sp.
GGCGGGGCGCCCTTTTACCTATATGTGGCCGGCACGCAACCCAAGGCTCGCAAGCTCTTATTCGGCCGCTTCGCGCAGGGCCGACATCGTAGCCGCATATTGCTGCTGCAACGCATGCATCCTCTCGCGGGCGCCGTCAACGGCATCGGCGCCGCGCAGCGCTTCGGTTACCACGACCGCCGGCCCGTACAGATTATCGAATCCCAGGTTCTGGCTCACGCCCTTGAGCGTGTGCGCTGCCATAAACGCACCTTCGGCGTCTCCCGCCGCCATAGCGGCCTCCAGCTTGTCCATGCTCTCGTCATCCAAAAACTTGAGGGCAAAGCGGGCAAGCATTTCCCCGCCCATCAGCCGAGCGCACGCGTCATCATAATTAGCGCCGATCTTCTCATACGCCTCACGCATGGAAATCATGGATTGAAACTCCTTTGTTCAAACTAAATCGTGGGAAACGCGACAACGTCGGCGGGGCGTGCCAACGTCTCGGCAATACGGTCTTGCACCTCGAGCAGGCAGTCGAGCAACAGTGGGTTAAAGGTTCCGCACTTACCGTCCAGGATCATCTGAATCGCCTCCTTGTGCGGGATAGCGTCCTTGTACACGCGCACGCTCGTCAGCGCATCATACACGTCGGCCACCGAGACCACCTGCGCGGCAATGGGAATCTCGTCGCCCTTAAGGCCATCGGGATAGCCCTTGCCGTCCCAGCGCTCGTGATGCCAACGCGCAATCTGGTACGCATATTCCATAAGCGCATTGCCGACGTGATGGCGGCCCAGCTCAAGCAACATGTCGGCGCCCATCGTGGTATGCGTCTTCATAATCTCGAACTCCTCGGGCGTAAGGCGCCCGGGTTTGTTGAGAATCGCATCGTCAATCGACATCTTGCCGATATCGTGCAGCGCCGAAGCCAGGGCAATCGTGGAGCGTTCCTCATTGTCGAGGGAGATCGTGCCGCTACGCTGGACCAGACAGCCAAGCAGCAGCTCGGTCAGCTTTTCGATGTTCGTAACGTGCCTGCCGCTCTCGCCATTGCGAAGCTCCATGACGCCGGCCATGATGTCGATGAGCATGCGACTGTTCTTGACGCGCTCGTTGTACTGCTGGGACAGCAGGCTCGTCAGGCGGCGCTGTTTGGCGTATAGGCGGATGGTGTTGCTTACACGGCGGCGCACGACACGGGAGTCAAACGGGCGGTTGATATAGTCCGAGGCGCCCAGCTCGTACGCGCGCAGAACCATATCATCGGAATCTTCGCTCGAAATCATGATGAAAGGCAGATTGTCGATACCCGATCGGCGCGACAGATCGGCCAGCACCTCAAAGCCGCTTATGCCCGGCATGACAATATCCAGCAGCACGAGCGACAACTCATCGCCATAGCGGTCGACCATGTCGAGCGCCGTACGACCGTTGTCGGCCTCGAGGATGCAATACTCGTCCTTGAGCATCTCGTTGAGAATGGCTCGGTTCATGTCGGAGTCATCGACGATAAGCACCAAAGGCTTTTCGCTTTGGAAGGCTTCGATGGAATCGGCGTCGGTCACGACCGTACCGGCTTTTGCCTTAGCGCGGCTCAATAACTGGACAGCGCGGCCAACTCCCTCATCGACCGTCTCGCCATGAATGCGAACGCCACCAATACATGCCGTCAAGCTCACGTACTCATGGCCCGGAACAATCGTGGCATGAACGGCATCGGACACCTGGTGCAGGCGACGGGTGAAGTCATCGGAGGGGATATTGGGCATGACGACCACAAACTTGTCGCAGCCATAGCGTACAAGCTCGTCAGTCGAACGAATTCCGCTGCGTATGGCCGTCGCCACAGCACCGAGCGCAAGGTCGCCGGCATGACGGCCACACGTATCGTTGAAGACCCTAAAATCATCAAGGTCGATCACCGCAACGCCGGCATTCATGCGGGCGCTACGGAGCTTTTCCTCGTAATATCGGCGATTGCGCACACTCGTCAGCACATCGGTGTAGACGAGGTCCTCTTCTGCAGCCTCTTGCTCATCGATCGGACGCACCATCAGCAGGACGTGAGGCTCGCCCTCAACCTTCAGAGGGCGCAGGCGAGCGCGGTACTCGGTACCATCATTGAGCAGCTGCTCCGACACCTCATCGGAATCTGCCAAGGCCTCAAGACTCGACTGACGCAGACAAGGGCACCGATTGCCGGCGAGCAGGCAGTTAGGCTCGCTCTTAATCTGATCGGCCGACAGCAAACGCACCACGGGGTAGGTCTTCGCGACGCGGGCGACCTCGGCGGCAGCCTCCTCGTCGGTTAGATTGACCTCGTGATTATTGAGCATATGGGGCCCTTCCTATCGTTACGCACGGCAACGGTGCATATCAATTGGTACAAGGGTAACATCTAACAGCTGAAGGCAAACGCGCGATTATCGTTACATTTTTATGACCTGACAAACGGCGGTAATGGAGCCGCGGGCGCGCGGTTATGGGCGCATTCGTTAACAATGACGAAACGCTAACAGCCCCTCTCCCCGCAGGTCATCGAGCGTGCTAACGCTCCAAGACGTCGCGAACGGCGTTTGCCGCCGTAACGGGGCGATCGCGCAAACCGTTATGCGCGCCCGGGATCGTCACAAGGGGGCAATCGAGATATTCGGCAGCCGCTCGCGTACCAGCCTCGCGGGGCGTACCGAGCGAAAGCTCGCCGAGAAGCACAGCAGCAACGGACTTCGATGCGCAGACACTATCCCAATTGGGAACGTAAGTCATATTTGTTCCATATTCGTTCGCCATAAAGCAACGACCATTGCGCAGGGCATGTTTGACTTCCGCTTCGGTCGTCCCAGGAGCCTCGGGGTCCAAGTCGCCAAGGGCTCCCAAGAAAAGCCGGAGCGCCCTTGAAACCTTTCCAGCCGCAATCATATCGAGCAAAACCGGAGCTGCGCCCATGCCGACGCCTTCGGCCGACACAGCCGGCTCATGCAGAATCGCACGGGCGACGAGATGGGGTTCGGTGCGAAGAAGCTCCAGCGCCACCAACGTACCGGCGCTGTGCGCAAGCACATTTGTCGGAGCGCCAACGTGTTCGATCACGGCTTGCAGGTCGGCGGCCTGAGCGGCAAGATCATAGCTGTCGTCTGCCGCATCGCTGCTGTCACCGCAGCCGCGGCGGTCGTAGGCAATTACGCGGTAGTTGCGACTGAGCTCACAAGCGATACCGTCAAAAAATGTGCCGTCGACACAAGCGCCGTGCACGCACACCAAGGCAGGAGTATCAGGCGACACATCCGAGCCGGCATATTCGCGACAGGCAATCGTGGTGCCCGCATTCTCGACCGTAAAATCCATGTTGCGCCCCCATCATCAATGCTCATCCAGTTGCACGTCAGTGCGGTTGGATGGACCCGCATTGCCTTACGCCTTGTTAACAGATTAACTGTACCCGACCCGAGGCTTTTCATGACACAGCATAATGAGCGACGTGAAAAAACGAAACTTGTAAAGCAAGAGCCCGCACCTTGCTTTGGAGCCGATGCTATGCTTAGGCACAATTGTCTTGAGGAGCATATGCCTATGTCTACGTTTTTGAATGCCAGCCCCATCTTTGGGCCCGTTCGCAGCCGTCGCCTTGGTCTCTCGCTCGGCGTCAACATGATGCCGGCCAGCGGCAAAATCTGCACGTTCGACTGCATTTACTGCGAAAACGGCCTCAACGCCGAGCGCCCCTGCCATGAGCCGTACAACACAGCCGCCGTGGTACTCAACGCGCTCGAGGCAAAGCTGCGCGAGATGGCAGCCGAGGGCGAGCTCCCCGATGTGATCACCTTCGCAGGCAACGGCGAGCCCACCGCCGCACCGGAGTTTCCTCAGGCCATCGCCGGCGCCGTCGCGCTGCGCGACGAGCTTGCCCCAAACTCCAAGGTCGCCGTGCTCTCCAACGGCACGCGCGCCGACCGTCCCCAAGTACACGATGCGCTCATGATGGTCGACGACAACATCCTCAAGCTCGATACCGTCGACCCGGCGTTTATCCAACTGCTCGACCAGCCCGTTGGCCCTTACGATGCGGAGCACCAGATCGAGACGTTCGCGAGCTTTAACGGCCACGTCATTATCCAGACGATCTTTTTGACCGGCGAGTATCAGGGCAAGCTCATCGACAACACCGGCGAGGAATACGTCGCCCCCTGGCTCGCGGCGCTCGAGCGCATTCGTCCGCAGGAGGCGACCATCTACACGGTGGCGCGCGAGACGCCGGTCGCCGGCCTTGCCAAAGCAGCACCCGACGTCCTCGACGCCATTGCCGCGCGCGTGCGCGCCCTCGGCATCTCCTGCCAGGTGAGCTACTAGCAAAACCACGCAGCAGCTAGTGTCAGCCATCCCGCTCCATCAGTTGCGGTGATATAGTTCCTATTTGTGCTGTTAAACCGCTTAAATCGGAACTATATCACCGCAACTTTTATGGACGCGTGGGTGGGCTATACTAGCTGCGGATGAAAGGAAGTTAGCCATGTATGACAACGGACCCGTGCCCGGCCGCAACGACGCCTGCTGGTGCGGCAGCGGCAAAAAATATAAGAAATGCCATAACGCCTTCGACGAGCGCCTCGAGCGCCTGTGGGAGGAGGGCTGGGAGGTTCTGCCCCGCACGCTCTACAAGACGCCCGCCGACATCGAGGGCATCAAGCGCTCGGCCGCCATCAACGTGGGTGTGCTCGACTACGTGGGCGAGCATATCGCCGCCGGTATGACCACCAACCAGATCGACCAGATGATCTACGACTATACCGTCGAGCACGGTGGCACGCCGGCCGACCTCCACTACGAGGGCTACCCCAAGAGCGTGTGCACCTCGATCAACGACGTGGTCTGCCACGGCATCCCCTGCGATGCGGACGTGTTGCACGAGGGCGACATCATCAACGTGGACTGCTCCACAATCCTAGACGGCTACTTTAGCGACTCGAGCCGCATGTTCTGCATCGGCGAGGTCTCGGCCGAGCGCCAGCGCCTAGTCGACGTCACCCGTGCCAGCGTGGAGGCGGGTCTGGCGGCCGTCAAGCCATGGCTGCCGTTGTCCGTTATGGCCGAGGCCGTGCAAAAGACCGTCGAGGACGCCGGCTTTAGCGTGGTGCGCGAGTACGGCGGACACGGCATCGGTAAGGAGTTCCACGAGGACCCGTTTGTGGGCTTTACCACCGAGGCGCCCGATGTGGACACCATCATGGCTCCGGGCATGGTCTTTACCATCGAGCCCATGGTCAACGCCGGGGCGCCCGACATCAAGATTAGCAAGGGCGACGGTTGGTGCGTGCGCACCAAGGACGGCAGCGATTCGGCCCAGTGCGAGGTACAGCTCGTGGTGACCGAGGATGGCTACGAGCTGCTGAGCTGGTAGCCGTGGATGCGCCGGGCTTCGCGATGGATATGTTAACCATCACGAAGCCCGGCGTTTTTTAGCGTTTTGTCTGATAAAACCTGCCAAAAATAAACCTGTCCCTTTTTGGCAGGCTGAGCGGAGAGGACTGCTTGTGAACATCCTGGTTTTGCTGCCCGTCAACGACCGCCATCGCGCAATTCTTGAGTCGAGTGCTCCGGGCGAGGACTTTATCTACACGAGCTCCGACGCCATCACGCGTGAGCAGGTCGCCAACGCCAACGTGATCTTGGGCAACATAGACCCTGCCTTGCTTACCGCATGCGAGCATCTCCAGCTGTTGCAATTGCAGACCGCCGGCTATGACGATTACTTGGCCGCCGGCACCGTGCCGGCTGAAGCCAAGCTGTCTTGCTCGATCGGCGCCTACGGCCAGGCCGTGAGCGAGCACATGTTTGCCATGGTCCTTTCCATGATGAAGCGCCTGCCCGGCTATCACGACTTGCAGCGCGAGCATCGCTGGGAGGATTTGGGGCCGGTTACCTCGCTCAAAAATGCCAACGTGCTGGTGCTGGGCGCGGGCGACATTGGCGGCCACTTTGCCACGCTCTGCCGCAGCATGGGTGCGCACGTCCGCGGCATCAAGCGCCATCCGCTCGTCTACCCCATTGTGTTTGAGGACATGGACGGCATGGACGCCCTACCTGAGCGCTTGGCGGAGGCCGACATCGTCGCATCCTTTATGCCGAGCACACCCGAGACCCGCGGCCTGGCGAACGCCGAGTTCTTCGCCGCGATGAAGCCGGGCGCCTTCTTTGCCAACGGCGGCCGCGGCGACCTTGTGGTCGCCGACGACTTGGTTGCCGCCTTGGAGTCGGGACATCTCGCCGGCGCCGCGGTCGACGTCACCGACCCCGAGCCCCTGCCCGCGACAAGCCCGCTGTGGGATGCGCCCAACATGCTCATCACGCCGCATGTCTCCGGTTGGTTCCACCTGGCAGCCACGCTCAACAATGTGGTCGACATTGCCGCAGAGAATCTGCGTCATCTGCAAGCTGGCGAAACTTTACGTTGTTGGATCGAACATTAGGGTTCCGCCGTTCTAACGAACGGCGGACCGGTCGACGCTGCGCGCCGCCCAGAGCGACAATTTGTCATTCAAAAGGCAAGGCATGACCAGAAGGTCTATGCCTTGCCTTTTTCATGCCAACTTGTTCGCTCTGGACATCGCTCGCTGACGCTTGCTCAACCTGCGGTGTCATAACAATTCTGTCCAGCTGTTGGCTTTGCGGCATTTGCCCAGATAAAACCTGCAAAATAAACCTGTCCCTTTTAGCAGGTTTTAGAGCTCCACGCTTTCGGCGCCGTTGATGGTTAGGTTTCGCTCGTAGAAAGCCGTGAGGGCGCGGATGGCGTACATCACGTCGCGTACGCCGCCGGTCTCGTAGCTCGAGTGCATGGCAAGCTGCGGCAGGCCCACGTCCACGGCATGCATGCTCACCTGCATATTGGACAGGTTACCGAGCGTGGAGCCGCCGGCCATATCGCTCTTGTTGGCGAAGGCCTGCGTGGGCACGTCGGCGTCATCGCAGATGGCCTGGAACACCGCGCGGCTAAAGGCATCGGTGCAGTAGTGCTGGTTAGCGGCTTCCTTGATGACGATGCCGCCGTTGAGCACAACCTGGTTGCGCGCATCGCACTTCTCGGCGTGGTTGGGGTGCACGGCATGCGCGTTGTCGCAGCTCACGAGCATCGATGCGGCAAGGGCGCGATGATACGACTCGTCGTCAAAGCCCAGCGATCCGTTGATGCGGCGCAGCGCGTCGGCCAAGAACGTCGACATGGCGCCCTGCTTGGTCTCGGAGCCAACCTCCTCATTATCAAAGCAGCAGAAGACCGAGACGTCGCGCGCGTTCTCGGCACCCAAAAATGCCTGCAGCGAGGTGTAGGCGCAGGCCAGGTCGTCGAGCTTGGGCGTCGAGATAAACTCGTCGGCCCAGCCCCAAATGCGCGCATCCTGACGATTGACCAGGAACAGGTCGCGACCCAAAATTTGCTCGGGCTCAACATCCAGCTCGTCGGCGATCAGGGCGTCAAAGTCGCCCTGCTTAAGGTCACCAGCGCTGATGAGCGGGCACAGGTCAACGGCTCGGTTGGGCGCAAAGCCCTCGTTAACGCCACGATTCATATGGATGGCAAGGCTTGGGATAATAGCGACCTCGCGCTCGGTGGCAAGCAGGCGGCTCTCAATACGGTCGCCCTCGCGCACCAACACGCGGCCCGCGAGCGCCAGCGGGCGGTCGAACCAGGTGTAGTCGATCATGCCGCCGTAGGCCTCGGTGTTCAGGCGCAGCGTCTCGCCCGCGCCATCGAGCTCGGGCACAGCCTTGACCTTAAACGTCGGCGAATCGCTGTGCGACGCCGTGAGCTGAAAATGATAGTCACCGGCAACGCCGTCCTCGCCCCACGTCGCGGCCAGGTCCTCGCCCACCTTAAAGGTGATGACACTCGAGGTATTGCGCTGCGTGTAATAACGCCCGCCCGGCTCGATATCCCATGCCGCGTTCTCGGGCAGGTAGGTAAAGCCCGCCTCGTCGAGCTCGGCCATAATGGTCGCCGCCGTATGGAACATGCTGGGGCATGCCTCGATAAAGTCGATGAGGTCGTTGGCGGCTTCGATATCGTCGGCCGTCACATGCGCGCGCTCGGGCGTTTCCTGATCCGTCATGCTCTCCCCTTTCGCTGGGTTGATGGTCCCCTTCAGCATACCCCGCCGCGCCAGCGCCGCGCCTTTCATTCCATGTTTAATCACGCGCCGCTCGCCAAGTTGAGCCATCATGCCCGTGCACCTTTTGCGACAATTACGTTAACAGGACGAGAGGAGCCGTCATGAAGCCACGTAACATTGCCATCGCCTGCGGTGTCGCGGGAGTCGCCGTCGGCCTTGCCGCTGCCGCCGGCATCGTTTACCGCAAGCAAATCAAGTCCGCCGCGTCGCTCAAACGCTTGACCGGCCACGCGGATGGCTATGACCTGTACGCAATCGACATCGCTTACGACTACAACCTCGACCGCATCATCGCCGCTGGCGTGCGCGACGACCAGGCCTACATCGATGCCGTAGTGGCGCAGGTGCTGCCCGGTGTGCCGGTACATGTCCAGGCGCCCCAGTTTGCCTGCAGCGCTTTTGTCGCCGTAGATGCCGGAGGCCGCGTGCGCACCGGTCGCAATTACGACTTTAAGGACGACACCTCGTCGCTGCTGGTGCGCAATCACCCACGCGGCGGCTATGCCTCCATCGGGTTTGCCGCCCTTAACAACCTGGGCGATAACACTCCGCATGACTCCGTCGGCGGACGCGCCGCCGCACTCATGGGCCCGTTTGCCCAGCTCGACGGTGTTAACGAATGCGGCGTGTCCATTGCCGTACTCACTCTGGATTCCAAGCCCTGTGACCAGGACACGCAACGCCCCGTCATCAATACCTCGCTCGCCATCCGTCTGGTGCTCGACCGTGCCGCCACCACGCAAGAAGCTGTCGACCTGCTTTCCGCCTACGACATGCACGCCATGGCAGGACGCGATTACCACTTCTTTATCAACGACGCCGCCGGTGACGCGCGCGTAGTAGAGTGGGATCCGCGCGATCCGAACCGTGCTTTCAAAGCGACTCCTGTACGCCAGGTTACGAACTTCTACGCCTGCTATGACGACGAAGTGCTGTCCAACCAAAAGAATGGCGAGCTGGGCCATGGTAAAGAGCGCGCCGTCGCAATCGCCGATGTTCTTGACGCCCATGTCGGTGCCCAGGACGAAACGATTGTCTGGGAAGCCCTGCGTGCCGCAGCGCAAGAACCCAATCCGGAAGACATCACCAGCAATACGCAATGGTCGGTCGTCTTTGACAATACCGAACCCGCCGCCGCTATTACGCTGCGCCGCCACTGGGGCGACGTCGACGCCTTCGCACTGTAAGGAGCTGGCACCGTCGTCCTTACGCTCGCCTGACGTTGCTTACATTTCTATACATTTGAGCTAACACGTTTTACCCCCGCATCAACAGTGTGCGGGGGTAAACTTATGCGCATGTTATAACTTGCCCGGAAGGATTCACCATGCTTAGGATCGGTCTTCTTACCAGTGGCGGCGACTGCCAAGCGCTCAACGCCACCATGCGCGGCATCGTCAAAACGCTTATGACCAATAGTGAAGAACCTATCGAGATCTACGGTTTTGAGGACGGCTACCAGGGCCTTATCTACAGCAGGTTCCGCGTCATGACGCCCGCCGATTTTAGCGGCATCCTCACCCGCGGCGGCACCATCCTTGGCACGAGCCGCACGCCGTTCAAGCGTCTGGACACTCCCGAGGCCGACGGCGTCGAGAAGGTGCCGGCGATGGTCCACACCTATCACAAGCTGCAGCTCGACTGCCTGTTTATGCTGGGCGGCAACGGCTCCACCAAGACCGCCAACCGCCTGCGCGAAGAGGGCCTCAACGTTATCGCCCTGCCCAAGACCATCGATAACGACACCTGGGGCACCGAGATGACCTTTGGCTTTACGAGCGCCATCGACGTCGCCACCAAGTGCATCGACGACATCCACACCACCGCTTCGAGCCACGGCCGCGTGTTCGTCATCGAGATCATGGGCCACAAGGTTGGCTGGATCCCGCTGTACGCCGGTGTCGCGGGCGGTGCGGATGTCATCTTGATTCCCGAGATCCCCTACGACATGGACCAGGTCATCAAGACCATCGAGCATCGCATGGAGACCGGCAGCCGCTTTACCATCGTGGCCGTCGCCGAGGGCGCTATCTCCAAGGAGGACGCGGCGCTGTCCAAGAAGGAGTACAAGAAGAAGCTCGCCGAGCGTACGAGCCCCTCGATTGTCTACGACATCGCCAAGGAGATCGAAGCCAAGACTGGTCGCGAGACCCGTGTCGCCATCCCCGGCCACACGCAGCGCGGCGGCCAGCCCGACGCCCAGGACCGCATCTTTGCGACCCAGTGCGGCGTCGAGGCGGCACTCGGCTGCCTACGCGGCGAGTTTGGCTACATGATCGCCCTGCGTGACGGCAAGATGTGCCACATGCCGCTCGAGGAAGTCGCCGGCAAGCTCAAGTATGTCGACCCCCAGAGTGATCTGGTGCGCGAGGCCAAGGCGCTGGGCATCAGCTTCGGCGGCGAATAGCCTCGGCCGAAACTGCTCTCATCGGAGACCCCAGGGCTTACCTCCCAAATCGTCCTCGGACATGTCAGGATCCCGCCGTGCGCTTCGCGCGGCGGGATCCTTCCGTCCTGCGGAAAGATTTGGGAGGTAAGCCCTGGGGCCTCCTACGGTGACTGGGGAGGCCGAGACTATTCGTCTTCTTGCTGCGGGTGCCTGGGGTAGGATGCGGCGTGCATTTTTGGGAGTATTCAGCAGCCGAGGGTGCCTGCATACTGGATTTTGGGCGAAAGGCAGGCACCATGGGCCGCATCCTGTAAAAAAACGAGCGGCTCTAGAGGCGTTGGGACTCAGAATCGGGGCTTTCAGCGCAGTTTTGCACCCCCGCCCCCGCGCCCGCGGACCCCGGGACGCTGAATACTCCGGAATTTGCACGGCGCCCCCTGGGGTACCTGTGGGCAAAAAGCAACCGCCCCGTCAAAGTATGCATTTGGCGGGGCGGTTTATGCAAAAATGCTGCTGCGGGCGCGTCGGCAGCTCGCTAGAACTTGAATCCCAGGACAGGTTACTCGGCGCTCTTGAGGGCGCCGACCATGTCGATCTTGTTGAGCGTTCGGTTGGTGGCGAGGTTGACGATAAACGTAAAGCCGAAGGAAAGCACTACGGCGAGCACGTAGCTTAGCGGCTCGACCTCAACGTCAAAGTACAGCGACGGCATCTGCAGGATGTACGTAAAGCTCTCGGCAAGCAGGCCACCCAGCGGCACGCCCAGTGCGGTGCCAATCGCCGTGAGGATCAACGTCTCCTTGTTGACGTAATGGTGTACCTCGCCACGGCGGAAGCCCAGCACCTTGATGGTCGCCAGCTCGCGCTCGCGCTCGGAGATATTCGTGTTGGACAACGTAAACACCACCACAAACGACAGGCACGCCGCCATAAAGGTCACGAGCACCACGACGGAATTGATGATAGTGAAGTTCGCCTCGTAGTTCTGCCAATGTTCGGCCGTGCTCGAGATGGTGAGCCAACCGTCACTCTTAAGATTCTTGCTAAACGCAATCTGGTCGGCCGACGAGCCCTTAAGCAGCACAAAGATGCCGTTAAGACGCGCGCTTCGGCCGAACGCGCGCTCATAGGTGCCCTGCGTCATATAGAGCGTGTTGCCCAAATAGTTGAGCGAGATGTCGCTGACTTTGACCTTGGCGACGTTGAGCGACGAATCCTGGACCTGCGCCGTGTCGCCCGGCTGAATCCCAAGAACCAGCTGTGAACTCTTGCTCAGATACACGTCTCCGTCACGCAAAGACAGTGGCTCTTTGGACTCATCCTCGAGACGCACGTAGTCGTCCAGGTCGTTCGTGCGGTCATCGGGCACCACAATCAGCTGCACGGTCTCGCTCTTTCCGCCGAATGTAAAGGTGACGTTGTCGGTCATAATCGGCAGCGTCGAAGTCACGGTCACGTTGGAATCATTGGCCGCGCTGCGCTCATCCAATGCCGCGCACGTCTGCGAAAAATCGTCGGGATTGGCGACCGCCAGCAGATCGTAGCGTGTGATGTGGCCGTACTGCTTGGGCGAAAGCGCGACCGACGTGTCGCGAATACCCATACCGCAGATCACAAGCGCGGTGCAACCCGCAATGCCAAAGATGGTCATAAAGGCGCGCTTTTTATAGCGGAATAGGTTGCGTGCAGCGACCTTGTTCAAAAAGCCCATGCGGCGCCAGATAAAGCCGATGCGCTCGAGCAAGATGCGCGAGCCAGCGCGCGGGGCCTTGGGACGCATAAGCGAGGCCGGGGTCTCGGCCATCTCGTGGCGGCAGGCGATAATCGTGGCGCCCACCACGCCCACGGCAAACAGCGCCACCGACACGAGCGACGACACGATGTCGTACGAAAGCAGCATCTGGGGCAGTGAGTACATGTCGTCGAACACCGTAAACAGGAACAGCGGCAGGCCCACAAATCCGATGATGTTGCCGAGCACGCCGCCGATCAGACAAGCCCACAGCGCATAGTCCACGTATTTGGACAGGATGCGTCCGCGCGAATAACCGAGTGCCTTATACAGGCCGATGAGCGTGCGCTCCTCCTCGACCATACGCGTGGCGGTGGTAAGGCTGATGAGCACGGCGACGATAAAGAAGATGAACGGGAACACCGTGGCGATGGCCTCAATTGACGAGCTGTCGCTCTCCACGCTCGAGTAGCTTGCGATGTTGCCGCGGTCCTGGATGTACCAGGTGCATTCGCCCAGATCGGAAAGCTCGGCGCGGGCATCGGCAAACTGTTGATCGGCGGCGGCGCGACGCTGATCCAGGTCGGCTTGCGCCTGCGCACGCTCGTCGCTGCCCTCGGCCATGCGGTTGATGTTGTCCTGCTCAATCCCAAAGAGCATATTCGCCTGACGCTCAGCCGCGTCCAAGCTCGCCGGCGTGTCGACCGTCAGCTCCTGGGCGCGCGCCTTCTCACGCTCCTCGCGGATCTTCTCGATATTGCCCTTGACCTCATTGATCTTTGCCGCGTAGGAATCCGAATAGGAGTTGAGGCTCTTGGCTCCCTCGACGATCACGTGGACCGCGGAGTAGGAAGAAGATGTCGCGGCGTCCTCGCTCACATAGAACTTATAGTCCGCCGCCGAAGCAGCGCGAAAGGCGTTGACTGTCGAGTCAGAACTTACATCAGTGGGGTCGAGGACCTCAGCCGTAATGGTGTAATCGCCCGCGGCAAACTGGTCCTTGGCGCTTTGATTGGACGAGCTCGCGTCATTGGCGGCAAAACTCACCGTATCGCCGATTTTCTTGCCCGATGCCTTCAGGAACTTCGAAGTCACCGCGACTTCATCGGCGCTCTCGGGCAAATCGCCGTTCACGAGCACCGGCTGATCGATGTTCTCCTTGGAGAGACTCTGCACGACCACGCGCTCGCGCGTTGTGCCCACGGCGGTGTAGGCGGTCTCGGTGTAGATGCCCTCGGCCGTTTCGACGCCATCGACCTCTTGTATGGCGTCGAGATCATCGTCAGTCAGGCCATAGGTCGACTGCACGTTAATGTCATAGACATTTTGCTGGTCGAAGTAGGCATCAACCGAATCACACAGGTCCTCGCAACCCGCCTTAAGGCCGCACATCACGCTCACGCCAAGCGCGGTGATGACCACGATTGACAAAAAGCGCTTAAGACTGCCTCGGATTGTGCGGTAGATGCCACGGCGAAAAACCGTCGGCACCATATCGTTTGAGCTTTGGGCAGTGCGGTAGGTCGTAAAATCCTGCTCGCGCTCCGTGTTCTGCGCGTCGCGGCGTAGGCTGTTTTGGCGGTCTTGGTCCATGGGCGCTACCACTCGATCGTCTCGATAGGCACGGGATTTTGCTGGACCGTCTCGCTCTCCACGCGACCGTTCTTAAAGCGGATCAGGCGATCGGCCATGGGCGCCAGCGCGGAGTTGTGGGTGATGATGATGACCGTAATGCCCTGCTTGCGGCAAGTGTCCTGCAGCAGCTGCAAGATCTGCTTGCCGGTTTTATAGTCAAGTGCACCCGTGGGCTCGTCGCACAAAAGCAGCTTGGGGTTCTTTGCCAGTGCGCGGGCAATGGACACGCGCTGCTGCTCGCCGCCCGAAAGCTGTGCCGGAAAGTTGCCCAGGCGCTCGCCCAGGCCAACCTGACGAAGCGTTTGCTCGGCATCGAGCGAATCAGGGCAGATTTGCGCCGCAAGCTCAACATTTTCGAGCGCCGTCAGGTTGGGGACCAGATTGTAGAACTGGAAGACAAAGCCGACGTCGGCGCGGCGGTATTCCACGAGCTGCGCCTCGTTGGCGGAGCTCACGTCGCGCCCGTCCACCGTCACGGTGCCGGAGGTCGCCGTATCCATGCCGCCCAGAATGTTGAGCGCCGTGGTCTTGCCGGCACCCGAAGCACCCAGAATGATGGCGAGCTCGCCGCGCTCGACCGTAAAGCTCGCGCCGTCGAGCGCATGAATGCGGGCATCGCCCTCGCCGTATGCTTTGACGACGTCTTTGAATTCGATATAGGCCATCAATCGGCTCCCATCTGGTCGGATAACTCTTTAGTATTACCCATTTCGCACCGACCAAAAAGGGACAGGTTTATTTTGGCAGGTTTTATATGGGGAAACGGCAGCTATAGATGAGGCGCCGGGGAGGCAGAGAAATCATCGACGGGGTCAGGCCGACCGCCAAACACAACGCACGCATCTCAATCTGTCAGCCAACTCATTCGAACAGCTGTTCGTTTCTATGATATGATTCAGCTATCTAAGCAGGCCAATACGCAGAAAGGCGGCCAACATGGCGTTCGACTTTAAGAAGGAATGTAAGGAGCTCTACAGACCTGCAAGCAAGCCGAGTATCGTAACTGTCCCGCCTATGAGCTACGTTGCCGTTCGCGGAAAGGGCGACCCAAATACCGAAGGTGGCGAGTATCAAAACGCCCTGCCACTGCTTTACGGCATCGCCTATACCGTCAAGATGTCGAAGAAAGACTCAAGGAGTATCGAGGGCTATTTCGACTTTGTAGTACCGCCGCTCGAGGGATTCTGGTGGCAAGACTCCCCGAGCGGCGACATCGATTATGTACGCAAGGACGATTTCAACTTTATCTCGTGCATCCGCCTGCCCGATTTCGTCAGCCGAGATGATTTTGACTGGGCAGTCGCGGAAGCCACGACCAAAAAGAAACTGGACTTTTCTGCCGTCGAGCTGCTTAAAGTTGACGAGGGTCTCTGCGTTCAATGCATGCATACCGGACCCTATGACAGCGAGCCGGCAACCGTAGACGCTATGCATGAATACACGAGCGAGCAGGGCTATGTCCCCGACTTCTCAGATACCCGTTTCCATCACGAAATCTATCTCTCCGATCCGCGCAAATGTGCGCCGGAGAAACTTAAGACTGTGGTTCGTCATCCTATCAAGCGCGCTGAATAGCATGGAGCGTCATTTCACGCGCTAGGTTTTAAGCCAGCCAACCAGCCGCCTCCTAGACCGTCCGGTAATTATCTTGACGCGGCCCGTCGCATCTTATAAGTTTGTTTTGCTAAAGCTGGAAAGCCTCTCAACGATGCGCAACTCCAGCCCTTTTTCTATCAAGAGGCTTAAATGAAATACCGGAAGTCGCGGATATCCATCAACGAACAAATAGCACTATTGACAGAAAACAAGGGTCTTAAGTGCTCTGATCAAAGCGAACTCGAGCGAGCTTTGGTCGAAGCCAACCACTACAGACTGTCGGCCTACTGGTTTCCCTACAAAACCAAATGCAAGTCCGGGATTACCATCTTTCGCGAAGGCACAACATTCGAAACCATCATCTACACGTATGAATTTGACCGAGCCCTCCGGCAGTTAATGTTTGATGCGGTCGGCAGTGCGGTCGGCAGAATTGAGATCTACCTCAGAAGCAGAATTGCCTATCTTGCCTCTGAGGAACGCGGGCCTTTCTGTTACCCAGATGTCGCCATAACGAGGCTCAACTCGGCATGCCCGTCGAGCTCTGCGCCGCACTGGGCTACGCAGCCGTCTTTGGCAGCGCCACCAATACGCTGCTCGCACCCATCCTTATTGGCTGCGAAGTCTTCGGCTTTGGTAACTTGCCGATGTTCATTATTGTCTGCGTTGTGGCTTACCTGTTCAACATGGATAAGTCCATCTACGCCCTGCAGGAGCGGGCGTAGATCGATGTCCAGGCAGGTGGTCTCAGCCGGAAACGGTGTCCCACTCTGAGGCTGTATTCCGGGACACGGTTTCCGCTTGGAACGCCATTCGGAAAGCGCATCCCGCTTTAAAACGGAATTCCGGGACGTAGTTTCCGTCTGAGCCTCCATTCGGAAAGCATGTCCCGTTCTTTCACGGCATCTTGGCTATGCAAAGCGCTCGAGCGTTACTCCTCGTACGCGCCCTCAAGCCGAAGCAGCCACTCCTTGCGATCAAGCCCGCCGGCATATCCGTTAAGCGAGCCGTCGGCCGCCACCACGCGATGGCATGGCACAATAATCGAAACAGGGTTGCGAGCGACCGCGGCCCCCACGGCACGGGGAGACACAACGGGTGTCTCATTTCCCGGCACACGATGTCGAGCCGCAACACGCTGGGCGATCTCGCCATACGTAGCGACCTCGCCACGCGGAATAGAAAGCAGCTCGTACCAAACTTCACGCTGAAACGCCGTACCGATCATATGTAACGGCGGCGTATACCGAGGCTCCTGCCCTGCAAAATAAGCATTCAGCCAAGCCCACGAACGCTCAAGCACCGAAGAAGCCGCACCATGGGCCGGATTCGCCGAAGACATGCCACCAATACCGGAAACCGCATCGGTACCTTCAACATGCTCTGCATCTTCTTTGAGAAGCGTAGAGCCAAAGTGCTCCTGTCCCTCAAACCAAAGCCCTGTCAAACCACGGCCATCAGCGGCAAGCAAAATCTCGCCCAAAGGCGAAGCAAACGTCGTCGTGACCACCAGCGGCTCCTTTCAAAACTCCGCACCATAATACCGCGAATTGTGCAGACAACCCCAATCGACCCCAAAGTCACCCAAGGCAGTAGGCGCGACAGCGTCGCAGCTGCCGGCCGCGCCCCACAGTCCCCAAAGGCGGCAGGCGCAAAGCGCCGAGGCCGCCGCCGGGACCAGGGCCCGCAACAGCCACGCGCCCCCATATCAGCCCAGCGGCCCCAACCAACAACGGCCCCATCGCAGGCCGCTTGCAGCAGCGTCACCGCAGGCGGGGGCCGGGCTAGTTTTCAGAACACTCCGCAGACCAGTGTGGCGCCTTGTCCGCGGCTCCGGAGGAGCAGGACAAGGCGCCACACATGGTCGAGGACGTTCTGAAAACTAGCCCGGCCCCCGCCGGACAGGTCACACTACTCGCAGAGCAGCTTAGCAATCTGGACGGCGTTAGTTGCCGCGCCCTTACGGATTTGGTCGCCGCAGCACCAGAAGGTAATACCGCGCGTGGCCTCGGGGTTCGAGATGTCGCGACGCACGCGACCGACCCAAATCAGGTCTTGGTCGGACGTATCCATCGGCATGGGGAAGCGGTCGTGCGCATCCTCGGCAGCCATATCGTCAACCAGCTTGACGCCGGGAGCGGCAGCCAGCGCAGCACGGGCCTCGTCAACCGTAATGTCACGCTCGAACTCGAGCGTGATGCTCTCGGAGTGCGAACGCAGCACGGGCACGCGCACGCAGGTGCAGTTCACGCGCAGCTCGGGCAGATGCATAATCTTGCGGCCCTCGTTTTGTAGCTTCATCTCCTCGGAGGTAAAGCCCTCCTCCTTGACGCCGCCAATCTGCGGAATCAGGTTGCTCGCGAGCTGTGCGGCAAATGCGCGCGGCTCGGGAATCTCCTCGCCACGGCCCAGAGCGGCCAGCTGAGCCTCAAGCTCGGCCATACCGGGAGCGCCAGCGCCCGAAGCCGCCTGGTACGTCGAGACGATCATGCGCTTTACGCCGGCAAGCTGGTGCAGCGGCCAGGTGGGAACCAGGCCGATAATGGTCGCACAGTTGGGGTTGGCGATAAGGCCGTGATGCCACTTGATATCGTCGGCATTGATCTCGGGCACGACCAGCGGCACCTCGGGATCCATGCGGAAGGCGTGGCTGTTGTCGACCACGACGGCGCCGCGCTTGACGGCCTCGGGCAGCAGCTCCTTGGCGATATCGTCGCCGGCAGCGCCGAGCACGATATCGCAGCCCTCAAAGGCCTCGGGGCAAGCCTCTTCAATCACGATCTGCTCGCCGCGGAACTCGACGGTCTTGCCCGCGGAGCGTGCGCTTGCCAACAGCTTGAGCTTGCCGACCGGGAACTCCTGCTCGTTGAGGCACTCGAGCATCTGGGTGCCCACGGCTCCCGTCGCGCCCAAAATAGCAACCGTGTACTGTTTCATGCTTCCCCCTTTAAAGGTTGTGGCTTTTGCCCGCACGCCGAGCAGGCCGATTATTGTTGCCAGTTTATACAAGAACAGGGCGGGCATGAAACCCGCCCCGTCGAAACGAAACCGAAACGAAACGCCCCGCCGTAGATTTTTGAGACATGACCCAAAAATCTACCGAGCAGTCGCTACTTTTTGAGCGCGGCCAGAGCGGGATCGGCCGGCGCGGGAGCCTCCAGATCGGAGACCTTCACAATGCCGTTCTCGTCGGAGAAGGCACGGTAAATGGTCCGAATCGCAAGGTCGAAGTCCTTCTCCTCGACACCGATAATGATGTTGATCTCGTCGCAGCTCTGCGAAATCATACGCACACTCACGCCGGCCTGGCCAAGCATGCCAAACAGATGTCCCGAGATACCCGCACGGCCGCGCAGGTTACGGCCGACGGTCGCGATGAGCGCCAAGCCCTCGACAACCTCGATCTCGAGCGGCTCGACCTCCTGCTGAATGTCGCCCACAAGCGAGTACAGCGAATCGTGCACATCCTGCTCCTGCACCACGGCGCCAAAGCGGTCGACACCAGTGGGCATGTGCTCGACGGAAACGTCATAGCGCTCGAAGACCGAAAGCGCGCGGCGCATAAAGCCGACGCGGGGCTTGGTGCGGTCGCGGGCCACGTTGATGGCGACAAAACCGCGCTTGCCGGTCACGCCGGTAATGATGGGCTCTGCCTCGCCCTCGTCGGCCGTCTCGCTAATGATGGTGCCGGGATCCTGCGGCGCATTGGTGTTCTTGATGACCAGCGGAATGCCTGCCTCGCGCACGGGGAACACAGCCTCCTCATGCAAGACGCTTGCGCCCATGTACGAAAGCTCGCGCAGCTCCTCGTAGGTAACGCGCGCAATGGGCTGAGCCTCGGGAACAATACGCGGATCGGCAGAATAGAAGCCCGAGACGTCGGTCCAGTTCTCGTACAGGTCGGCGCCCAGGCACTTGGCCAGAATCGAGCCCGAGATATCGCCGCCACCACGGTCGAGCAGCTTGATCTGGCCCTCGCGCGTCGCGCCGTAGAAACCGGGCATAACAAAGCCGCCCTGCTGACCGTACTCCTGCACCAGCTCGGAGGTGCGATTCATGCTGAGCGTACCGTCGTGATGGAACGCCACAACCGTCGCGGCGTCCAGGAACGGTAAGCCCAGGTACTCGGCCATCAGGCGGGCGGTAAAGTACTCGCCACGGCTCACAAGTTCCTCGGTGGAGTAGCCGCCCGAGCGGGCGCGCTCGGCAAAGGCCGCGAACTCCTCACGGATGGGATAGGTGAGCTCCAGCTCGTCAGCGATATCAAAATAGCGCTGGCCAATGTCCTCAAGCAGCTCCTCACACGACACGTGGTACTTAACGTGCGCATTGACCAGATAGAGCAGGTCGGTCACCTTGGTGTCGCCCTTAAAACGACGACCGCAAGCGGAAACCACCACAAAACGGCGAGCCGGGTCGGCGTCGACAATGGCCTTGATCTTCTTGAAGTGTTCGGCGTCGGCGACCGACGAGCCGCCAAACTTGGCAATCTTAATCATGGGCTGGAGGTTACCTTTCTAAAAAGCCTCTGCGAACCTATTTTGCACGCTCTGATACCATGGTTTCACCGATTGGGACCAAGGCATCCGAGGAGCAGTGTTATATGGGAACTTATCATAGTACACGAGGACGCACTTTATCGTGCTCAAGTAAGGTGGCAATCCGCACCGGCATCGCTCCCGACGGGGGTTTGTTTGTCTCGGACGAGCTCGGCACCCAGCAGGTCGATATCAGCTCGCTTGCAGATAAATCGTACTTTGAAATCGCTCAAGATGTGTTGGGAATGTTACTGAATGATTACACGGCCGAAGAAATTTCGGCGTGTGTCGACGAGGCATATCGCGGCACGTTCGCGAGTGAAGAGGTTACGCCGCTCGTCAAACTCGACGCTGCGCCGGGCGCTGACGCCCCTCAGACCTATGTGATGGAGCTCTTTGGCGGCCCCACGAGTGCCTTTAAGGACGTCGCCCTGCAGATGCTCCCCCGCTTGATGGCCCGCACTTCCGCCAAGGACGGCGGCGCCGAGCGCATCATGATCGTCACCGCCACGTCGGGCGACACCGGCAAGGCCGCACTCGCTGGTTTTGCCGACGCTCCGGGCACGGGCATTACCGTCTTTTATCCCGAAGGCAAAGTCAGCCGCGTGCAGAATCTGCAGATGTCCACGCAGGAGGGCGACAACGTCGCCGTCTGCGGCATCCGCGGCAACTTTGACGATGCCCAGAGTGCCGTCAAGCGCATCTTTGCCGATAAGGAGCTTGCCGAGCGTCTTGAGGCCGCCGGCACGGTGCTTTCGAGCGCCAACTCCATCAACGTCGGCCGTCTGGTGCCGCAGGTCGTCTACTACTTTGCCGCTTATGCGCAGCTGCTGCGCGCCGGCGCCATCGAGGCCGGCGACGCCGTGGAGTTCTGCGTACCGACCGGCAACTTTGGCGACATCCTGGCCGGCTACTATGCCAAGCGCATGGGTCTGCCCGTCGCCAAACTCGTCGTGGCCAGCGACAAGAACAACGTGCTCGCTGACTTCCTGACCACCGGCGTTTACGACCGTAACCGCCCGTTCTTCACGACCATCTCGCCGTCGATGGACATCCTTATTAGCTCCAACCTGGAGCGTATGCTTTATTTCCTGTCCGATGGCGACTGCGAACTCGTTGCCGGCCTTATGGAGCAGCTGGCACAGACTGGTCGCTATGAGGTGCCCGACGAGCTGCTGGCCAAGATCCAGAGTGTGTTTGGCTGCGGCTGGGCCAGCGAGGACGAGGTCCGCGCTGCCATCAAGAACTGCTGGGATGCAAACGGCTATGTGATCGACCCGCACACCGCTTGCGGCTATCACGTCTTTGAAAAGGTCGCCCCCGCCGAGGGCGCCAAGGCCCGCGTGCTGCTTTCGACCGCCAGCCCCTACAAGTTCCCGCGTGCCTGCTGCGACGCTCTGGGGCTTAACGTTCCCGAGGACGACTTTAAGGCCATGCGTGTGCTCGAGCAGGCAACCAACACGGTCGCCCCGACCCAGCTCGCCGAACTCGAATCCAAACCCGTCCGCTTCGAAGACGTCTGTGACGTCGACGAAATGGCCAGCTACGTAGAGCAGGCTGCAAAAAAGATAGCAACCAACTAAACCCCTTATAAGGCGCCGGCGAAAGCCGGCGCACCTTCTTTTATCAGATACCTACCGGGATGATGACGAACGTGCATAGCGTGCCTGGCTGTTTAGTTCGTCGCGAGTTCCGCACGCAAAGGAAAGCACTTAATGTGCTTTCCGTCTTGCGCAGGACTGCCCGAGCAGCGAACTAAACAGCCAGGCACGCCAGGAGGACTCACATGATCAAGATCACCGTCCCAGCAACAAGCGCCAACTTGGGCATTGGCTACGATACCCTCGGCATGGCCGTCAGCCTCTACTCGCACTTCACCTTCGAGCGTACCGACAAGCTCACCATCACGGGCTGCCCCGAGGAATTCCAAAACGAGAACAACCTGGTCTACGTCAGCTTTGTCGATGCGCTGGCCGCATGGGGCGAGCCGGCCTTCCCCGTCGCTATCGACATCCAGACCGACGTGCCCGTCGCCCGCGGCCTGGGTTCCAGCTCCACCTGCGTCGTCGCCGGCATCATGGCTGCCGCCGCGTTGACGGGCCATACCGTCGACCGCGCCGAGCTCGTCCGCATCGCCACCGAGGTCGAGGGCCATCCCGATAACGTCGCCCCCGCTATCCTGGGCGGCGCCGTCTGCTCCTTTACGCCGACCGATTCGCTCCCCCAGTGCCTGCGCTACGAGGTGAGCGATCGCCTGCGTTTTATTACCGTGATTCCGCCCTACGAGGTACACACGAGCGAGGCGCGCAAGGTCGTGCCGCAGGAGATTCCGCTCTCCACCGCCGTGTGGCAGATGGGCCGCATCGCCGGCATGACGCGCGGCCTGGAGACCGGCGACCTTGACCTGATTGCCGCCGCCAACGACGACCGCATCCAGGAGCCCTATCGTCGCCGTCTGATTCCCGACTACAACGCCGTGCGCGACACCTGCCTTAACGGCGGCGCTAAGACCATCTGGATCAGCGGCTCGGGCTCGACCCTCATGGCTGTGACCGACGACACCATCGTGGCAAAGTTCCTGCAGGTCAAGCTGCGCGAGCAGTTCCCCAAGTGCGACACGCATATTCTGACGTGCGACACCGAGGGCGCTCAAATCGAGTACCTGTAGGCATCGCCGGTCGACCCCACCGAGCCGCCCAAGGGCATCCCCTTAAAAACGTCCTCGCACTTGAGGCCCGCTTATCCTGCTCCTTCGGAGCCGTGGATAAGCGGGCCTCGTGCTGCGGAATGTTTTTAAGGGGATGCCCTTGGGCGGCCCTACAACAACATTGCCGGCAATGTCTACAGGGACCCACGCTTTGAAAGGGCGCCGGGCTGATAGTTTTGTTTTTTATTGATAGGGGCTCTTGCTAGGCTGGAGCCCTGACTAGAGGCAGGCCTCGGCGATGCGCTTTTTGAGTTCGTCGATGCCGGTACCGGTCTGGGAGCTTGTGATGATCACGTTCTCGGCCGGGACGTTGAGCTGCTTTTTGATGGCTGCTGCTTGGCGGGCCTGCTGGGTGCGGCTGAGTTTGTCGGCCTTGGTGAGGCAGACGATAAAGTTGAACTCGTTGCCCTGCAGGTAGTCGATCATGTCATGGTCGAGTTTACTGGGGTCGTGGCGAATGTCCACCAGCGACACAACCAGGTTAAAGCTGCGCTCGGAGTCGAAAAAGTCGCCAATGAGCTCGGCCCAACGGTCGCGCTCGGCCTTGGAACGGCGGGCGAAACCGTAGCCTGGCAGGTCCACAAAGTGCACGTCGTCGGCCTCGAAGAAGTTGATGTTGCTCGTCTTGCCTGGCGTACTCGAAACCTTCACCAGGTTCTTGCGGCCAAAGAGCTTGTTCATGATGGACGACTTGCCCACGTTGGAGCGGCCGACAAAGCTCACCTCGGGGCAGGTGGACTCGGGGATCTGCGAAACCTTGCCGTAGCTGGCGACGAACTTGGCAAGCTGGTAGTTAATGGAATCGGCCATGGACACTCCTTGGTCGTAGGTTCTTACAAATAGACGCGCTATTGCGCAGCGGCAATGCGGCGGACGATATCGAGCGTAATGTCACTTGCGACACGCGCGTACTCGAACAGATCGAACTCTCGCTCGCAAATTGCATCGTACGCCTCGTCACAATTATCGCTGATAGCGCGCAACACCAGGCAATCGACACCATTTTTGGTTGCGACATGGGCAATTGCCGCGCCCTCCATGCCGACACAATCGGCATGCGTCGCCTCGATAGCGTCGTTGCGCATGGTGACGCCCGTCACAAAGCGGTTACCCGTGGCAATCGTGCCAACCAGGAACTGCTTGGTGCCCTCGTTCGAAGCGACTGCATTTTTCGAAGCGTCAACAAACCCACGCTCAGCAAGCACGTCGGCGGCAATATCGACCAGCGCGGGCGTCGAGCCAAACTCCTCGAGCCCCGGTGCGGACTCGGCGATAAGCGCGGTATCGGTGTCCAGATAGCGTAGGCGTTTGCCAATGACCACGTCGTCGATATGGAGCTTGGGGTTCAAACCGCCCGCAATGCCCGAAAACACAACAGCCTGCGGAGCATACTTGCTAATGAGGTGCTGTGTTGCAGCGGCGGCGTTCACCGTGCCCATGCCCGCCGTTGTGGCGACAACTGTCAGGCCGTCGAGCTCACCGCTCACAACGGTCAAGCCCGCCTCCCGTGCCTCGCAAACGTCGCTCAGCTCTTCCTTAATCTGCATGATCTCTTTTTCGAGCGCACCGATAATCGCGATGGTAGCCATACCTTTCCCCAAACCTATACGAAATTCTCAACCAAGGTATGGTACCAGCATTTTGTTTGACCTCGCCAAACGAACACGCTAAGCCAGTGCAGCTCGCGTATCAAACAGAGCCTTTGCAATCGCGGCCGTAACCTCGCTCGAACGGTCACTCCATGGCATCGATGTCATGACGCTCATGACATAGGTACGGCCATCGATGTCGATGAGGCCTGCATCGCATGTCGAATAGTAACCATCCTCGCTAATCCAGCCTGCCTTGTTGCGCACCAAAACCTGCTCGTCCGCAATGCCATCGCGAATAAACGAGCGCGATGTTGATGCCAGAAGGCCCGACAACCACTGTGAAGTCTCGGTATCCATGCTCAGATACTCGCTCATCTCGCGCCATAACCTCGCAGAAGTGCGCGGGCAGTAGGTCGGAAAATCACTCATCGGATTCAGTGCCGTTTCGTCATCAACGCCCAGATTGGCAATCCAATCCTCATAGCCATCATGGTCAAACGCCGCGCGTAACGCGATAAACGAATCGTTGTCCGAGTTGACGACCGCGGCCTCGATAAGGTCACGCACTGTCTGCCAGCCCATGCTGTAACCACCATACGTGGCTAAAGGCCAATCGAGCGACACCTGCCCCGATTCGACCAACGTCTCGCAAATATAGAGCGCATACAGCGCTTTGTAGCTGCTCGCTCCATACACCTCGACATCAGCGTTATACGTCACGCCCCTACCGCTCGATAGGTCGTAGAACACTACACCCACATCGCCCAGCTCCTGCGCCCGACACAGGGCATCCTGGAGCGAGGCAAGGCTCTCATCCTCCAAGGCAGGAGTCTTGTTATCCACCAACGAGAAGGTCCGAACGGTATCACCCGAAGGGATATCGTTGAAGTCCGCCTTCGAAAGTCTCGTCTTGAGATCTGCCGTCGACAGAGCTTGATCTGCCGACGCTTTGGACTTTGAAACCTTCTCGTTTTGCAGCTGTACCGTTGACGCATCTGGGCGCCCCGTTCGCTCCGAGGCGTAGGTTTTAACGGTAATTCCGAGGATAATAACCGCCGACGTTAGCATCCCAATGGCGGCAATCTTCCTCACGCGGATGCGAGCGCCGGCAAGGCCACGCGAAGACGTGCCCTTCGTCTTATATCTGCTGCCATGCTGCGGCACATACTCGTCCCGCGATGCGATGTTTCGCACGTGGTCTCCTGACTGCCACCGTGTATATACGAGCAGCATGATACCGAGCAGGCATTTCTTTCCAAAGATATTCAGCGGCGTTTAAGGTGTCTTTAAAGAAACCACAAGCGTATTTATCCAAATGGCACGCTAGCCGATGGCGTTTTTTAGCTCCGCACGGCGCTCTTTCATGCCGGCCATAACGGCATTGCGCAGCTCGGGCATGCGCGCGGTATCCATCTGGGGCACGCCCTCAAGCTTATAGGGAATCCCCAACTGCTCGTATTTGACGACACCCATGGTGTGATACGGCAGCATCTCCAGACCGACCACGTTATGCCACGGGGCAATCAAGCGACCGAGCGCCTCGCACTCCTCCACCGTGTCGGTAATGCCCGGCACCACCACGTGGCGGATAACGACCTTAATCTTGCGACGCGCGAGCTCATCACCAAACGCCAGAATGCGTGCGGGATCGCAACCGGTCAGCTTTTTATGCTCGACGGGATCGGCGTGCTTAATGTCGAGCAGCACCATATCGGTCTCGTTGAGTACGGCATCGAACTTCTCGGGATGCGCGGGATCGAACGCATAGCCGCAGCTATCCAAGCAGGTATGCACGCGGCCATCGAGGTTGTTGTGCATTGCACGGAACAGGTCGGCCAAAAACTCGGGCTGCAGAAGCGGCTCGCCGCCCGAAACCGTAATTCCGCCGCTGCGATAGAACTCGTGGTTACTCTGGAACTCATCCATGAGGTGCTCGACGGTCACCATCGTGCCGCCGTTGACCGACCAGGTATCGGGGTTGTGGCAATACGCACAGCGCATGGGGCAGCCCTGAACAAACACCACAAAGCGGATGCCGGGTCCATCGACCGTTCCCATCGTCTCAATCGAATGCACGCGGCCCAGGGCAAACGCAGAGTCCTCGGGACGAGCGTCCACACCCTCGAGTGTCATCTCAGCCATTCCCGCTACCTTGCCTCTCATTGGTTTTAGTTACATAAATGCCAGAGCCATTCTAGCCCATACGCATGATGGTGAAACGGTTTAGTGGTCAATTGGGTTGTTCTATTTGGCCCCACACAAAAGCGGCGGGAAGGTTATCACAACCCACCCGCCGCCGAGGCAATAGATATCGATAGGCACCAGGCCTTACGCCTTAAGCGTGAGCACCACACCGAAGGCGGTCGGGCCGCAATGGCTCGAGATGACGCCACCGACCTGAGTCCAGGTAACGTCCTTAAAGCCCAGGTCGTGCGCATAGACTTCCATGTCGTCGCGCAGCTCCTGGGAAAGGCCTACCGAATACGCCAGGCCAATGTGCGAGTAGTCAATCTCGCCCTTCTCAACCATGTGGTCAATAAAGGCGCGGGCGCACTTGAGCATAGAGCCGCGGAACTTCTTGGTCGCCACAAACTTACCGCCCGTCACCTCAATGCAGGGCTTAATCTTGAGCAGGTGGGCGCCAAGGAACGCGACGTTGGACAGACGACCGCCCGCCTTAAGAAAGGCCAGGTCGGTAGGAACAAAGCCCAGCAGCACGCGGTCCATGACGGAGTTCGTAAATGCAAAGATCTCGTCGACGGTGGCGTCGGGGTGAGCCTCGATGTATTTGGCGGTCTCGACGGCAACGAGCGACTGGCCCACCGAGACAAAACGCGTATCCATGGAGAATACGTAGTCGCGGCCCTTAGCCGCAATCTTGGAGGACTGATGCGAGCAAGTCGTGACTTCGGAGTACGCAAGATGCAGAATGGTCGCATCGGGCTGCTCGGCATGGATACGGTCATACACGTGAGCAAAATCCGCAGGCGCGCAGCCACTGGTCTTGGGCATTACGCCAAACTCGTTGCAGCGCGAGTAAATCTCGAGCGGATCGATCGAGCCGTCCTCGACGGTCTCGTCACCAATTGTGACATGCATGGGCACGCGCACGATGCCGTAGCGCTCGCAGAGCTCCGGCGTCACATCCGACCCAGACTCAACCACGATTACGTACTTGCCCATTATTATCACGACCCATCTCGACATTGGCTTTTCAATACATGGCACGCGCCGCCGCACTGTTGCACAACGGCGTCCAAGCGCCAAAGAGACGCCGCCCCTTGCGCACAACAAAGGACAGCGTCTCCCTGGAAAACTCCGTGCTAACCTGAGATTCTACACGGTTTATTACTAAGTGTTACTTACTCCGCAAACGGTCGCTATACGCGATAAACGGTAGTTGGCCGCGGCAACTGCGATTCATTTCGCCCAGCAAGTCCAATCGTGCCCCATGCACGGTTAATGCACGAGGCGGTAGAAATTCATCGATGCCGCACCCTCGGCATGCAACCGCATCGCCGAAACCGCCGGCGAATAGGTACGGCTCGTAAGTGCCGCCTCGCCGCCATTTGCAAAAATCTCGACCATCGTAGTGTCCGAAAGCACGCGCAGGTCGCGAAGCTCGCTGAGCTCGATCGACCTCTGGTCGCGCCCATAGCCTTCGTCACCCATGTCGAGGGTAAGCATCCCGCCTGCATAGCGCACAAAGACACCCTTGCGGATTTCGAGCTCGACCATCTTGGTGCCCTCACAGGAAACCACAAGATCAAACAGGCGGCCCGGCTCCTCAACGGTTTCACCGCCTGTCGCGCGAACGCAGTCGCCGCGCATCCTCTCAATCTCGTGCGCCGGCTGCTGGCAGAGCTTGCCATCGCGCATGCTCAGCTCTCGCGGCACCGTCAACGCGCACTGCCACCCGCGCGCCACCGTCGGGTTTTCCGCCGTCGCATCGGGGCAACCCGACCATCCGATCATCAAACGCCGGCCTGCAGCATCCTCAAAGGACTGCGGAGCATAGAAATCAAAACCGGCATCGACCATCGGGGGCATGCCCTGCCCGACGATTTTAAAGCTCGGCGCCTCCCAATCGGCCTCGATGGGGAACCACACGCACTGATGCGGATTGCGGTAACGCCAACCATCGGCAGGCACACCCTGCGGACAGCAAACGAGAACAAGCTCACCATCGAGCTCAAACAGATCGGGGCACTCCCACATAAAGCCAAACTTCTCGCCCAGCTCAATACGCGTCGCATAGTTCCAGTCCTCTAGATCGCGCGAGGTATAGACAAGCACGCAGCCGCGGTCGTCTTTCGTACGAGCGCCCAGAACCATGTAGTAGATACCATCGTGCTCAAGGATCTTGGGGTCGCGCACGTGCGTACCGATATCGTCGGGGTAATCGACCGGTCCAACAGCTATGCGCTTCTCGCCCAATTCGTCGGGGTTCTCCGCAACCATATGAATCTGGTTTTGCTCACGACCCGTCAACACGTAGTCGTAATCATCGCAATCAAAATGCTTGACGTTGCCGGTATAGAAGTAGTGAATCTTGCCATCACGTACAAAGGCAGAACCAGAATACGCTCCGTTCGAATCCAAATCGGAATCGGGGAACAGCGCGGGGCCGTGATTCTCGTACGTCACAAAATCCTTTGTCGTCAGATGGTTCCAAAGCACTGGACCGCCATGCGCAGCATCGAACGGATCGTATTGATGATAGATGTGATACGTATCACCAATCTGCACCAAACCGTTGGGGTCGTTGAGCCAGCCAAGCTCAGGCTCCACATGGAACAGGAGTCTATCGGGGTCGGACGCGATGCGAGCCGCCGTCTCATCCTGTCCGGCTCGCCACTGCTCATAGTCCGCGCGTGTCACCTTATTTTTTTGATTAAACATCGCCATTGGCCTTCTCGTCTATAGGGAAGGACGCTCGACTCACACGAGCCGAACGCCCCTCCTCAAATGGACTTATCCGCACGTTACGCTGAACGGCTCAACTAGAAGCTAACGTCGAAGCCAGCGCCAGCGCCCTCTTCATCGGTGGTCGGAACGCCCTTTGCCTTGTTGTAGGCAAAGATCAAGACGATCGGCACGATAAAGGCGATGAGATTGCCAGCCACATACCACACGAGAGTCTCGGGCGTGACGATGAGCAGGCCAAGCACGCCGGTCAGACCCTGACCGATAGCGCGCACCTCAAAGAGCTTGACGAAGGCACCGCCGCAGCCTGCACCGATGCATGCGCAGATGAACGGAATGATCGAATAGCGCATGTTTGCAGCAAAGATAGCGGGCTCGGAGATTCCGACCAGCGTCGGGATAAAGGACGACATGCAGATGTTGCGCTCTTTGGAGTGCTTCTTGTGAATGAGGTACATACCGATGGCGCCGCCGCCCTGGGCGATGATGGAAACCGACCAGATGGCCTGGATGTAGTTGAAGCCAGTCGTGGCAACAAGGTTTGCCTCGATACCCTGGATGAACTGATGCGTACCGGTAACGACGAGCGGCTGCAGGAACGCGGCGAAGACAAAGGCACCAAAGACGCCCATCCTGTTGTACAGGATATCGATTACGCCGGCGAGGACGTCACCGATCAGGTTACCGAGCGGGCCGAACACGGTGAACAGGGCGACGTTAGCAAGAATCAGGGTAACGGTCGGGACAAAGACGAACGAAACGACCTCGGGGATGTACTTCTGGGCAATCTTTTCGACCTTGGCCATAAACCAGGCGGTCAGAATTGCAGGAAACACGCCGCCCTGGAAAGCAACCATGGGAATGGAGAGCGGACCAAAGTTCCAGTACTCAGCACCCGTCGGGTCCATAACGAACGTGTTGCGGTTCATAAGGCTCGGGTGAACCATGACGATACCGACGAGGATGCCCAGGATCGGGTTACCGCCAAAACGCTTGACCGCGCTGTACATAACCAGGACAGGCAGGTAGTCGAACGTGGTGGCGATAATGGCAAAGAAGCTTGCGAGGTTCTTGAGGAACTCGCTGTGATCGGCGAGGCTGCCTTCCATGCCAAAGAGGCCGTTGGCAACGATCAGCGACTTAAGGCCGATGATGATTGCAGCGCCGACGAAGGCGGGAATGATGGGGATAAAGATGTCCGAGAATACCTTGAGGACCGAAAAGAACTTGCCCTTCTTGTCCGCCTCGGCGCCCTTGACCTCGGAAGCACTGATCTCCTTAACGCCCGTCAGAGCCATAAACTCATCGTAAACCTTGTTGACGGTACCGGTACCGAAGATGATCATGAGCTGGCCGCTGTTGTACAGCACGCCCTTGACGCCATCGATGTTCTCGAGCTCGGCCTTGTTGTATTTGCTCGTATCCTTGAGCACCAGACGCAGACGGGTCACGCAATGCGTGGCGCCCTCGATGTTCTCCAGTCCGCCGACGTTGTCGACGACTTGCTGGGACACTGCCTTGTAGTCCATGTTCCTCTCCATTCCTTTTCTAAATCATAAAACGGTTCGTTGCCGCTACAGAGACGCGATCGTTGCATTTGCGCACTTGAGCGCACCGTCGGTGACGGTAAGCGCCACACCCTGGCCCTGCTTGTTGCAGAAGCGAGCGTTGAGCGCAACATCATCGACAAAGATGGTCGCGATGTCGTCGTCGACGACCAGACGCACATGGTGAGTGCCCTCGCCCTTAAAGAACAACGGACGCTCGAGGCCCATGTTGTTGACCTGGAACCACGGGTACTGGGGAGCCGGCGTGAACTCGAGCTTGCCCTCGCGCAGGTTGGCGCGGAACTCATAGGCAAGACCGGTCTCGGCGTCCTCGGCGAACTTGACCGAGAAGCCGGCAGCGTTACCGCCGAGCTCAATGTCGGCATCGAGCAAGTAGGTGGAGCCGGCATCTGCGGCGAGCACCTGCTCGACCTTGCCCGACTCGCAGGAAAGCTCAAAGGTCTCGACTGCCTTAGCCTCGCCAAAGGCGCCAAGCATGCTGTCGGGGAGCTTGGTGCCGAGCGTTCCATCGGCACGCTGAACGATCTCGAGGGGCATAAAGGTGCCACCCCATAGGTAAGAGCTGGGGTCGCCGCCCTCGTCACGCGTAGGAACCCAACCAAAGAGAACGCGACGCTCGCCATCGAATGCGGTGCGAGCGGCGTAGTACGCGCGGCCGTCGAAGGAGTCGTCAGCGGGGGTAATCCAAGGACCGTTGATGGACTTGGACATGCGGTAACGGGTCTTGTTGCCGTCGCTGTACTCGGAAAAGACGAGGTACCACCAGTCGCCCATCTTAAAGAGATCAGGCATCTCAAACATGGTGTACAGGCCCGGGTTCCACCAGTCGCCCTGGAACTCCCAGTTGGTCAGATCCTTGGAGGTGAACTTGACCAGGCGGCCGGTCATCAGACGCTTGTCCTCGCCCACACGCGTGCCGAGGATGAGCATGTACTCTTCGTTCTCCTCATCCCAAAGCACAAAGGGATCGCGCCAGTTGCGGTCATCGTAACCCTCCTGGGGCGGAAGCAGCGTCTCGGCGATGTTCTTCTCCCACTTGACGGCGTCGTCGCTCGTTGCATGAAGAAGAACCTGCTTCATCAAACGTGCGCGGACCTTATCGCGATTGCAACCAGTGTAGAGTGCATGGTACTTGTCGCCCACCTTAAACACCGTGCCGGCATAAACATACTGGTCGACTTCCTCGTCGCCGCCGCGCTCAAGGCTCTCGCCAAAGTCCTTGTAGTTGACGAAATCCTTGGTCGTAGCGAGTGCCCAGCCAAACGGCTCTCCGAAAGGTTCGGGGTTACGCGTGTCACGCTGATGATAGAGATAGAACGTGCCGTCCTCGCCGTACGGCATGATGTCGCCTACCCAAATTCCCTCAGGCTGGTAATACACCTTGTGCATCCGAGACTTCCTTTCCACGACATACTAACTCGGTACAATGGCAAGATATGTCAATCGTTTTCATATGTCAAACGTTTTCACACCAATACGTCTTTTCGCAGTTCCAGTCGTCGGCAAACGGTTGACATATGCCGGTGAACGGTCATCAGAGGCGTTTGAGGAATTCTTTTGGCACGGGATGAACTATGCGGTTTTGCCCTCAATGAGTTCAACGGGGAGCTTGATATTCGATTCGGGATTATCGCCGTTAATAAGAGCGATGATGGATTGCGCCGCGAGCTCTCCGATGCGATCGATATCTTGACGTACGGTTGTTAAGTCAGGCATAAACGTCATAGTTCGGCGGGCACCATCCGCGCCCACGACCTTAATATCGTCTGGAGCGCTCAAGCCGCGCTGCTTCATCACGTTGAGACAGATGGCCGCCATCGTATCGTCTCCCGCAAAGATGCCGTCAATATCGGGGTTCTCATCGAGGATCTTCGCAACGACCGCGCCCTTTTCGTCGTCGGGCTTAACGAACTCAACCTCACGGACAAGCGCGGACAAACCGGCCTGCTCAACAACATCGAGGTAGGCATCGGTACGCTTATTGGCAGGCATGCGCATGCGGCTATTGCTGCGCAGGCACAGGATACGCCTGCAGCCGTCATCAATCAGACGGCGCGTGGCGAGCTCGCCAATGCCATAGCTGTCACTTGCAATCTGGACAGAGCCCTCGCCAAGATCGCAGTCGATGCCAACCAGGCTCAAGCCCATCTCGGCATATGCCTCGGCACCGATATTGAGGGAGTTGACGATGACGCCGTCGACCATATTGCGGCGGAGCATGTCAATATAGGAACGCTCAAGATCAGGTCGATTGGCGCTGTTGCACAGCAACATCTTAAAGCCGTTTTCCGCTAACGTGCGCTCGACCGCCTGCACAACCTGAGCATGGAACGGGCTGCTCACAAAGGGAACGATCATACCGATAAGATTCAGGCGACCGTTGAGCATGGCACGGGCGATATCGTTGGGCGTATAGTTGATGCGCTCCATCGCGGCATGGACCTTATCGCGGGTCTCTTGGCTAATATAGCCGCGATTATTAAGCACGCGAGATACCGTAGTAGGCGAAACCCCCGCCACCGCCGCAACTTCCTTGATGCCAGGCTTAGCCGTATCCTTAGAACGAGCACTCTCGCGAGCCATAGCACCCTCCCCCATCAACATGTCATACGTTTACATACGAACAAAGCATACCCCAACAACAGCGGGAAGACGGTAACAGCACAAGTAAGTAAACGACTCATCCAACTAATTAGGAGAGTTCCGCCTAAAGGGTGACTACACAGGACCCCCGCCGGGCCGCTTTGGGTTACTTTCCAAAACATTTCCGCAGGACGCAAAGGGCTCCGCCGCGCGAAGCGCGCAGCGGAGCCCTTTGCATGTCCGAGGACGTTTTGGGAGGTAGCCCAAACAGCCCCGGCGATCCTGCGGGAGTTAAACCCCTTTAGAACTTGTTGTGGAAGGTACGCGCAATGACCTCGTCCTGCTGCTCCTTGGTGAGCGTGTGGAAGTTCACGGCATAGCCGGAAACGCGGATGGTCAGCTGCGGGTACTTCTCGGGGTGAGCCTGAGCGTCGAGCAACGTCTCACGGTTGAAGACGTTGATGTTCAGGTGATGGCCACCCTTCTCGGCGTAAGCGTCGAGCATGTGGACCAGGTTATCGGCCTGAGTCTCGGAAACTTCAGAAACCTTCATAATGTGTCTCCTTCGATCGATAGGCGCCGGCCGAAACCGGCGCGCTAATCAGTAATCGTTATTGTTAGTATAGCACTAACAATAGTTACTCGCCCAGCTGATCAAGGTCGATATCGCCAAAGAACACCTGGTCCTCCTTGCCGAGCGCACCCGGGATGATGGAGAAGGTGTTGGAGATGCCGTCCTGAGCATCGCGGAACGGGAGCTTGGAAACCGAAGACAGCGAAGCGATGGCGCCGTGGCTATCGCGCTTGTGCATGGGGTTAGCACCCGGGGCGAACGGCTGGCCAGCCTTGCGGCCGTCAGGCGTGGAACCGGTCTTCTTGCCGTACACGACGTTGGAGGTAATGGTCAGAACCGAGGTCGTGGGCACGGAGTTGCGGTAGGTGTCGTTCATGCGGATGTACTCCATGAACTGGTGCACAACGTCGTGAGCGATCTGGTCGACGCGGTCGTCGTCGTTACCGTACTTGGGGAACTCGCCCTCGGTCTCGAAGTCGACGATGATGCCGTTCTCATCGCGGACGGGGTGGACCTTGGCGTACTTGATGGCGGACAGGGAGTCGGCCACGACGGAAAGGCCAGCGATGCCCGTAGCGAACCAGCGATGCACGTGCTTGTCGTGCAGAGCCATCTGGATGCGCTCGTAGCAATACTTGTCGTGCATGTAGTGAATGATGTTCAGCGAGTTGACGTACACGCCAGCGAGCCACTTCATCATGTCGTTGTACTTGGCCACAACGTCGTCGTAATCGAGCGTATCGCCCTCGACGGCACGATACTTGGGGCCGACCTGCTTCTTGGAAACCTCGTCAACACCGCCGTTGAGTGCGTACAGCAGGCACTTGGCCAGGTTGGCGCGGGCGCCGAAGAACTGCATCTCCTTGCCGATGCGCATGGAGGACACACAGCAGGCGATGCCGTAGTCGTCGCCATGGTAAACGCGCATGAGGTCGTCGTTCTCGTACTGGATCGAGGAGCTGGCGACAGAAGTCTTGGCGCAGAACTTCTTGAAGTTCTCGGGCAGACGGGTCGACCACAGAACGGTCATGTTGGGCTCGGGGCTGGTGCCCATGTTCTCGAGCGTGTGCAGGTAGCGGTAGCTCATCTTGGTAACGAGCGTACGGCCGTCAACACCCATGCCGCCGATGGACTCGGTGACCCACTGCGGGTCGCCGGTGAACAGGGCCTGGTACTCGGGGGTACGGGCAAACTTGACCATGCGGAGCTTCATGATGAAGTGATCCACGAACTCCTGGATCTGCTCCTCGGTGAAGGTACCGTTGGCAAGGTCGCGCTCAGCGTAGATGTCGATGAACGTAGAGGTACGGCCGATGGACATAGCGGCGCCGTTCTGCTCCTTGACGGCAGCGAGGTAGGCGAAGTACATCCACTGGATGGCCTCCTGCGTGTTGGTAGCAGGGTTGGAAATATCGAAACCATAGGTCTCGGCCATCATCTTGAGCTCGCCGAGGGCGCGGATCTGCTCCTGCAGCTCCTCACGGTCGCGGATGTTGTCGGCGGTCATGACCGTCGGGGTGGAAGCCTTCTGGGCCTCCTTGTCCTTGATCAGGTAGTCGACACCGTACAGGGCGACACGACGGTAGTCGCCGATGATGCGGCCGCGGCCATAGCCATCGGGCAGACCGGTGATGATGTGAGCCGAACGGCAGGCGCGCATCTCGGGGGTGTAGACATCGAAGACGCCGGCGTTGTGGGTCTTGCGCTCGAAGGTGTAGCGCTCGACAACGTTCTCGTCGACCTTGTAGCCGTGCTGGCTGGCGGCCTGGCAAGCGATGCGGATACCACCGTTGACGTGCAGAGCGCGCTTGAGCGGCTTGTCGGTCTGGAGGCCGACGATGGTCTCCTTCTCGCGGTGGGCGTTATCGATGTAGCCAGCGGGGTGGCTCACGATACCCGTGACGGTCTTGGTGTCCATATCGAGGACACCGCCCTGCTCGCGCTCCTTAAGCAGCAGGTCGAGAACCTCGCCCCACAGCTCCTTGGTACGCTCGGTCGGGCCGGCGAGGAACGACTCGTCGCCCTCGTAGGGGGTGTAGTTCTTCTGGATGAAGTCTCGGACGTCAACCTCTCCCGTCCAGATGCCTTCCTTGAAGCCTTCCCATGCCTCCTGCATTGTGTAACCACGCTCCTAGTTACGTGTAATGCGGCGCTCTCTCACACCGCTGCTTATTGAATTCTTGAATTATCGGCTTGCACTACCGGCTTCTTCCGTTCTTCACCACACGTTGGTACAGGGAAAAACGTTTATCCACCTTGGAACTGCAACCCAAAACCCAAGATTTCACCCGTTTGAGAAGGATAACATAGCTACCCCCTTCATCAGGGCTGTTATATGTTTCTTTTTTTATACCATTAGGGCGTTTTTAACAAATCCGCAGGAAATGCGAGCGCGAACAACTACCGTTCACCGATTTGTATGTTATTTTTCCTTGCCTTTGTACGACGTTCGCTCTAGCTGTTATGCCAGCTTTAGCAGGGTAAAGTGTCCCAGAGACCCTACAGAAACTGCAGGGCGGCCACGGAATCCCCCGTGGCCGCCCTGTGGCATGGCTAGTTTTTAGCTTTGATTGCCGCTTGGCATTAGGCGGCTGCGGCGGCCTTGTCGGCCGTTGCCTTGCTATCGCCGTTGCCCTGGCCCTCAAAATGCTTGTAGCACCAGCTGGTGACCAGCGGGGTCAAAATAGCCGTAACGATTGCGCAGGCAGCAACCTGTGCCGTAGCCGTCGCGAGCACCGCACCGCCGTACATGGCCCCGTTGACGCTTGCCATGGCAGCAGGCGTGGCCACATTGGCTCCGGCGCAGCTCGAAATGGCCGCACCTGCGACACCCGTACCACCCGTGAGCTTATCGACCGCGATGACGGGAATTGCAAAGATCACCGAGCAGATCACGCCGAGCAGGATGCCGGGAAGACCGCCGTTGATAAGCTGGCCAAAAGTCATGGTCGAGCCCATGGCAAAGAAGACGAGCACGATGATGGCGGAAAGTGCCGGTGCCATCATCTTCTTAAAGCTGGGGAACAGGTTACCCAGAATAATGCCGACGACGATCGGCAGAATGGCGCCCACGAGCGACCAGCCGATCGGGGCCTGGCCGGCAGCGCCGAGCACGATCATCGTGACCGGAGGGCCGACAACCAGCGTGGTGATGGCGACAGCGCCACGCTCAGCCTCGTTGCCCATGGTACCCATCAGCCCAGCGTACATAGCGTTGTTGGCGCCGGTGCAAGCCGCCAGCATCACCATGGCAGAGATGCCAAACAAGTTGTCGTTGAACACATAAAGGATGAGCAGCGACATGGCAACGACCACGATCTGCTTGACGGCGATGATGATGGCGCCGCGGGCAGCGGCGGCAGGAGCGCTCTTAAACGAAATCGTCGTACCGACGATGAGCAAAAAAGCGCCCACGAGCGGGCCAGCGCCCTGCTGGGTCATGCCAAGCGTAAAGCTGCCGAGCGTTTTGAACAGGTCGGGGAATAGCGTGTTGAGCAGACAGCCCAACAGAAGCGGCACCAAGATATTGGCGCCCGGGATGGAGGACATCTTAAAGAACGGCTCCTTTGCCGCCGGCGCCTCCACCGCAGCCGATTCACTCATATATATCTCCTTTGGATGCATGCGAATCGTAGCCGCATGCGCCTATATCAGAAAGAAGGCGACGGTCCCGAGTCGCAGGAGCCGTCGCCGAATAATCGTCGCGGAGTATTACCCGTCCAGAACGATGCCACCGTCGCAGTCACCGATCTCGCCGTTCACGAAGCTGGCGAGGTCGGAAGCGAAGAACAGCACCATCTGCGCAGGCTCGCTGGCCTGGGCGGCGCGGCCCAGAGGAATACCGTTGATGATGCGCTGAGAGTTCTCGTCAGAGAGAATCGAGGTCATATCGGTCAACGTGAGCGACGGGCACACGGCGTTACAGCGGACGCCAAACTTGCCGCCTTCCTTGGCGACTGCCTTGGTCAGGCCGTTGACACCGGCCTTAGAGCTCGCGTAGGCCGCGGTGCCGAGCAGGCCGCCACCGATCTTGCCAGCGACAGAGCTCACGTTGACGATAGTGCCGGCATGGGCCGCCTTAAAGTGCGGGTACACGGCGTTCATCATAGTGAAGGTACCGTTGAGGTTGATGTCGATGGTGCGACGCCACTCGGTGTCATCGATCTCGTCGAACTTCTTGGTGCTGATGACGCCAGCGCAGTTGATCAGGATGTTGGTTTGCGGCAGGTCCGTAAAAATCTGCTCGACGGTCTCGCGCGCCTTGGGTGCATCGGCGACATCGAGCTGATAGAACTTGTTGCCCTCGCCAAGCTCGGCCACCGCGGCCTCGCCCTTAGCAGCGTTCCTTGCGATGAGCGCGACGTGTCCGCCGCCCGCAACGATGCCCTTGGCAATCTCGAGGCCAATGCCCTGAGTGCCGCCGGTAACGATCGCGGTTTTGCCCGTGAAGTCAAATGCCATGACTCCAACCCCCTTGATTCAGGTGTCTCCTTGCGGGAAGTTGGAGCATCGCACGTGGCGATAAATGAGTCCCAGTCGTCATGGTGGTGACAACCCCTCGCCTAACCGCGGGCATAATAGTTCTTTGAAACGCTTCAGCGATTGAATTTTTTACTCTTTATGCGCTCTTTATATTGCCTAGCGACCAAGTAGATTTTTGGGACATGCCTAGAAATCTACCGAATGGAATGCTTGGCGGGGGTATCATCTTTCACCGAAAATAGTTTCTAGTGTTAGGGGTTTTCGGTGGAAGATACCGATTTCCATGAGCTTGGGCGTCAGCTCTTTACCGAGTTTGGAAGCATGCACCAGCGCGTTTCGCGCTTTGCCGACCAGGCTCTGGGTGGCGAGATGGCCGTCATGCGCGCCCTCATGCGCGCCGGCGGCTCGCTCACGCCGAGCGAACTCGCCGATCGTGCCTGGGTCTCGAGCGCCCGCATCGCCAATATCCTGCGCGCCCTCGAGGCCAAGGGCTGGGTCGAGCGCGAGCACTCAAAGACCGACCGTCGTCGCGTACACGTCACGGTGACCGACAAGGGATTCCAGGTCATCGAAATCAAACGCCGGGAATTCGAGGACCGCACCGCGGCCTTCCTCGAGCAGCTCGGCGAAACAGATACCCAGGAGATGGTGCGCCTTCTAAGACGTGCCAACGAAATTATCGACCGCAATCAAGAAAGGAGAGATGCCGAGTGAGGATTCTCAAGCTCTTTAAAAAACATATCCTGGCACTGTTCGCAGCTATCGTACTTATCGTAATCAGCTGCAACGCCGATCTGGCGCTGCCTACCTATATGAGCGACATCGTCGACGTGGGTGTGCAGCAAGGCGGCATCGCGTCGCCCGTGCCCGACACCATCCGTGCCGAATCGCTCGACGACCTCGAACTCTTTATGAGCACCAAGGACGCCAAGGCTGTGGAGGCCGTGTTTAGCAAGGCGGACAATAACGGCATTCGAACGTACAAGGGCACCGAGGAGGAGCGCGCCGACGGCGGCAAGATTGCCGACATCATGAGCCTGCCCGAGACTGTCGTCCTTTCGTTCAACCAGGGCATCGATGCCAACTCCATGGGCGACATGACCGGCGCATCTACCGAGGCAAGCGATGACGGCGCCGCTCAGGCCATGCCCACCCCCGAGCAGATGGCGGCGATGACGCCCGAGCAGCTCGCCGAGATGCAGCAGAAGGCCGCAGCGGCGCAGAACATGCAAAAGCAGATTGATGCCGACGGCGGTAAGATCACCATGAAGGGTCTGCGTCTAGGCGTTGAAGGCGGCCTAATCGACCAGGGCAAGCTCGTCGAGGGCGCCAACGATATGGCGGACAAAATGGGCTCCATGTCGGGCTCCATCGTGACCCAACGCGCCGTGAGCTATGTGCAAGACGAGTACAAGGCGCAGGGCATCGACCCCGCCGACGTGCAGAACGCCTACCTGGGCCGCATGGCGACCACGATGTTTGGTCTGTGCCTGATCTCGCTCGTCGCCACCATCCTGACCGGTGCCGTGGCCTCGCGCACCGCCTGCTCCATCGCCCGCGACCTGCGCCGCGAGACCTTCAACAAGGTTATGCACTTCTCGCCGGCCGAGGTGGGCAAGTTTAGCCAGGCCTCGCTCATCACCCGCTGCACCAACGACATTCAGCAGATCCAGATGGCCGCAACCCTGTTTATCCGCATGTGTCTGATGGCCCCCGTCATGGGCATCGTCGCCGTCATGCGCGTCCTGGCCAACCATACCGGCCTAGAGTGGACCATCGCCGTGGCCATCATCGCGGTCTCGGCCGTCGTCGGCGTGCTTATGGGCCTCACCATGCCCAAGTTCAAAAAGATGCAGAGCTTTGTGGACCGTGTGAACCTTACCGCCCGCGAGCTGCTCGACGGCCTTATGCCTATCCGTTCGTTCAACCGCGAAGAGCATGAGCTCGAGCGTTTTGACAAGGCTTCGCTCGACCTGATGACCACACAGCTCTACACCAACCGCGCCATGAGCTTTATGATGCCGCTCATGATGCTCGTCATGAACTGCATCACCGTGCTTATCGTCTGGTTTGGCGCGCAGGGCGTGTCCGACGGCGTGATGCAGGTCGGCAACATGATGGCGTTTATCTCCTACACCATGCAGATCGTCATGGCGTTTATGATCCTCACCATGGTTTCGGTCATCCTGCCCCGCGCCGAGGTCGCAGCCGAGCGCGTGGAAGAGGTCGTCACCTGCCCTACGAGTATCAACGACCCTGTCTCGCCCAAACTGCCTGCTGCCAGCGCGCCGCGCGGCGAGCTCACCTTCCGCGACGTGAGCTTCCAGTATCCCGATGCCCGCGCCGACGTCATCAGCGGCGTGAACTTCACCACGCATGCCGGTCAGATGCTCGGCATTATTGGCTCCACGGGCTCGGGCAAGTCCACGCTCGTGCAGCTGATTCCGCGCCTGTACGACGTCACGGGCGGCAGCATTTCGCTCGACGGCATCGATGTGCGCGACATGACCCTTTCCGAACTGCGCCGCCGCATCGGTTATATTCCGCAGCAGGGTCGCCTGTTCTCGGGCACTGTCGAGAGCAACCTCAAGTTTGCCGGCGACATGGTGAGTGACGAGGATATGCGCCAGGCAGCACGCGTCGCCCAGGCGGAGGACTTTATCGCCGAGCGCGAGGACGGGTACGACTCCCCTATCAGCCAGGGCGGCTCCAATGTTTCGGGTGGTCAGCGCCAGCGTCTGGCCATCGCCCGCGCGTTGGCCAAAAAGCCCGAGGTCGTGGTGTTCGATGACTCGTTTAGTGCCCTCGACTACAAGACCGACGCGCGTCTACGCGAGGAGCTGGCCAAAAACGTTACCGACGCCGCGCTCGTGGTCGTGGCCCAGCGCATCGCGACCATCATGCACGCCGACCAGATCATCGTGCTCGACGACGGCCACGTAGTGGGCACCGGCACGCACAAGGAGCTGCTGCGCAGCTGCCCGGCGTACCTGGAGATCGCACAGTCGCAGCTTTCCGCCGAGGAGCTGGGGCTTACCCAAGAAGAAATTGCAGCCGTCATGGAAGGAGGCGAGCGCTAATGGCAGACGAGACCAAGACTCAGATTCCCAAGCCCACCCGCCAGCGTGGTCCCATGGGCCGCATGGGCGGCATGCGTCGCGGCGAAAAGGCCAAGGACTTTAAGGGCACCATGAGGCAGCTGCTCGGCTATATCGGCCAGCACAAGATTGCCGTGTTTGCCGCCGTCGCCTTTGCCGTGTGCTCGGTCATCTTTAACATTGTGGGGCCCAAGGTGCTCGGCCAGGTTACCACCAAACTGTTCGAGGGCTTGGTTGCCAAGGTCAACGGTACCGGCGATGTTGACTTTGCCTGGATCGCCAAGACGCTCGGCTTTTTGCTCTGCCTGTATCTGGCGAGCTCTGTCTGCAGCCTGGTCCAGGGCTGGCTCATGACCGGCGTCACGCAAAAGATTTGCTACCGCATGCGCAAGGAAATCGCCGCCAAGATTGCCGTCGTGCCGATGAGTTACTTCAACGACCACAGCAAGGGAGACGTACTCAGCCGCATCACCAACGACGTCGATACGCTGGGTCAGTCGCTCAACCAGAGCGTGACGCAGCTCATCACGTCGGTGACGCAGATTATCGGCGTGCTCGTCATGATGCTTTCGATCAGCCTGCCGCTTACCGGCGTCACCGTGCTCACGCTGCCGGCCGCCGCGATTATCTTGACCGTAATGATTCACTTCTCGCAGCCGTACTTCCGCGAGCAACAGCAGGTTCTGGGCGCCGTCAACGGCATTATCGAGGAGGACTTTGCCGGCCAGAACGTCATTCAGGTGTTCGACCGCGCCGAGGCCTCGATCGAAGAGTTCGACCGTCAAAACGACCGCCTCTTTATTAGTGGCTGGCGCTCGCAGTTCCTGTCGGGCCTGATGATGCCGCTTATGAGCTTGGTGGGCAACATGGGCTACGTGGGCGTCGTCGTGGTGGGCGCGCAGCTCGCGCTGACCGGCAATGCCACGCCCGGCGACATCCAGAGCTTTATCCAGTACGTGCGCAACTTTACGCAACCCGTGCAGCAGCTGGGCAACGTGAGCAACACGATGCAGTCGATGGCTGCCGCCACCGAGCGCGTCTTTGAGTTCCTGGCCGCGCCCGAGGAGGAGCAGAAGGCCGACGCGCAGATTCCCGAGAAGCGCCCCGGCCACGTGGTGTTTGACCATGTCAAGTTTGGCTACACGCCCGACAAGATCATCATCCACGACTTTAGCTGCGAGGCGCAGCCCGGCCAGACCATCGCCATCGTCGGCCCCACCGGCGCCGGCAAGACCACGCTCATTAAGCTGCTGCAGCGCTTTTACGACGTGGACGGCGGTTCGCTGCGCGTCGAGGGCGTCGACGTGCGCGACTGGGACCGCGCGGCGCTGCGCGGCGAGTTTGCCATGGTGCTGCAGGACACTTGGCTGTTTAACGGCACCATCCGCGAGAACATCCGCTACGGACGTCCCGATGCAAGCGATGCCGAGGTCGAGGCCGCTGCACGCGCCGCACGCTGCGACCACTTTATCCATACGCTCGCCGGCGGCTACGACTTTATGATCAACGAGGAGGGCACTAACCTGTCGCAGGGTCAGCGCCAGCTCGTGACCATCGCCCGTGCCATTTTGGCCGACCGCCCGGCGCTGATTCTGGACGAGGCGACCTCCAACGTTGACACTCGTACCGAGGAGCTTATTCAGCGTGCCATGGATGCGCTGATGCAAGGCCGTACCAGCTTTGTTATCGCACATCGCCTGTCCACGATTCGCAACGCCGACGTGATCTTGGTGATCCGCGACGGCGACATCGTCGAGAAGGGCACACACGACGAGTTGCTCGCCCAGGGTGGCTTCTACGCCGACCTGTACAACTCGCAGTTCGACGAGGCGGCGTAAATTCTGCCGCAGGGAACGAATAACGCCCGAGAACGGGGACGCAGTTCAGGATAATCTGCGCCCCCGTTTTTGTTTTGCAGCCCTCGAAGCGCCTTCCCTGAGACCTCATTGACGGCGTTTTCCAGACCCCGTGGGCAAAAAAGAGCAAATATGAGTACGGTTACCTTTTTAGTAACAGCCAAAACCGCCTCAAACGACCTCTTTGCGGCCTCTATTCGGGTCGCGCGCGCAGACGTGGTGTAAGAGTGTCCTGAGGTCCGTCGCTGCAAGTCC
>CABUDI010000016.1 GCA_902490305.1 uncultured Collinsella sp.
AGTCCCTTGCGGCGTAGTTCTTATTTAAGCCGTCCAAGTTTTGGGGTGCAGTTCAACTTCGTGCGGCGGGGGTTCTTTCGTCCTGCGGAATGCGCTGGGAAGTTACCCCATGCGGCCAGCTGCGGGGTCTTTGTTGCGCTCGAGCAAGCAACCCAACATATATATCTGAATTTAAATGGGATGGGCGCTTTGTTGCGATGGGCCTTGAGAGACGGGCGGCACTTTGGGTAGGCTCGATGCCTTGGGGTGGAGCGGCGCCTTGAGATGGGGGTTGCGCTTTGGGGCTGAGCGGGTACTTAGTTGAAGAGGGGCGCTATGGCTGAGAGGTAGTTTTTGGCTACGTTGGCTTTGTTGGCTTCGAAGTTGTGCCAGGCCCACCATTGGACCATTCCTACGAAGCTTGAGGCTATGTGGTGTAGTAGGAAGCTTCGGTCCATAGTGGCGGCGGGGCCGTTTGGGTCGGTAGGGACGGTTTCGGCTGCTCGTGACATGATGGTTTTGCGTAAGCAGTTGGCGAAGACGCGTGAGCCGGCGCCGGCTACGAGGGCACGTACGCCCTGGCGGCGCTCCCAGAGGTTGTTGAGGATATGCTCGACCTGAACGAGCGGGTCATCGAGGGGCGTACCGTCATCGTCGAGGGCGTGGGTGCAGATGTCGCTCACGAGCTCAGCGAGCAGATCATCTTTGCTTTTGAAGAGGCCGTAGAACGTGGCCCGACCCACATGGGCGCGAGCGATAATGTCGCCGACGGTGATCTTGCCGTAGTCCTCTTCGCGCAGCAGCTCGGAGAACGCCGCAACGATGGCAGCGCGGCTTTTTGCCTTGCGGGCATCCATGGCTATGCGTCCGCGTCAACGAGCAGGCAGCGGAGCGTGCCGGAGCAACCCTCGTAGGGGCGCTTGCCGGCGCCGTAGCCGACGGCCTCGATGCGGTAGCGGGCCGGCAGGTGCTCGGACGTGCGCAGTGCGGCGACGATGGCGGCGCCCGTGGGCGTCACAAGCTCGCCGGCGACTGGTGCGGGCGTGAGGGCGATATTGCCCGCCTGGCACAGGTTGACGACAGCGGGGACGGGAATGGGCATGAGACCGTGGGCACAACGGATGGTACCGTGACCCTCGGAGAGCGACTCGACCACGATGTCCTCAATACCCAGGTCATCGAGGCAGATGGCGACAGAGCAGACGTCGACGATGGAATCGACGGCGCCCACCTCGTGGAACATGACGGTCTCGGGCGTTTTACCGTGAGCCTTGGCCTCGGCAGCGGCGAGTACGGAAAAAATGGTGAGGGCGCGACGCTTGGCGCCATCGCTTAGCTGCGAGCCGTCGATGATGGCGGTGACGTCCGCCAAAGAACGGTGGTGATGGTGGTGGGCGTGATGATGGTCCTCGTGGCCATGGCCGTGGCCCTCATGGTCATGCTCGTGGCAGTGCTCGTGTTCGTGCTCGCCATGATCATGATGGTGGTGCTCATGCTCGTGCGTGTGTTCGGTGGTTGCTTCGTTGCCGTAGAGCCAGGCCATATCGTGATCGTGGTTCTCGAGCTCCTCTGCAAGCTGGACGTCGAAATCGCAGGCGTCGATGCCATGCTTGTTTGCACGCGTAACGGCAATCTCAAAGCCGTCGACCGGCAGCGTAGCGAGCTGTTCGCGCAGGTGCTCCTCGCTGGCGCCCAGGTCGAGCAGGGCCGCGACGGTCATGTCGCCGCTGATGCCCGAGGTGCCGTCGATGATAAGCGTGTGCTGATGGTTGGACATGGAATGCTCCTTAACGGGCGCGGGGTGTGCCGGCGCTCAGATGATTGATAAGACTTGCCTGGTAGGCGGCACCAAAGCCGTTGTCGATATTGACGACCGAAACGCCGCTGGCGCAGGAGTTGAGCATGGCGAGCAGCGCGGCTACGCCACCAAAGCTCGCGCCGTAACCCACGCTGGTGGGAACGGCGATGACCGGACAGCTCACCAGGCCGCCGACAACGCTCGCCAGTGCGCCCTCCATGCCGGCGATGGCGATGACCACCTGCGCCCGGGCAAGTTCCTCGGCATGCGCGAGCAGACGGTGCAGGCCGGCGACACCCACGTCGTAGAGGCGGTCGACCTCGTTGCCATAGAACTCGGCCGTCAACGCGGCCTCCTCGGCGACGGGTAAGTCGCTCGTACCGGCGCAGGCGACGACGATGCGTCCATTGCCGGTAGGGGAGGGCTTGCCTCCTACGAGGGCGAGCTGTGCGTCCGGGACATATCCCAGGTCGATGCCGTTGTCGAGGAGTTCCGAGGTGCGGGCTGCCTTTTCGGCGTCCAGGCGCGTGACCAGGATGCGCTCCTGGCCGGCATCGTGCAGCGCTTCGATAATGGCGGCAATCTGCTCGGCGGTTTTACCGGCGCCGTAGACAACCTCGCCGGCTCCCTGGCGCACTCCGCGCGAAAGATCGAGCTGCGCAAAACCCAGATCGGCGGTTGGCGCCGCCTGGATGCGCGTGAGGGCGACTGCCGGGGCGACTGCTCCGTCGGCAACATCGCTCAGCAACTGCTCAAGATCTCGCTTATCCATATATGTTCCCTTCGACGGCGCAAAGTCTAGCACTCAAAGGGTATGTTTCCGAACACTAAGACAAAATTGTTCGGAAACTATAGGACAGACTGATTCAATTGTTAGACGGATCGGCTAGTCGCGCAGGATGATGTCCATGGCGAGCATCAGGTTGCGCTCGTCGATGGCAAACGGGGCGGCTTCGCGCGTCTTGGGCTTGGCGCAAAACGCGATGCCCGTACCCGCGGCCTGAATCATGGGGATATCGTTGGCGCCGTCGCCGATTGCGACGGTGTGAGCCATGTCGACACCGCACTCAACCGCCCAATCCAGCAGCTGGATGAGCTTGGACTCCTTGGTCACAATGTCTGACGCTAGCTTGCCGGTGAGCTTGCCGTCCACGACCTCCAGGCGGTTAGCGAGGCAAAAGTCGATGCCCGCGGCGGCCACGATCTTGTCGGCGACCTCGTGAAAGCCGCCGCTTACCACGCCGACCTTCCAGCCCTTGCTGTGCGCCGAGCGCACAAGCTCCAGCGCGCCGGGGGTAAACGTCACGCGCTCAAAGGTGCGCTCGAATACGCTTTCGTCCAGGCCGGCAAGCAGCCCCACGCGCTCCTCGAGCGCTTGCTTAAAGTCTAGCTCGCCGCGCATGGCGCGCTCGGTGATCTGTGCCACCTGCTCGCCCACGCCGGCCTCTTCGCCCAACAGGTCGATGACCTCCTGGTTGATGAGCGTGGAGTCGATATCCATAACGATGAGGCGTGCAGTCATGGCGAGCCTTTCCGAGTGCGGTTGTATTGGGGCACATTGTTGCACGCCGCGCGCCTGGGCGACGGCCAGGCTGCGTCAAATGTTTCGTCTCCGTCAAGTCTTTGGGCAAGAGCTACTTTTTCGCGGCACATCGACGCGGGTGCGATAAGATAGAACGCCATGTCCGGCTGCGCGGTTTACGCAGGCTGGGCAAATCTGTACGACGCCGCCCGGAACGACACGGGGCGGCACAGATCCATAAAGGAGGATCACTGGTATGAGCCAGACCCGTCCCATCGATGAGCATTCTATGCACACCCGTACCTGCGGCGAGCTTCGCTTCGAGAACGTGGGCGAAGAGGTCACCCTCACCGGTTGGGTGAGCCGTCGCCGCGACCACGGCGGCCTTATCTTCTGCGACCTTCGCGACCGCGAGGGCATCACGCAGCTCACCTTCGACCCCGAGCACTCCGACGGCGACGCCTTTAAGATCGCCGAGACCATGCGTCCCGAGTGGCCCATCAAGATTCACGGCGTCGTGCGCGCCCGTGGCGAGGAGACCACCAACACCAAGCTCGCGACCGGCGAGATCGAGGTCCTGACCGACCACGCCGAGGTGCTCAACACGTCCGTCACCCCGCCGTTCCAGATCGAGGACGGCATCGAGACCAGCGAGGACACTCGCCTGCGCTATCGCTATCTGGACCTCCGCCGTCCCGAGATGATGGCCAACCTCAAGCTGCGCTCCGACTTTACCTTTGCCATTCGCGAGGCGCTGCACAACCGTGAGTTCATGGAAGTCGAGACGCCCTCCCTGTTTAAGTCCACGCCCGAGGGCGCCCGCGACTTCATCGTTCCCAGCCGTATTCAGCCGGGTAACTTCTACGCCCTGCCGCAGTCCCCGCAGCTCCTGAAGCAGCTGCTCATGGTCGGTGGCGTCGAGCGCTACTACCAGGTTGCCAAGTGCTTCCGCGACGAGGACCTGCGTGCCGACCGTCAGCCCGAGTTCACCCAGGTCGATATCGAGATGTCCTTCGTGGACCAGAACGACGTCATGAGCGCGCTCGAAGAGGTTCTTGCCGATGCCTTCGGTCGCATGGGTGTCGAGATGCCCACGCCGCTGCGTCGCATGAACTACTGGGATGCCATGGACACCTATGGCTCCGACAAGCCCGATACCCGCTATGGCATGCACCTGGTCGACCTGACCGACATCTTTGCCAACTCCAAATTTAAGGTCTTCGCGACCGCTGCGAACGAGGAGGGCTCTGTCGTCAAGGCCATCAACGCCAAGGGCGCCGGTGCCTGGGCACGTGCCAAGATCGATAAGCTCGCCGGTGTGGCCTCCACGTTTGGCGCCAAGGGTCTGGCTTGGATCGCCTTCCGCGAGGACGGCTCCATCAACAGCCCCATCGTCAAGTTCTTCTCGGACGAGGAGATGGCGGCTCTGCGCGAGCGCATGGACGTCGAGCCCGGCGACCTTGTGATGTTTGCCGCCGGCCCGCGCCTGCTCTCTGACGAGATCCTGGGTGGCATGCGTTCCCACATGGCCAACGCGCTCGAGATCAAGCGCGAGGGCCACGACTTCCTGTGGGTCGTCAACTTCCCGCTGTTCCACTGGGATGAGGACCGCAAGGCCTATGCTGCCGAGCACCAGCCGTTCACTCTGCCGACCGAGACCGACATCGCCAAGATCGAGGCCGACCCGTTGGCAGCCGGTTCCTGTACCTACGACTTTGTTATGGACGGCTTTGAGGCCGGCGGCGGTGGTATGCGAATCCACAACGCCGAGATGCAGATGTCCATGCTCAAGCTCCTGGGCTTTACCGAGGAGCGCGCCGAGTCGCAGTTCGGCTTCCTCATGGAGGCGCTCAAGTTTGGTGCGCCCCCGATGGGCGGTTTCGCTCTGGGCCTGGACCGCGTGTGCATGCTGCTCACCGGCTCCGACTCCATCCGCGACGTCATGGCGTTCCCCAAGACGGCCAGCGGCTCCGACCTCATGTCGGGCGCCCCGAGTGCCGTTAGCGGCGCCCAGCTCAAGGACGTCAGCCTGCGCCTGATGTAGGCAAGCGGCTACATATTGCTTGCAACGAGGGAAGGACGTGTGCCTTCCCTCGTTTTTTATGCGCGGGCGTTGCGAGGACATAGGGTGACCGGACGTCGCGGAAACTGCGACCCAGAATCCAGCCAAATAACGGGTCGCACTTTCCGGTTGAGCTTCTGGCGGAAAGTACATCCCAGAATCGGCGTTCGGAATGGGCCGGGCTTTCCGCTAAAGCAGCCTAGCGGAAAGCCCGGCCCAGTTTCCTACAGTGAGTCTCTCTGAACGAGCTGCATGTGCATGACGGTGGTGGTGGGTACGGCGCCATTGATCATATCGAGCGCAATGCCTGCGGCCATGCGGCCTTCCTCGCGAAGCGGCTGACGAATGGTCGTCAACGCGGGGACGCTGCGAGCTGCGACCTCGTGGTCATCGAAGCCCACGACCGAAATGTCTTTGGGTACGCTAATTCCTGCTTCGTTGAATGCGGCGATAACGCCGGTTGCGATACGGTCCGATCCGCATAGCACGCCGTCGGCATGTATTTCGCGCGCGAGCAACCGCCGCGTGGCTTGGTAGCCGTCTCCGCTGCTCCATCCGGTATAGATGACATTTTCATCCGGAAGGCTTTCGCCCAAAATTGCACGGTAGCCGCGAAGGCGGTCGATGACGGCGGGGTTATCCTGCGGCCCCAGCACGGCAACGATGTCCTTGCGTCCGCGATCTTTCATAGCGAGCGCCGCAAAGCGTCCGCCCTCTTCGTCGTCGGAGTAGACCGTCGAGAACACGTCGCGATAGGGATGGCCCTCGAGCTGGCCGCATAACACAGTGGGTACGCTCAGCTCGCGCAGCACCTCGAGCAGCTCACTGCCCTTGTAGGGCGAGACGTCGATGACGGCGTCAAACGAGCGGCGCTCAAAATGCTCGCGTGCGCGGTTGCGCTCATGCGAGGAAGATGCCTGCAAGATCACGGGCAAGTAAGACGACTCCGAAAGTTCCTCGGTAATGCCGCTTAAAAACTCACTGTAGGTGGGATCGCTAAACAGCTCGCTCAAAGGCTCGGTAACCAGTACGGCGATAATTTCCGTGCGTCCGACGGCGAGCGCCCGGCCGCGTGCGTTGGGAACGAAGTTAACCTTTTTCGCCGCTGCGCGGACGCGCTTTTTAGTTTCCTCGCTAATGCGGGGGGAGTCGTTGAGGGCACGCGATGCCGTGGAGCGCGAAACACCGGCAGCTTCAGCAACCTCGGCAAGCGTGGGTGCGGTGCGTGCTGGTTGGGTCATGGCGTCTCCTGTGCAATTGGGTCGGTGGGCTATCGATAAAGGCTAATGCGGATACAGATTACTATAGCGCGCGTGAACGGCGTCCATGGTATCCGGTGGCCGGTGTCGTTTTGCAATCAAACTGCGACTGAGCACGGCATGTATGGGCGAGACATAGGCAGGCGCGACAGTTGCCTGTGAGTTCAAGAACGATGCCCCGTGCTGTGCACCTAAGCTTAGGGTGACATAAGTAGCATGGTTGTACAACCGGTTGCACCGTTAATCCGACAAAATCGACCGTTCGGCGGACAACCGGTTGCACAGATTTTTGTACCGCCCGTAAGATAAGGACAACCGGTTGCACAAAGAAGCACTACGATGACGAAGGAGCATCACCATGGACGCCATTAACGATTGGGAAAACCAAGCGCTCACCCACAGGAACCGCCTGGCACCCCATGCGTACTTTATGGGTTATGAGACCGCCGATCTCGCCGCTACGTACAGCCGCGAGCTGTCGCGCGGATTTGTCCAGCTGTCCGGCTCGTGGCAGTTCCGCCTTTTTGAGGGCCCCGCGGCCGTCTCCAACGAAGCACTTTGCACGTACGAGCCCGAGTGGGATCACGTGGAGGTTCCGCACCTGTGGCAGGTAGACGGCTATGGCAACCTTGCCTACACCGACGAGGGTTTTCCGTTCCCGGTGGATCAGCCGTTCGTTCCCTCCGACGACCCTACGGGCGTCTACCAACGCATCGTCAAACTTCCCGCCGTGCCTGCCGGCGCTCGCGAGATTATTCGCTTCGACGGTATCGAGAGCTACGGCGAGCTGTATGTCAACGGCAAGTTTATCGGCATGACCAAGGGTTCGCGCCTGTCCGCCGAGTTTGACGTGACCGACGCGCTCGTCGAGGGCGACAACCTGTTTGCGGTCAAGGTTCTGCAGTACAGCGATGGTAGCTACATCGAGGACCAGGACATGTGGTGGGCATCGGGCATCTTCCGCGATGTGTACCTCATGCAGCGTCCCGCCGCGCATCTGGTCGACTTTAGGTTCCGCACGCACCGCGAGGGCGATGCCGCTCTGATCACGCTCGATACGGTTGCCGAGGGCGCAAGTCGCGTCGTGTATACGCTCAGCGATGGCCAGAATGTGGTCGCTACGGGCGAGTGCGTCGACGGCCATGCCGAGTGCAGCGTTGCCGATGCCCACTTCTGGAACCCCGAGGACCCCTTCCTCTATGACCTTACGCTTGAGGTCTACGACGGCGACGAGGTCAGCGAGTACGTTCCGCATCGCCAAGGCCTTGCCGAGGTGACGGTCGAAGGCAATCATATCTACCTCAACGGCACCTACTTTAAGATGCATGGCGTCAACCGCCACGACCACGACGATCACAAGGGCCGCGCCGCGGGCCTCGAGCGCATGCGCCGCGACCTGGAGCTCATGAAACAGCACAACATCAACGCGGTGCGCACGTCCCACTACGCCAACGATCCGCGCTTCTACGAGCTGTGCGACGAGTATGGCATCATGCTGGTCGCCGAGACCGATATGGAGAGCCACGGCTTCGAGAATATCGGCAATATCGCCCTGGTCACCGACGACCCTGCCTGGGAGCCGGCTTACGTTGACCGTGTTGAGCGCCTGGTGATGCAGGAACGCAACCACGCGTGCATCATCATGTGGTCGATGGGCAACGAGAGCGGCTATGGCTGCAACATCCGCGCGATGTACGCCAAAGCTCACGAGCTCGACGGTCGTCCGGTCCACTACGAGGAGGATCGCAACGCCGATACCGTCGACGTCATTTCCACCATGTACTCCCGCGTGTCGCAGATGAACGACTTTGGCGAGCATCCGTTCCCCAAGCCGCGCATCAACTGCGAGTACGGCCACTCCATGGGTAATGGTCCCGGAGGCCTGTCCGAGTACCAGGAGGTCTTCGATCGCTGGGATTGCATCCAAGGCCAGTTTATTTGGGAATGGTGCGACCACGGTTTGGCTGCTGTGACCGAGGACGGCGTTGCCTACGACATGTATGGCGGCGACAACGGCGATTACCCCAACAACAGCAACTTTTGCATCGACGGCATGGTGTTCCCCTGGCAGCAGCCGAGCCCGGGCCTTACCGAGTACGGCCAGGTCATCTGCCCGGTTCGCATGGCCTACGATGCCGAGGCGGGCGAGCTGACCGTCACCAACAAGCGTTGGTTTACCACCCTCGAGGATGTCTGCCTGTCGGCGGAGACCCTGGTGGACGGCGACGTGGTCTGCCGCAAGACGCTCATGCCCGGTGCGGTTGCCCCCGGCGAGTCCGTCCAGCTTCCGCTGGTGATTCGCGAGGCCGCAGTGGGCGAGACCCTGCTGACCGTGCACGCCTACACCATGGCGGCTCACGCCTGGTGCGAGCCGATGTTCCAACTGGGTGCAAGCCAGTTTGCCATCGCAAACCATCCGGCGCCGGCAATTGCCGCCCCCACTCGTCCTGAGCTTACGGTCGAGGAGACCGAGCAGGAGATTCGTATTCGCTCCCTCAACGGCGAGCTGACCTTCAGCAAGGTCAACGGTACCGTGAGCGAGTGGAAGGCATCCGGTCGCGACGTCATGACCTCCGGTCCCCAGGTTGGTTTTTGGCATCCGCTCGTCGATAACCACGCCCAGGAGTACGACTCCCTGTGGAAGGATAACTTCATCGATGTGATGCAGACGTCTACCCGCAATGTTTCTTGGAAGCAGGACGACAATGCGGTCGTCGTTACCGTGAGCCAGCGTATCGCTCCTCCCGTCCGCGCGTTCGGCATGCGCGTCGAGCTCGTCTATACCGTGCTTCCGAGTGGCCGCGTCGACCTCAAGGTTTCCGGCGAGCCCTACGGCGACTATTCGGACATTATCCCGCGCATCGGCATCTCCTTCGAGGTTCCCGGTTGTGATCGTGCCGTCGAGTGGTATGGCCACGGCCCGGGCGAGAACTATCCGGACTCGCTGCGCGCCAACCCGGTCGGTCATTACCGCACTACGGTCGACGACATGTTCACGCCCTACGTTATGCCCCAGGACTGCGCCAACCGCGAGGGTACCCGCTGGGTCGCCCTGCGCTCCAGCCACGGTGACGGTCTGGTCGTGACGCGTCCGAGCGACGCCGCTTCCAATCCGTTCTCGTTCTCCGCATGGCCCTATAGCTGCGAGGCTATCGATAATGCCAAGCATGTCTACGATCTTGTCCCGGGCGACACGGTTACGGTCAACATCAACGACCAGCTGCTCGGCCTTGGCTCGAACTCTTGGGGTTCCGAGGTGCTCGATTCCTATCGCACCCGTTTTGAGAGCTTCAGCTTTGAGGTGTCCCTGCGACCGCTGACGTCTGCCGATCTGGCTCAGGCGCTGGCACCCATTAAGGAGGCATAAGTCATGCATATCTTTAACTCGCGTGCCGATTTCGACGCCCAGATGAAGTCCGTCAAGAAGTGGATGCGTACCGGTCAGGCACTCGACGGCGTTTCTGAACTGCAGCACGATGTGGCGTACTCTATCGGCGACTCGCTGGTGTATTGGTGGGTGAACGCCCACGAGGCGGCTACTGCCGATCTGGTCGGTCACCGTCGCTACCATGCCGTGCTCGCCCCGCTCGACGGCAATCTGACCGTTGAGGTGGCTTCCAAGGCCGATCTTACCTGTACGCGCGCCTACAGCGATATCGATGATCGCGAGCGCTTTGAGGGTACGGGGGAGACCGTGACGATTCCCACCGGCGGCGTTGCCGTCGTCGAAATTGACGAGGCCTACCGTGTCGTGGCCGATGCCGCGGATCCCCGCGTCGTGGTACTGCACGTGACAGTCGAAGGTTATTCCTTCCCCAACAAGTAGTATTCGTCCGCCTGGACGTTTGCTTCGCGCCGTTAAGGGGGATGGCTTTGTTGACTCCCTTTTCCCCATTCCCCTTAGCAGGTGCGCCGTCCGTGTTTGCACTTGCAGCTCGGACGGTTTTAGATGACATTTAACAGATGATTGGGAGGGCTTATGAGCTCTGAAAAACGAGGAACGATTGGTTCGTTCGCTCTGCTGGGCATGACGGTCGCCGCCGTGTTCGGTATCAAGAACATCATCAACAACAACGCGGCCATCGGCTTGGCAGCTGCGCCGTCGTTCTTCTTCGCCACGCTTTTGTACTTTGTCCCCTATACCCTGGTTACCGCCGAGTTCGTCGGCCTCAACAAGGACTCCGAGTCTGGCGTGTACGCATGGGTTAAGACCTCGATGGGTGGTCGCTGGGCGTTCCTGACGGCATTTAGCTACTGGTTCGTTAACCTGTTCTTCTTTGCGTCCGTCCTGCCCAACGTCATCATCTACGCGAGCTACGTGTTCTTTGGTGCCAACGCCGAGCTTTCGCAGCTGTGGATCACCATTATCGAGATCGTCGTCTTTGCTATCGCCACATGGGTTTCGACCAAGGGCGCTAAGTGGATCGGCTCCATTTCCTCCTTCGGTTCGACCGCGGCTCTCGGCCTGACCGCCGTGTTCATCCTGCTGTCCCTGGCTGCTGCCTTTGGCGGCGTTGAGTTCGCTACGGCTCCTACTCCCGCTAACATGGCTCCCGACATGAGCAACTTCGCAACTGCGTGGGGCTTCTTCGGTACGCTTGCCTGGATCATCCAGGGCGTTGGCGGCGCTGAGTCTGTCGGCGTGTTCCTTAACGACCTTAAGGGTGGCGTCAAGGCCTTCGTGCGCACCGTCGTTATCGCCGGCCTGACAATCGGCCTTCTGTATGCAGGCGCTTCACTGCTGGTTAACCTGTTCATCCCCGAGGGCGGCGTTGCCATCTCCACCGGTATCTTCGACGTATTCGGTGCTGTCTTTGCCCACTTTGGCATTCCCATGGAAGTGTCTACGCGCGCCATCGGCTTGATCCTTCTCGCCGCCACGCTGGGCTCCCTCATGATGTGGACCTCCGCTCCCATCAAGGTCTTCTTCACCGAGATCCCCAAGGGCGTCTTTGGTAGCAAGATCGTCGAGCTCAACGAGCACGGCATTCCCGCCCGCGCTGCCTGGCTGCAGTTCGCCATCGTCGTCCCCATCCTGATCATCCCGGCCCTGGGCTCCGGCAACCTCGACGACCTGCTCATGATCGTCACCAACATGACGGCTGCCACCGCTCTGCTCCCGCCGCTGCTGATTTTGCTTGCCTACTTTATGCTGCGCAAGAACTTCGACGCCGCTCCCCGTGACTTCCGCATGGGCTCGCGCAGCTTTGGCCTGGTCGTTGCCGCATTCCTGCTTGTGGTCTTCTGCTTCGTGCTTATCTGCGGCACCATTCCGCTCGATCAGCCGCTGTGGCTGACGTTGGTCTACAACGTTGGCGGCGTGGTTGTCTTCTTGGGCCTTGCCGTGATGTGGTACAACCGCTATATCAACCGTCTGCGCGAGACCGATCCCGAGGCTGCCGAGAGCGAGCTGCGCCCCTCCGTCCTTGACATGATGGAGTAGCGGCTAGGATTAATCTACGGCTGCGGAATAGATCGATTCCCTTTCCTAAGGAGGGGCCTTACGAGGCCCCTCCTTTTGTGTTTTGGGGCATGGTTTTGGCCCCCGTGGTCAAAAAATGCCAAATATGAGTACTGTTGCAAAAGAAGTGCCATATTTTTCGGCCTGCTCTGAGCGAAAATGGGCTCAAAATCGATTTATCTAACTCCCTTTAAAGGGCGTTTGACGGCTTTCAACCTCTTCGAATCGCTCAAGCTAGGCAATTTGCTCTCGATTTTGCTGCTACTAAATTTGTGACAGTACTCATATTTGCCACTTTTTGACCACGGGGTATCCGGAGGGGCCCTCGATAAGCATCTAACGCTACAATAACTACCACGTGGCTGGGTTTGCCGGCCGAATGTGTGATGTCGTGGGAGGGGACATGGTCGAGTTTACAAAGACGATTAAAGATCCGTTGGGACTACACGCCCGCCCGGTTGCGCTGCTCTATGACATCATTGCCAAGCACCGTAGCGACGTGTCGGTCAGCATCGGCGACCGCCATACCGACGGTCGCGATGTCATGGGCCTCATGGCTCTCTACGGCGAGTGCGGCGAGGACATCATCTTTCGCGTTTCGGGCGTAGACGAGGCTTCCTGCGTTACGTCGATCAGAAACCTCTCGCTCTAAGCATGACAGGGCGTGGTAAAGGATGGTCCTTTGCCGCGCCCTTTTGTTTCGTATAGGAAACTTTTTCGAAATCTGAATGGGGACCCTTTCCAAAAAGTTAACCACGTGTTAGTTTACTAAAGCGAACATAGATGTGGCTAACTTTTACCATGTCGATGTGAAGGACGAACTGACGTTAGGAGCCACTCATGTCTTGCGGACCGCAGATGCCGGCCATGCCGCTTTCGATGGTAAAAGCGGGCGAAACCGTGCGCGTGTCTCGGGTAAAGGGCAATGAGGATATGAAGCACCACCTCAAGGACCTCGGCTTTGTCGAGGGCAGCGAAATTCACGTGGTGAGCTCGAGTGGCGCCAATATCATCGTCACGGTGCTGGGCACACGCTTTGGTATCGATTCCAAGGTTGCCATGCACATCATGACCGTTGGTTAGTCGACGGTATTTCTGTACGCACTGAAAGGGGGACAAGTAAATGAAGACGTTGGGTGACGTTAAGGTGGGCGAGAGCTCCACCATCGTCAAGCTTCACGGTGAGGGTGCGCTTCGCCGCCACCTTATGGACCTGGGGCTCATCAAGGGCACTTCGTTCAAGGTCGTGAAGGTTGCACCGCTCGGTGATCCGGTCGAGATCAACGTGCGCGGCTACGAGCTTTCCATCCGCAAGGAGGAGGCGGCCGTCGTCGAGGTCCAGTAAGGGCTTGCGGCGTATATTTCTGCAGATAAAGTTAGGTTTTTCTAACTTAATGCAGCAACTTTGAAGCACATTATCCAGCCTGCGCGGAGAAAGCAGCGCAGGCACACAAGGAAGAAGGATTGAATGGCGGATTCTCAGATCCATGTCGCGCTGGCGGGTAACCCCAACTGCGGCAAGACCACGCTTTTCAACCTGATCACCGGCGCCAACGGCTACGTTGGCAACTGGCCCGGCGTCACGGTTGAGAAAAAGGAGGCCAAGCTCCTAAGCGACAAGAACGTTACCATCACGGACCTCCCCGGCATCTACTCGCTTTCCCCCTACAGCCCCGAGGAGCAATGCTCGCGCGATTACCTCATGAGCGGCGAGCCCGATGTGGTCGTCCAGGTTGTCGATGCCACCAACCTCGAGCGTAACCTGTACCTGGCGCTTCAGGTTATCGAGACCGGCCTGCCCGTGGTCGTTGCCCTCAACATGGCCGACTTGGTCGAAAAGAACGGCGATAAGATCGACACGGACAAGCTCTCCAAGAAGCTCGGCTGCCCGGTTATGATGATCTCGGCCCTTAAGAACAAGGGTATCAAGGAGCTTTTCGAGCAGGTCAAGAAGTCCGCTGCTTCTAAGGGTCAGGTGCCCGAGCACAAGTTCGATTCCTCCATCGAGGACGTTCTGGACCACATCGAGAACAACCTTCCGGCGAGTGTTCCCGCCAACAAGCGCCGCTATTACGCCGTCAAGCTGTTTGAGCGCGACGCGGACGCCTGCAAGCTCATCAACCTCACCAAGGAGAAGGCCGCTCGCGTGGAGGAGCTGGTCGCTCAGTGCGAGCAGGACTGCGACGACGATGCCGAGTCCATCATCACCGGCGAGCGCTATGGCGTCATCGCGCACATCATTGACGAGTGCCTCACCAAGGCTCCGGCCAAGATGAGCACTTCCGAGAAGATCGACCGCGTGGTTACCAACCGTATCCTGGGCCTGCCGATCTTTGTTGTCATCATGTTCTGCGTGTACTACATCGCCGTTTCTACCTTGGGCGGCACGGTGACCGACTTTACCAACGACCAGCTCTTTGGCACCGACGGTTGGTATGTGCTCGGCCAGGGCCGCGACGCCTACGACGCGGCTGTCGAGGCTGCGGGCGATGATGCCGACTCGGTCGACCCGGCGCAGTACGGCCCCTATGTTCCCGGTATTACCACCATGGTCCACGACGCGCTTGTGGCGGGCGGCACCGAGGACGGTGGCCTGGTCGATTCGCTGGTCTGCGACGGTATCGTCGGAGGCCTGGGCGCTATCTTCGGCTTCGTCCCGCAGATGTTCCTGCTGTTCGTCATGCTGTCCTTCCTGGAGGACTGCGGCTATATGGCCCGCGTCGCCTTCATCATGGACCGCGTGTTCCGCCGCTTTGGCCTGTCCGGTAAGTCCTTTATCCCCATGCTCGTGTCCTCGGGCTGCGGCGTCCCCGGCGTCATGGCCACCAAGACCATCGAGAACGAGAAGGACCGCCGCATGACGGTCATGACCACCACGTTCATTCCCTGTGGCGCTAAGCTGCCGATCATCGCCCTGCTCATGGGTTCTATCATCGGCGATTCTTCCACCACCGCCGCGTGGATTAGCCCGCTCTTCTACTTCCTGGGCGTCTTTGCCGTCATCGCCTCGGGCCTCATGCTCAAGAAGACCAAGCTCTTCGCCGGTCGCCCGACGCCGTTCGTTATGGAGCTCCCCGCCTACCACTTCCCGGCGATCCGCTCTTGGGCGCTGCACGTGTGGGAGCGCTGCTGGGCCTTTATCAAGAAGGCCGGCACGGTCATCTTTGCCTCCACTGTCGTGGTTTGGTTCCTGTCCAACTTTGGTAGCTACAACGGCTCCTTTGGCTTCCTGCCTGCGATGGAAGGCATCCCCGAGGAGTTCATGGACTACTCCGTGCTTGCCATGCTCGGCAACCTGGTTGCCTGGATCTTCGCCCCGCTCGGCTTTAGCACCTGGCAGGCAACTGCGCTGACTGTCTCTGGCCTTGTCGCCAAGGAGAACGTCGTCGCCACCGCCGGTTCGCTGCTGTCCGTGGCCGACGCCGCCGAGACTGACCCGAGCCTGTGGACCGCGTTCGCCGGCATGTTCCCGACCATGGGCGCTTGCGTTGCCTTTGGCGCGTTCAACCTGCTGTGCGCCCCGTGCTTTGCCGCCATGGGTACCATCCGCAACCAGATGGATTCCGGCAAGTGGACTGCGATCGCCATCGGTTACGAGTGCGCCTTTGCCTGGGTCATTGGCCTGTTCATCAACCAGTTCTACAACCTGCTTGTCCTTGGCCAGTTTGGTATTTGGACGGTTGTAGCCATCGTTCTGCTGGTTGCGATGCTCTTCCAGATCTTTCGTCCCATGCCCAAGCACGCTTGGACGGACGAGGACGAGACCAACACCGCTTCCGCCGCAGTTTCCGCTTAAGTCCAAATAAGGATTAGCCCCTTTCCACGAGCCCGGGTATCTTCGCGATACCCGGGCTTTTTGGTGGGAGAGATGTGGCGTTTCCGCAGATAAAACTGACCAAATTCAACTTGTCCCTTTTTGGTAGGTGGAGAATGGGGTAAAGTAAGTGATGGTTAACTAGAGGAGGCTTGCTATGGCACCTATCGATATTGTTGTACTGGCTGTTATCGGCGTTGCGTTTGTCGCCGTGTGCGTGCGCATCTACCGCAAGGGCACCTGCGCCGACTGCGCTCAGGGTGGCGTTTGCACGGGGCATTGCTCCAACAAAAAGACGTGCGCTGCACTTAAGGGCGTAGACAAAATCGCCGAAGACTTGGGTCGCGGTATCAAATAAGGTCCGGACATCCAAGCGCTCCGCGGGCATCCGTTCGCGGGGCGCTTTGTGCATTTGAGGGAGAGCACGGCGAGTCGAAGAGTATTTTTGGGGTATCGTTAACTGGACTATTAATTGGCAACTTATCTATAACGGAGTAACCGCATGAGCGCTCGCGTAACCATGAAGGACATAGCCGCCGAGCTTGGCGTTTCCATCAATACCGTGCACAAGGCCCTGACGGGAAAGGCCGGCGTGAGCGAATCCGTGCGCGCCAAGGTGAACGCTAAGGCCGAGGCCATGGGCTATCACCGCAACACAAGTGCCTCAAGCCTGCGCCGCAAGGATATCAATCTGGTGTTTTGCCTGCCCCGCGCATCGCGCGAGGGAGCGTACTTTTTCCGTTACCTGTGGGAAGGCTGCAATCGCTTTGAACAGGAGGTCATCGACCGGGGCATTACGGTTGAGCGCGTTGAATTTGGCGTGGGCGGCTACGCTGATGCACTCGAGCAAATCGACGAGCGTCTGCAGGTGGGCGAGAAGATTGATGGCTTGCTCGCCTATGCGCCGGGCGACGATCGTGCGACTGAGCTTTTGGGGCAGATCGCCGAGGCGGGCGTGACGATTGAGCTTGTCGACGGCGACCGTCCGCATTTGAATCGTTTGGGTGCGAGCTTGGCCGATTATTCGACGGCAGGCAGCCTTATGGCCGAGCAGGCGGCAAACCTGGTCCATGCTTCTGGGGCCGACGCCCGCGTGCTCCTTTTGACAGGCGACCCATATACCGATTCGCACTATCTAACCGCCCGCGCCTTCCACAATTACCTGCGCGAACGTGATATTCCATGGCAGGTTGAGGATCTTGCAGGTGCCCATGCGCAAGTCAAACAACTCGAGCATGAGCTCGAAAAGCGCTTGAGTGCGCCGGACGCCCCCGAACTTATCTGTAGCGTTTTTGCCGTTGGTTCCGAAGTGGTTGCCGACGCGCTCGTCTCGACCGGCAAGGCCGGTCGGGTCATGGTGATCGGCAACGACCTGTTTCCCGAAAGCGCCCTGGCCTTGCGCCGCGGTATCTTTACCAATATTGTCTATAAGGACCCGACGAGCCTGGCGTATCGCGGCGCCAAGACACTGGGCGATTATCTGCTGTGGGGAAGGACCCCGACGGTGCCCGTCCAGAAGGGTGCCGTCGAGATGGTATTTGCCAGCAATGTCGACCGCTACTGCGAACTTGCGGGTATTTAGCCGATTGAGCAGGTACCCCCTCTTGCGATGTGCATTTTTGGGAGTATTCAGCATTGGCATGCCCTGAATGAGGTGCAGAACGACTGTTTTAAGTGCCCCCGATGGCGTAATTTGCCATCGGGGGCACTTTTTATGCCGATCGGGCGCTATCTGCGTTCCAAATAGGACGCTGAGGATGGCGCACGGCGCGCTCCAATGCTGAATACTCCCAAAAATGTACGTCGGGACATGACCCACCTGAGCAAAAGCGCTCAAGTTCGGTGTTCGGGGACGCCAACCGGTCCGCAATGCATGCAAGTCACAGCTCCGGCAACCGTTGAACGGGCAAAACCTACCGTTCACCCCATGGTTGTTAGGTGAACGTTCACCTTTTGAGTCGTAATGGATTAGTATGGTGAACGTTCACCTAAAGGATAACGAGCGCGCCGTGCGCCCGCGTTGCCAGCAAAGGGGCTGTTTGATGAAAAACTTTATGGACGATCAGGATTTCCTGCTGAGCACCAAGACCGGTGAGGAGCTGTTCCGCAACTTTGCCGAGGGCATGCCCATCGTCGACTACCATTGCCACATTTCTCCCAAGGAGATCTGGGAGGACAAGCGTTTCGAGAACATTACCGAGGTTTGGCTGGGCGGCGACCACTACAAGTGGCGCCTGATGCGCGCCAACGGCGTCGACGAGCGTTTTATCACTGGCGACGCCCCTGCTCGCGAGAAGTTCCAAAAGTGGGCCGAGACCCTGGGTCGCTGCGTTGGCAACCCCGTCTTTGAGTGGAGCCACCTGGAGCTTAAGCGCTACTTTGGCTACGAGGGCGTCCTCAATGGCAAGACTGCCCAGGAGGTCTGGGACCTTGCCAACGCCAAGCTCGCTGAGGCTAGCTTTACCTGCCGCAACCTGATCAAGCAGTCCAACGTCCGCATGATCTGCACTACCGACGACCCCGCCGACAGCTTTGAGTGGCACAAGAAGATTGCCGCCGACGACAGCTTTGACGTTCAGGTCGTTCCCGCCATGCGCCCCGATGCCGCTTTGCGCATCGAGCGCGGCCAGGAGTTTGCCGACTACTGCAAGCACCTCTCCGAGGTTGCCGGCGTTGAGGTCAGCGACTTTGAGGGCATGAAGGCTGCCATTTCCAAGCGCTACGACGTTGCTCACGAGTTGGGCTGCCGCGCCTCCGACCACGCACTCGACTACGTTATGTACGTCCCGGCTACCGTCGACGAGATCGAGGCTATCTTTGCCAAGGGTCTGGCTGCCGAGCCGCTCACCGAGGAAGAGGTCCTCAAGTACAAGACTGCCTTTATGCAGTTCGTTGCCGGCGAGTATGTCCGTCTGGGCTGGGCCATGCAGCTGCACTTTGGCTGCAAGCGCGACAACAACCGCGCCATGTTCGCCAAACTCGGTCCCGACACCGGCTACGACTGCATCTCCAACTACACGCCGTCCGACCAGCTCGCCGATTTCCTCAACTCCATCCAGGAGACCTGCGGCCTGCCCAAGACCATCCTGTACAGCCTGAACCCCATCGATAACACCATGATCGATACCGTCATGGGTTGCTTCCAGGAGGCTCCGACCGCCGGTAAGATCCAGAACGGCTCCGCCTGGTGGTTCAACGACAACGAGGTCGGCATGCGCGAGCAACTCACGGCTCTGGCTAACGAGGGCGTGCTGGGCAACTTTGTGGGCATGCTTACCGACTCCCGCTCTTTCCTGTCCTATCCGCGCCACGAGTACTTCCGTCGCGTGCTGTGCAGCGTGATCGGCGAGTGGGTCGAGCAGGGCAAGTACCCGGCCGACATGGAGCTGCTGGGCAGTATCGTGCGCGACATCAGCTACAACAACGCGGTCCGCTACTTTGGCTTTGATTTGGACACCGTCGAGGCATAAGCCTGCATCGAATCACATCGAACTCGGGAGCGCCGTCGCCACACGCGGCGCCCCCGTTTTGCTTGCACGCTAACAGCTATCTAAGGAGAGACACAGATGGAGAACATCAGCTACGATGCGCTCGAGAAGATCGGCTACAAGGGCTATTTGCTGCCCAAGGATGCTCCCGAGAAGGTTCTGCAGTTTGGCGAGGGCAATTTCCTGCGCGCCTTCGTCGACCGTTTCTTTGACATGGGCAACGAGGCCACCGGCTGGAACGGCAAGGTCGTCATGGTGCAGCCCATCAGCGGTGCCTTTGGCTTTGCCGACGGTATCAATGCCCAGGACGACCTGTACACCGTGCTGGTGCGCGGCAAGGAGAACGGCAACACGGTTGACGAGTCCCGCGTGATCAGCGCCTGCAGCCGCTGCCTTAACCCGTATCGTGAGGACGACTATCGCGCCATGATGGAGGTCGCCGTCTCCGACGACCTAGAGATCATCGTCTCCAACACCACCGAGGCCGGTATCGCCTATGACCCGTCCTGCAAGGCCGACGACATGCCACCTGCGAGCTTCCCCGCCAAGCTTGCCCAGGTGCTCCACACCCGCTGGGCTGCCGGTAAGCCGGGCGTCATCGTCCTCGCCTGCGAGCTCATCGATCACAACGGCGAGGAGTTGCTGCGCATCATGAACCAGTATGTGAGCGACTGGGGCTGGGAGGACGAGTTTGCGCAGTGGATGGCCAACGACTGCACCGTCTGCACCACGCTCGTCGACACCATCGTCCCCGGCCGCATCCGCGATCCTAAGGAGGCCGCCGCGGTGGCTGAGCGTCTGGGCTACGAGGATCCCTTCCTGGCCGTGCGCGAGCCCTTCCAGATGTGGGGCATCCAGGGCGACGAGTCGCTTGCCGAGAAGCTTCCCTTTGTGAAGGCTGGTCTTCCGGGTGTCTTTGTGACTCCCGACGTCACCCCGTACAAAAAGCGCAAGGTCCGCATCCTCAACGGTGCCCACACCGCCTTCGTTCCGGGTTCCTGGGTTGCCGGCTTTGATATCGTGCGCGACTGCATGCATGACGAGACCATTCGCGGCTTCATGAACACCATGCTCTACGACGAGGTCATTCCGACGCTTGCCGCCGACTTGGATGTCGAGGACTGCAAGGCCTTTGCCGCCGCCGTCGAAAACCGCTTCGACAACCCGTTTATTGATCATGCGCTGCTCTCCATCTGCCTCAACTCCACGGCTAAGTGGCGCGCTCGCGACCTGCCCACGCTCAAGGACTACGTTGCCGAGACCGGCAACCTGCCCAAGTGCCTGGCGACGAGCCTCGCTACGCTCATCTCCTTCTACACGCAGGAGCTCGTGTCCCGCGAGGGCGACGGCCTGCACCTGCGTCGCTCCGACGGCACCGAGTACACCGCTCAGGACGACGCCTTCGTGCTCGACTTCTACGCCGCCCATGCCGGCGCCGACGATGCCCAGCTGGTGCATGACGTGCTCACCAACGAGCAGATGTGGGGCGAGGACCTTACGCGGATCGCAGGTCTTGAGGAGTTTGTCGTCAGCGCGCTCGCTGTCGTGCGTGCCGAGGGCGCCAAGCAGGCCTTCGCCAACGCTCAGGCGTAAATTTCCGGCGCAGACGCGGGCGCGGGACGGCGTGCCCGCGTCTCGACTTCTGCTCAACCTGTAGGGTTAGGACCATTTGTAATGAATACTATCCAGATCAATCCGGCCGATAACGTGATCGTTGCGCTGTCGCCGCTTGCCAAGGGCACTGCCGTCGCGGTTCCCGGGGTGGGCGAGGTCGTGGCCGTGGAGGATATTCCGCAGGGCCATAAGATGGCGGTGCGCGCCATTGCGGCGGGGGAGGACGTCGTCAAGTACGGTCTTCCTATCGGCCACGTGACGGGCGACATCCAGCCCGGTCAGTGGCTTCATACGCATAACGTCAAGACCAACCTTTCGGGCGAGGTCGAGTACGCTTACAACCCGACGCATCCGGTCGTTGAACCGGTTGAGCCCGAGACCTTTATGGGTTTCCGCCGCGCCGATGGCCGCGCCGCCACGCGCAACGAGCTGTGGATCATCCCCACGGTCGGCTGCGTCAACGAGGTCGCACGTGCCATGTGCGAGCAGGCTCAGGATCTGGTCGAGGGCTCGCTGGAGGGCGTTTACTACTTCCCGCATCCCTTTGGCTGCTCGCAGACCGGCGCCGACCATGTCCAGACGCGTCGTCTGCTGGTGGCGCTCTCGCGTCATCCTAATGCGGCCGGTGTGCTGTTCCTGTCGCTTGGTTGCGAGAACTGCACACACCAGCAGGTGCTCGACGAGCTCGGTGACTTCGATCACGAGCGCGTCCGCTTCCTCACCTGCCAGGACGTTGCCGACGAGCAGGTCGAGGGCCACAAGATTCTGGCCGAGCTGGCAGACCTCGCCAAGCAAGCCAAGCGCGAGCCCATTCCGGCCTCCGAGCTGGTTATTGGACTTAAGTGCGGCGGCTCCGACGGTCTTTCGGGCATTACCGCCAATCCCACGATCGGTCGCGTGAGTGATATGGTTGTCGCCCGCGGCGGCACGTCGGTGCTTACCGAGGTGCCCGAGATGTTTGGCGCCGAGAGTATCCTGCTCGATCGCTGTGAGAACGAGCAGGTCTTTAACGCCGCTTCCGACATGCTCAATGGCTTTAAGGACTACTTTATTAGCCACGGCGAGGTCGTCTACGAGAACCCGAGCCCCGGCAACAAGGACGGCGGTATTACCACGCTCGAGGACAAGAGCTGCGGCTGCGTGCAAAAGGGCGGATCTGCCCCCATCGTCGACGTGCTGCCGTATGCCGGCCAGGCAAATAAACACGGCCTGAACATGCTGTGCGGTCCGGGCAACGACATGGTATCCACCACGGCGTTGACGGCTGCCGGCTGCCACGTGATTCTGTTCTCGACCGGCCGCGGCACACCGTTTAGCGCGCCGGCGCCTACCCTCAAGGTGTTCACCAATCAGCGTCTGTGCGACCACAAGGCCAACTGGATGGACTTTAACGCCGGCGTGATTGCCACGGGTGAGCGCACGCTCGACGAGGCTGCTCACGATCTATACCAGCTGGTGCTGGAGACGGCGAGCGGTAAACTCACGAGTGCCGAGCGCCGTGGCTGTCACGAGATCAGCATCTGGAAGGACGGCGTCTGCCTGTAGTGGCAAATGCACCCAAGCGTAGCGCTATGTCGTCGGCCCCGTCGGGAGTGTTCCCGGCGGGGTTTCGTTTTGTGGTTAAGTGAATATGTTGGAAAATCTGATAAACGTTCACCTATCTCATGGCTGTCCAGCATGGCACCCTTACCAGCAGAAAATAGGTGTGAGGATCTCAATTGTGTCCGTTCAGCGGTAAAAATCGACCGTTCAAGGATATTATTCAAGTGAACGTTCACCTGTCGTAAGCAATCGCGCATAATCTAACTAAACGTTCACCCTGAACGCTGGGCAGACAGATGTCAGTGTGGACTCCAATGTCTTGCTGCAAGACAATCGAGAAAAGAGAGGGAGCTCGATGACTAATAAGATCGGAAAAAAGCGTAAGATCACATTCTGGACGCGCTTGGGCTTTGGTATGGGCGGTATGCTCAATTCCGGTGCCCTGACCTTTACGCACAGCTACATGGTGCTGTTCCTGTCCACGGAGTGTGGCCTGTCCGCAGGCGAGGCTGCACTGATCAGCTCGTTTGCCATCTATGTCAACGCCATTCTTTGCCCGCTGATGGGCTTTGTGGCCGATAACTTCTATGCCACCAAGATTGGCCGCATCTTTGGTCGTCGTCGTTTCTGGATCTTGCTGGCCATCCCGATGATGATCGCCGAGCCGCTCATCTTCGTGGCTACGCCGTTTGGCTTCCCGTACTACTTTGTGCTGTACTTGATCTACAACGTCGCGTACACGTTCTGCACCGCCAACCTGTCGCCGCTTACCATCGAGATGACCGACGACTTTAAGGAGCGTACGTACCTCACCGGCTACAAGCATCTCTTTGGTAACGCCGCCGGCTTCCTGATGGCTGCACTTGTGGGCTTCGGCTTTGGCACCTTCGGCGAGACCAACCCGTTCAGCTACTTCATCATCGCTACGGTCAACGCTTCGGTCATGGCAATCTCGCTGCTTTGTGTGTACCTGTCCACGTGGGAGCACACCCCCGAGGAGGTCGCTCAGGAGAAGATCGAGAGCGTCGGCGAGGGTATCAAGAAGTTCTTCATCGACGTTATCTCCACCTTCCGCAACAAGTCCTTCCGCAAGGTCCTGTACGCACAGGTCTCCACGAAGCTCGCTGCTGCCTGCTGGTCTGCCTGCCTGTCCTTCTTCATCGTCTACTGCCTGCAGATTCCTAAGTCCTACGAGTCCGTGATGGAGATGCCTGGCAAGGTCGTCGCTATCGTCTGCACCGCCATCTGGGTCGCCCTCATGGCCAAGAAGGGCTTCCACAAGTCTTGGTACCTCGCAAATGTCGGTTGCGCTGCGTGCATCATTGCCTACAACTACTTCGCCTTTGGTCAGATCAACGGCACCTCCACGGTCGCCATCGCCATGATCGCCTACCCCATCATCTTCGCCATCTGGAAGTTCTTCTACGTCGGCTTCCAGTACCTGCCCGATGTTCTGCTCAACTACATCCCCGATGTCGATGAACTCATCACCCTGCGTCGTCGCGAGGGCATCTACAGCTCCGCACAGCAGCTCTGCCAGCAGATCGCCCAGGCTATCGCCGTCAACGTGTGGGCTATCGTCCTTGCTGCCTCCGGCTTCATTCAGACCGCCGGCAATAGCGACGCCGTGACCCAGCCCGCTACCGTGCCTCTGTATATCTGCGGCTACATGATCATCGGCTGCGCCGGCTTCTTCCTGCTTGCGGCCGTCCTTGCCCGCGGCATCAAGATCGACAAGGAGCAGTGCGACATCCTTTGCGACGAGATTCACCGCGTCAAGGAGGGTGGCAAGATGGCCGACGTCAAGCCCGAGGTCAAGGCGCTTTGCGAGGAGCTCTCCGGCTTTAAGTACGAGGACTGCTTTGCCCACAACAACGTTGGCTTCCAGGACGGTAGCGTAACCCCCGCCGAGTAAGGCCGACATATCGTCCAAATCACAGGGCCGTGCCACCGGAATTCCGCCGGCAGGCACGGCCCTTTTTCAACAGCGTACAATTTGCCTTTAGAGCATCTTTTTGAGGGAGAAATCCATGGAGACGAACGTTATCTGGCGCAACGCCCGCGCGGCCGTGATCGAGCTTGACGACGGCGGCTACTTTACCTGTGCCGATACGTGGGAGATCTTTGTCAACGACGAGCCCGCTGGTACCACGAATACGGTCGAGACCTATGTCGACGGCCTGACCCCCGGCAAGCGCAACCTGGTTCGTTTTGTTTGTGGCGAGCGTGAGCTGAGCGTAGGTGTCACCACGCCGGCTGAGCCCTTTACCATCAACGTTCGCGACTGTGGCGCCAAGGGCGATGCCGAGCACGACGACACCGCCAATATCCAAGCTGCCATCATGGCCTGCCCCAAGGGCGGGCGCGTGCTGATTCCCGCCGGCAACTACCGCATCAAGTCCCTCTTCCTTAAGAGCAATATCAACATCGAGCTCGCCGAGGGCGCGGTGCTGCTGGCCCGTCACGACCGCGCGGCGCTTGCCTACATTCCGGGCACGGTCACGGGCGACGAGGGCGCCGGGTATGCCGGCACCGATATGCTGCCCCTGGGCCGCTGGGAGGGCGAGAGCTTTTCGACCTACTGTTCGACCTTTACGGGTCTGAGCGTGCACGACGTGTGCATCTATGGCCGCGGCGCCATCGACGGCCAGACCGATTTTACCGAGGATAACTGGTGGAACAAGGACTTTAAGAATATCTTCCGCCCCGAGGAGGGCCGCGAGATCGCCCGCCCGCGCATGATCTTCCTGTCCGAGTGCCAAAACGTGAGCCTTGCCGGCTTTACCGTCCGCAACAGCCCGGCATGGAACATCCATCCCGTTCTGTGTGAGCACGTTGATGCGCTTTGCCTGTCCATCGAGGGTCCCAAGAACTCCCACAACACCGACGGCTTCGATCCCGAGAGCTGCGGTTTTGTTCGCATCCTTGGTTGTCAGTTCTCAGTGGGTGACGACTGCATCGCCATCAAGAGCGGCAAGCTGGGCATTGAGCCCGAGCTTCGTCCCGCCACGCACGACGTGCTGATCTCTCACTGCTACATGCACGATGGTCACGGCGCCGTGGTGCTGGGTTCAGAGGCTGCCGGCGGCATCAAGGACCTTACCGTGAGCAAGTGCCTCTTTGAGCGCACCGACCGCGGCCTGCGCGTCAAGACCCGCCGCGGGCGCGGCAAGGACGCCGTTAACGAGGGCATCACCTTTGAGCACATTCGCATGGACGAGGTGCTCACGCCTTTCGTGGTCAATTCGTTCTACTTCTGCGACAAGGACGGCAAGACCGATTACGTGCAGTCTCGCGAGGCGCTGCCCGTCGACGACCGCACACCCGGCTTTGGTGCCACGACGTTTTGTGATATCGAGGCTACTAACTGCCACGCGGCTGCTGCTTACATCACGGGCCTGCCCGAGAGCAAAGTGACGCGCCTGACGTTCCAGGATGTCCACGTGACCTTCGCCGCAGATGCCGAGCCCTTTGTCCCGGCCATGGCCTGCGGCGTTGAGCCCATGGTGCGCCAGGGCATCATCGCGCAAAACGTCAAGGTGCTCGACCTGCAAAATGTGAGCATCGAGGGCCAGGACGGCGAGGAGCTGCAGCTCCAAAACGTCGACAAGGTTGTGCGCGCGTAAGCGTCTGCTCCTAAACAATCGAATCCGGCATGTTGTGACGTGCGATGGACGGGGCCTTCCCGATCCATCGCACGTGCTCTTTATATGCCGGAACTGCAGCGTAGACGATCCGCGACGAAAGGGCGTGGCGACTGATGATGATTGAAGAACAAGTTTTTGAAGTATCGATCGAGCGTGCGGGGGCATATCGCAGCATCTCCGAAGCCTTGGCGGCTGTCGATCAGCTCTATCCGGATGCCGAGCAACCGGTGACGATTCATGTCGATCCGGGTGAGTATCGCGAGCGGGTCGAGATTCATCGACCGCATGTGACGCTGGTGGGTGAGACGGCTGACAGCGTGCGCATCGTGGGAGGCCTGGGTGCCAAGATGCCCTCGAGTGATGGCTCGGGTGTCGACGGTACGCTCGGCACGTTTAGGACCTATACCGTTTTGGTCGATGCCGATGACGTGCGGCTCGAGAACCTCACGATCGTCAACGATGCCGGCGACGGTCGCGAGGTGGGGCAGGCGATTGCCCTGTACGCCGACGGCGATCGTCTGGTGGTCGACGCCTGCTGCATTACGGGGCGCCAGGACACCCTGTTTTTGGGCCCGCTTCCGCCACGCGAAGTCAAACCGGGCGGGTTCATTGGGCCCAAGCAGTTTGCGCCGCGCCGGGTGGGCCGTCAGTATTTCCGACGTTGCCGAATCGAGGGTGATGTCGACTTTATCTTTGGCGGCGCGCGTGCCTATTTTGAGGGGTGCGAGATCCGCTCGCTCAACCGAAATATGGACGTGAACGGTTACGTGACGGCGGCTTCGACGCCCGAGGGAGAGCCGTACGGCTTTGTGTTCCACGGTTGCTCGTTTACGGCTTCGCAGGACGTGGCACCGGATTCGGTCTACCTGGGTCGTCCTTGGCGCGAGTGGGCGCAGACCGTGCTGATCGATTGCTGGCTTGGTCAGCACATCAAGCGCGAAGGCTGGTGGGATTGGAATAAGCCGGCGGCGCACGAGAGGGCACGCTACGCTGGTGCAATCCTGCATGGCCCGTCGGGCGATACTGCCGGCTGGGTGCCATGGGCCCGCGGGCTCGATGCGGCGGCTGCTGCCCGATACGCCCGTGAACAGGTGCTTGCCGGTGCAGACGGCTGGGATCCCGAGGGTGGCTCGGACAACACCGTGGAGACCGCCAGTCTTTCCGATAACGGTCGCACAGTGCACATCGATACCTATTACGAAGACGAACCGGCGTTTCGCGAGCGCCTGAAGCGTGAGGGCCGCTCTGCCGCATTTAAGGGCACGACGCCTGGTGACTTTGAGGCATGGCAGATTGCGACGAGGGCTCGGCTGTTTGACCTGATGGGCTTAACGCTTATGGATCGCATGCCGATTGAGGTACGCGAGCTCGATCGGGCACAGATTGCCGGCGGTATCGTGCGTACCCATGCGATGCTGCAGGTGGAGCACAACGTTTGGATGCCGTTCTATTTGCTCGAGCCGCAGACCCCTAAGCTCGATGCGCACGGCTGCAAGCGCTGCTATATCTGCCCGCATGGCCACCAAGGTGCCGGCGCCGCAAGTGTTGCGGGCGTGACGGGCGTGCCGGCGGTCGACGATGCCGTTCGTAAGTTCAACTACGACTACGGTCTGCGCCTGGCACGCATGGGCTATGTGACCGTCTGCCCCGACGCACGCGGCTGGGGATACCGTCGCGACTGGAAGGGCCAGGGCGATGACGAGAGCAGCTTCCTGCGCGGCACGTGCCTGAACCAGGCACGCATGGCCGAGCCGCTGGGCCTTACCGTTGCGGGCCTCAACGCCTGGGACAACATGCGTCTGATCGATTACCTGGAGTCACGCGGCGACATTGCCATGGACGACCTGGGCTGCTTTGGCTTTTCGGGCGGCGGATACATGACGCTTTATCTGGCGGCGCTCGACCCGCGCGTGCGCAAGGCGTTTGTCTCGGGCTATCTGTACGGTGTCGACGATTCGCTGCTGCACCTCAACGGCAACTGCAGCTGCAACTATGTGCCGGGGCTGTGGCGTCTGCTCGATATGGGCGATATCGCATCGCTCATCGCGCCGTGTCCGCTGCTGGTGCAGAGCTGCGAGGGCGACCATCTCAACGGCGCCCGTGGGCTTGCGAACGTGGACGAGCAGCTCGATATCGTTCGCGGCGCCTATGAGCTTGTGGGGCATGCCGACGACTTGTCGCACGAGGTCTGCCCGGGCGGGCACCATTTGGGCGTTACACACCTTGCCGAGGATATCGAGTGGCTTGACGAGCACGCTGTCGGGGTCTGCTCGTAGGCCATGGGCGTAGCGCGAGCAAACGGTAATGACTGATAAGACCAAAGACCGCCGTGTGGGCGGGGAGGAGTATAACCATGAAACAGACGAAGACCTTGAGTGAATCGACCATCTGCTGCTTTGGCGATTCGACCACATGGGGCGACAACGGATGCGGCGCAGGCGGCAACGACATCTCCTGGACCACGCACCTGGGCGCGCTGCTGGGCGGTGCGACCGTCGAGAACTTTGGCATCAAAGGTTCGCGTATCGCCATCAAGGCTGACCGTACCGATTCGTTTGTCGAGCGTCTGGACGGTATCGACGACGCAGCCGATGTCTATGTCGTCTTTGGCGGCGTCAACGACTTTAGTCGCAACGTGCCGCTCGGCGAGTTGGGCAGCACCGATGTGCATGAGTTCTATGGCGCGGTCGATTATCTGATCCGAACCATCACGGCGCGCTCGCCCCAGGCAAAGCTTGTGTTTATGACGCCGTGCAAGACGAGCGGCAAGCACGAGAAGGATATTCCGGCGAGCGATGAGCTCAACCATCTGGGTCTGACGCAGATCGCGTACGTGCAGGCGATGCTCGAGGTCTGCGACCGCTACTCGGTGCCGGTGATCGACCTGTACGCACAAAGCGGCATCAGCCCGTTTTTGCCGGAGCACCGCGAGCTCTATATGCCCGACGGCCTGCACTACAGTCCGGCTGGCTATGAGCGCCTGGCGCATCGCATCGCCGCGGGCTTAGCTGCCGTTTGCCGCTAAAAGCCTGCCGTTCGCGGGGAATGTAGGGTTAACGTTCACCCTACATTCCCCGTTCGCGTTACACTAGGGTTAACGTTCACCCATCATTAACGTCAGAGGGGACAGCAATGGGTTGCAATCAGATTCTGGACCGCTATATCGAGCAGTTGATCGAGACCTCGACGCCGCAGGCGCCGGCCTGGAACATCGAAAAGCTCCGCGCCGGTAAGGAGAACACCTGGAACTACATCGATGGCTGCATGATCAAAGCGCTCATCGAGCTGTACGAGATTACGGGTGAGCAGCGTTATCTGACCTTCGCCGACGACTATATCGACTTCTTTGTCCAGGACGACGGCACCATCAAGCATTACAACCCCGAGGAGTACAACCTCGACAACGTCAACGCCGGCAAGACCCTCTATAAGCTCTACGACCTGGTGGGCAAGCCCAAGTACCGTGCCGCCATGGATACCATTTACCGTCAGCTCGAGACCCAGCCGCGTACCAAAGAGGGCGTCTTCTGGCACAAGGCCGTCTACCCCAACCAGATTTGGCTCGATGGCATGTACATGGCGCAGCCGTTCTACATGCAGTACGAGCTGAGTTTCCACAACCGTCGCGCCTGCTCGGACAGCTTCCATATGTTCCAGGTCGTGCACGATCTGATGCGCAACCCGCTCAACGGCCTGTACTATCACGCCTACGACGCGAGCCGCAAGCAGTTCTGGTGCGATCCGGTCACCGGCCTTTCGGCCAACTTCTGGTTGCGCGCCGAGGGCTGGTTTGCCATGGCGCTCATCGATACCTGGGAGCTCATGCCGCCCTCGATGTCGGCCGAGAAGGACGAGATCCGCAAGATGTTCCACGACCTGATCGACGCCATGCTGCCGTATCAGGACGAAAAGACCGGCATGTGGCACCAGGTCATCAACCTGCCCAACATCGCCCCCAACTATCTTGAGGAGAGCGGCAGTGCCATCTTTGCCAATGCCATTATGAAGGGCGTGCGCTTGGGCGTGCTGGGCGAGCGCTATTACCAGTATGGCCGTCGCGCCTTCGACGGTATCTGCGAGACCTGCCTGTCCGAGCATGATGGGCAGCTGGCGCTCGACAACATCTGCCTAGTCGCGGGGCTGGGCAACACCACGCACCGCGAGGGCACCTTTGGCTACTACATGAGCGAGCCCATCGTCAAAAACGACGCGAAGGGCGTGGCGCCGCTGGTGCTGGCCTATATCGAGACCATGCACCATGACAAGCTGGCCGGCAAGCGCGATCCGCTGGCTCCTTCGGGCGTGTGCTCCATTGAGGACCCGTTTGGCGGATATACCCCGGGCATCAACGCTTGCAAAGGATGTGAATAGCGTGGGGGCTATTACTCCGGGCATGCGCCTGCACGACCTTCCGCAAGGAACGGTCGAAGAGCGCATTCGCATGGCGGGCGAGCTGGGCTTTTCGTGCATCCAGCTGCCGAGCAAAGTACTCTATAAGTCGATGGGCATCAACCGTTTGGGCCTTACGCGCGAGCTTGCCGACCACCTTCGCGCGGTGCTCGACGAGGCGGGGGTTTCGGTTGCTGTGTTCGGTTGCTATAAAAACCTTGCGACCCCCGATCGCCAACAACTCATGGACAACTTTGCCGAGTACGAGGCATGCCTGAACTTTGCCAAGATGCTTGGCGGTTGCCCGGTGGGTACCGAGACCGGTCGTCCTAACGTGCAGAACGCCGTGGCGGTCGACCGCATGACCGATGAGGCGCTCGATGCGTTTGTTGAGGGTCTCAAATATGTCTGCACGCGCGCCGAGGCCATGGGCGGGCAGATTTTGATCGAGCCCGGCTGGAATGAGACGGTTAACACGCCCCAGCGGTGCCGCGAGGCGCTCGAGCGCGTGCCGAGCGCGGCGCTCGGCGTGATTTACGACCCGGTGTCGCTGCTACACCCCAGCGTTGTCGGCGAGGCGCAGGAGATTACGTCGCACATGCTCTATCTGTGCGGCAGCAAGGTTCGCGTGCTGCATGCCAAGGACTACGAGGTCGTGAACAACGAGGATGAGGCCGGCTGGTGCGACGGCACGGGCTCGCGCCTGGTATGCCATGGCGTGGGCGAGACGGGCCGTTACGACTTTGAGCCCGTCGTCGCCTGGGCCGCTGCCGCCTGTCCGGGCATTCCGTGCGTGGTCGAGAACAGCGTGCCGGCGACGGCAGCTGACTGCCTGGCGACACTCGAGCACATGTCCGCTCGCTGCGGGGCTTCGCATCGCGAGTTATAGCATTGGCTTTTGCTGTGTCGGCAGATTGAGATTACCTGTATGGGGGCGGCGGTGAAGGGTCTTTATTGTCGCCCCCATTGGATTGCATTAAAAAGGGGAGTTGCGTGGCTATCCACATTGTCGAAGAGGCGAATCGTTGCCTAGGTTGTAAAAGGGCGTTCTGTCAGATTAAGGGCTGCCCGGTTCAGACGCCTATTCCGCAGGTCATCGATCTGTTTAAGCAGCGTCGTCTAGAAGAAGCGGGCGAGCTGTTGTTCCAGAACAACCCGATGAGTGCGGTCTGCTCCATGGTGTGCAACCATTCGGGCCAGTGCGAGGGTTCGTGCGTACAGGGTCGCAAGGGCACGCCGGTGCATTTCTCGAGCATCGAGAACTATATCTCCACGGCATATTTGGATCGTAAGGAGTGGAAGCCCGCACCGTCGTGCGGTAAACAGATTGCTGTGGTCGGTTCCGGTCCCGCTGGTATTACCTTGGCCATTAAGATGGCCCAGCTGGGATGCGCTGTCACCGTGTTTGAGCAGCGTCCCGAGATCGGCGGCGTGCTCGAGTATGGCATCCCCGAGTTCCGCCTGCCGCGTTCGCTGGTGCAAAAGTACCGCCACGTGATGTGCTCGCTCGGCGTGCGCGTGCGCCCCTCGACCACCATCGGTGGCGCGCTGCATATCGATGACCTGCTGCGCGACGGTTACGACGCGGTTTTTGTGGGCACCGGCACTTGGCGTGCCCGCAAGCTGGGGATTCCCGGCGAGTCACGCGGCAACGTGCTGTTTGGCATCGACTATCTGGTCGACCCTACGAGTGTGGCGATCGGGCAGAACGTGGCGGTCATCGGCGCCGGCAACGTGGCCATGGATGTGGCCCGCACCGCACTGCGCTCGGGTGCCCGCAAGGTCACCGTGTATGCCCGCTCGCGCCACATCTCGGCTATCGATGACGAGGTCGAGCTGACCGAGCTCGACGGTGCCGAGATTGTGTGCGGTAAGGCCATCTGCGCTATCGACGATAACGGCCCGGTGTTCGAGACGGCTATCTTTGACGAGGACAACAACGTGGTGGGCTACGAGGAAGAGCTCGACCACACCGCGGCCGACACTATCGTCATTGCGGCCTCGCAGGTGCCCAAGGACAAGCTCGTGCTTACGACGGGCGGTCTGGAGACCGACCACCGCGGTCTGCTTTCGGTCGATGAGCACGGCATGACCACCGTGCCCGGCGTCTTTGCCGCCGGCGACGTGGTCAACGGCCCGCTTACCGTGGTCCATGCCGTGGCCGGCGCCAAGCTCGCCGTCGAAGGCATGACCAGCTATCTGGGCCTCTAACCCATCCCACCCATCAGTTGCGGTGGAATACGGACTGTTTTGGCTGTCAAAGGCCTTATCTACTCCGTATTCCACCGCAACTTTTTTGTGAGGGTCGGGATTGAAGGTGGGGAGTGCGAGCGAGTGCGAACGCGGCGGGTACTGATACGATAGGTACGTCTGCAAGTGCCGCCACGCGGCTCAAACGAAAGGAAGCCTGTATGGAGTCCTCCGCCTATCCGATGCTCTTTAGCCCCATCAAGGTTGGTACGACCGAGGTCAAGAACCGTGTCTTTATGCCGCCGGTGTCCACCAACCTGGCCAATCATGGCTATGTGACCGACGACTTGGTCGACCACTACCGCGCCCGCGCCAAGGGTGGTGTGGGCCTCATCATCACCGAGGTCGTGACGGTCGAGCCCACCTATACCTATCTGCCGGGTGACATGTGCTGCTACGACGACACGTTTATCCCCGGCTGGGAAAAGCTCGCCGCAGCCGTCCACGAGTACGGCTGCAAGATCATGCCGCAGCTCTTCCACCCCGCCTACATGGCCTTTAACATTCCGGGCACGCCGCGCCTGATCGCTCCGTCCTTTGTGGGCCCGTCCTATGCCCGCGAGGCGCCGCGTCCTATCACGGTCGATGAAATCCACGAGCTCACGCATCAGTTTGGCGACGCTGCCGTGCGTATGCAGAAGGCTGGCGTCGACGGCGTCGAAGTCCATGCGGCGCACGCCCACGGCATGCTCGGCGGTTTCTTGACCCCGCTCTACAACAAGCGTACCGACGAGTACGGCGGCTCGCTCGATGCTCGCATGCGCTTCTTGCTCGAGGTCATCGCCGAGATTCGCGAGCGCTGCGGCAAGGACTTTATCATCGACGTCCGCATCTCGGGCGATGAGTACACCGATGGCGGCCTGACCCTCAACGACATGATCTACGTCTCGCGTCGCCTGGAGAAGGCCGGCGTCGACATGATTCATGTGTCGGGCGGCACCACCATCAAGCGCGGTTCCGCGATTCCCGCCGCCGGTACCCAGCAGGCCTCGCACGCTGCCTGCTCGCGCGAGATCAAGAAGCATGTGAACATTCCCGTTGCCACGGTCGGCCGCATCAACGAGGCATGGATTGCCGAGGAACTGATCGAGGACGGCGCCGCCGACATCTGCATGATGGGCCGCGCCAACCTGTGCGATGCCGAGTTCTGCAACAAGGCGGCTGCCGGCAACGCCGACGAGATCCGTCCCTGCATCGGTTGCCTGCGCTGCTTGAACGGCATCATGTTTGGCAAGCGCATCTCCTGCACCGTCAATCCGGACGTGGAGCGCGACGAGGCTGGCTATGAGCCTGCCGCCGAGGCCAAGAACGTGCTCGTTGTGGGCGCTGGTCCTGCGGGCATGGAGGCAGCCTACATTGCCGCCAAGCGCGGTCATAACGTGGTGCTTGTGGACAAGCAGGACGAGCCGGGCGGCGAGATGCGCATCGCGGCCGTTCCGCCGGCAAAGCAGGAGCTCACGCGCGTGATCAAGTACCAGTACCGCCGTCTTGCTGAGGCTGGCGTGAAGTGCGTATTTGGCACCGAGCTTACTGCCGAGGACATTCAGCGCGACTACGCGGGCTACGAGGTTGTCCTGGCTTATGGCGCCGAACCCATCGCCCCGGCCTTTATGCAGGGCTTTAAGCAGGTCATGACGGCTGACGACCTGCTGGGCGGCAATGCCTTCTCGGGCAAGAAGATCGTCATCGTGGGCGGCGGCACCGTCGGCTGCGAGACGGCCGACTATCTGGCTCCGCTGGTCAACGACCTGTCGCCGGCAAACCGCGACGTCACCGTCATCGAGATGACCAAGACGCTCGCCGCCAACGAAGGTGGCGCCGGTCGCGCGGTGCTCATCACGCGCATGCTCTCCAAGGGCGTCCACGTGCTGACCGAGGCCAAGGTGACCGAGATTACCGAGGATGCCATCAGCTATGAGAAGGATGGCGAGATCCACACCATCGCCGATGCCGATACGCTGGTGCTTGCCATGGGTTATCGTCCCAATACCAAGCTGGCCGACGACCTTGCCGCTGCCGGCGTTGCCACCCACGTGCTGGGCGATGCCAACAAGTGCGGCAACATCCGCGATGCCATCGGCGATGGCTACAAGGTTGCCTGCGAACTCTAGTCAACCCCTTGGTGCATGGGGGTCAGGTTACTTTGCACCAATCTGGTGCATACAAACCTGACCCCTTTGCACCAGTCATCTTGCTTCTCTGTATGATATTGTATAGCTACTGTCATACAGGAGGCTAAGATGAGTGCTTCAGTTTTGAGCGTCCGTGTTGATGCATCAATTAAGGAATCGTTTGCCGAGCTCTGCGAGGAGCTCGGCATGACGTCTTCCGTGGCGGTCAACATGTTCATGCGTCAGATGCTGCGGGAGCGGTCGCTTCCATTTACCCCTTCTCTTTCAGTCAAACGGGACGAGGCGAAGACCGACGTTTTGACCGTTGCTGAAATCAGGGATGCCGTTGCTCGCGCGGCGGGTACTCGAAAGGCGATTCGGTCGGTCACGTTGTTCGGCTCGTATGCTCGACGTGACGCAAATACCGATAGCGATATCGACCTGCGTATAGAGGTCGATTCCGATGCGACATTTGGGTTATTCGCTCTTTCCTCGTTCGCGGAGGAGATCAAAGAGGCAACAGGCAAGCAGGTCGACGTCGTTTCGAGCGAACACTTGCGAGAAGACATTGCGCATGCCATCGAGAGGGAGGGTGTGGTGCTGTATGTTCGCCCGTAAATCAGATGCGTTGCGCGCCCAGGAGATTCTCGAGGCGATTGATGAGACGACCGAGAGAATCAAAGCGTTCGGTGTGACGGAAGACGAGTTCCTCCATGCGGATGACATCAAGGCCAGGACACTCGCCGATTCTCTCCTTATGTGTGCCCTCAGGGTGACGGAGGAGGCGGGTAAGCTGTCCGAGAAGGCGCAGCGACTACATCCCGAGATTGAGTGGCGCGGTATAGTGGGGATGCGTAACTATCTTGCCCATGATTACGGCAACGTCGATCGCGCCGTGGTTTGGGACGCGGTGACATCAGAGTTTCCCGCTCTTGCAGCGGCATGCCGACAGATTATCGAGGAATCCTAATCTTGCTCTCTTTGAGCCAACATGGTGTGAGATAACCTGACCCCATTGCACCATTTGATAGCAAAAAGCGGCGGCCGTCCCGTGTTGGGGCGGCCGCCGCTTGCGTTCGCTGCGATGGGTCGTGCGATTAGAGCCCCAGGAGCTCCTTGACCTTGGCGATGATTGCCTCGTCGGTGGCGTTGGCGAAGAAGTACTCCTGGAAGTGCTCGCCAGCCAGGGCGCCCTTGACCAGATCCTGGTCGATCTCGCCCAGGACGTCGACGAGCGGACGCATGGTCACAGCGCGGACGCCGTCGAGGATCTTCTTGTTGCGCTGCTCGGGCTCAACACGCTCGGCAGGATAGCCGTTGCCGGAACCGAAGCCAAAGAGCTTCTCGAAGGTGTACTCGAGGTTGAGCTCCTGGCCCCAGCCGTTCTTGAGGGCGAAGGGCATGGCGACGGCGTTACCGTCGTTGACCTGGGCGAAGGTGTAGGCATCCAGCGGGTCGGCGACATGGCCGCAGAGCACACCGGGGAAGGAGTTGCAGGCGAGCATGGCGCCCTCGCCGGTGCCGCAGCCGGTCACGACATAGTCGGCAGCGCCGGAGTTGAGCAGCACGGCGGCAAGGATGCCGTTCTGAACGTAGGTGAGCGGCTTGGAGTCGGCATCGGCATACATACCGTAGTTAAAGACGGTGTGGCCCATGGGCTCGACGACCTTCTTAAGGGCAGCCTCGATCATGGGGTTCTTGGAGTTCTGAGAATTCTCGTTGATGAGAGCGATCTTCATTGCGAAATACCTTTCCTATTTCTAACTTGCGGTGAAATACGGACCGTCTTGCCTGGTAGAAGTCAAAATCAATCCCTATTTCACCGCAACTACTAAATGAACCTAAATGTGGGAGCGCGGTGAGCGAGCGGGCTTGAGACGGAGCAGGTTGCCTTGAAAGAGGAGGGAAGCGTACTTGGGTACGCGACCGACGATTGAAAGGCAAGATGCCCGTCTCAAGCCCGCGCAGCGCCTACTGGGGCTGCTTGCCGATGTATGCCAGGATGCCGCCGTCGACGTAGAGGATGTGGCCGTTGACGAAGTTCGAGGCATCGGAGGCCAGGAACACAGCGGGGCCCTTCAGGTCCTCGGGCGTGCCCCAACGGGCGGCCGGGGTCTTGGCGATGATGAACTGGTCAAACGGGTGACGGCTGCCGTCGGGCTGCGTCTCGCGCAGCGGCGCGGTCTGCGGCGTGGCGATGTAGCCAGGCCCAATGCCATTGCACTGGATGTTGGCCTCGCCAAACTCGGAGCAGATGTTCTTGGTGAGCATCTTCAGACCGCCCTTGGCAGCGGCGTAGCCAGCGATGGTCTCGCGGCCAAGCTCGCTCATCATCGAGCAGATGTTGATGATCTTGCCGTGACCCTTGGCGATCATGCCGGGCAGGCAGGCCTTGGAGACGATGAACGGGGCGTTAAGATCGATGTCGACGACGCGACGGAAGTCCTCGGCGCTCATGTCGAGCATGGGGGTGCGCTGGATAACACCTGCATTGTTGACCAGGATGTCGGGCGTGGTGCCAAAATCGGCCTCGATCTTGGCGACGAGCTCGGCGACGACGGCCTCGTCAGTGACATCGGCCACGTAGCCGTGAGCCTCAAAGCCCAGCTCGCGGTAGTGCTTCTCGGCCTCGGCGACCTTGTCGGCGTGGCGGGCGTTAAAGGCGATCTTGGCGCCGGCCTCGCCGAGCGCCTCGGCAATGGCCATGCCAATGCCGTAGGTGGCGCCGGTCACGAGTGCGACCTTGCCATCCAGGCGGAAGCTGTCCATAAGATCAGACATAGCGATCCTTTCAAAAGAAACGTTCATCTATATAAGTCTTGCTTTTAATACAAGCTCAGTATAGGAGAAGCGGAGGAATTGACGCCCCTATTCTCCTAAAAATAGGTGAACGTTCACTTTTAAAAGGTGAACGGTTGAAATCGGTTGTCGCGATGCCCTTACTCGCTTTTCGCCATCGCGCCTTCCGCGATCATGTTGCGGTTGTAGACCAGGTGCAGATACATGGCGTCGTGCGCGGCGGTGGGGTTGCGCGCCTCGATGGCGTCGGCCACGCCGCGGTGCGTGCGGATGGTCTCCTCGACGAGCTTTTTGCCCGTAACGTCGATAAAGAGGGGAACGGATGCCTTGAGCACGCCCACCAGGCGGGGAACGACGAGGTTGCCGCCATTCAGGGTGACTACATGGAGTAGCGCCCGTACGCATCGAATTTCTCCTCTCATAGATGCGCGGCACAAAGAGCCCCGAGTTCATATGAACTGCCTCCCATTTCTTGGACATGAGAAATGGGAGGCTTTTTATGCGTGTCG
>CABUDI010000017.1 GCA_902490305.1 uncultured Collinsella sp.
TTTTCGTAGATTCCGCACGAGCCGAAGAGCACTTAATGTGCTCTTCGTGCGAGCCAGGACTTGACCGAGCGAAAACCTTGCGCCTGGCCTTCGGCGACGCGTGCTGGATGGTGGAATTGTGTGCAGCCCGGTTTTCCGTTGACCGACGCCGGGGTCCCCGCCATAATACTTTCGGTTCACGCACGAATCCGCTGCCAGAGACAGCCGGCGCAAACGGGCATCGCCCGCGAGCTTAATGGGACTTCCCGCCAGCCGAGGTGGTCGAGTAGATATGTCTTCTCGCCCCCGTCGCTCATGCAGCGCGGGGGCTTTCTTTTTGGACATGCCCCCGTCACGTCCTTGTGGCGGACCGTGCCCGGAAAGAATTCGAGGAGGTGTAATTCATGCCCCAGCAGTACAAAATCGACAAGGTTGCAGAGATCGAGTCCCGTATCGCCGAGAACGCCGGTCTGTTCGTCGTCAACTACAACGGTCTGACGGTTAAGCAGGCTCAGGAGCTGCGTCATCAGCTTCGCGAGTGCGGCGCCGAGATGAAGGTCTACAAGAACAACCTGGTCAAGATCGCTCTCAAGAACCAGGAGCAGCCCGAGCTCGACGAGATTCTCGCCGGCCCCGTCGCTTATGTGTTCTACGAGTCCGAGCCGGTCGAGGCCGCTAAGGCCCTTAAGGACTTCTCCGCTAAGTCCAAGGGCGTCCTTGAGATCAAGGGCGGTATCTCCGACGGCAAGGCCGTTTCCGCTGATGATGTTAAGGCTATCGCCGAGCTGCCCACCAAGGATCAGCTTCTCGGCCAGATCGCCGGTCTCATCTCCGGTTTCGCTCGCGACATCGCTGTCTGCGTCAACGGCGTTTCCTCTGGTCTCGCTCGTTCGATCCAGCAGGTCTCCGAGCAGAAGGCAGCCTAGTCGCTGTTTTCACCCGCGGCGGCAACGCCGCACCCCTGGCGCATTCGCGCCGTGTTTTAACTGATCTCCGTGCATTCGCACGGAAACCGAAAGGACTTAGAAATGGCTAAGCTTACCACCGATGAGATCATCGATGCTCTTAAGGAAATGACCCTTCTCGAGGCTTCCGAGCTCGTTAAGGCTATCGAGGACACCTTCGGCGTTTCCGCCGCTGCTCCTGCCGCTGTTGTCGCCGCTCCCGCTGCTGGCGCTGCTGAGGCCGAGGAGAAGACCGAGTTTGACGTCGTGCTCGAGGGCTTCGGCGACAACAAGATCCAGGTCATCAAGGCCGTCCGTGAGCTCACCAACCTTGGCCTGAAGGAGGCCAAGGAGGTCGTCGAGGGCGCTCCCAAGGCTGTTCTCGAGGGTGCCAAGAAGGAGGACGCCGAGGCTGCCAAGGAGAAGCTCGAGGCTGCTGGCGCTGCTGTCACCCTCAAGTAATCAGGCTTTCTCGCCAGATTTCTTTGCAGACGGGGTTCGCATTGCGAGCCCCGTCTTTTTTGTTTTTCGGTCCCTCGACATCGGTTGCTCAAACTGCCATGTTCTGTAATTTGCGTCGTATCGGGCACCCTGCCGTTGGGCAATAAAATTGCACCATTCGAGCAATAATTTGCGTTGACCTGCTGAAGAATTGTCTCTGCCTTGTAGCGACATATAGTTCCAGCGGTAAGATGCTTAGATATCGCAATTTGGTCTGCGGCCGCCGTGCCGCACGCACAGGGCGCATCTTGCGCCTGCGAAAGGATCTTTGAATAACATGAAAGCAATCATCCCCGCCGCCGGTCTTGGCACGCGTTTTCTGCCTGGCACCAAGTGCACGCCCAAAGAGATGCTGCCGGTGCTCGACAAGCCCGTCATCCAGTACGTCGTCGAGGAGGCGCTCGATCCCGAGGAGGTCGACGATGCCATCATCGTTACTTCTCCCGGTAAGCCCGAGCTACTGAACTACTTCCAGCCCGATCGCTCGCTCGAGAACCTGCTGCGCGAGCGCGGCAAGAACGCCTATGCCGACGCCGTCGCCCACGCTGGCGGTATGCCGGTCGACTTCCGTTATCAGTACGAGCCCAAGGGCCTCGGCCATGCTATTCGCTCTGCCGCCGACGCCGTGGCAGGGGAGAACTTCCTGGTTCTTCTGGGCGACTACGTTGTGCCTAACCGCGACATCTGCGACAAGATGCTCGCCGTTTCCAAGGAGCACGGTGGCGCTTCGGTTATCGCCGTCGCTGCTTGCTCGCCCGAGGAAGTCAGCCGCTACGGCGTTATCGCCGGTGAGCGCGTCGGTTCGCTCGAGGGTGCCGAGGACGTTGCCGATGCAGAGCCGGGCGCTGTCTGGCGCATCGGCGGTCTGGTCGAGAAGCCCGCTCCCGAGGCGGCTCCGTCCAATCTGTACATCGTCGGTCGCTACCTGCTGAGCCCGCTGGTCATGGACCTGCTGGCAGATCAGCAGGCCGGCAAGGGCGGCGAGATCCAGCTCACCGACGCCATGGCCCGTTCGCTCGACCGCGAGGCCATGTATGCCGTCGTCATTGACCCGCTGTCGGGCTACGACACCGGCACTCCCTCTGGCTGGATGGCCACCAACGCCCTCATGGCCGCAAGCGACCCCCGCTTTGCCGATGCCTTCTGGGATGCCATCGACGAGCGCGGCGGCTTGATGCGCAAGTAAGCCTTCGGACATCGACATTTACGGGCGCGGACCTCGGTTCGCGCCCGTTTTTTATAAGAGCTGCGATTGCTGGCTCTCTGTTCACAGAAAATATATGAACAGATGTTCGGTATACCACTATCTACCTGCGTGTTTTCTGTCGAAAAACTTTGCTACTCCAAAAACTCAATCGCGTCAAGGCTTTTCTTGCCCAACGGTCGGTACCTGATAAACTATTAGGTTGCGATAACTGGCGAAGCCATGCCTCGCCAACCCACCGAGCATTTCCGTGAAGGAGGAAAAACCTGGTGACCTACGCATACACTGCCACTGAGCGCAAGCGCGTCAGCTTCGGGAAAATCCCGGAGGCCATGGAGCTCCCCAACCTTATCTCTGTTCAAAGGGAATCCTTTGAGCGTTTTAAGGACGAGGGCCTTCGTGAGGCGTTCAAGGAATCCAGCCCCATCCAGAGCCAGAACCATGTTCTCGAGGTTACCTTCGGCGAGCATCAGTTCGGCGACCCCGCGCACACCGTCGAGGAGTGCCGCGAGAAGGATATGACCTATCAGGCCCCGCTTCTGACCGACGTCCGTCTCACCAACAAGGAGACCGGCGAGATCAAGGAGCAGCTCGTCTTCATGGGCGACTTCCCCATGATGACCGATCAGGGCACCTTCATCATCAACGGTACCGAGCGTATCGTCGTCTCGCAGCTCGTCCGCTCCCCGAGCGTGTACTACAGCTCCGAGATGGATTCGGGCAAGCAGATCTACAAGGCCCAGATCATCCCGTCCCGCGGTGCCTGGCTTGAGTTTGAGGTCGACAAGCGCGACCAGCTCATGGTCTCCATCGACCGTAAGCGTAAGCAGAGCGCCACGATGTTCCTGCGCGCCCTTGGCATCGCCGTCACCAATGACGACATCATCGAGCTGCTCGGCAACTCCGATGTGATCAAGCGCACCCTGGAGCGCGACACCGCCCTCACTCGCGAGGACGCCCTCATCGAGATCTACCGTCGCCTGCGCCCGGGCGAGCCTCCCACCGTGGACGCTTCCCGCAGCCTGCTCGAGGGCCTGCTCTTTAACCCGCAGCGCTACGATCTGGCCCGCGTCGGTCGTTACAAGGTCAACAAGAAGCTCAACCTCACCACCGAGGAAGAGGTCACGGTGCTCACCGACGAGGATATCGTCGCGACGCTGCGCTACCTGCTGTCCCTCGCTGCCGGCGAGCAGGGCTTCAAGGTCGACGACATCGACCACTTTGGCAACCGCCGCATCCGTACCGTCGGCGAGCTCGTCGCCAACCAGTTCCGTATCGGCATGAGCCGTATGGAGCGCGTCGTCCGTGAGCGCATGAGCTCCCAGGACATCGACGAGATCACCCCGCAGTCGCTCATCAACATCCGTCCGATCGTGGCCTCCATCAAGGAGTTCTTCGGTTCCTCGCAGCTCTCGCAGTTCATGGACCAGGCGAACCCCCTGACCGGTCTGACCCACAAGCGCCGTCTGTCCGCACTCGGCCCTGGCGGTCTTGCCGGCCACAAGTCGGGCTCCAGCCGCCGCACCAACGTGCCGACGGCCGTCCGCGACGTTCACAACTCGCACTACAGCCGCATGTGCCCGATCGAGACCCCCGAAGGCCCCAACATCGGCCTGATCGGCTCGCTCGCCCTCTACGCCCGCGTCAACGAGTACGGCTTCATCGAGGCCCCGTTCCGCCGCGTCGAGAACGGCGTTGCCACCGACCAGATCGACTGGATGACCGCTGACGAGGAAGAGAAGCACGTCATCGCGCCGGCCAACACGCCGCTCGATCCCAAGACCAACGAGTTCATCACGACCGATGCCGAGGGCAAGCTTGTCCGCCCGCACACCGTGATCGCCCGTACCCGCGACTTCGACGGCTCCTTCGGCGCTCCCGCCGACGTGCCCGTTGAGGACGTCGACTACATGGACGTCTCGCCGCGTCAGATGCTCTCCGTCGCAGCCACGCTGATTCCGTTCCTCGAGCACGACGACGCCAAGCGTACGCTCATGGGCGCTAACATGCAGCGTCAGGCCGTGCCGCTGGTTCACCCCGCCGCTCCCTATGTCGGTACCGGCATGGAGCGCCGCGCCGCCCTGGACTCCGGCGAGGTCACCCTGGCCAAGAACGCCGGCGAGGTCATCTTTGCCGACGCCGCCAAGATTATCGTCAAGCATGCCGGCGGCATGGACGAGTATCACCTGGCCAAGTACCAGCGCTCCAACCAGTCCACCTGCATCAACCACCGTCCGCTCGTGCGCGTCGGTGACACCGTTGAGCAGGGCGAGCCCCTGGCTGACGGTCCTTCGACCGATCATGGCGAGCTTGCACTGGGTCAGAACCTCACCGTGGCATACATGCCGTGGGAAGGCTTCAACTACGAGGACGGTATCGTCGTGTCCGAGCGCCTGGTGGCCGAGGACCTGCTGACGACCATCAACATCACCCGTCACGAGATCGATGCCCGCGACACCAAGCTCGGTCCCGAGGAGATCACCCGCGAGATCCCGAACCTCTCCGAGGACATGCTTGCCAACCTCGATGAGGACGGCATCATCCGCATCGGCGCCGAGGTCGGCCCTGGCGACATCCTGGTCGGTAAGGTCACGCCTAAGGGCGAGAGCGCTCTGACCGCTGAGGAGCGTCTGCTGCGCGCCATCTTCGGTGCCAAGGCCCACGACGTCCGCGACACCTCCCTTAAGATGCCTCACGGCGCTTACGGTCGCGTCATCGACGTCGTCCGCTTTAGCCGCGAGAACGGCGACGACCTGGCCCCCGGCGTCAACGAGCAGGTGCGCGTCTACGTCGCCCAGCGTCGTAAGATCCAGCAGGGCGATAAGATCGCCGGCCGCCACGGCAACAAGGGCGTTATCTGTAACGTTCTGCCGGTCGAGGACATGCCCTACATGGCTGACGGTACCCCGATCGACGTTATCCTCAACCCGCTGGGCGTTCCTTCGCGTATGAACGTCGGCCAGCTGCTCGAGTGCCACCTTGGCTGGGCTGCTGCCTGCGGTTGGGATACCGAGCAGGCCGACTCCGACAAGTACGTCCCCGGTCCGTTCTTCACCGCCACGCCTGTCTTCGACGGCGCCAAGGAGGACGAGATCGCCGAGGTCATCCGTCGTGCCAACAAGAACATGCTCAACAAGGCCACCGCTGCCTTTGGCGATCACATGCGTCCCGAGTTCGTCACCCAGCTTGACGAGCGCGGCAAGACCCGTCTGTTCGACGGCCGCACCGGCGAGGAGTTCCGCGAGCCCATTACCGTGGGTACGTCCTACATCCTCAAGCTCGGCCACATGGTCGACGACAAGATCCACGCCCGTTCGACTGGCCCTTACAGCCTGGTTACCCAGCAGCCTCTGGGCGGCAAGGCCCAGTTCGGCGGCCAGCGCTTCGGCGAGATGGAAGTTTGGGCACTGTACGCTTACGGCGCTTCCAACGTCCTGCAGGAGATCCTGACCGTCAAGTCCGACGATACCGTGGGCCGCGTCAAGACCTACGAGTCCATCGTCAAGGGCGAGAACGTTCCTGTCCCGGGTATCCCCGAGTCCTTCAAGGTTCTCGTCAAGGAGATCCGCTCCCTCGCGCTGGACATCGAGCCCATGCACGATGCCGACGAGGACGCCTCCGCCCCTGTGACCGCCGAGGAGACCTCTGCTCTCGACGACCTGGCTGCGCTCGCCGGCGTTGACACCGACGTCGAGGCCGAGGATGCCGAGACCGCCGAGGCACCCGAGGCTGTCGCCGCCACGACCACTGATAAGGAGTAGTTGACTGTGGCAGATTTCGAAGCTACTGATTTTGACTCGGTAAAGATCTCCCTTGCCTCCGCCGACCAGATCCGTTCCTGGTCGCACGGTGAGGTCAAGAAGCCGGAGACCATCAATTACCGTACCCTCAAGCCCGAGAAGGACGGCCTGTTCTGCGAGAAGATCTTCGGTCCCGCCAAGGACTGGGAGTGCTCCTGCGGCAAGTACAAGGGCATCCGCTTTAAGGGCATCGTCTGCGAGCGCTGCGGCGTCGAGGTCACCTCGGCCAAGGTGCGTCGCGACCGCATGGGCCACATCGAGCTCGCCGCTCCCGTGTCCCACATCTGGTACTTCAAGAGCCCCACGAGCTTCCCGATGAGCCGTATGCTCGACATCAAGTCCAAGGACCTCGAGAAGGTTCTGTACTTTGCCAGCTACATCATCACCGAGGTTGACTACGAGGCTCGCGAGGCCGACGCCGACGACCTGCGCGAGGAGCTCGCCGCCGATCTGGAAGAGATCGATGCCGAGTGCGCCCGCCAGATCGAGTCCCTCAAGGAGCAGGGCGACCCCGAGAACTTTGACGAGTTCTCCGACGAGGAGCCGCTGACCCCCGAGGAGATCGCCTCTGGCATCGTCGACATCGAGGAAGAGTGCAAGGACGAGAAGCAGCTCCGCACGGACGCCTTCAACGCCTTCATGAAGCTCACCGAGCGCGACCTCATCTCCGATGAGCCGCTGTTCCGCGAGATGACCCGTTACTACTCCATGTACTTCAAGGGTGGTATGGGTGCCGAGGCCGTCCGCGACTTGCTCGCTGCCATCGACCTCCCCTCCGAGGCCGAGAAGCTCAAGGCCATCATCGCTGACGAGGATTCTCAGAAGCAGAAGCGCGAGAAGGCCGTCAAGCGCCTCGAGGTCGTTGACGCCTTCCTGAAGGGCGGCAACAGCCCCGCGAACATGATCCTGGACGTCATCCCGGTCATTCCGCCCGATCTGCGCCCGATGGTCCAGCTCGACGGTGGTCGCTTTGCCGCGTCCGACCTCAACGACCTGTACCGTCGCGTGATCAACCGTAACAACCGACTCAAGCGCCTGCTCGACCTGGACGCCCCCGCGATCATTGTGAACAACGAGAAGCGCATGCTCCAGGAGTCCGTGGACGCCCTGTTCGACAACGGCCGCCGTGGTCGCCCGGTCTCTGGCCGTGGCGGTCGCCCGCTCAAGTCGCTCGCCGAGGCCCTCAAGGGCAAGCAGGGTCGTTTCCGCCAGAACCTGCTGGGTAAGCGTGTCGACTACTCCGGCCGTTCGGTTATCGTTACCGACCCCAAGCTGCTGCTGCACCAGTGCGGTCTGCCCAAGACCATGGCGCTGGAGCTCTTCAAGCCCTTCGTCATGAAGCGCCTGGTCGAGCTTGGCAAGGTCGAGAACATCAAGGGTGCCAAGCGCGCTATCGACCGCGGTGCCACCTTTGTGTGGGATATCCTCGAAGAGGTCATCGACGGCCGCGTCGTGCTGCTCAACCGTGCACCGACCCTGCACCGTCTGTCCATCCAGGCCTTTGAGCCGGTGCTGGTCGAGGGCAAGGCTATCCACCTGCATCCGCTGGTCTGCTCGCCCTTCAACGCCGACTTCGACGGCGACCAGATGTCTGTCCATGTGCCGCTGTCCAGCCAGGCTCAGGCCGAGGCTCGCGTGCTTATGCTCTCTGCGAACAACCTGCGCTCGCCGGCATCCGGCAAGCCGGTTAACATCCCCTCGCAGGACATGATCATCGGTGTGTACTACCTGACCCAGGTCCGCGACGGTTTGCCGGGCGAGAACCACGTGTTCTCGAGCTTCGACGACGCGCTGCACGCCTATGACTGCCGCTCCGAGGTCGACATGCAGGCCAAGATTCAGGTCCGCGTGTCCGCCGAAAACGCCAATGTCATCAACGAGGACGGCACCCGTATCTTCCGCGTCAAGAACGGCAAGAACGAGTTTGTCGACTACGACGTCACCGGCAACAAGACCGCGCGCTTCGAGACCTCCATCGGCCGCATCATCTTCAACCGCCAGTGCCTGCCCGAAGACTATGAGTTCATGAACTACAAGATGGTCAAGGGCGACGTGGCCAAGCTGGTTGCGGACTGCTGCGATCGTTACCCCGAGGCCAAGGTCGGCCCGATCCTCGACGCCATCAAGTACTCCGGCTTCCACTACGCTACCCGCGCCGGCCTCACCATCTCGGTGTGGGACGCTCTCATCCCTGCCGAGAAGCAGGAGCTGCTCGATCGCGCTCAGGCCAACGTCGACCAGATCAACGAGTACTTCGAGGAGGGCTTCATCAACGAGACGGAGCGCCACATCGAAGTCGTTAACGAGTGGACCGCTTGTACCGACAAGGTTGCAGCGCTCATGCTCGACATGTTCGACGAGGAGAACCCGCTGTACATGATGGCCGACTCCGGCGCCCGTGGTTCTAAGACCCAGCTGCGTCAGCTCGGCGGCATGCGTGGCCTGATGGCAGACATGTCCGGCGAGACGATCGACCTTCCCATTAAGGCGAACTTCCGCGAGGGCCTGCTGCCGCTCGAGTACTTCATTTCGACCTACGGCGCCCGTAAGGGCCTGGTCGATACCGCATCCCACACATCGGACTCTGGTTACCTGACCCGTCGTCTGGTCGACGTGGCCCAGGACGTCATCGTCCGCGAGGAGGACTGCGGTACGCACGAGGGCGTCACCTACAACCTCATCATCCCCGGCACCACCGACCTCAACACCGACCTTGTCGGCCGTTGCTTCATTGAGGACGTCGTGGCTCCCGATGGCACCGTGCTCTTTGAGCAGGACGGCTACATCGAGAAGGTCGCCGACATCCAGAAGATGGTCGATGCGGGCCTCAAGAAGGTCAAGCTTCGCGCGCTGCTCACCTGCCGCTCCAAGTACGGCGTGTGCCAGAAGTGCTACGGCTGGGATCTTTCCACCCGTCGTCCGGTCGCTATCGGTACCGCGGTCGGCATTATTGCCGCCCAGTCCATCGGCGAGCCCGGTACGCAGCTTACGATGCGTACCATTCACTCCGGCGGCGTCGCTGGCGTCGACGATATTACGCAGGGTCTGCCTACGGTCAGCCGTATGTTCGATATCGTCGGCAACGTCAACGAGAAGATCCTGGGTCGCGAGGCCGAGCTGGCTCCGTACTCCGGCCACCTCTCGATTAAGCCCGAGAAGTCCGAGTACGTGCTGACGCTCACCGACTCCGAGGATCACACCCGTGTCCTCGACGAGCGTCGCGTCCCCGCTTCGGTGCGCTTCATGCCCGAGATCGAGGACGGCTGCGAGGTTCGCGCCGGCGACCAGATCACCAAGGGCTTCGTCAACTTCCGCAACCTGCGCAAGCTGACCGACATCGAGTCGACGATGCACACCTTCGTCGAGAGCGTCAAGGACGTCTACACCAGCCAGGGCGTCGACCTGAACGACAAGCACATCGAGGTACTCGCACGTCAGATGCTGCGTCGCGTTCAGATCACCAACCCCGGTGACTCCAAGTACCTGCTTGGTCAGTACGTCGACCGCTACGAGTTCGCCGACGAGGTCGAGCGCGTTGCCCGTCTGGGCGGTCAAGCTCCCGTGGCCGAGCCCGTCATCCTGGGTACGCTCAAGGTCGCGTCCAACATCGACTCCTGGTTGTCGAGCGCTTCGTTCATCCGTACCGCCGGCGTTCTTACCGAGGCTGCCATCGAGGGCAAGGTCGACCACCTGCTCGACCTTAAGTCCAACGTCATCGTCGGTAAGAAGATCCCGGCTGGTACCGGCCTCAAGCCGTACGCTAACGCCAAGCTGACGTATCGCACGGCCGACGGCTATGTCGACATCGACGGCCCGGCTTCGCCCAACGCCAAGTCGCTGCCCGAGTGGGCTCCTGTGGAGCTCAAGGACCTGGACGAGCAGCTCCCGCAGCAGCTCGACTGGGCTGGCTACGACGAGTTCGGTGGTGCTGACGGTTCGTTCACCCGCAACGGCCATACCATCTCCGCCGAGAAGGCTCGCCTGTACCTGTTCGACGACCTGGGCGTGTCGCAGCGCTGGACCAACAAGTTCAGCGAGGTCGGCATCGAGACGGTCGGCGACCTGGTCGGCAAGTCCGAGGAGGATCTGCTGCGCATCGATGGTATCGGTGCCAAGGCGATCGAGGAGCTCCGTGACGGCCTGGAGGCCCACGACCTGCTCTACATCCTCGAGAACAACGACGACGTTGCCGACGAGGAAGACCTCTCGCAGCTGCTGCAGATGGTCTTTAGCCCTGACGGTCCGGACGATATCCTGCTGGGTACCTCCGCTCCGACGCATCACGCCGACGCCGACGAGGAGCTCCTGGGCGCCCCGATCGACGACAAGAAGGCTCCCGCCAACGGTGCCATCAACGAGGACATGGCGTCCCTCGACGAGCTGCTCAACCAGCTCGTGGACACCGACGACGCCGAAGAGGCCAAGGACAACGACGAGGAGTAATTTCCTAGTACGTTAACCGTCCTTCCAAAGACCCGCTTCCCAACAGGGGAGCGGGTCTTTTTTGTTGAAGAAAACCTGCCAAAAAGGGACAGGTTTATTTTGGTAGGTTATTCATGCTTGAATTTGAAACATTTCGTTCGGTCAAAGCGTATCTATGGTGAGGGCCTCATCAAGAATCATTAACGTCACCGGGAGGTGATTATGGAAGAACAAGCTTTTAGACAGGCGGTCGAAGATCACCGGGATGTCGTGTTTCGAATCGCATTGACGTACCTGCGCGATCGCGCCGATGCCGACGATGTTGCACAAGACGTCTTTCTTAAGTTGCTCAAAAGCGATACGCATTTTGAAAGCTGGGAGCATCTTCGTCGATGGCTTATCCGGGTCACGATCAATGAATGCAAATCTCTCTTTCGAAAGCCATGGAGACGCGTGGAGGATATTGAAAGTCTGACCGATTCGCTTTCGGCGGCGCAGGATGAGACCAAGGCGGTCTTGTCAGACGTTATGCGACTTCCGGAGCGATTCCGTGTTCCCATCGTGCTCTATTACTATCTGGGCTTTTCGACCTCAGAGATTGCCGAGTTACTGCATGTGCCAGCCGCGACCGTTCGAACGCGTTTAGCTCGTGGTCGATCGAAGCTCAAATTCATCCTAGAGGAGGGCGACCGTGAAATCCAATCAAATCAAGCAGGCCTTCGAGTCCATCCAAGCCGATAGCGATCTTGCCGACCGTGTTATTGATGCTGCGGCTGGAAAGCCGCTTCGTCGAAAGGGTCACGCGAAACCTCTGTATGTTGCCGTAATCGGATGTCTTGCCGGAGTGTTGGCGACCGGAGGGGTCGCCTACGCCGTCGTCAATTCCAGCTATTTTGCCTCTGCCTGGGGAAACCACGGCAACGGGGATTCCATTACCTGGACCAACGGCGGCTCATCGGGAACTAAATATACCTACACCAGAGAGTTTGGCGATGGCATCGCGCCCCAAAGCCTGGAAGGCGCAGTCCAGGAGGTTAATCTGTCCGTCGAGGGCAACGGCTATACGCTTGATATCCATGAGATGGCAATCGACCAAAACGGCTGCGGAGCCGTGACGTTTACGTTGTCCAATCCAAATGGAGTTAACTACTACAAGCCAGCAGCAGAGATTGGCGAACTTGTTCTCTATGGTGAAGAAGAGCAGGGCATCGGCACGCCCGATATGAAGTTCGGCGAGGAATGGCCTGACACACGCAGCACAATTGATAAGGACACATCAAGCGATACTGTCATTAATGGCACGATGTACTTTGCCGCTATGGATCGCGAGCGAGATTTGCAACATGCTGTCACCTGGAATATCCACTGGACCGAGGGTGAAGGTGAGAGTGCGAGGCGGTTTGAGGCGTCGACACCCGAGTTCAATATTGGAGCGTACGTCGATACAAAGGAACTCCGCTCCGGTGACTCGCCTCTTGAGATTAGCCCGTTTTCCATCCAGACGCACATCGATGATTTGGGCTATGAAGCAGTTGATAATAAGCTGACCGTCAGCTACAAGGATGGATCGGAGCAGATTATCGAAGATGACGACGCAGGGGTGTTCAACTTATATTTTTCTTATGGGCGCAATAGCGGAGAGAACATCTGGGTGCCAACGAAGTTGATTGATGTCGATCAAGTTGTCTCGGTAACCCTTGAAATTGTGAGGTATACATCAACAGGGGAGACCGAAACGAAAGAGCCCTTTACCATCGTCTATTCGTAAGATTTGGGGCCGCTTCCTACTAGGGGAAGCGGCCTCTTTTGCGGTAAATGGGCGGTTAAAGCGAGCGGTATTCGTCTGAATTTCGGAAGTATGCGGCAAAATCTTGATAGGCCGCCCGGGCCGGGGATCCACCATCGCGCACAGGAGGGGATTCCTTTTGTGTAGGGTTTGCGGAAATGTGCCTATTTTGGGATACGCCCGGCGGCGTGGTCTGTTGACGGCACAGCTAACGCCACGTATCCTATCGAACTGCGTGTTTCGTAGGGGGATGCTGACCCCTCGATTCAAGCCGTTGCACTTTACAGAAAGCTGGAATCATTCGAGAAGGAGTACGCTTTGCCTACTATTAACCAGCTGGTTCGCCAGGGCCGTCGTTCCGTGCCCAAGAAGTCCAAGAACGCTGCTCTGCAGCACAACTCCCAGAAGCGCGGCGTGTGCACCCGCGTCTTCACCACGAGCCCCAAGAAGCCGAACTCGGCTCTTCGTAAGGTTGCCCGTGTTCGCCTTGTCAACGGCATCGAAGTTACTGCTTACATCCCGGGTGAGGGCCACAACCTGCAGGAGCACTCCATCGTGCTCGTCCGCGGCGGTCGTGTCCGTGACCTCCCTGGTGTCCGTTATCACGTCATCCGTGGCGCCTACGACGCTGCTCCGGTCCAGAACCGTATGCAGGCCCGTTCCAAGTACGGTGCTAAGCGCCCCAAGGCTAAATAAGCCAGATAACGTTTTGATACTTTCGCCGTGTGCCGCCTAAGCGCCGCACGGTAGACACTTAAGGAGATTTCACATGCCGCGTCGTGCAGCAGCTAATCGTCGTGAGGTTCAGCCTGACGCCGTTTACAACAACCGCCTGGTGACTCAGCTCATCAACAAGGTCCTTCTCGACGGCAAGAAGGCCACCGCTGAGCGCATCGTTTACACCGCTTTCGAGATCGTTGCCGAGAAGTCCGAGGGTGGCGACGCTCTCGCTACCTTCAAGAAGGCTATGGACAACGTCAAGCCCACGCTCGAGGTTAAGCCCAAGCGTGTCGGTGGCGCTACCTATCAGGTCCCGATGGAGGTCAACTCCCGTCGTTCCACCGCTCTGGGCATCCGCTGGATCGTCAACTTCTCCCGCGCTCGCAAGGAGAAGACCATGGCCGAGCGTCTCGCCAACGAGATCCTCGACGCTTCCAACGGCCTGGGCGCTTCCGTCAAGAAGCGTGAGGACGTCTTCAAGATGGCCGAGGCCAACCGCGCGTTCTCTCACTATCGTTGGTAAGTTAAGGTAAGGAACTAACATGGCTAAGCCTAAGTACAAGCTTTCCGATACCCGTAACATCGGCATCATGGCTCACATCGATGCCGGTAAGACCACCACGACCGAGCGTATTCTTTACTACACCGGTAAGACCCACAAGATCGGTGAGGTCCATGAGGGCGCTGCCACCATGGACTGGATGGTACAGGAGCAGGAGCGCGGCGTAACCATTACCTCCGCTGCTACCACGTGCTTCTGGAAGAAGGACGGTACCGACTACCGCATCCAGATCATCGACACCCCGGGCCACGTTGACTTCACCGCCGAGGTCGAGCGCTGCCTGCGCGTCCTCGATGGCGCTGTCGCCGTCTTCGACGCCGTTGCCGGCGTTCAGCCCCAGTCTGAGACCGTTTGGCGTCAGGCTTCTACCTTCAACGTCCCCCGCATCGCCTTCATCAACAAGTATGACCGCGTGGGCGCTGACTTCTTCAACGCTATCGAGACCATGAAGGATCGTCTCGACGCCAACGCCGTGGCCGCTCAGGTCCCGATGGGCGCCGAGGACAACTTCTGGGGCGTCATCGACCTGGTCACCATGACTGCTTGGGACTTCAAGGCCGACGACAAGGGCATGACCTACCCCGAGCCGATGGACGAGATCCCGGCTGAGTTCGCTGACATCGCTGCCACCAAGCGCGAGGAGCTCCTCGACGCTGCTGCCAGCTTTGACGACGAGCTCATGGAGAAGATCCTCATGGAGGAGGACTTCACCGTCGAGGAGCTCAAGGCTGCTCTGCGCAAGGGCGTTCTGGCCAACGAGCTCAACCTCGTCTTCGTGGGCTCCGCCTACAAGAACAAGGGCGTCCAGGAGCTGCTCGACGCTGTCGTCGACTACCTGCCCAGCCCGCTCGACGTCGAGGCCGTCACCGGTACCGATCCAGACACCGGCGAGGAGATCGAGCGTCATCCTTCCTTCGACGAGCCCTTCTCCGGCCTGGTCTTCAAGATCATGACTGACCCGTTCGTCGGTAAGCTCACCTATGTCCGCGTTTACTCCGGTCGCGCCGAGTCTGGCTCCTACGTGATCAACGCTTCCAACGGTCAGCGTGAGCGCCTCGGCCGCATCCTCGAGATGAACGCCGCCGAGCGTATCGACCGTGACGACGCTGCCGCCGGCGACATCGTCGCTTGCGTCGGCTTCAAGAACTCCACCACCGGTGACACCCTGTGCGAAGAGGGCAAGGAGATCGTCCTCGAGAAGATCGAGTTCGCTAAGCCCGTTATCGACGTTGCCATCGAGCCCAAGACCAAGGCCGAGCAGGACAAGATGTCCCTGGCTCTGACCAAGCTCGCCGAGGAGGACCCGACCTTCCAGGTGTCCACCAACCACGAGACCGGCCAGACCATCATCGCCGGCATGGGCGAGCTGCACCTCGAGATCATCGTCGACCGTCTGCTCCGCGAGTTCAAGGTTGACGCTAACGTTGGTAAGCCCCAGGTTGCCTACCGCGAGACCGCTGGTCACGACGTCGAGAAGGCTGAGGGCAAGTTCGTCCGTCAGTCCGGCGGTCGCGGTCAGTACGGCCACGCCGTCATCAAGCTCGAGAAGATGGAGGAGGGCTTCGGCTACGAGTTCGTCAACGCTATCGTCGGCGGCGTCGTGCCCAAGGAGTACATCCCGTCCATCGACAAGGGCATCCAGGAGGCCCTGAACACCGGTGTTATCGCCGGCTTCCCGGTCCTCGACGTCAAGGTCACCCTGTTCGACGGTTCTTACCACGAGGTCGACTCCTCCGAGGCCGCCTTCAAGATCGCCGGTTCCATGGCTATCAAGGACGCCCTCAAGAAGTCCGATCCGCAGCTGCTCGAGCCGATTATGGCTGTCGAGGTCGAGACCCCCGAGCAGTACATGGGCGACGTTATGGGCAACCTCTCCGGTCGCCGCGGCAAGATCGAGGGCATGGAGGATCGCAAGAACAGCAAGCTCATCCGTGCCAAGGTGCCGCTGGGCGAGATGTTCGGTTACGCTACCGACCTTCGCTCCCAGACCCAGGGCCGTGCATCCTACACGATGCAGTTCGACTCTTATGAGCCCGCGCCCAAGTCCATCGTGGACGAGGTCATGAGCAAGAACGCCTAAGTTCGAGCTCCCTGTTACGTAATCCTGCGAGAACATCTCTCGCACTCTTTGGAGGTTTAAGTTGGCTACCCAGAAGATCCGCATTCGCCTCAAGGGCTATGATCACGAGGTCGTCGATCAGTCCGCGAAGCTCATCGTCGAGACCGCTCAGAAGACCGGCGCTCGCGTTTCCGGTCCTGTCCCCCTGCCCACCGAGCGCAACCTGTACACGGTTATCCGCTCGCCGCACGTGAACAAGGACTCCCGTGAGCAGTTCGAGATGCGCACTCACAAGCGCCTCATCGACATCCTCGACCCCACCTCGGGCACCGTTGATTCGCTCATGCGTCTCGACCTCCCCGCTGGCGTCGACATCGACATCAAGCTCTAAGCGATATCGCTCATAGCTTACAGAGCCCCGCTGCCATGTTGGTAGCGGGGCTCTTTTGTTTTGAATGATGGATTGGACTGTCGGGCAATGCTGGCGAGCAGGTGGCTGCGGCGTCCTATTCGCTCAAGGGGCGCAGCGATGCCTCCTCAAAATGGAAGGATCGCAAGTCGTCTTCCGTTTCGATGCATGCGCGACCAAAGGCATCGACCGTTTTAAAGATGCCTCGCGTCAGCTCGTCTCCAGCGGGGGAGCGGGCGATAACGTGCTCCCCGATCCAATTGAGGTGAGCGATATATTCGTCGCGGACGGGCGCGAGCGGACCGGCGTCTTCTTCCTTGGCGTTGAGGCGCTCTGCCCAGGCATCTACAGCGTCTATAACTGCGTGATAGACCTCATCGAGGAGCATGTTGACGGCAGGAACGTTCTCGTTAAGGTCCGAGAGACCGATTGCCGGCAGGCCGCCATCGGGCACCTCTTGGGGCGCATGGTTCACATTGACACCAATGCCGCAGACGGCGAAAGGTTTGCCTTCGTTATCGCGTGCGGCTTCGACCAGAATGCCGCCAAGCTTGCGCCCTCGCGCGACAAGGTCGTTGGGCCATTTGAGGCCAATCTCGTTTGCAAGTCCCTGCTTTTCGAGTGCCTCGAGCACCGCTAGTCCGCTGACGGCGGCAAGACCAGAGTACTTTGCAGGATTAACGCAAGGACGCAGGACAATCGAAAGCAATAGGTTGCCGGCGGTTGAATCCCACTTGTGGCCGCGCCGGCCGCGTCCTGCTGTCTGAGCCCGGGCGGCAAGTCCTGTGCCGTGCGGCGCTCCCTGTTTTCCTGCTTCGAGCAGGTCATCGTTGGTCGATCCGGTTACGTCGACTATCGTTAATTTGGCATCCATAACGGCTGCTACCTCCTTAATGAATAAGTGAATAACGCAATGGTGTCGAGAGACAGACACAATGTGAAGCCTTTGTCGCATTTTGACAATTTAATGTTAACACGTCAACAACGACTGAAATGCGCTATCCTCTCTTGGTCGATGTAAACACGTCAACAACTCAAAGGAGGTTAGTGATGGGTTTCACGATTCTTGGAACAGGCTCGGCGCTTCCTAAGCGCAGTGTTTTCAATGACGAGCTGTCTGAGTTCCTCGATACCTCGGATGAGTGGATTTTTACCCGCACCGGTATCAAGAGCCGCCACGTCTGCACCACCGAGTCACTTGACGACCTTGCCGTAGCGGCGAGCGAGCGGGCACTCCAGGTGTCCGGAATCGATGCGAGCCAGCTGGATCTAATCGTCTGCTCGACGACGACGGGTGACCACCTTGTTCCCGCCGAGGCGTGTGCCGTTGCAGAGCGACTGGGCGCGACGTGCCCTGCCTTCGATGTCTCGGCGGCCTGCGCCGGCTTCGTATTTGCGCTCGATGTCGCCGAGGGCTATATCGCCCGCGGCCGTGCCGAACGCGTGCTTGTCGTTGCTGCCGAGCAGATGACGCGCGCGCTCGACTGGACCGACCGCGCCACCTGCGTGCTCTTTGGCGATGGGGCAGGCGCCGCAGTGATTGAGGCTGGGGGAGACAGTCCCCTTGCCGTTGAGCTTTCGACGGCGCCCGACGTCGAGACCTTGCGCGTTCCCGGTCTGGTCGGCACCTCGCCGTTTAAGGCCTCCGCAGAAAGCGAGAGTGTGCTGTCCATGAATGGCCGCCGCGTGTTCAAGTTTGGCGTCAACGCCATCTGCGACACGGTCCATATGCTTGCGAGCGATGCGGGCATTTCGGTCGAAGACATCGACCATTTTGTATTCCATCAGGCTAACGAACGAATCCTGAGTCAGGCGGTCAAGCGCCTCGGCGTGCCAGACGAGCGCGTGGTTCGAACGCTGCGCGAGACCGGCAACATTTCGAGCGCCTGCATTCCCTTTGCGCTTGATCGGCTGGCACGCACCGACGCGCTGAAAGCGGGCAACACCATTGCCCTCGTTGGATTTGGCGCCGGTTTGGATATAGGTGGCTATCTGCTTCGTTGGAAGTAGTCGCACATAGGAAATAAAAACGCCCCTAGGGCACAAACAAAGGAGAACTACCATGGCAGATCAGAAGACCTTCGAGCGCGTTTGCGACGTTATCCGCGAGACCGCCGGCCTCGACGACGTCGAGATGAAGCCCGAGTCCACGCTCGAGGAGATTGGCCTCGACAGTCTGGGCACCGTCGAGATCCTCGTCGCCGTCGAGGACGAGTTTGGCATTGAGCTCGATACCGAGGAGAACCCCAAGACGGTCGGCGAGTTCGTCGATACGGTCGAGGCGGCATTGGAGAAGTAGAGATGCTCAAGACTCCTCTCTGCGATCTGCTCGGCATCGAAAAGCCCGTGTTCCAGGGCGGTATGGCTTGGATTGCCGACGCCTCGTTGGCGTCCGCAGTGTCCGAGGCGGGCGGCTTAGGGATTATCGCAGCCATGAACGCCGACGCCAACTGGCTACGCGACCAGATTCACGAGTTACGCGCCAGGACGGATAAGCCCTTTGGTGTCAACGTTATGCTCATGAGCCCGTTTGCCGACGAGGTTGCGCAGGTCGTGATTGACGAGCGAGTGCCGGTCGTCGTGACGGGCGCCGGCAATCCCGCCAAGTACATGAAGGCGTGGAACGAGGCGGGCATCAAGGTCATCCCGGTCGTTGCCTCGGTGGCGCTGGCGCGCCTCGTGGCACGTCGTGGAGCCACGGCGGTTGTTGCCGAGGGTACCGAATCGGGCGGCCATATTGGCGAGACCTCGACGATGGCACTGGTGCCGCAGGTTGTCGATGCGGTCGATATCCCCGTGGTGGCGGCCGGCGGCATCGCCGATGGCCGCGGTGTGGCGGCCGCCTTTATGCTCGGCGCTGCCGGCGTCCAGGTGGGAACACGCTTTCTGGTCGCAAACGAGTGCACCGTATCCGAACAGTACAAAGAGCTGGTGCTCAAGGCAGGCGATACGTCGACGCGTGCGACCGGTCGCTCGACGGGGCATCCGGTTCGCGCCCTCAAGAGCCCCTTCACCAACGCGTATGCCAAGAACGAGGCGGCGGGCGCAAGCCCCGAGGAGCTCGGGGCCATGGGCACGGGCGCGCTTCGTAAAGCCGCAAAGGACGGAAATTACGAAGAGGGTTCGTATTTGTGCGGACAGATTGCCGGCATGGTCAACGAACGCCAAAGTGCACGTGAAATCGTTGACGACCTGGTCGATGGCGCCGAGCGCGTCCTGAAGGGTGCGTGCGCATGGGTGGCGTAGCGTTTCTGTTTGCCGGCCAGGGCGCCCAGCACCCCGCGATGGGCGTCGACCTGATCGAGGCATCGCCGGCGGCCGCCGAGGTGTTCGCCATTGTCGACGAGGTGCGCCCGGGGACCAGTGAGCAGTGCCGAAGCGCCTCCAAGGAGGAACTCTCGCAGACCGAGAACACGCAGCCGTGCGTGTTCGTTCACGATCTGGCAGCGGCTGCCGCTCTGCGTGAGCGCGGCGTGGTACCTGCCGCCTGTGCGGGATTCTCGCTGGGCGAGGTCGCAGCGCTCACCTTTGCGGGGGCATTCGATACGCGAGCGGGTTTTGAGCTCGTGTGTGAGCGCGCGGCATTGATGGCCACGGCGGCCGAGCGTCACCCCGGCGGCATGCGCGCCGTCATCAAACTCGATGCGGCGCAAGTCGAGGGCCTGGCAAAACAGGCCGGCGAGGACTGCTGGCCAGTCAACTACAACAGTCCGCAGCAGACGGTTGTTGCCGGAGCGCCTGAGGCGCTGCAGGAGCTCGACGTCCTAGTAAAAGAGGCTGGCGGCCGCGCTATGAAAGTCGCGGTGTCGGGTGCATTTCATAGCCCCTATATGGCCGAGGCGACTGAGGGGCTGGCGACGTATATCCAAGACGGCCACGCGCCGTCTCCGCTGCTGATTCCGGTCATGGCAAACATGACGGCGGCGCCCTATCCGGCGGAACCGCGAGCGGCATCGGATGTCTTGGCCAACCAGGTGAGCCATGCCGTTCGCTGGGTCGACACGCTGCATACTCTGCAGGATCAGGGCATCGACACGTTTATTGAGGTCGGCCCTGGCAAAACGCTGTCGGGCCTGGTCAAGCGTACGCTGAGCGACGTTCGCGTGTATTCGTGCGAAACGGCCGAGCAGGTTGCAGCTATTGCCGACGAACTCGCATAGTCCACAGGGCTGTAACCCGAAAGGAATGACATGGGCAACTTGAACAACGGCGCGCTCGAGCGCAACGACTCACGTCGCGTGGCACTGGTCACGGGCGGCTCGCGGGGTATCGGCCGCGCCTGCGCTGTCGGTCTGGCGGAGGACGGCTTTGATATCGCCGTCGTCTATGCCGGTAGCGTCGATGCGGCGCGCGAGACGTGCGAAGCCTGCGAGGCGGCTGGCGCCACGGCGCGCGCATATCAATGCGACGTGGCCGACCCCGATGCCGTCAACGCGTGCGTGGAGACGGTCCTCAACGACTTTGGCTCCATTTGGGCGCTCGTCAACAACGCCGGCATCACGCGCGACGGCCTGCTCATGCGTATGGGCGATGACGCCTTCGATCGCGTGCTCGATGTCAATCTCAAGGGCACGTTCAATATGACGCGCGCACTCACCAAGACCTTTATGCGCCAGCGCGGCGGCTGCGTCGTCAACATGAGCTCGGTCGTGGGCCTGATGGGCAATGCCGGGCAAGCCAACTACGCTGCCTCCAAGGCGGGCGTGATAGGGCTTACCAAGGCGGTGGCGCGCGAGCTTGCGCCCCGCGGCGTACGAGTGAACGCGGTCGCCCCCGGGTTTGTCGAGACAGATATGACGGCAAAGCTCTCGGAGAAGGTGCGTGCGGCAACCGAGGAACAGATTCCCCTAAAGCGCATGGCACGCCCCGAGGAAGTGGCCGGCGTGGTGCGCTTTCTGGCGAGCGATGCGGCGGCCTACATTACGGGCGAGGTCGTACGCATTGACGGCGGAATGGCGATGTAGAAACCAGGGCCGAAGAACGGCTTGAATGAGGAGACCAAGATGGAACAGAGAGTTGCAATCACCGGCATCGGTGCCGTATCGCCGCTCGGCAACACCGCGCTTGCCACCTGGGCGGCCATGTGCGCCGGCACGTGCGGCATCGGCCCGATCACGCACTTCGATACCGATGCGTTTGCCGTTAAGGTGGCGGCCGAGGTCAAGGGTTTTGACGGCAACGAGTACTTTGGCAAGCGTGACGCCAAGCATCTCGATCCCTGCGTTCAGTTTGCGATGGCGGCGTCGGACGAGGCCATGCACGATGCGGGCTTTGATGTCGAGGGCGCCATCGATCGCGAGCGCCTGGGCGTCTACGTGGGTTCAGGCGTGGGCGGCATGCAGACACTCGTCGACAACGTCCACACGATTGCCGATCGGGGGCCTCGCCGTGCATCGCCCTATATGATTGCGATGATGATTCCCAACATGGCGTCGGGCAATATCGCGATCCGCCACAAGGCAAAAGGCCCGACCCTGCCCGTGGTGACTGCGTGCGCGACCTCGGCCCATGCCGTGGGCGAGGCGTTCCGCGCCATCAAGCACGGCTATGCCGATGCAATTCTGGCTGGCGGCGCCGAGGCCGCAATCATCCCCGATGCGGTTGCGGGCTTTACGTCCTGCCGTGCTCTCACCACTAATCCTGACCCGTCGACGGCATGTCGTCCGTTCGATGCAGACCGCGACGGCTTTGTGATGGGCGAAGGCGCCTGTGTGCTCGTGCTCGAGGGCATGGAGCACGCACAGGCCCGCGGTGCACACATTTATGCCGAGGTCGTGGGCTACGGCAACACCGATGACGCCTACCACATCACGAGTCCCAACCCGGACGCGGCAGGTATCGCCCGTGCGATATCGCTGGCGGTGGCCGAGGGCGACGTTAAGCCTTCTGGGGGTCTCTACATCAACGCTCACGGCACTTCGACCAAGCTCAATGATTCGTCCGAGACGGCGGGCATTAAGCGTGCGCTTGGCGAGGATGCGGCGCGCGCCGCGCACGTCTCGTCGACCAAGTCGATGACCGGCCACATGATCGGCGCCACGGGTGCCATCGAGGTCATGGCTTGCGCCATGGCGCTCGAGCAGGGCGTGGTGCCGCCGACCATTAACTACCACACACCCGATCCCGCCTGCGATCTTGACTACACGCCCAATCGCGCGGTTCGCGCCGACCTTACCTGGGCGCTTTCGACTAACCTGGGCTTTGGCGGACACAATGCCGCCATCGCACTGCGTAGATATACGAGGAGTTAGAGCATGGATTCCAAAAGACTTGCCGAGATAGCCGATGTCATGGAGGACCGCGGCCTCACGCGCGTGCGCGTTGAGGAGCCCGATGGCACCGCGGTCGAACTCGAGCGCGCGAGCGCCGCACAGCCGGTTGCCGTGCCCATGCCTATGCCGGGTGCCGTGACTGCTCCGGCGGTGGCTCCTGTCGCCATGCCTGCCGCCGAGCCGGAGCCCGCCGCGCAGGTGCCTGCCGCCGCACCGGAGCCTAAGGGCACCGAGGTGACCGCTCCCATGGTCGGCGTTTTCTATGCTGCCCCGGCGCCGGGCGACGAACCGTTTGTGCACGTGGGCTCCAAGGTCAAGGCCGGCGAGACCCTCTGCATCATCGAGGCCATGAAGGTTCTCAACGAGGTGACGGCAGAGACGGATGGCGAGGTGCTCGAGATCTGCGTGGCCGACGGCGACCTCGTGGAGTTTGGCAGCTGCCTCATGAGGATCGGATAGGTGATATCCATGAACAAAGAAGAGCTCAAGAAGCTGTTGCCGCATCGCGAGCCGATGCTTTTGCTCGACGAAGCCGAGCTGGTGGGCGACGAGGCCCACGGCAAGATCACGATTACGGGCGACGAGTACTTTTTGCAGGGGCATTTTCCGGGAAACCCGGTTGTCCCCGGCGTGATTCAGTGCGAGATGCTCGCCCAGAACTGCTGCGTGCTGCTGATGGGCGATGAGGAGGCGCGCGGCGCGACGCCGTTCTACACCAGTCTGGACAAGGTGCGCTTTAAGCGTCCGGTGCGCCCGGGCGACACGGTTGATCTGGTGTGCTCCATCACGCGTGCGCGCGGGCCGTTCCGCTTTGCGACGGGTACTGCGAGCGTCAACGGTGAGGTTTGCTGCCGCGCCGATATGTCTTTTGCACTCATGCACGAAAGTTAAGGAAGGCTTCATGTTCGACAAAGTGCTCATCGCCAACCGCGGCGAAGTCGCGGTCCGTGTTATCCGCGCGTGCCGCGATATGGGCATCAAGACCGTCGCCGTCTACTCCACGGCCGATGCGGACGCGCTGCACGTGCAGCTTGCCGACGAGGCATATTGCATCGGCGGCCCGCGTCTTGCCGAGAGCTACCTCAACGACGACGCCGTGCTCACCTGTGCCGTAAAGTCGGGGGCAAAGGCGATCCATCCTGGCTACGGTTTCTTTTCCGAGAAGGCGAGCTTCGTGCGCGACTGCGACAAGTATGGCCTAGCGTTTGTTGGTCCCTCGGCCGAGGTCATCGACAGCATGGGCGACAAGGACGCCGCACGCCGAACGGCTGCCGCGGCGGGCGTGCCCATCGTTCCGGGCTGCGATTTGCTCAAAAGCCCCGAGGAGGCGACGGCCGAGGCCGAGCGCATTGGCTGCCCCGTGCTTATTAAGGCGCGTGCAGGTGGCGGCGGTCGCGGTATTCGCAAGGTCGAGCGCGTGGAAGATGCGGCAAAGGCGTTCATCGAGGCGCGTGCCGAGGGCGAGGCCGTTTTTGGCGACGGCGAGTGCTACATGGAGAAGTTCGTCGCGCCGGCGCACCACGTTGAGGTGCAGATTATGGCCGATAAGCAGGGCCATGTATTTTCGCTCGGCGAGCGCGAGTGCTCGGTGCAGCGTCGCAACCAAAAGCTGATCGAAGAGAGTCCCGCGCCGTGCCTCGACGGACGCGATGATATTCGCGCGCGCATGCACAAGGCAGCGCGTGACCTGGCTCGTGCCGTCGGCTACGAAGGAGCCGGTACCATCGAGTTTCTGTATTCGGACGACGGCAATTTCTACTTTATGGAAATGAACACGCGCTTGCAGGTGGAGCATCCGGTTACGGAGTTTGTGACCGATACCGACTTGGTCAAGTGGCAGCTGCGCGTGGCGGCCGGCCAGCCTCTGCCTTTTGAGCAGGAGGACATACCGGTGCACAACCACGCCATGGAGTGCCGCATCAATGCCGAAACGCCGGACTTTCTGCCGTCATGCGGAACGGTCACCGCGTTGCGTGTGCCGGGTGGTCCGCGCGTGCGCTGGGATTCTGCCATGTTTACCGGTGCGAACGTTCCGCCGTACTACGACTCCATGCTCGGCAAGCTCATCGTGTGCGCGCCCACGCGTGACGGCGCCATCCGCAAGATGCGTTCGGCCCTGGGCGAGCTCGTGATTGAGGGCGTGAGCGAAAACAGCGAGCTTCAGCTCGACGTGCTGGCAAACGACGAGTTCTTGTCGGGCATGTACCACACCGATCTGATGGGGCATCTCTATGCTGATGAATAGAAAAGCGAAGACGGTCAACGTCCTCGAGGGACCGATGACCGAGTCGTGCGCCGAGTTTCCCGCGCGCCACGTGTTTATCAAGTGCCCGGAGTGCCGCCGCGTGATCGATGAGGCACGTCTGCACGACAACCTCGAGGTCTGCCCTCGTTGCGGCAAACACTTTCGCGTGAGCGGTCGCGCGCGCATGCGCATGACGGTCGACGAGGGCACGTTTGAGGAATGGGGTGCCAATCTGGCGTCGGAGGATTTCCTCTCGTTTCCTGGCTATGCCGACAAGCTCAAGAGCGTGAGCGAGCGTTCGGGCGAGCGCGATGCCGTTGTGTGCGGCAGGGGCAAAATCTGCGGTTGCGACACGGCGCTCTTCTTTATGGACGCCAACTTTATGATGGGCTCGATGGGTTCCGTGGTGGGCGAGAAGATCTGTCGCGCATTTGAGCGTGCGACCGAGCTGGGATTGCCAGTTGTCGGCTTTACCGTTTCGGGCGGTGCGCGCATGCAAGAGGGCGTGACATCGCTTATGCAGATGGCCAAGATTTCTGCGGCGGTTAGGCGCCATAGCGAGGCAGGTGGCCTGTATATCACGGTGCTCACCGACCCCACGACCGGCGGCGTGACCGCGAGCTTTGCCATGGAGGGCGACATTATCCTGGCCGAGCCCGATGCCCTGACGGCATTTGCCGGCCCGCGCGTGATCGAGCAGAACATGCACAAGCGCCTGCCCAAGGGATTCCAGCGCTCCGAGTTTTTGCTGGAGCACGGCTTTTGCGATGCCGTTGTTCCGCGTGGCGAGATTGCGCTCACGGTAGGCGAGCTGCTGGCGCTGCACGAAGGGCACGCGCCCGGCCTGGGGGCACCGCACGAGATCGTGCATACGGGTCGCCGCGGCAAAAAGCTGGGACACTTGTTTAAGCGCTCGATGGCGCCAAAAACCGCGCTCGAGATTGTCAAGCAGACCCGCTCGGCAGATCGCGCCACGGCGGGCGAGATGATCTTACTGGGCCTGGATGGATTTGTGGAGCTGCACGGCGACCGCTACTTTGGCGACGACGCCGCTGTGGTGGCTGGCATTGGCTGGAAAGACGGACGCCCCGTAACGGTCATCGCCATCGAGCGCGGCACCACGACCAAAGAGCGTATGCGCCGCAACTTTGGCATGGCGCATCCCGAGGGCTACCGCAAAGCGCGTCGCCTGATGCGCCAGGCCGAAAAGTTTGGTCGACCGGTTCTGTGCCTGGTCGATACCTCGGGCGCGTTTTGCGGCATCGGTGCCGAGGAGCGCGGCCAGGGCGAGGCGATTGCCCAGAATCTCATGGAGATGAGCGGCCTTAAGACGCCGATTGTCTCGGTGGTGACAGGCGAGGGCGGCTCTGGTGGCGCGCTGGCGCTGTCCGTGGCCGACCGCATCCTGATGCTCTCGAGCTCGGCCTATTCGGTCGTGAGCCCCGAGGCCTGTGCGTCGATCCTGTGGAAGGATACCGAGCGCGCGAATGAGGCCGCCGAGGCGCTGAAGCTCACGGCCCCCGATCTGTTGGCGCTCGGCATCATCGACGGCATTGTTGATGATAGGGGCCTGTCGCATGAGGAGATCGCCGGTGCCGTCATGTCCTCGGCATTTGATGCCTTCGATACGCTTGGGCGGCTCGACGACGCGACCCTCACAAACCTCCGCTACGAAAAGTACCGCGCAATCGGTCAGTATCGCACGATGTGACAAAGGGACAGTCCGCATGTCACATTGGGAAAGGGTTCCTGTGTCACAAGTTTCTAACACCTCGTTTACAACGACGGTCTCATCAAACGCCATGGCCGTGGTGGACTATCTGTCCAAAAGCATGATGTCGGCGCTGCCGTTTATTGTCTGCGCGGCGTTGTTCCGCACCGTCGCCGTCATTATGGGTGAAGGCATGCTGGGCCTGTGGTCTGCCGATTCCGAAATCTATCGCCTGTTCTACAGTTGGCTCTATAACGCCGGCTACTACTTTTTGCCCGTTTATCTTGGTTGGGCGGCTGCCCGCCAGCTCGGTTGCTCGGAGCAGCTGGGCATGATGCTGGGCGGCGTATTGATTGCGCCCGATCTGCTTAAGCTCGTCGATGCCGCATCGACGACGGGGGCATCGATGACTTCCGTGTATGGCCTGCTTCCCGCGCCGGTCAACGATTACACGACGACTGTTATTCCGGTTCTCATTTCGGTGCCCGTGCTTTGGCAAGTGGAGTGTTTCTTTCGGCGCGTTATCCCTAAGGCCGTGGCTTTTTCGTTCGTTCCGTTTGCGACCATGCTTGTCATGGTTCCGGTTTCGTTGTGTATTACGGCGCCGGCGGGTAGCTATTTGGGCATGCTGTTGGGCCAGCTTATGTTTATGCTTGGCAATTCCGGTGGCATCGTGTCGCTGCTCACGCTCATGGGGCTTGCCGCGGGCTGGGAGTTCCTAAAGATAGCGGGCGTCAGCAACGTCGTTCTATCGCTTGCGTACGCGCAGTTTATGAGTGTGGGAACGGATTCGTGCATCCTGATTGCCGCGACGATGGCGACGTTCGCCGTTTGGGGCATGCCTTTTGGCGCGTCGCTCCGCGTTGCGGATAAGGACGAGAAGGCGCTCATGCTGGGCTACTCAATCTCGGGCGTTCTTGGCGGCGTAAGCGAGCCGGCGCTGTACGGTTGCGGCTTTAAATATGGCAGGTGCCTGACGTGCATGGCCATTGGCGGCGCCGTCGGAGGCCTTGTTGCAGCCGTGGGCCACGTTACGGCCTATACCATCGGCATGACGAATGTCCTCATGGTCATTGGCTTTGCCACGGGCGGCATCTCGAACCTGCTGTGGTGCTGCGCTGCCGGCGGTGTGGCATTTGCGGTGTCTGCGGCGCTGAGCTACTGCTTTGGCGTGGTGCCGGCGAAGGGACAGACGATGGGGGACGGAGCCGATTCACCCGAAACCTCGAAGAGCGTGGCCGAAGTAAGCGCGTAAACCTGTGCGACACAAGGACGATTCCTTTGCCATGCTCCAAGGCCGTGGCCCGTGTGGGTCGCGGCCTTTTTGTATCTGAAGGACAAAGTGGCTACACTACAATCCGTTTGAGCAATAGATATATATAGGCAGTACCGTGGGGGCTGATGAAGATGGTCGAGTGGATCGTTCGTCGTGCGCAGGGCGACCGTGCGCGCGTGGGCACGTTGACGGGCATGGTGTGTATTCTCGCTAATGTTGCGCTTTGTGCTGCGAAGGGCGCAATTGGTGTGCTGTCGGGATCGGTTTCGATTGTGGCGGATGCCATGAACAACCTGTCCGATGCCAGCTCGAATATCGTGAGCGTGCTGGGCTTTAAGCTGGCGAGCAAGCCGGCGGACCCCGAGCATCCTTACGGACATGGCCGCTACGAGTATCTCTCGGGTCTGGTCGTGGCGGCGCTCGTGCTGCTTATTGGCATCGAACTGGTGAAGTCCTCGGTGGAGCGTATTGTCAACCCGGAGCCTGTCGAGTTCTCGCTTGCCCTGGTGGCAGTCCTGGCACTTTCGATGGTTGTAAAGCTGTGGATGGCGGCCCTCAACCAAAAGCTCGGCGATCGCATTGAGTCCGAGACGCTGCATGCGACCGCGCAGGATTCCAAGAACGATGTCCTTGCTACAGGCGCCGTGTTGGCGTGCGCAATTGTTTCGCAGGTGACGCACATCAATCTTGACGCATGGGTCGGCCTTGCCGTTGGCGCCTATATTGGCTGGAGCGGTTTTGAACTTATCCAGGATACGGTGAGCCCGCTTTTGGGCCAGGCTCCCGATCCTAAGCTGGTCAAGCACATTCGAGACAAGATCATGAGCTACCCCGGCGTTTTGGGCGTTCACGATTTGATGGTTCACGACTACGGCCCGGGCAGGAAGTTCGCAAGCGCTCACGCCGAGATGGCAGCCGAGGCCAGCCCGCTGGAAAGTCACGACACGCTCGACAATATTGAGCAGGCGTTTAGGAACGAAGACGGCATGATTGTCACGCTCCATTACGACCCCATCGTGACCGACGATCCAAAGGTGGCGAGCATGCGTTTACGCATTAACGCCATGGCCCAACAGATCGATAGCCGCCTTTCGATTCACGACCTGCGCTGTGTGCCGGGTCCTACGCACACCAACGTGATCTTTGACTGTGTGCGTCCCTCGGATCTGCAGATGAGTGCCGAAGACTTAAAGCACGCGCTGGCGAAACGTGTCGAATCCGAATATCCCAAGTCGATTGCCAAGATCACGATCGACGAAGACTATGTAGGCCATACCCACGAGTAGAGCCGCGCCGATAAAGCTAGTTATATAGAAGGGGAGAGCATGAAGCGTCTATATATACTCCGCCACGGCCAGACAGAATTCAACGTTAAAAAGCTCGTCCAGGGTCGCTGCGATTCACCGCTCACCGATCTGGGCCGTCATCAGGCACAGACAGCAGCCGCATGGCTAAAGGCCCACGGCGTTGTCCCCGACAAAGTAGTCTCGTCGCCTTTGGGTCGAGCCATGGACACAGCTCAGCTCGTCGCAACCGAACTCCTCGGCGCAGACGCAGCAGCCGAGCCCTGCAAAGGCATCATCGAGCGCTGCTACGGCACCTTCGAGGAAGGCCCGCACGACGCGCTGCCCACCGACGTCTGGGATCCGGGCGAGGACCTGGTCCCCTTCGGAGGAGAAGGAAGCCGCGCGCTGCAAGAGCGCATGGTAGACACCCTCACCAATCTCATGGGCGCCGAGGGCATAGAAACCCTCCTAGCAGTAAGCCACGGCAGCGCCAGTCGCCAATTCATCAAGGCTGCAGCCCCAGAGGGCTTCGAGCTCCCAACAAAACTCCCCAACTGCGCCATCATGATCTTCGATTTCGATGAGGAAAAGTCGGGAGAAGAGGGCGATACGCCTCAATCCAAGTTTACCTTGCGGCAAATCATCGATCCCCAGCAAAGTCATTAGCCTGAGCGAGCAGAGTTAAGCAGACATCAGCGTGTCGTCTCCCGAGCACGGCGAGGGCCGGAGAAATATATTAAGGTCATCGCGAGTTCCGCACGCAAAGGAGAGCACTTAATGTGCTCTCCGTCTTGCGCAGGACTGTAGAGCAGGGACCTTAATATATTTCTCCGGCCCTCGCCGTGCTCGGGAGACGTGCCACGCACTTTACCTGCGTAAACAATGTGAGTGAAATATGAATCTCGATGGATACGCCCGCAGCCGTGTATACTAAACAGCTGTGTGTAACCAGGGGAGTATTCTGGCTGGACAAAATGCCTGCTTAATAGGGTTGTCAGGTAGTCCGGACGCAATACAAGGCTGGGGAGCACGTCGTGTAAGTAGTGGTCCTCTAGGGGCGTACGCTCGGTGGTGTACGCATTGTCCCAAGACCACGCGAGAGTTGGGATCATATCTTGATCAGCATGATTCTCGGCCGCAAGATTGGCATGACCCAGGTTTGGGACGAGGACGACAACGTCGTTCCCGTCACGGTCATCCAGGCTGGCCCCTGCGCTGTCTCGCAGGTTAAAACTCAGGCAACCGACGGCTATGACGCCGTCCAGATCGGTTTCGGCGACATCAAGGCCAAGAACGTGAACAAGCCCATGGCTGGTCACTTCGCTAAGGCTGGCGTCGAGCCTGTCCGTTTCCTTCGTGAGGTCCGCGTCGAGAACGGCGAGGAGCACAAGGTCGGCGAGGTCGTCACCGTCGCTGATTTCGCTGATGTCGAGAAGGTCGACGTCATCGGTACCTCCAAGGGTAAGGGCTTCCAGGGTCGCATCAAGCGCTGGGGTCAGCGCCGCGGTCCTATGACGCATGGTTCTCACTTCCAGCGTCACCCCGGTTCTATCGGTCAGTGCGCCTATCCTGCGCGCGTCCTCAAGGGCGTCAAGATGGCCGGTCACATGGGTAACGAGCGCGTTACCGTCAAGAACCTTTCCGTTGTCCGCATCGATGCCGAGCAGAACCTCATCTTGGTCAAGGGCGCTGTCCCGGGTGCCAAGAATGGTCTCGTCGCCATCCGTATGGCCTAAGGGCCCAGCCCATTTAGCCCAGCGTCATACCAAGGAGAACACTTAAATGGCAAAGTTTGAAGTAAAGAACAGCGAGGGCAAGAAGGTCGCCGAGGCCGAGCTCGCCGCTGAGGTGTACGGCATCGAGCCGAACATCCACGTTATGCACCACATCGTCAAGTGCCAGATGGCCTCTTGGCGTCAGGGCACCCAGTCCGCTAAGGGCCGCTCTGAGGTTTCCGGTGGCGGCAAGAAGCCTTGGCGTCAGAAGGGCACCGGCCGTGCCCGCCAGGGTTCCATCCGTGCTGCCCAGTGGCGTCACGGTGGCGTTGTCTTCGCCCCCAAGCCCCGTTCCTACGCTAAGCGTATGAACAACAAGGAGGTCAAGCTGGCTATGCGCTCTGCGCTGTCCGCCAAGCTGGCCGATGGCGAGCTTGTGCTCGTCGACGACTACGGCTTCGAGAAGCCTTCCACCAAGGCTGCCGTTGCCATGCTCAAGGCTCTCGGCCTTGAGGGCAAGCGTCTGACCATCATCGTTCGCGATGAGGACGTCAACGCCTACCTGTCGTTCCGCAACATTCCCAAGACGTTCATCATCACCGCCGACGAGGCCAACACCTACGATCTCGTCAACAACAACGCTGTGCTGATGCCCGCCGACATCGCCGCTCACTTCGGGGAGGTGCTTGCATAAATGACCGCCCACGAGATCATCATCCGTCCGATCGTGTCCGAGCGTTCCTTCTCCGGCATGGAGCTGAACAAGTACACGTTCGAGGTCGCCAAGGATGCTAACAAGTATCAGATCAAGGACGCTGTCGAGGAGATCTTCGGCGTCAAGGTCGTTCGCGTGAACACCCTGACGGTCAAGCCCAAGACCAAGCGCGTGCGCTATGTCGCCGGCAAGACCCGTTCTTGGAAGAAGGCCATCGTCACGCTGGCCGAGGGCGACACCATCGAGGTCTTTGGCAACCAGGCCTAAGACTCGCTGCTGTTGAGTGAGCTCATGCCTCCCAAATAGGGGAGGCGGGAGCTCAAGGTTTTGGGCGTATAAAATGGACACGCCCGGAACCGTGTATACGTCCGGTGTCATCGCACCCGAGGCAGAACCTCGAATCCCTGTCTGCGATGGCTAACGGATTCCTATTGAAAGGGATTGTAATGGCTGTAAAGCACCTTAAGCCGACCTCCGCTGGTAGGCGTTGGCAGACGATCTCCGACTTCTCCGAGATCACCTGCACCAAGCCCGAGAAGTCTCTTCTCGAGCCCCTGCCCAAGAAGGCCGGTCGTAACAACAACGGCCGCATCACCACCCGCCATCAGGGCGGCGGCGTGAAGCGTCGTTACCGCGTGATCGACTTCAAGCGCAACAAGGACGGCGTGCCCGCCAAGGTTGCCACGATCGAGTACGATCCGAACCGTTCCGCTCGCATCGCTCTGCTGCACTACGCTGACGGTGAGAAGCGCTACATCCTGGCCCCCAAGGGCCTCGAGGTCGGTCAGACCATCATGTCCGGTTCTGACGCCGACATCAAGCCGGGCAACGCTCTGCCCCTCGCCGACATCCCCGTCGGTACGCTCATCCATGCCGTCGAGTTCCAGCCGGGCAAGGGCGCTGCTATCGCCCGTTCCGCCGGTAACTCCTGCCAGCTGATGGGTAAGGAGGGCAAGTACGCTATCGTCCGTATGCCTTCCTCCGAGATGCGCCGCATCCTCGTTACCTGCCGCGCCACCGTCGGTGAGGTCGGCAACGCCGATCACTCCAACATCGTCATCGGCAAGGCCGGCCGTAAGCGTCACATGAACGTGCGCCCGACCGTCCGCGGTACCGTCATGAACCCTGTCGACCACCCGCACGGCGGTGGCGAGGGCAAGAACCACACCTCTGGTCGTCCCTCCGTTACCCCCTGGGGTAAGCCGACGAAGGGCCTTCGTACGCGCAAGAAGAAGAAGGTCTCGAACCAGCACATCATTCGTCGCCGTAAGAAGTAATTTCGGATACCGAGTTTTAGGAGAAAGCACTTATGAGCAGAAGTCTCAAAAAGGGCCCGTTCGTGGAGACTCGCCTTCTCTCGCGTATCACCGCGATGAACGAGGCTGGCAAGAAGGACGTCGTGAAGACCTGGTCCCGCGCGTCCACCATCTTCCCCGAGATGGTTGGTCATACCATCGCCGTCCACGACGGCCGCAAGCATGTGCCCGTGTATGTTACCGAGTCCATGGTTGGTCACAAGCTCGGCGAGTTCGCGCCGACTCGTACGTTCCGTGGCCACAAGGCCAAATAGGGGGTTAACCGTAAATGGCAACTAAGTCTATTGAAACTGAGGCCACCGAGGTTCGCGCCGTCGCTAAGTACGTGCGTGTTTCCCCCAGCAAGGCCCGCCTGGTGGTCGATCTGATCCGCCGCAAGCCTGTCGCTCAGGCCTTCGACATCCTCCACTTCTGCGACCGCGCCGTCGCCGTGGATGTCGAGAAGGTTCTCCGTTCCGCCGTTGCGAACGCCGAGAACAACAACGGTCTGCGTGCCGACAACCTGGTTGTCGCCGCTGCCTATGTTGACGAGGGTCCGACGCTTAAGCGCATCCGTCCCCGCGCCAAGGGTTCCGCTTCTCGCATTCTGAAGCGTACTTCCCACATCACCGTCGTCGTTGCTCCTCGAAAGGAGGCGTAAAGCTGTATGGGTCAGAAAGTCTACCCCACCGGCTTCCGTCTTGGCATCACCGAGAACTGGCGCTCTCGCTGGTTCGCAGAGAAGGATTACGCTAAGACCCTCGGTAACGATCTCGAGATCCGCAAGTACCTCGAGAAGCGTCTTTCCCGCGCAGCTGTCTCCCGTGTCGAGATCGAGCGCGCTGGCGACAAGGTGAAGGTCATCATCCTCACCGCTCGCCCCGGCGTTGTCATCGGTAAGAAGGGTGCCGAGATCGATACCCTCCGCACCGAGCTCGAGAAGGTCGCTGGCGTCTCCAAGGGCCAGCTCTCCGTCGACGTTGTCGAGATCAAGCGCCCCGAGCTCGACGCCAACCTCGTTGCTCAGTCCATTGCTGAGCAGCTCGAGGGCCGCGTTGCCTTCCGTCGCGCTATGCGCAAGGCTGTCCAGTCCGCTCGCAAGGCCGGCGCCAAGGGCATCCGTATCCAGTGCTCCGGTCGTCTCGGCGGTGCCGAGATGGGCCGTCGTGAGTGGTACCGTGAGGGTCGCGTGCCTCTGCACACCCTCCGCGCCAAGATCGACTACGGCACGGCTGTCGCCAGCACCACCATGGGCGCTTGCGGCGTGAAGGTCTGGATCTACCTGGGCGAGAAGCTCCCGGGCCAGCCTGTTCCCAACCCTGCACTCGAGGGCTCTTCCCGTCCTCGTCGTCGTAACTCCGAGAGGAGGGGTCAGTAGTGCTTGCCCCTAAGCGTATTCTTCACCGCAAGGTGCAGCGTGGCTCCATGAAGGGCCAGGCCAAGGGTAATACCGAGCTGCATTTCGGCGAGTTTGGTATCCAGGCTCTCGAGGCCCATTGGATCACCAACCGTCAGATCGAGGCCGCTCGTATTGCCATGACCCGCTACATGAAGCGTGGCGGTCGTGTCTACATCACGATCTTCCCCGATAAGCCCATCACCAAGAAGCCCGCCGAGACTCGCATGGGTTCTGGTAAGGGTAATCCCGAGGAGTGGGTGGCCGTCGTCAAGCCCGGCCGCATCATGTTCGAGGTCAAGGGTGTTCCCGAGGAGGTCGCTCGCGAGGCTCTGCGTCTTGCGCAGCACAAGCTCCCCATCAAGACCAAGATTGTTGCTGCTAAGAACGCTGAGCAGCGCATCGAGAAGGAGATGGCTGAGGAGGCCGCTCTCGAGGCCAAGTGGGCTGCTGAGGACGCCGCCGCCGCCAAGGAGGAGAACTAATGAAGCCCGCAGAGATTCGTGAGCTCTCGGACGCTCAGCTCGTTGAGAAGCTGAAGGAAATGCGCGCCGAGCTCTTTAACCTTCGTTTCCAGATGGCCACCAGCCAGCTGGACAACACCGCTCGCGTCAACACCGTGAAGAAGGACATCGCTCGCGTCCTCACGGAGCAGCGCGCCCGCGAGATCGCAGCGGAGAAGTCCGCTGTCGCCGAGTAGGACCTAAGGAGAGAACATGACTGATTCGCGTAACTCGCGTAAGGTCCGTACGGGTGTCGTTACCTCCGTCTCCGGTGCCAAGACCATTGTTGTCACCATCACCGAGCGCAAGCGTCACCCCAAGTACGGCAAGATGATGACCAGCTCCAAGAAGCTGCACGCTCACGACGAGGAGTGCACGGCTGGCGTGGGCGATACCGTCCGCGTTATGGAGACCCGTCCTATGTCCAAGATGAAGCGTTGGCGCCTCATCGAGGTCGTCGAGCGCGCTAAATAAGCAGTCGCTCTTACGACTTGTACGTTTCCGAAGATGTGCGTATGCCTGGCTTGCATACCACGAGCCGCATAAAGGCTGCGCACCTCTCTTCGGTTCTTAGTTCGGAGGAACATCTACCATGATTCAGATGCAAACCATGCTGAACGTCGCCGACAACTCCGGCGCTCGCAAGATTCGCTGCATCAAGGTGCTTGGCGGTTCCAAGCGTCGTTATGCAGGCATCGGCGATGTGTTCATCGGTGCTGTCCAGGAGGCTACCCCTGGCGCCAACGTCAAGAAGAAGGACGTTGTCCGTTGCGTCGTCGTTCGCACCGTTAAGGAGATCCGCCGCAAGGATGGCTCCTACATTCGCTTTGATGAGAACGCCTGCGTTGTCATCAACAACGATGGTTCGCCCGTCGGCACCCGTATCTTCGGGCCTGTCGCTCGCGAGCTTCGTGACAAGAAGTACATGAAGATCGTCTCGCTCGCTCCCGAGACCCTGTAGTTAGGGGAGATATATGTATATCAAGAAGGGCGATAAGGTCCAGGTTCTCTCTGGTAAGGATCGCGGCAAGCAGGGCGTTGTCCTGCGTGCTCTCCCCGCCGAGAACAAGGTCGTTGTCGAGGGCGTTTCGGTCGTCAAGAAGGCCGTCAAGCCCAACGCTGCCAACCAGCAGGGCGGCATCGTTTCGCAGGAGGCTCCCATCGACGCCTCCAACGTCAATCTCGTTTGCCCCGAGTGCGGTAAGGTTACCCGCGTCGGTCACGAGAAGGACGGCAAGAACAAGCTGCGCGTCTGCAAGAAGTGCGGCCACAAGTTCTAAGCTGCCCGCAACATCAAGTTGCTAGCAAAGGCCCGGATGCCCCACGGCACCCGGGCCTTTTTCTATGGCTCTGTTAGACCAGGATTGACATGCCGACCTGCCGGCTAACTCGCCGTCTCCC
>CABUDI010000018.1 GCA_902490305.1 uncultured Collinsella sp.
AAAGATATGGCACCGTGGGGACACATGTATGTCAATCCTGGTCTAACAGAGCCTTAATTATTGTTCGTTGTGACATCGCCGAGCCCGCAGGGCGGGTAAGACGAATTACGCGACGGTGTAAACCCAGTTGTGCTTATCCTCGACAGCACCAGACTGGATACCAGTCAGGGTCTCGCGAAGCTTCTTCATCACAGGGCCGATCTCGGTGTAGCCAGCCGGGAAGGTCACGGTCTCGTCGGCGCCGTAAACCTTGTTGTCGATTTCGCCAACCGGAGAGATGACGGCAGCGGTGCCGCACAGGCCGCACTCCACAAAGGTGCCGGCCTTGACCTCGGCCCACTCGACGGGGCGCTGATCGACGGTCATACCCAGGTCCTGAGCAACCTGAACGAGCGAACGACGGGTGATGGAAGGCAGGATGGAGTCGGTGTGCGACTGCGGAACGACGAGCGTACCGTCCTCCTTCACGAACAGGACGTTGGCGCCGCCGGTCTCCTCGACATAGGTGCGGGACTCGGAGTCGAGATACAGGTTCTCGGCATAGCCCTCGCGATGGGCCTCCATCGTGGGCTTGAGGGACATGGCGTAGTTCAGGCCGGCCTTGATGTTGCCGGTGCCGTGCGGGGCCGCGCGGTCATACTCGGAAACGCGCAGCTTGACGGGCTTGAGGCCACCCTTAAAGTACGGACCGACCGGGGTCACGAGGATGCGGAACGTGTACTCAGGAGCGGGAGCCACGCCGATCACGTCACCGGAACCGATCATAAACGGACGCACGTACAGGGTCGCGCCGGAGCCGAAGGGCGGAACCCAGGCGGCGTTGGCAGAAACGACCTGCTTGACGGCCTCAACGAACTTGTCCTTGGGGAACGGGGGCATCTCGAGACGCTGGGCAGAGTTATACATGCGCTCGGCGTTCATGTCGGGACGGAAGCAGACGATGCTGCCGTCCTCGGCGGTGTAGGCCTTCAGGCCTTCAAAGACCTCCTGGCAGTAATGGAAGATGCCGCCGCACTCGGAGACATGCAGGGTGTGGTCGGTGGTCAGGCCGCCCTCGTCCCACTCGCCATCCTTCCAATGAGCCTCGTAGCTGTAATCGGTCTTCATGTAGCCAAAGCCGAGGCTACCCCAATCGATATCCTTCTTCTCGACAGTCATATGTCGCTCCTTACATACACAGTTGCAAACTCGCGAACCCGCACGCAAGGACCGAGGCCGGCCGCGTCGCAACGTCGCACGCCCGGAGCGTAAAGCCGGACGGGACACGCAAACAGCATCAAAGCCGATGGCACGTCGATTCGCATGCACGAGATTGTACTCCGCACGCGCGTCGGATAAAACGTTTTTCTTTAACTAACTAAAGTATTTTCATTTGACCGAAGCAAAGAGGCCCGCCACCGCAAGCGGTGACGGGCCTTGACTGCACGGTTTGCGCGCTGGCTCGAGTTACGCGCTCTTTTTGCCCAGCTTAGCCTTGACCAGACCGACCACGGTCGGGATGATCGACACGGCAACGATGCCGACGATCAGCAGCTCAAAGTGCTCCTGCACAAAGGGGATGCCGCCAAAGAAGTAGCCCAGCAGCGTAAAGAGCGTTGACCAGGTAATGCCGCCCAGCACGTTAAAGATAACGAAGTTACGCCAGTGCATGCCGCCCATGCCGGCGATAAAGGGCACAAAGGTGCGGATAAACGGGAAGAAACGGCCCAGGAAAATAGCCAGGTGGCCCCACTTGTCCAAGAAGTCCTCGGACTTTTTAATGCGCTCGGGCGTCATGGCCTTGACCTTGCCCGAAGCGATGATCTTGCGGCCAAAGAAGTGGCCGATCATAAAGTTGCACTGGTCGCCCAGGATGGCAGCAGCCCATGCGACGGCCAGCAGGGCCACGATGTTAAAGCCACCGTTATGGGCAAAGAAACCCGAGGCAAACAGCAGCGAATCGCCAGGAAGGAACGGGAAGAACACCACGCCCGTCTCGATAAAGATAATCAGGAACACGCAGCCGTAGGCCATGAGCGGGCCGGCGGCGATCCAGCTGGCAATCGCGGTGCGCGGATCCTTAAGCAGCTCGGCGATAAAATTGATGAAACCCATGAAGTAAAACCTCTCAGTTGTGGGCGCGGATACGTCCAAGTTGACCAGTATACGGTTGCGGCGCCCCCTCGTGCGCAACCCCACAAAAGCATGACTCCATTACCAGCAAGTTTGCATAACTGACACCTGTTGCGCAATGCCGCCAAGATTGTCCTTCCTAATCCCTAGCGAATCGCTATACTTTATTGAATCGCATTGCCATGGCGCTAAGGGAGGGCGGCCGGTGAGCTTTATCAATACCATTCGCGAGGACATCAAGACCGTCCAGGCGCAGGACCCCGCCGCGCAAAACGGCCTGGTCATTTTCCTTTCGTACCCCGGCCTGCATGCCAAGTGGAACCACGTACCCGAGCACTGGCTCTGGGAGCATGGTCATCGCTCGCTCGCCCGCGTGCTCTCACAAATCACCCGCCACATCACCGGCGTCGAGATTCATCCCGCCGCGCAAATTGGCAAGCACTTCTTTATCGACCACGCCATGGGCGTCGTCATCGGCGAGACCACCATTGTGGGCGACAACTGCGTGCTCTACCAGGGCGTCACGCTCGGCGGTACCGGCAACGAGACCGGTAAGCGCCACCCCACCCTGGGCAATAACGTCACTGTGGGCACAGGCGCCAAGGTGCTCGGCAACATCCGCATCGGCAACAACGTCAAGATCGGTGGCAACTCGGTCGTCGTCAAAGACGTACCCGATAACTGCACCGTCGTGGGCGTGCCCGGGCGCATCATCAAGCGCAACGGCTGCCGCGTGTTCGAAGAAAGCTTCGACGCCAAGCAGCACCGCGAGTATATGCCCGACGATGCCGCCGAGCAGAGCGCCCTCAACCGCCAGGGCATCACCGAGAATGCCCGCCGTGTCAAGGAACTCGAGCGAGAGGTGGCGGAGCTCAAGGCCCTCGTCGCCAAGCTCGTGGACGAACGCTAGGAACGCAAGCGGCACAAAACGACATCGGCACCGACGCAAAAGGCGCGCCAGGGAGTTCATCCCCGGCGCGCCTTGTTTCCGATGCGACAAAGGGGTCGTCCCTTTGCCACATTATGCGAACTGACTCAAGTAGAGGTCGGCGTAGGCGCCCTCGGCAGCCAGTAGCTCCTTATGCGTGCCCTGCTCGATAATGTTGCCGTGATCCATGACCAAGATCAGGTCGGCGTCCACAATCGTCGACAGGCGGTGCGCGATCACAAAGCTCGTGCGCCCGCGCATAAGCGCGTCCATGGCACGGCCGATGGCAAGCTCGGTACGCGTGTCCACGCTCGACGTCGCCTCGTCCAAGATGAGGATCGCCGGGCTGTTGAGCAGCACGCGCGCGATGGTCAGCAGCTGACGCTGGCCCTGGCTGATGCTTTCGGCATCGTTGGCCACGCGCGTGTCGTAGCCCTGCGGCATGGTGCGCACAAAGAAGTCGACCTGCGCGGCGCGGGCGGCAGCCACGATCTCGTCGCGCGTTGCCTCGGGGCAGCCGTAGGCGATGTTTTCGGCAATCGTGCCGTCGAACAGCCAGGCGTCCTGCAGCACCATGCCAAACTGCTGACGGAGCTCACCGCGGTTCATGAGGCGCGTATCCACACCGTCGAGCGTAATGCGGCCGCCGTCGATCTCGTAAAAGCGCATGAGCAGGTTGATGAGCGTTGTCTTGCCTGCGCCCGTGGTTCCCACCACGGCAATCTTCTGGCCCGGCTCGGCGGTAAACGACACGTCGCGCATGAGCGGCTTTTCGGGCGTGTAGCCAAAGCGCACATGTTCAAAGGCGACGCGGCCCTTCACGCGACCCGGCAGCTTGGCAGCCTCGTCCGGCAGCGGATCGGCCTCCATCTCAGACTCATCGAGCAGGTCGAACACGCGCTCCGCACTCGCCAACGCGCTCTGCAGCGAGTTGAAAGTGAACGACAGCTGCGTCATGGGTTCGGACGCCTCGTAGATAAACTGGAAGAACGCCTGGAACACGCCGACGGTCATGTGACCGGCAACCAGCATGCTGCAGCCCACGAGCGCAATCACGATCTGCGCCAGGCGACCGATAAAGCGAACCGCGGGTCCGACGGCGTTGATCATAAAGTCGGCCTTGGTGCTCACGCGGGCCAGCTCGCCCGAGGCCTCGTGCACCTCGGCAGAGCTCTGGTGCTCACGGTTGAATGCGCGAATCACCAAACGGCCCGAATAGCCCTCCTCGACCGCGCTCGTGATTTTGGACACCCATTCCTGACGCTCGCCCGTCACATCATGCGTACGGCGCGAAACCACCTTGGTCACCAGCAGCGATACCGCCGTAAAGAACAGAAAGACGAGCGTAAGCTGCACGCTGAACACGAACATCACGCTCACAGCACCAACAACCGTGCCGATCGACACGAGCAGCTGCAGCAATCCGCGCTGCATGCTCTCGGACATCTTGTCCAGGTCGTTGGTCGCGCGGCTGACGACCTCGCCGGGACGATGCGCGTCAAAATAGGCGAGCGGCAGACGGTTGAGCTTTTGCGCGATGCGGTTGCGCAGGCGCAGATTGAGACGCTCAGCGACGCTCGACATCAAAAAGCTCTGGAGCGCATAGAACGAGGCAGCGGCAGTCCAGATCATAAAGTAGACGAAAATGGTCTTGCCGCAGTTCTCCCAGGTGATGCTGAAAGTGGTGTCGTTGGCAAACGCCACCTGAATGTGGCCCCACAGCTCATCGATCACGCGGGCGCTATATGCCGGCGCGGCGGTGTTAAAGATGACATAGAACACGATGCTCGCGAACACGATATAGAAGCGCCAATGGTCGCCGGCAGCCTCACTCCACAGGCGGCGCACCGTCGCCCAGGCATCCCGAGGCGTCTCGTCCTCGTCTTCGTCGTCCACGTCGCGCATACGCTCTGCCTCGGCGCGGGCGCGCTCGTCCTCGGCACGTTCGTTTTCCTCGTAGAGCGCTTGGCGGCGAGCCTCGCGCTTGGCGGCGTCATCCAGCTCGGTCGACGCGGCAGCCGTTTCCTCGACCAGTCCCGCGGCAGCGGCGTCATCAACGCCGCCCTGCTTCTTGAGCTCCCCGGTCATGCTGCTCACCTCCCTTCATTTGCGATTCCGCGATGGCGCGGTACACCTCGCAGGTTTCCATAAGCTCGCCATGCGTGCCCAAGCCCACGACCTCGCCGTCCTTGAGCACAACGATCTGGTCGGCATGCAAAATAGTCGAGATGCGCTGCGCGATGATGAGCACCGCGGCGTCGCGCGTCTCGTCCTGCAGCGCATGGCGCAGGGCCGCATCGGTCTTAAAGTCCAGGGCCGAAAAACTGTCATCGAAGATATATAGATCGGCATGCTTCATGAGTGCGCGGGCGATGGCCAGACGCTGACGCTGACCGCCCGAGAAATTCGTACCACCCTGGGATACCGGCGTATCGAGTCCCTGTGGCTGGTCGAGCACAAAGGTGCTCTGGGCAACCTGCAGCGCGTGAAGCATGTCGGCCTCGGTCGCACCCTCGTTGCCATAGCGCAGGTTGCTCGCCACCGTGCCCGAGAACAGCCACGCCTTCTGCGGCACGTAAGCGATATGCCCGCGAATCTCGTCTTGCGAAAGGTCGCGCAGGTCAACGCCATCCAGGCGAATGGCGCCTTTGGTGGCATCGTGGAAGCGAAGCAAAAGCTTGGCCACCGTTGACTTGCCCGAGCCCGTTGAGCCCACGATCGCGGTCGTCTGGCCGCGGCGACAGGCAAAACTCAGATCGCACAGGGTGTCCTCGTCGGCATCGTCAAAACGGAACGACATATGGTCGAACACGGCGACCGCGTCTGCTCCGTCCTTTGAGTCGGACGCGCCCGCGTCGAGTGTTCGCTCGCCATCGACGATGCTCGGCTCAATCTGAAGCACCTGTTGTGCACGGTTGAGGCACGCCGCGGCGCGCGGAAGCGTCAGGATCACCATCTGCGCCATCATCACAAAGAACAGGATCAGCAGCGCGTATTCCAACACGGCCGAGATGCTGCCGATCTGCATGGCGTGAACGCCTACGCGATTGCCTCCCACCCACAGCACCGCCACCTCGGCGATATTCATCAGAAAGAAGCAGGAGCTATCGAGACCCACAAACAGGTGGTTGACCTTGATGGCGTTGGCCGCGTAATCGCTAAACACCTCGTCTAGGCGCTGCTCCTCATGGCGCTCCTTGTTAAACGCGCGGATGACGCGCACGCCCACGATGTTCTCGCGCAGCACCACGTTCATGCGGTCGATAAAGCTCTGCAGGCGCATAAAGATCGGCGCGGCGTTAGCCACCGTAAAGACCGCCGCAACCAGCACGATCGCAACCACGACGCCCAGAAGCATGCCCATGGCCGGATCGATGAGCCAGGCGAAGATGATGCCTGCCACGGCCAAGAACGGCACCGGCAGCACCAACTGAATCGTCTGAAGGACAGCTTGCTGAATCACGTTGATGTCGTTGAGCGAGCGTGTGATCATCGAACCCGTGCCAAAGCGCTCAAAGTCGCTAGCCGCGAGTTCGAGCGACTTGTCGTACACGGCATTGCGGATATCGCAGGCCACGTTGGCGGCCAGGCGCGCCGAAAGATAGCAGCCCAGCACCGCGCCGCCGCTGGCCATGCCAGTCGCGATAAGCATGTAGAAGCCATTGCGCAAAATGTAGTCGACATCGCCCGTGGTAATGCCGGTGTTGACCATGTTCGCCAGCATCGTGGGCACCAGCAGGGTGCCGATGTTGTCTATCAGCAGCACCAGCAGCGTCACCGCAACGAGCCTACGGTACGGCTTCATAAACCTCATTAAGAGTCGCACGACTCCCCCTCACGTTGATCCTCTGCCTGGCCTGTGGTCGCCACTTGTTGCTTGAATGCATCGCACTCGTCGCCGAGCGCCTGGGAAAATTTGCCGATCAAGCGCATAATCTCGCGCTGCTCCCACGGCTCGAGCGTCTCAAAAGCACGCTGCTCGGCCCCTTGCGCCGGCAGTGCATATTGCTCGGCAAACCGCATGCCCTCCTCGGTCAGGCGCACAACCTTGTTCTTGCGACTGCCTTCGGCAAACTCCAGCGTCGCGAAACCCCGCGCCGTCAAGGTTTTAATGGCCGAGTTGATGGTCTGCTTGCTGTAGAACCATTCGCTCGTCAGGCGGCTTACGGCAATACTGCCGCCCGCCGTGCTGGTATCGACGAGCATCCAGTAAGCGCAGTCCGAAAGACCGCAGGCGCGCGAGAACTCCGAATAGATATGGTCGAGTCCATTGAGCAACCGGTCGAAGTCGACCAGCGTAACCGCACTATTCATCTATCCCACCATTCGATTGTCCGATTTTTGACCAATTTTGTATCTCTAGATTAGTCCGAGTTTTGACTATCGTCAACAGGCTCTCCGCAAATGCTTGCACTTTTATGGCCTATCGGCAGAAAAAGACCGCCGGCGCGGGGGCAGCGCCAGCGGTCACGTGAAAATCGGGTTTTATTGCCCGTTAAGCGGCGACGGCCTCATAGACCGTAGCGCCCGAGAAGCTGTCATGCAGGCTCTTGCCGGCAATCCACGGCAGCTCGACGACCTCGCAGACCGTGTTGACCAGCTCGGAGCAGTCAGTAAAGTGGCCCTTGTCGTTGAGGGCCTCGCAATCCTGAACACGCCAATAGCCATCGGTGTGCGTGATGTAGTACTCGTGATCGTCAATCGTCACAAAAGCGCGCGTCTTGGAACGCAGCAGCTTCAGAAATCCTTCGAAGTCGGTCTCGACGACATCTCCAGCCTGGAACATGATGTTACCTCCTGGCCCGGCGCCACCACGGCGCATTGATAAACGCTGGTACTCCTTTAGTAAAACCTTTATCAGAGGTTATGCGTTCGTCATTTAGGCAAGTGGTAAAAAACCGCAGGGTAGACGGGATAAAACGTTTAACCATCCCATTTGTTTGTCACATTCTGAAGGTACTTTTATGCAAACCTACTTTCCCAATTGGGATCTACCCTTTTGGCCGGGCAATTGACCGTCTATCGTTTGAGCCCGACGGGTATGAACGGGGCATCTGCAACGCCACCGCAAGGAGACACCATGGAGACTATCGAAGCACTCATCCACCGCCGCAGCTGCCGCAAATACAGCGATCGTCCCGTCGAGGCCGAAAAGCTTGCACGTATTATCGAAGCCGGCCAATATGCACCGAGCGGCATGGGCCGCCAACCGGTGACGTTTGTCGCCGTCACCGACCCCGCGACCGTCGAGCGTCTCTCACAGCTCAACGCCCAGGTCATGGGCAGCAACAGCGACCCCCTCTATGGCGCCAAGACCGTTGTGGTGGTACTGGTCGACCGCAGCGTGCCCACGTATCTGGAAGACGGCTCGCTCGCCATGGGCAACTTGCTCAACGCCGCCTATGCACTGGGTGTCGATTCGTGCTGGATTCACCGCGCGCATGAGGTCTTTGACTCGCCCGAGGGCCTGGAGCTGCTGGCCAGCTGGGGCCTGCCCGCCGACGGCAGCCTGCGCGGTGTCGGTCACTGCATTCTGGGCTATGCCGAGGACACGCTACCCGAGGCAAAGCCGCGCCGCGACAACGTGGTGTATGTAAAGTAATTAGTTCCGCCGTTCTAACGAACGGCGGGCTCGTTGACGCTGCGCGGGCCGCATTCACGCCAATCTGACGTTCAATTTCGAGGGCGCGACCAGAAGGTCAGCGCCCTCTCATTTCACGTCACCTTGGCGCAAATGCGGCTCGCTCGCTTTTGGCGACTGACATCGAATGAGCCACTGTCTTGGGCAGCTAAAAAAGCCCCGTCCCAAATTAGCTGCCCCACTCGCAACTTATCCCGCCGATGGAGTTATTGCCGTTTCGCTCGTCTGATTCGCATCGACGTCGTCGCCTTGCTTGTCTTCGTCCTTTTGCACATCGGCGATGGTGGAGGCCGCCGCAACGATACCGCGCTGGGGCGCGACGCTCGTCTGGGCCTGAGCGCCCTCGACAACTTCTGTACCTACATGCGCGAGCTCGGGCGATTTAAACATTGCGTCCAAGTTGGCGCCACCGCCGGCATATCCGAGCGCAGCGAGCGCGATGACGATCACTGCAACGGCGGCCACGATCGGCACGTAGCGATGCCAGCCGGCGGGATTGAGCCCGCTGCGGCGAGCCGCCCCGCGGCTAATATAACCGAGCGTTCCGTCGTGCTTGAGCTTTGAGCCCACCACGCGTTTGCGGCCCCACAGCGAGGACTCGGCCTGCATTGCCAAGCGGGCGCTTGCCGAAGGATAGCCGTATTTAGTGCGCTTGAACGAGCCATCAAACCCCGAGGCGTGTTTGCCCCACGTCACCGATGTTGTGCGTCGGTTGACCGGCGCGGCACTCCGCCTTCTGCGGCTCGGTTTTGAAGTCTCAGCCATATGCCCTCGCACGCCGTAACCAAATCGAAACAATAACGCTTTGGACTGTAGCACACGCGTCGCGCGCGGTCACGGGCGCCTCGCTCAACGGTCATCGTCCTTCAGCAAGCGCCACAGCGTTGTACGGCTTATGCCCAGCACCTCCGCCGCACGGGTTCGGTTGCCGTGGAGATGGTCTACAACCAAATGCGCGATATCTCGCTCGATATCGGCCAGCGGTCGCAGGATATACAGGTCACTTTCGAGCGTCGGGGCGCCAAAGGTTGCGGTCTTAATCACGTCCTCTTGGGCGAGTACTTCCTCCGCCACAGCGCGGTCCACCGTGCCCGCCCCCACCAATATATACAGTCGTTCCGAGACCTCGCGGAGCTGCAGATAATTGCGCGGCCAGCGGTAAGCATCGAGCGTCTTCGTCGCCGCGGCAGACAGCGTGGGCGCTGCCGTCCCAAATGCATCAGCGAGATATTCCAAATAGCGCGCGACCTTCGTCGACGCGGCTCCCTGCTCGGCGATTGCCGGCGCCACGCTCACCGCACAGGCGAAGCGCTCGGTCACAAAGGCGGCTTGATCACTTTCGCCGCCGCCCGGCATGTCATTCGCCGTCAGCACCACATGGCAGCGCGTCGCCAACGCGGTGTCGGCCATCGTGGAAACGAGCTCGCGGAGGCGCTGGGGGCCAACCGCATTCCAGCCCTCAATGCAAAGTGTCAGCCCCGTTTGGAACAGCGGCGATTCGGAGCTTTTGAGCACATGGCGCCAACCGCGATCGGTGAGTTCATCGAGCGCGACGGAAACAAAGGGTTGATCGGCAAAAGGGCCATCCAGATAGAGGCGCTTGGCGATCTCGACCTGGCCCGCACCCAGCTCGCCCTCGAGCATAAGGGGCACGCCGCGCGCATAGCTCTCAGCGACCGGCGCAGCGACCGCAGCGGTACCCTCGACGATGCCGTACGCGCTCGATTCGTAGCGGGCCTCAACTTCGTCGGCGTTGAGCCACTCGATGCCCGCATGCGCTGCGGCGCCGCGCACTTCACGGACCACGACGACCCAGAGGCTTACGCTCTCTTTGTCAGCAGGGCGAACCGTCAGGCTCAGACGCGTACCCGCACGTCCCATAACCAGACGTGCGCCGTCTCCTATACGGTCGAGGCGCTCGGCGACAAAAGCCGCGACATCACGCTCAAGTGCCGCGTCATCCATGGTCGAGATCGCGACGTCCCCACGCGCATCGATTGCTAATGCCGACGCCCCGGCAGCAGCCAGGGCATCGATCAAGATATTCAGCTTGGCATCGCTATCCATGATTTGCCCCTGTCCTCGGTGCCGTGCGACCGCCGACGGCCGCACGGTTGCATGTTTCAAAATTGAACGATATTGCTCACCAAACACTATAGGGCAGAAGGGGCTGTACTGCGAGTATATGAGTTGCCCCGCATCGCCATCCTGGCGGGGCGATAAGAGCTCTTCGGGACTTATAAACCTGCGGACAAGCCATACCCGCAAGAGCTCCTATCGCTCCACCTCAGGCGTGCGGCAGCCAGCACGCAGCACGCAAATCGGCTGCCTTGCCTACCAGATTCCCAGCACGTGCTGCATTCCCAAGCTCATGCACGCAATGCCAATCCAGCAGCAAAAGCCCAGCGCAATGGGCTTACCACCCTTTTTGACCAGCTCGACGATATCGGTATTAAAGCCAATAGCCGCCATGGCCATCACGATAAAGAACTTCGACAGTTCCTTGATGGGCGCCGTGATGGACACGGGAAGCTGAAACACCGTGGTGACCACGCTCGCCAGCACAAAGAACAGGACAAACATCGGAAAAGCCCGCTTAAACGAGAAGGTATTTTTGGCATCGCCGCCGGCCTTGCGTGCCAGACGCATCTGCCAACAAGCAAGCGCCAGCGTGATGGGAATGATGGCCAGCGTCCTGGTGAGCTTAACAACCGTGGCGCTCTCAAGCACATTGGCGCCGGGATGCATGCTGTCCCAAGCGCTCGCCGCAGCCGTTACGGACGAAGTGTCGTTGATGGCGGTACCGGCAAACAGGCCAAAGCCCTCGTTGGTCAGGCCGAGCATGCCGCCGAGCGTGGGAAACACGAGTGCCGCGATAACGTTAAACAGGAAGATGACCGAGATGGCCTGGGCGATTTCGCGATTGTCGGCATCGATGACGGGCGCGGTCGCGGCGATGGCAGAACCGCCGCAAATCGACGAACCCACACCCACGAGCGTCGCGATCTTGCTCGGCACGTTCATGACGCGGCAGAGCACAAAGGCGATAACAAGCGAGGTCGAGATCGTCGCCACGATAATCGGCAACGACTGGGCGCCCTTGGACAGAATCTGTGAGAGGTTCATGCCAAAGCCAAGCAGAATGACCGCATGCTGCAGGATCTTTTTGGATGTATAGGTGACGCCGGCAGCGAGCGGTTCGCGACGGTCCTTGGGAAAGGCAAGCGCCAGAACCATGCCGATGAGGATGGCAAATACCGGCCCGCCGACCACCTCAACCTGTTTGCCGAGCAATGTTGCGGGGATAGCAATGACCAGGCAAAACAGGACGCCTTTCCAGCGCTCGCGTGCGGCATGAGCCAATTGCATAGGGGATTCCTTCTTTCGGTCTGTTTTTTGCGACGGTTCATGATACGGCAACGAGCGGGGCACAGCGCTGCAAAAGCATCCATCAGGTAATTGAATTACTCACCACGGAGGGCTGATTCGCGGCACAATAAACAACTGACATATGAGTGTGGTACAACAGCAGTGAGGCGCTATGGAAGATTCGATGCACATCGGCGAGCAGGAAACGAGCCTACAGGACCAGTCCTATCACACCATTCGGCGCAAGATCGTCTATCTGGACTATAAGCCGGGCGAAAAACTCGGCGTCAAACAGCTTTGCGATGACCTGGATATGGGTCGCACGCCCGTGCGTGAGGCGCTGGTGCGCTTGGCGCAGGAAGGTCTGGTGCGCACCGTGCCCCAGAGCGGCACCTATGTCTCGCCCATCAACCTCACCCTTGCCGAGAGCGCCTGCTACATTCGCGAGCACCTGGAAAAGCAGGTAATTGTAGAGTGCTGCGCCCGCGCCACGTCGGCCGGCATCGAGCAGCTCGACCGTGCCATCGCGCTGCAGGAAAAGGCCATGGCCGAGGATGACCGCATCGGCTTCTTTTTGAGCGACAACCTCATGCATCACATGATTTTTAGCATTGCATGCCGCAGCACCGTGTGGTCGTGGCTCGAGGCGACCAACGCCGACCTGGAGCGTTTCCGCTGGCTGCGCGCTGCCACGCAGGTTCTAGACAATCAGGATATCGTGAATGAGCACAAGAAGATCCGCCGCGCCATCGCCGGTCGCGACCCCATCGAGGCGAGCTTTTTGGTGAGCAAGCACCTGCACATGATGTTCCGCAACCAAACCGAGGTCTTAGACCAGTTTCCCGACTATTTCGAAACCAGCAAGCTCCGCTAACCTGCCAAAAAGGGACAGGTATATTTTGGCAGGTTTTATCTGGGCAAACGCAAAAGGCCCGGTTCCGTTAGATGCGGAGCCGGGCCTTAGTCGCTAGAACGGCGGAACCAACTACTCTACCGTGACGCTCTTGGCCAGGTTGCGGGGCTGGTCAACGTCGCAGCCGCGCAGGATGGCGACCTCGCGGGCGAGCAGCTGCAGCGGAACGCTCGCCGTGATGGGGCTGAACACGTCGCGGACTGCTGGCACGCGGATGATGCAGTCGGCAATCTTGTTGATCTCCTCGTCGCCCTCGGTGGCAACGACGATGACCTTGGCGCCGCGCGCCTTGCACTCCATAAGGTTCGACACGGTCTTGTCGTAGGTGGCACTCTTGGTGGCCACGGCGATGACAGGGAAGCCCGGGTCGATCAGGGCAATGGGGCCATGCTTCATCTCACCGGCGGCATATGCCTCGGCGTGCAGGTAGCTGACTTCCTTGAGCTTGAGCGCACCCTCGTAGGAAATAGCGGCACCCATGCCACGGCCCACGAACAGTGCGGACTGCGCGTCCTTGCACAGCAGGGCGGCCTCATGAACGGCCTCGGTTTGGGTATCCAAAATCCACTGGATCTGCTCGGCCGTATCGGAAAGCTCGCGGAACAGCATGCGCGCCTGCTTGGTGGTCAGGCGGTACTTGACCTGCGCCAGCAGCAGGGCCAAAAGCGTCAGGCTCACAACCTGGCCGATAAAGCTCTTGGTCGAGGCAACTGCGATCTCCTTGTTGGCTTTGGTGTAGATGACGCCGTCGCTTTCGCGCGCCACGGGGCTGCCCACCACGTTGGTAATGCCGAAGACCTTGGCACCCTTGATGCGCGCGTCGCGAATGGCGGCAAGGGTATCGGCCGTCTCGCCCGACTGGGACACGGCAACGACAAGCGTCGTCGGCGTGATGATGGGGTTGCGATAGCGGAACTCGCTGGCCGCCTCCACCTCGGTGGGGATGCGAGCCCAGCCCTCAATGAGATTCTTGGCAATGAGGCCAGCGTGATAGCTGGTGCCGCAAGCAATCACGTAGACGCGGTCGATGTCGTTGAGCTCCTCGAGCGAAAGGCCCAGCTCGTCGATGTCGAGCTCGCCGGCCGGCGTCATACGACCGACCAGCGTGTCGCGCACGACGCGCGGCTGCTCGTGGATTTCCTTGAGCATAAAGTCGGGATAACCGCCCTTTTCTGCCATATCCAGATCCCAGTCGATGTGGGTGACCTTGGGCTCGATAACGTTGCCAGCCTCGTCGGTGTACTCGACGCCTGCGGGCGTAAGCTTGGCAAACTGACCGTCCTCGAGCACCACGACATCGCGGGTGGCGTCGATGAGCGCGATGACATCGGAAGCAACATAGGAGCCGGTCTCGCCCACGCCGACCACGATTGGGGAATCCTTGCGAGCCACGGCGATAACGCCGGGCTCATCGGCACAAACAGCAGCCAGACCATAGGCGCCCACCACGTAGGTGCAGGCTTCGCGCACGGAAGTCATCAGATCATGTGTGTCGGCATAGGCCTCTTCAATCAAGTGGGCGAAGACCTCGGTATCGGTCTCGCTCTTAAAGTGATGGCCGCGACCCTCCAGCTCTTCGCGCAGCTCAGCGAAGTTCTCGATGATGCCGTTGTGGACGATGGCGATGCGACCATCGCAGCTGGTGTGGGGATGGGCATTGACAACGGAAGGCTTGCCGTGGGTGGCCCAACGAGTGTGGCCGATACCACATGCGGCATCGCTATCGATGTTAGAAAGTTCGCTCTCCAAGCCCGCTACCTTGCCCACGCGTCGGATGACGTCGAGGTGCGCCGCGGCGCCTTCGCCCACCTCGAGCGCGACGCCCGAGGAGTCATAGCCGCGATATTCCATGCGCTTCAGGCCCGTGACTAGGATGTTCTTTGCAATATCAGAGCCGGTGTAGCCGACAATTCCGCACATAGGATAAATCCCTTCGTTCGCGTGACTGCAAAACGTCCACGCACAAGGGGCGCTGAGACGTATAACGTCCGAGTATTGTACTCACGCAAACGCAAGCTGATATACCAGAAGTGGTACCTCAACTTAGATACCACCCGATGCACACACGTCCAGCCGGTCCAAACCACCACAAAAGCGCCTGTCCCCCTTCGTGGTGGTCGCGTTGGCAACAGCGTTTCCCCAGATAAAACCTGCCAAAATAAACCTATCCCTTTTTGGTTGGTTTGGGATGCTACAATCTGGCTTGTACTTGAAACGCATCAAAGGGGCCGCTATGGCAAAGGTAAAAATCAGCGACGTCGCGCGCGAGGCCGGAGTTTCGCTGGGCACGGTTTCCAACGCGCTCAACCACCCCGAAAAGCTGCGCCCCGAAACCCTCAAGCTCATCAACGAGACCATCAATCGCCTTGGCTACCTGCCCAACCAAAGCGCTCGTCAGCTCGCGGGCGGCGCCACCAAGTCCTTTGGCCTGGTGCTCCCCCGTCTCGATCACGGCTTTTCGCTCCAAATCGCCAGCGGCGCCCACAACGAGGCCCGCAAGCACGGCTACGACCTGCTCATCGCCAACGCCGATAACGACGATATTCTCGAGGACCATTACCTGCGCTACTTTATGGGCACCCAGATGTCCGGCGTCATGGTTCAGCCCATGGCATCCCCCGACTGGCACCCCGTCATGGCCAAGATGCCCGTGCCGATCGTCCACCTGGACATCCATTGCTCCGAGCCCGGCTACTACGTAGCGGCCGACAACGAGGCCCAGGGTCGCATCATTGCCGAACTCGCCATCGCCCGCGGCGCACACCATATTGTCGTCGTCGGCCGAGCAGCATTTATGCAACTCACCCTGCGCGTCCTTGGCATTCATAAAGTGCTCGCTCTACACCCCGATATCAAGATCGAAGTCATCGACGCCGGCGAATGGAATACCGCCGCCGACGGCTACGGCATCGGCGCCCAAATCGCCGCGCGCCCCGCCGACGAACGCCCCGATTTTGTCGTCGGTCTGACCGACGTGCTGGCCTCAGGCGTTATCTCGGCGCTGGTCGACAAAGGCATCGCCGTCCCCGGGGAAGTACGCGTAGCAGGTTGCGATGGCAACCCGCTCGCTTGGAGCGGATCGGTCCCGCTCACTACGGTAGCGCCCCCGGGCTACGAGATTGGCCGCAAGGGCGTTCAATTGCTCATGGAGCAAATCGAGAACAAGGCCCCGGCAAAGACCAAGCACGTCCACATCGGCTCTGCCGCGCGCACCGTCACCGCAGTCACCGCCGCCGAGGATATCAACCGCCAAGAACTGGTACGTCCGTTCCTACTGGAGCGCGCCAGCACCCAGGCAAGCACCCAGACCGACGCCACGGCCATCAACCTCGGTGCGTATCTGTAGCACGCCCGCAAGTATGCTATGTCGCCGCTTAAGCAAAAGGGGCCCGACCATTGCCGGGCCCCTTTTGCTTAGGCGCAAACGTGGGCAATTGCTCGTTTCAACACCGCAATTGTCTAGCGTACGGCCTTGACTGCCGCCGCCAGATCGAACAACGTATCGAGCACGGCCTCGCAGCCATCCACCACGTCCTGCGGCAGCGGCACGATATCGGGGACGGCGAAGACATAGCATCCGGCCGTGATGCCCGAGACGCAGCCGTTGCGCGAATCCTCGACCACGGCACATTCCTCGGGAGCAAAGCCCGCGCGCTCGCAGGCGAGCAGATACATCTCGGGGTCGGGCTTGCCGTGCACGACGTCCTCGCCACACGTTACCGTTTCAAACTTGTCAAAAAGACCGACCATCTTAAGGTTGCGCTCGGCCGTAACGAGGCGCGACGACGTCGCTAGACCCACGTGATAGCCCGCAGCCAGCAGCTCGTCTAGGCACTCGGCGGCGCCGGCCTTAAGCTCCAGCTCGGTCTTGACCATCTCGTCGCGAATCTCCTTGTGGCGGACATAGACCGCCTCGGTGGTTTCATGGCTGCCATAATGCTTATCGAGGATGTCCATAACATCGGGCAGCGTGCGGCCGATAAACTGATGGATCAGCGCTTCATCAATCGCGAGCCCCAGCTCAGCGGCGCCTGCCTTCCAGGCCTTAATCCCCAAACGCTCGGTATCGACCAGCGTTCCATCCATGTCAAAAATAACAGCCTTGATCATATCGGTCCCCCTCGCCGGATTGCATTACTGCCACTCTACCGCACTTTACAAGCTTGTATATAACGTATATAGCATATTGCACTTTCGTTACATAGCTGGAAGTCTTATGACAAGCAGCTCGGTGGGATTATAGTTTCATCCGAGCTTTAATTACTGTAAGGAACTTTCATGCTTTCAGACACCGCCGCACCCACAGAGGAGCTTCAGGACAAACTCGCAGCACTCGAGCAGCTGCTTTTGGCATACGGACGCGTCGCCATCGGCTTTTCCGGTGGTGTCGACAGCAGCTTTTTGGCCGCGGTCTGCGCCCGCATCATGCCTACCAATACCCTTCTCGTCCATCTCACCACGCCGCTCATCGGTACGCCCGAACAGGCTTCGTTTGAGCGGTCCGTTGATGGACAAGCCAATGAAGGGGCGCATTTTAAGCTCCCCGTGCTCAATCTTTCGGTCGATCAGTTGCAGCTCCCCCAAGTAGCCTGCAACGATGCCAATCGCTGCTACCACTGCAAGCACGCCGGCTTTACCGCCATCGTCAACCACGCCAAGTCGCTCGGCTTTCCCACCGTCATCGATGGCAGCAATGCAAGCGATCGCGGTGACTACCGCCCCGGCATGCGTGCGGCAGAAGAGCTCGGCGTACGCTCACCCCTTATGGAGGTCGGCTTTACCAAGGACGAAGAGCGCGAGCTGCTGCGCGCATGGGGCTATCCCGTTTGGAACCTACCGGCGGGAGCATGTCTTGCCACCCGCGTCCCCACGGGCGAGGAGCTTACGCGCGAGAAAGTCGATTTAATCCGCGCCTGCGAGGATTACCTGCACGATCTTGATCTGGCACAGGTACGCGCACGCCTGGTCGGCGGCTGCATGCATATCGAGGCCGCACCCGCAGATGTTGCCAAGATTGCCGCCCTCGGCGGTGCCGCCATCGACGACAAGGGCAAGACCCCGCTGCCCGCCGTTATCGAGTCCGCGCTGCGCGAGCTGGGCTGCGACCATATCTCCCCCAAGGTCACCCCCTACATCCACGGCAACATGAACCAGTAGCGCATCCCGATAAGTTGCGGTGGAATAGTTCCTGTCTTACGGCCTATCGGACCCAAACAAGAACTATTCCACCGCAACTGTGTTTGGCAAGCATGGACCCGCGAAGAAAGAAGCATTTTATTATTGGGCGCGTTTGTCCGGGCAAACGCGCAGCGACGCGCTAGGCGAACATCTTGACGCTCATGTCGACGGGATTCGCTGTGAAGCAGGACGTGGTCACGAGGCCATCAACGCCGGTCGACGCGTACTCGGCCGCGTTGTCGGGACGAATCCCGCCCGCTGCAACCAAGGCCACATGAGGATCGATTCCATGTAGCTCCTCGACAAGCGGCCCAAGCTCAGCGACCGGCACTTTGTCGAACTGAATACCGTCGACGCCCGCCCTCACCAGCCTGCGAGCGTCATCGGCACCCGCCTCGACAAACAGCTTTTTCTCGATGCAGCGCCGGCGAATCCGAGGCAGAAGCTCAATAAGCGCATCGAGTCCCGTTGCTCCAGAAGGCGCTGTCATAAACCTGGTATGGTTGTCGAACACCAATACGGTCTCGGAAAGGCCCATGCGATGTGGAAACGCTCCGCCCGCAACGACCGCCTTGGTCAGTAGGTCCCTATTGCCCGGCGTGCTCTTTCGCGTCGTCAGCACCTCGCACATGGGGTTGGCAGCATGCGCGGCGTCGACCATTTTGCGCGTCTTGGTTGCCACAGCCGAGTAGTGGTCGAACATATTTAGGCCGACTTTCCATAGCAGATGCAAATTGGCGGCCGAACCGCATACACGCATAAAAGATCGCCCGGCTTCAACCTTTGTTCCCGAGGGCTCAAACCACTCGACCGTCAGGTTCAGCATAGTTGCCATACGCACAACCTCCTCCGTGCAACAAAGCACGCAGTTCTCGCGCGTGTAATACTCCATCGCACCGAGCGCCTCACCGATTCCCAGGATATGCGTCGTAAGATCGATATAGGGGACATCCTCGGCGATAAGCTCCTCAAGCCGCGCGTCGCTTATACGGATAATGTCGGGCATGGGGCCTTCTCTCTGTCATTGTTCTCAACGAAGAATAGCGTATCGTTTTCCCAGCCTATACGGTACAACCTCATCAGCAGCGTTTGTCCCACATCTTGCGTATTCTGCCGAGCAAACGTCCTGCGGCGTCTCCTGCTAGACTGGTAGATTCCCAACCGTCCATCCAGGAGCCTCCATGTCGCGCAAGTCCGCCTACAAGCAAGTACTTTCCATCGGCACCGCCGTGGTGCTCGGGTTTGCGCTGTTTACGGGGTCGCTTGATGGAGCGCCCAAGCTGCTGTCGCCGCAAAGTGACGAGCAGGCGGCGGCTCTGGCCGAGAAACAAAACGAGAGTCCCAGCCGCACCGACGACGAGACAGCCCTGGTTGCCCGACTCGAATCGGGAACAGCGAGCTCCTCGGACTCTCAAAACAGCCAGGATGCTGGCGATGGCCCCGATTCCGCCGCGACCGACACCGGTGACGACGCCTCCGAGGACAGTGCCGCCACCCCCATCGACGAGGTCGAAAACCCCGATCTCGACCGGGCCCGCGGCGTATATCTCAGCAGTATTCCCGACTACGCCGGCAACCCCTACGTTGCCTTGCGCGCCGACAGCACGCACCCGCTCGGCACGCCGTCATTCACGCTCGATGAATACGTGCGTGCCACAGAAGAGGGCTGCTTTAAGAAGTTCTCCAAGCTCGACAGCTTGGGCCGCACCCGCAAAGCGCTCGCCTGCGTGGGCCCCGAATCGCTTGGTCAAGGCGAGCGCGGCGATATCTCGCGCATCCACCCCGCCGGCTGGCACCAGCAGCGCTACGACTTTATTCCAGGCCAGAGCCTGTACAACCGCTGCCACCTTATCGCTTGGTCGCTCTGCGGCGAAAACGCCAACCGCAAAAATCTCCTCACCGGCACGCGTTATCTCAACGAGACAGGCATGCTACCGTTTGAAGAGCAGATTCTCAACTACATCCGCGAAACGGGCAACCACGTGCTCTACCGCGTCACGCCCATGTATAACGAAGAGGAACTTGTCTGCCGTGGCGTGCGCCTTGAGGCTCAATCGGTCGAGGACCACGGCAAGACCCTCTGCTTCCACGTATATTGCTATAACCTACAGCCGCACGTGCAGGTCGACTACGCCACCGGCCGCAACCAGGCATCCGGAGACTAGTGCCGACCGCGCCGCCCGTAACCCAAAAAAATGATCCGTTTTCCTCCGTCCCCAAGGGATCAAAAAGGGCCGCCCCGGTTACCCAGGGCGGCCCTTGCATCGGCATGCATGTTGCAGGCAAAACCACGCGTTACTTGGCGCGGCCCTCCTCATAGCGCTCGACCAGCTTGGCCTGAACGTCATAAGGCACCTGCTCATAGCCTGCGGGCTTCATGGTAAAGTCACCCGTGCCGCGCGTGATAGAGCGCAGGCGCGTCGAGTAATCCGTCAGCTCGGCCAGCGGCGCCTGGGCAATAACCACGGTATCGCCGCGCTCATCGGTCTCCATGCCCGTCACGCGACCGCGCGATGCCGAGATGTCGCCCATCACGGCGCCGGCGTAGCTCTCGGGGATAGTCACCGTGATTTCCTCGATGGGCTCCAGCACCACCGGGTCGGCATCGGCGCATGCCTTGCGCAGGCCGATGCGAGCCGCCGCGCGGAACGCCATCTCGTTGGAGTCGACGCTGTGATACGAGCCGTCGTACACAGCAACGCGAATGCCCGTGAGCGGATAGCCGGCAATGATGCCGTCCTTCATGGTCTCCTGGACGCCCTTGTCCACGGCGGGGATCAGCGAGCGCGGAATGCGGCCGCCCACGACCTCGTCCACAAACTCATAGCCGTCGCTCGTGCCGTCGGGCCCAATGAGCGGCTCCACGCGCAGCCAGCAGTCGCCGTACTGACCGGCGCCGCCGGTCTGCTTCTTATGGCGGCCCTGGGCACTTGCCGTACGGCGAATGGTCTCGCGATACGGAATGCGGATCGGCACGCTCTTGGCCACGACTTTGGTGCGATCCTCCAAACGGTTGAGCAGCACCGAAACCTGCGCCTCACCCACCGCCGAAATGATGGTCTGGCCAGTCTCCTCGTCACGATCGATGCTCATGGTCGGATCAGCCTTGCACGCCTTCTCGATAAACGTATAGAGCTTCTCTTCGTCGCCACGGTTCTCGGCCTCGATGGCAATGCGGTACTGCGAGTTGGGGAACTTAAACGCCGCCGCCTCGACCTTACCGGTAATGGAGAGTGTGTCACCCGTCTCGGCAGCCAGCTTGGGCGCCACGATGATGTCACCGGCATAGGCGTGACCGACCTCGGTCATGTCACGGCCGCACATCACATACAGGTGGGCCAGACGATCGCTCTTGCGGGTACGCGCGTTGATCAGCTCAAGACCCGGCTCAAGCGTACCCGTCAGCACCTTGATAAAGCTGATGTGACCCTGCTGCGGATCGGCCAACGTCTTAAACACAAACGCCACCGGACGATCATCGTCGCTCGAAATCTTGAGCGAATCGCCGTCGATGAGCGGCATCTCGCCGTAGTCCGTCGGCGCCGGGAAGTATGTGGCAATGTCGTCCATCAGCGAGTTGACGCCCTGCTCCTTAATGCAATCGCCCGCAAAGACCGGTACAAAGATGCGCTCGGCAATCGCCTTCGACAGCAGGCCTTCAAGCTCCTCCTGCGTCAGCGTCTCCTCGCCTTCCAAGTACTTCATCATCAGTTCGTCGTCAGCCTCGGCCACCAGCTCGCACAGATGGTCATGGGCTTCCTCGGCCTGGGCACGATACTCCTCGGGAATCTCCGACTCAACGGCTTCGGTGCCGTTGCAATGGCGCGCCTTCATGCGCACCAGGTCGATGATGCCGTCAAAGTCCTCGCCCTCGCCCCAGGGAAGGGTCACGGCGCCCAGGCGCGTGCCAAAGCGCTCTTGCAGCAGATCCATCGTGGTCGCAAAGCTGGCCTCGGAGCGCGACAGGCGGTTTACGAACACCGCACGCGCCAGGCGCAGGTCCTCGGCGGCATACCAGAGCTTAACCGTCGTAGGCTGCGGGCCGGCCTCGGCGTCGACCACAAACAGAGCCGTCTCGCAGACGCTCATCGCGGCAAAGGCGTCGCCGATAAAATCGGGGTAGCACGGGGCATCGAGCACATTGATGCGCGCGCCCTTCCAGTCGATCGGCGCGATGGTCGTCGAGATGGAAAATGCACGCTTGACCTCTTCGGGGTCATAGTCGAGCGTGGGCTTGGTGCCGTCGTGGCCGCCCAGGCGGGCGGTCTTGCCGGAAAGGTGGAGCATGGCCTCGGCGAGTGAAGTCTTGCCCACCCCGCCTTGGCCTACGAGCACCACGTTCCTTACGTTACCGGTCTTGGGAGCACCCATGATGACCTCCTTGCAGGGCCGCGCGCAATGCGCGACGCCAACGGGGAGAGTTCGCGGTCGGTGCCATCCCGGGAGCAGCATGGTCGGCAGCCGAGCCGACTCACCCTCCAAATGTCCTATGCCACCACCCTACCCTCACGGGCGGCTGTCCATGCATACCTTTCGGCGCACGTATGAATACAGGCGGCGAGAGGAAGAGACAAGCGTGTGAGGCGATTATTGAACCCCGTCGATGCAAACAAAAGCCGCCACAGACCGTAAGACCTGCGGCGGCTTCGCCTCAATTAATAGTTGAGTAAATACCTGAGCCTACCCCTCGATACGGCTCAAGAACTCACGGGTACGTTGCTCACGCGGGTGATTGATAACCTGCTCGGCCGGACCCTCCTCGACAATGCGGCCTCCGTCCATAAAGACCACGCGATCGGCAACATCGCGCGCAAACTGCATCGCGTGGGTCACGATCACCATCGTCATATTCTGCGCGGCAAGGTCTTTAATGACACGCAGCACCTCGGCCGTCAGCTCGGGATCGAGCGCCGAGGTCGGCTCGTCAAAGAACAGGATCTCCGGGTCGAGCGCCAAGGCGCGGGCGATACTCACGCGCTGCTGCTGGCCGCCCGAAAGCTCACACGGCACCTTGTTCTCGTTGCCCACAAGCCCCATCTGAGCAATCAATTCATGCGCACGAGCTTCCGCCTGCTCGCGCGGGCGCTTAAGCACGCGAATCGGCGCGTCGATGATGTTTTTCATCACGGTATAGTGCGGGAACAGGTTGTAATTTTGGAACACCAGGCCGAATCGCGAGCGCGCCTGTTTGGGCACATCGCCCTTCGCATAGACCGCGCCCGAACCCGCATCCGTCGCAACGGCAAGGTCACCAAACGAGAGCGAGCCACCGTCGAGTGTCTCGAGCAGCGTGGCACACCGCAGCAGCGTGGACTTGCCGCCACCCGAAGGCCCGATAATCGCCACGACCTCGCCACGCTTGACCTCGAGCGAGATATCCCTGAGCACCTCATTGCCGCCAAACGCCTTGCGCGCGTTCGCTATATTCATTACCGAATTAATCATGGTAGTAATCCAATTTTTTCTCGGCGGCGCCCAGCAGCATCTCGACCACAAAGTTAAAGACCCAGTAGATCAACGCCGCAATCGCAAACGGCACCATGCTCACTTGCGAGGCGACCAGCGCCTTGGCCGTCGAGAACATCTCACCCACGCCAATGGCAAACGCCAGCGACGTGTCCTTGACCAGCGTGATGATCTCGTTGCCCATCGCCGGCAGAATACGCTTGGCGACCTGCGGCATCACGATATACAGAAACGTCTGCACGCGCGAATAGCCCAGCACCTCGGCAGCCTCGTATTGACCGCGCGGAATGGACTGCAAGCCCGAGCGATAGATCTCGGCAAAGTAACCGGCGTAGTTGATGATGAACGCCACGACGCACGCCGTCCACTTGGAATCGGGCGTGAGCAAAATGCCAAACACGTAGTACGGGGCAAAGTAGATGGCAAACATCTGCAGCATGAGCGGCGTACCGCGCATGACCGAAATGTAGATGCGCGCAATCCAGCGAAGCGGCACGATTTTGCTCATGCGCATAAACGCCACGGGGATTCCCAGCGGAATCGACCCGAGCAGCGTCAGTACAAACAGCTGCAAACTGACCAAGAATCCCTGGCCAAGCATCTGCATCATGACCTGAATAGACAACCTACCTTCTCCTTCGCAGCAACAGAACGGCTGATCTTATTCTCAAATAGGCACAGTGCCCAAGATTGCGAGCGACAAGCCCGACGAAGCGTACTTTGGTACGCGAGGAGGGTTGGAGCCGCAAGGTTGGGTGCTGTGGCTATTTGAGAACCCAGTTGTCGAAGGACAGGCCGTAGCTCGCGTACTTGTCGCACAGGTCCTTGACCGTGCCGTCCTCGTAGAGCGCCTTGAGCGACTCGGTCACGGCGTCGGCCGACTTGGTGTCGCCCTTCTTAAAGCCGACGGCGTAGTGCTCGCTGGACAGCGGCTCATCAAGCTGCGTATAAGCATCGGGCTTGGCGGCAAACTGATACTGGGCAATCGAAAGGTCGCAAGCCACGGCATCGACCGCGCCGCTCTCGAGCTGCATAAAGGCCGTGTTGTACTCGCCGATCGTGTCGAGCGTGGCAAACGTCGCCGCCAGATCCTTCTGGTCACCCTCGAGTACATCCTGCGCAGCGGAATCGGTCTGGGTAATCACGGTCTTGCCGGCAAGATCGTCCCAGCTCTTGATGCCCGCATCCTTCTTTACCACCAGCACCTGCTCGTTGAGCATGTACGGCTCGGAGAACGTGTAGTCGTCCTCACGGCCCTCCATGGTAAAGCCGTTCCAGATGCAGTTGATGGCGCCCGAGTTAAGCAGCGTATCCTTGGCGTCCCAGTCGATGGCCTCGTATTTGACCTCCCAGCCCTGCTTATCGGCAACAGCCTTGGCCAGATCGAGATCAAAGCCGGTGTACTCGCCATCGTCGCCCACAAAGCCGTACGGAGGATAGGACTTATCAAAGCCCACCACGAGCTTCTTGGACTCCGCAGCGCCCTTCACATCCTTGGCCGCGGCAGAGCCAGCAGCGGAACCCTTACCGGCACCACCACCGCAGCCTACCAGGCCAAGGCCTAGAACCGTAGCGAGCGAACCGGCTAGACCAACAAACTGACGACGAGACATATCGGTATTCATAGTATTCCCCCTTGATGGCACTTTAGTTAGGTAAAGTGAGTCATGTAACGTTCAGAATCATACACTTTAGTGAGATGGAGTACAAGGGAGAGCTTGCCCGGCGTGGGCGGGGAGCGGCGCGTAATTAAGTTTCCTGCTCTACAGTCCTGCGCAAGACGGAAAGCACATTAAGTGCTTTCCTTTGCGTGCGGAACTCGCGATAAACTTAATTACGCGCCGCTCCCCGCCCACGCCGGGCAAACGTCATTGGACTTATCACTGACGTGAAGTGGACGCTTGTATATCGTCTGCTAGCTTGGCACGGTACAATGCTTTCAGATTTCAATTTATAAATTAGTGGGGTTAATTCATGGCAGAATCTCGTGCGGAGCGTAGGGCTCGTCGTGCTTTGGTGGAGGCGGCTGAGGGGCCGAAGGAGGAGAAATCTTCTACGGAATCCAATTCTTCTAAAGCTGCAAAAAGCAAGTCGACCAAAAGCAAAGCTAAGGCCAAGCGCTCTGGCTCTCGTCGGGGCGGGGATAAAGCGCCTCAGACTCGTTCCACTGGCTCGCACAAGAATCCGGTTTCGCCTGCGCGGAAGGCTGTGGATCCCAAATCGCCTTGTTCCATCATGCGGGCTTGTGGTGGGTGCACGGCGCTCAATCGTCCTTATAAAAAGCAGTTGGCAGCTAAGCAGGCTGCTATGGAGGAGCTTTTTGCTGCTCTTTGCGAGCGCGAGGGTATTAGCGTCGACTCCATTCGCGGTATGGGAGTCACCCTGGGCGACCCGGGCAAATATCCTGCGCCGCGTGGTTTTCGTCATAAGGCTGCCACTCCGTTTGCTCCCGGTAAGGAGGGTGCTGTCCGTTGCGGTTTCTTTGAGCGCGGCACGCACAAGATCGTTGCCGTACCCGAGTGTCCTGTCGAGGCACCGGGTGCCCGTCAGATTCTCAACGGCATCGCACGCGAAGCTGAGCGGCTGCATATTCCCGCCTTTAATGAGGACAAGCATCTTGGTTTGCTTCGCTATGCCGTCGTCCGCTGCGGTTGGCGTACCGACCAGGTCATGGTTACGCTCGTGACCGCTCAGCGCGACTTGCCGCATGCGCAGGAGTTCTTTGAGGCTGTCGCCGCACTCAATCCGCACATCGTCACCGTCGCCCAAAACATCAACGGACGTCCCGGCAACGCCATCCTCGGCGAGGAAACCCGCATTGTATATGGCGCCGAGTGCATGCGCGACCAGCTGCTCGGCTGCGAGTTCGATATCTCCCCCACCGCGTTCTACCAGACCAACCCGCAGCAGACCGAGCTGCTCTATCAGCTCGCGATTGACGGCATGGACCTGCAGCAGGGCGACGTACTCATGGATGCCTATTGCGGTAGTGGAACTATCGGCCTGTGCGCAGCCAAAGCCGCCCAGGACAAGGGCGTCGGTATTATGCTGCTTGGCGTGGAGCGCAACCACGCCGGCATTGCCGACGCACGTCGTAATGCCGAGCTCAACGGCCTCACCCGCAGCGCTTGGTTTATGGCCGACGATGCCACCGATTACATCCTGGATGCCGCCGATAACAACGAGCGGGTCGATGTCCTTTCCATCGATCCGCCGCGCGCCGGCTCTACCCCCGAGTTCCTCGAAGCTGCCTGCGCGCTTAAGCCGCGCCGCATCACCTATATCAGCTGCAACCCCGTGACTCAAGAGCGCGACCTGCATCAGCTCCTCGACGGAGGCTATCGCCTGCTCAAGATCACGCCCGTCGACATGTTCCCTCACACCGACCACACCGAAACCGTAGCGGTCCTCGAACGCCGCTAATCCACCGGCACAAGAAAGGGGGCGACCCGCCTGGGCCGCCCCCTTCGCTTGGTTTATAAACTCCGCTACATCCCATTGCGCAGATCGCACACGCCGGCTGCCGCCATCTCGCGCAGCAGCGTCTCGCGATCGCGCGTCACGATCAGATCCAACGGGAAGTGAATCTCGTCGAGCATCTTGCGAGCGTAATCGAGCTTACCAATTGCCATGCCAATGTGCGCATCGGTCGAAACGCCAATGCCCACGCCCAGCTCGGCGCAGCGCTCGGCGATCTTGCGGCATACGGCCCAATGCTCAGTGTCGACACCGTGTTCAAGACTATGGTTGTTGATCTCAATAATCTTGTGCTTGGCCTTAGCTGCCAACAGCACCTCGTCGATATCGAACGGCACGCCCGAACGCCCCGTGTGGCCCAGCATGAACACCTTGGGGTGCTCCAGGGCATTGATATACATCTCGGTCGTCTGGGCCAGCGTCGCGCCCTCAGCAATCTGCGGATTATGCACGCTTGCAACCAAATAATCCAAATTACGCGTAACCAAATCGAACAGTGAATGCTGACGGCTGTACGAATCGCCGGCGATATCGAGCGTGACAGGAGTGTCCTCGCCAAACAGGCTTCCGTCCAGCGAAACGATATCGGCCTCGGCACCACGCAGCACCAGCACGCCGCTCCAAATGCGCGGCCAGATATCCTGGTTGATAAAGAACTGGTAACTGCGCAGGTCATTGGGGCAAGCCGTAACCATAGAGCTCAAATGGTCGGCAGATCCGAGCACCTGCAGACCACGCTCTGCCGCCCAGTACACATTCTCCTCAATGGTCGAATATGCATGCGCAGAGAACATCGTATGGGTATGAATGTCACAAGAAAGCAGGTAGGGCATCAGGTCTCCTTATCTGGCACGGCCGTCGCTTATATTCATTGTACGCATAGCCTTCGATAGTCGTAAAACCACTCCATCCCAAAGACACAACGTCCATGACAACGGGGTCCGGCTTAACACCAAACCCCGTTTCACGTAAAACATTGTAGGCAGAGCGCTTTACTTTTAACGATACTCGTCCGCCAACTGTTTCCAAGCGGGTAGCGAATTGACAATCGTTTCGTAGCTCACGCAATAGCCCAGGCGGAACCAACCCGGCATACCAAAGCTGTCCGAGGGAACCGCAAGCAACTCATACTTCTTTGCGCGCTCGCAAAACGCATTCGCATCGGACTCCAACGCTTTCACCCATAGGTAGAACGCGCCATCCGGCTCAACATAGGTGTAGCCATACTCCGCTAGTGCGTCGGTAAGCGCGGTGCGGTTACGTGCATAGGCCTCAACGTCACTCGGCTCATCGATGCAGTCGATAATTACGCGCTGAAAGAGCGCCGGCGCGCACACGAAGCCCAGCGTACGGGCAGCACCCGCAACAGCCGGCATCAGACGGGCAGCCTGCGGATTGGTGTTGGGAACCAAGATCCAACCCACGCGCTCACCAGGCAGCGACAGCGACTTGGAATACGAGTAGCACACGATGGTGTGCTCGTAGATCGAGGGCACCCAAGGCACCTCGGCACCGTACACGATCTCGCGGTACGGCTCATCCGAGATGAGCATAATCGGATTCTCGGAATCGCGCTGAGCGTTGGCCTCGCGCAGAACATTGGCCAGTCGCGTCAACGTGTCGCATGTATATACGGCACCGGTCGGATTGTTGGGAGAGTCGATGATGACGGCCGCCGTCTTATCGCTGATCGCCTTGAGCACGTTGTCCACGCTCAGCTGGAACGTATCTTCATCGGCGAGCGCCTCAACACACGTACAGCCGGCCTTCTCAATCCAAACGCGATACTCCGGAAAGTACGGGGCGATAACAATAACCTCGTCGCCCGGATTCGTAACGGCGTTGAGCGCGCAGGTGAGCGAAGCCGCGGCACCCACCGTCATAAAGACGTCTTTGCCCTCATAGCTCGTGCCAAAGCGGCGGTTGAGCGATTCGGCGACGGCTGCTCGACATTGCGGCAGGCCCGGAGCGGGGGTGTAGCCGTGCAACTGGTCACTCGGCAGCTCCAGGGCCTTCTTAATCGACTCAGCCACAGCAGCGGGCGCCGGAACGCTCGGATTGCCCAGCGAAAAATCGAATACGTTTTCCGCACCGATCTGCACCTTGCGCTCAAGGCCATAGCTAAAAATCTCACGGATGATGGAGCTTTCCGCACCGCGAGCATACATAGTTTCGTTGATCATCTGTTCCCCTTTCGCATAGGCGCTATTGTACGCTTTAGCCGAGCAAAGTGCCGCAGCAATGTTGATTGGGGACAGACTTAAATGCGTGAAAACGCTCATTTAAGTCTGTCCCCAATCAACAGACGGCCCCATATCGCTCAAAAGAAAAAACCTCCGCAGGTTTCCCCGCGGAGGCTTTTGCCACAAAGACTATTTGTCGGTGTCGGCACCGACGACGGCATGGTCATCGTCAGCATCATCGGATGCGGCTTCGGCATCCTCCTGCATGGCCGCCTGCGCAAAGGCCGCGGCATCAGCCGCCAGCTCCTCCTCGCTCATGCGAGGCACGCGCTTCTTGGTCGGCATGCCGGCCGCCTTGGCATTGCGCTCCTCCTTGGCCGCCAGGATATCGCCCTCGCGCTCAAGGTAGGCGTCCCACTCGTTATCGAGCAGGGCATTCACGGCATCGCCCTCGACAGTCTCGCGCTCAAGCAGCACCTTCGCCATCAGATCGAGCTGATCGCGACGGGCATCCAAGATCTCGACAGCACGACGATGGGCCTCGCGCATGATGCGCTGAACCTCGATATCAATGCGGCGCGCCGTCTCCTCGGAGTAATCCTGGTGATCGGCGTAATCGCGACCAAGGAACACCTGATGTTGCGCCTCGCCAAACACTTGCGTGCCCAGCTCCTCGCTCATGCCCAGGCGCGTGACCATCTCGCGCGCCATCTTGGTTGCGCGCTCCAGATCGTTGCTCGCGCCCGACGTAATATCATCGCACATGAGCTCCTCGGCAACGCGACCGCCCAAGAACACGGCAAGCTCGTCGAGCATCTCGTTCTTGGTCTTGAGGAAGTGGTCCTCCTGCGAAAGCTGCAGCGTGTAGCCCAGCGCCTGGCCGCGGCTGACGATCGAGATCTTGTGGACCGGATCGGAGTGCTCCAGGATGTGGCCCACCAGGGCGTGACCGCTCTCGTGGTAGGCAATCGTGGTGCGCTCGGCCTCGGTCATCACGCGACCCTTGCGCTGCGGTCCGGCAATCACGCGCTCCATCGATTCCTCGACCTCGTCCATCGAGATCACGGAACGATGACGGCGAGCGGCCAGCAGCGCAGACTCGTTGAGCAGGTTCGCTAAATCGGCACCAGTAAAGCCAACGGTCATCTGGGCGAGCTTCTCAAACTTAACGTCCTCGTCCATCGGCTTGTTCTCGGCATGCACGCGCAAAATCTGCTCGCGGCCTTTCACGTCCGGACGGTCGACCGTAACCTGACGGTCAAAACGGCCGGGACGCAGCAGCGCCGGATCCAGAATGTCGGGGCGGTTGGTGGCGGCGATCAAGATGACCGACTCGCTCTCCTCAAAACCGTCCATCTCGACCAGCAGCTGGTTGAGCGTCTGCTCGCGCTCGTCGTGGCCGCCGCCCAAGCCGGCTCCGCGCTGACGTCCCACGGCATCGATCTCATCGATGAAGATGATCGACGGGGCCTGGGACTTGGCCTCCTTAAAGAGGTCACGCACACGGCTGGCGCCGACACCTACGAACATCTCGACAAAGTCGGAACCCGAGATGCTAAAGAACGGCACGCCCGCCTCGCCGGCAACGGCCTTGGCCAGCAGCGTTTTACCGGTGCCCGGAGGGCCAACCAGCAACACGCCACGCGGGATCTTGGCGCCCAGCTTGCGATAGCGATCCGGATCGCTCAAAAAGTCACGGATCTCCTCGAGCTCCTCGACTGCCTCGTCCACGCCGGCAACGTCTTCAAACTTGACCTTGGGGCGTGTGGCCTCGTTGGTCTTGGCGTTGGTCTTGCCAAACTGCATGTTCCTGTTGTTGGCGCCCATCATCTGGCGCATAAAGTAGAACATGATGGCGATAAGGGCAATCGTCGGAAGCACACTCATCGCCAAGTCGCCCCAAAAATCGGGGTCATTGGTGTTGACGATATACTTGGTGTCGGGATGCTCCGCCATGAGCTCGGCAAGCGAATCGGAGCCGACATAGGTCGAGGAAAAGCTCTTGAGCTCGCTCGTATCGCCCTTGTCCTTTTTCGTCTTCCAGTAATGACCCGTCACGCTTCCGTCTTGAACCGTATAGGTCAGATCTTCGACGCGATCCTGCTTGATGGCGCTGACCATCTCGCTCGTCGCGAGCTTAACGGTATTGCTGGAGTTGGCAAAGCCGGAACCCATATTAAAGAAGGCATAGCCCAGAAGCGCGCAAGCCAAAAGAAAATACAGCCAGCCCGTACGCGTGGGCTTCTTGCCTCCGGGCATCCCCGGGATCTTTGGGTCCCGGGGAGTCTGGGAATTGTTGTCGTTACGGTCGTCGGGCATCTTACGAATAAACCTCCGGTTTCAAAATGCCCAGATACGGAAGGTTGCGATAGCGCTCGACATAGTCGAGGCCGTAGCCCACCACAAAGGCATCGGGGCAATGGGTTCCAACATACTTGGGCGTGATGGCCGAGACGCGGTCCTCAACGTCCTTCCACAGGAAGGCGGCGACCTCCAGAGAAGCGGGCTTGCGGCTCTCGAGGTTCTTCATCAGATACTTGAGGGTCAGGCCCGAGTCCAGAATGTCCTCGACGATCAGCACGTCGCGACCGCGGATGTCGATATCCAGGTCTTTAATGATACGCACGATGCCCGAGGACTTCACACCGTCGCCGTAGCTCGAAACAGCCATGAAATCGATGTTGGTCGGCAGCTCGATCTTACGCATCAGGTCGCCCATAAAGACCACGGCGCCGCGCAGGACCGCAATCAGCACCAGATCCTTACCCGCGTAGTCGCGCGTAATCTCCTCGCCCAGGCGAGAGACGATACCGTCGATATCCTCCTGCGTGAACAGAACCTTCTCGATATCCGGATGTTGAGAAGCCATGACAACCCTTTCTTGTGCTTATCGCCCACACACCGCCGTATGGACGCGAACTACACATTCTAGCAGCGCACGGGGTAAATTTACCAGCCCGTGCGCCATCAGCGCGGGAATACCGTCAACGTCGCACAGAATAGCAGGCGTGGGACGCTATTCCGCATCGACCACGCGGAGCAGATATGCCACGCGCGTTGCGGCCGTGCACTTAAAACGCTCGTCCGCGCGAACTCCGGCGACCCACACCACGGCACCCCCCGGCGCCGTCCTCACCATGGGCACGCCGGCGCGCTCGGAAACGGGAATGCGAGCCTCGCCTAGCAAATCGGATACTTTCTTGCTTCGGCCACTCATCCCTAACGGGCACATCACGTCTCCCGGCGCGGGACCGTCCACCCACAGGCGCGCCAATCGCGCCTCGGCAGGGATCTCGCCACGCGAGCCCGCCAGGATCCGCTCACTATCGCTGTCGGCAAAACCCAGGGCAGCCGCGTCTACCAAAGCTGTCACTTCCCCGGCAGCCGCAAGCTCACGGGCGCGGCGCACGATATCGCATCCCGGCTCAACAGCCATCGGTTCTGTGACCAGCATACGTCCCCCGCCCAACGGCAAACGACCGGGTACGGTAACCCAGTCCGCGACCAGGCCCTCGCGAGCCGCCGGCGCCTTAAACGCCAGCATGCCAAACTCAATGCGTGCGTCAATCCCCGCCGGAAGCGTGACCGAGCCGGTGCCCTCGGCAACGCAGGAAAGGACTCGCTCCACATGTCGCATCTCGGGACGAGCGTCCGGATCGATGCGCTTAATCGCCAGTCGCACGATGCGCCGCGCGATTACCACCTCAGCCGCAGCCAGGCGCCTGGCATCGAGCACCAGTGCGCCCGCTGCCTCTTTGCGCAAACATCTTCGAAACGCCTGTGCCGAAAGCTGAGACAAAAACGCGTCCTCATCGCCTAAGATCTCGCAGGCGGCGCCAATCGTCTTGCAGACGCTCGCGTTGCGCTGCGCCACCACTGGCATTACTCGATGGCGCACGTAGTTTCGCAGATACGAGATATCCTCATTGCTCTCGTCTTCACGCCACGGCTGACCATGTACCTGTAGATAGCCCACGAGCTCGCCATGAGTTAGGTCGAGCAAGGGACGTACCACGATATTCCTCCGGCGAGGAATGCTCGATAGGCCAGCGGGCCCCGAACCCTTAATCGCGTTCATCAAAAACGTTTCCGCGCGATCCGAAGACGTGTGCGCGGTGCAGATACGAGCCGCCGTTCGCGGTGCCCCCGTCTGGGCGCAGAGCTCGCGAACATACCTCCGCGCCGCGGCATAGCGCACTTCGCGGGCCGCGGCCTCAATATTGCCCGACTCCCCATCAAAATAAGCGTGCTCCACGCACAGCGGTAAACCATATTTCGCGCAGAGCTCACGCACAAAGGCCTCGTCGCCATCGGACGCCTTGCCGCGCAGATGATGGTTTACATGCAGCACATGCAGGCGCTCGCGAGCAATGGGGGCAACACCGCGCCCGTCTTGGATATCCAGCTTTGATGTGCACGCCATAAGAAGCAGTGCCGTCGAGTCCGCGCCGCCTGATACCATGAGCACGACAGGAGCAGCCTGCTGCCTCGTTCGGGTCTCATCGACTGCCCCGGGCACGGCATGGTGTCCGTAATGCTGTGATACCGTAGGCATTTGCTTCCTCCTCTATTCGTCCGCACCCATTGTATCCTTTGGAATCTTATGTCTCGTCTGCACCTTCATATCCTTGGCAGCGGCTCAAAAGGCAACTGCGCGCTCATCGAAGGCCCCCGGGGGCTCATCATGATTGACGACGGTCTTTCTCGCCGCGAGACATTAAAGCGCATGGCAGAACTGGGACTCTCGGCAGACAACGTCTCGGCTCTTCTCATTACTCATGAGCATAGCGATCACATCAAGGGTCTCGATGTCTGGTGCAAGCACTGGCACGGTCACCTCTTTGCCAGCAGGGGCACACTTTCGAGCAAAGAAAATCTTTCGCATCTGCCTGTCGAGGAATTCGACCCCGGTGACACCCTATCCATTGCCGGCATCCACGTGCAAACCTACTCAACATCACACGATGTCATAAATCCAATCGGCTTTCGATTCGACGCCCTCGATGATTCCATCGGCTTTGCTACCGACACCGGAGAGCTATCGAGCCAAGCCATGAACACCCTCAAAGATTGTCGAGTCCTCGCGCTCGAAAGCAACCACGATGTGACCATGCTGCGCGAGGGAGAATATCCCCGCTTTCTTCAGGAGCGCATCCTGTCTGCAAGGGGACACCTCTCCAACGGCCAAGCCGCCGAAGCCGCGCGCGAACTTGTTACCGATCGCACCGAACAGCTCATTGCCATGCATATCAGCCAAGACAACAATCGTCCGAGCCTTACCGTCAAAAGCTATGCCAAAGCTCTAGCCGCAACCCTGGATGACGAGCTCGGCAGCTCCGCCACCCTTCTCCAAGGATCGCGAAAACTCTCGATACGCCCCGCAAGCCAGTATCGGCCAGCAACCGTTCAATAGGCTGTCCTAAACAGCAAAAGGGGCCGGGAATCGCTTCCCAGCCCCTTTTGTTGTCCTTTAATAGCGAAGAACACCAACGAAGTTATTCGATGGAGATCTTCGTAACGTTCTTCTTCTCGACGATCTTGGGAACCGTAACGGTCAGGATGCCGTCAGCGTACTTAGCCGAGAGGCCCTCGCTCGAAGCGTCCTTAAGATACACGCCACGCGTCGCGCTGTACGAGCTGAACTCCTTCTGCAGGAAGTTCTTGCCCTCGTTCTCCTCGTCTTCCTCGACATTCACGCTAATGGACAGACGGCCCTCGTTAAGCTCGACATCGATATCGTCCTTGGCGACGCCGGTCAGATAAGCCTTGACCTCATAGCCATCGCCCTTATCCTCAACGTCAACGGGGAACGCCTTAGAGGCAATCGAGCTGTTCGCTAGGTCGCTCATATCATCAAACAGATCGAACAGCGAGCTTGCAGAGGGACGAACGCCAAAAACCGAACGATAAGGAACCATGCTTGCCATGTTTACCACTCCTTTATAGGACTGCCGAGTCATCTTCCAGGTGACTGGGACTTCTTTTGACGCTCTTATATATGCCCACCCAGTGCTCATATATACATCGACTATAAAGTTTTTTGAGTCCAGTACTATAAGCATATCTAAGTGCGTATGACTTAGGTTTTAGGAAGGTTAAGGTTCTTTGAACCAGAGCTTAAATACCGAGTATGTCCCCAGCTACAAATAACAAGGGGCTTACAATGAGCGCGTACACGTTGTTGGTAACGAGCTAAAGGGCATCATGGACGACCAAAACCAGAACAAAATGTTTATGCCGACGCAGGGGGAAGATACTTCCACGCAGCCGCCACGGTTCCATCGTCCCCACATCTCGCAAGAGCCCATTAATGATTCGGAGCCCGAGTATGTGACGAGAAATCGATATCAAACACTCGAGGATGCCCAAACGGGGCGTAAACATATGGGCGTCGCCTCGGGAGACCCTGTATATCTGAAAGACGCACCATTATCTAAAAACAGCGCAGCTAGTGATGAGCCGATGAAAGCATCCGCCACTCATCAACAAAGAGGTCCTCGACCAAAGCAAACCTTGACGCATTCGGCTCGCTATCTCGAAACGCCAAAACAGGGAAAATCAATCTTCGTTTCATCAAGTAAACGACGCAAGCAGCATCGACTGACAATCCTGCTTTTGATCATTGTGGCCATAGCAGTTGCCCTTGTTATTCGATTTATCTTCTTTAAATAAAGGCTCAATACCAAAAACGATAAGATCGTCTGGTGTAATAGAGTCATTTACGCCCCATAAACGCAAAAAGGGGGAGGCCGCGAGGCCTCC
>CABUDI010000019.1 GCA_902490305.1 uncultured Collinsella sp.
AGCTGCGGGAACGGCCTGTCCGCCTAATGTGTTCGGCTGAGATCGGAAATCAACCGAAATGGCAGAAATACCAAAAAGGGGGTTGTCCGGTTGTGGACAACCCCCTTACTAGAAAACGGTATTTGTTTTCTATTAGGCCTCGGTGGCGAGCACGCGGCCCGTCATCTCGGCGGAAGGCTCAATACCAGCCATGGTGAGCATGGTCGGAGCGATATCGGAAAGACGGCCGTCCTCGATACCGGTGAGCTGTGCCTTCTCATCAACGATGATGAACGGCACGCGGTTGGTGGTGTGAGCCGTAAACGGATGCTTGGAACCGTCGGAAGCAACGTCAAACATGTGATCGGCGTTGCCGTGGTCGGCGGTAATCAGTGCAAAGCCGCCCTTGGCGAGAATCGCCGGGACAACCTTGGACAGGGCATCGTCAACAGCCTCGACAGCCTTAACGGCAGCGTCGAAGACGCCGGTGTGACCAACCATGTCGCAGTTCGCGAAGTTCACGATGTAGAAATCAGCGCGATCCTCGTTGATGGCGGCGACGAGCTTCTCGGTAACCTCGGGAGCGCTCATCTCGGGCTGCAGATCGTAGGTAGCAACCTTGGGGGAAGCGACGAGCACGCGCTCCTCGCCCTCCTTGGGCTCCTCGATGCCGCCGTTGAGGAAGAACGTCACGTGGGCGTACTTCTCGGTCTCGGCGGTGTGCAGCTGCTTCAGGCCATTGGCGGCGATAACGTCGGCCAGAACGTTCTCAGGGAACGTCTTGGGGAAGGCGACCTCGACGTCAAACGTCGGATCGTACTCGGTCATCGTCACAAAGTGAGAAAGCTTGATCTGCTCGCGCTCAAAGCCGTCGAACTCCTTGTCCGTGAACACGCGGGTCATCTGACGAGCGCGGTCGGGACGGAAGTTGAAGAAGATGGCCGCGTCGCCCTCGTGGATGCCCTCGTTGTGGGCAGCGAAGGGCTCGACGAACTCGTCGCCGCGTGGATCCTTCTCGTAGTAGGCCTTGATACCGGCAACGGGGTCGGTATCAGCATCGGACGCGTTGACCATGACGTCGTAGGCGCGCTGGATGCGCTCCCAACGATTATCGCGGTCCATGGCCCAATAACGGCCCGAGACGGTGGCAACGCGAGCGTCGCAACCGGTCTCCTCGGAGATCTTAGCCAGGAAGGCGCAGAACTCACTCATGTAACCGGCACCGGACTGCGGGTCAACGTCGCGACCATCCATGAAGGCGTGGACGCGAACGGTCTTGACACCGTGCTCGGCAGCCATCTTGACCAGAGCCTCGACGTGGTTCATGTGAGAATGAACACCGCCAGGGCTCATAAGGCCCATGAGGTGGAGAGTCTTACCGTCAGCCTTGACGTCGTCCATAGCCTTGACAAAAACCTCGTTCTTGGCGATGGAGCCGTCCTTGATGGCGTTGTTGATGCGCGAAAGCTCCTGAAACACGATGCGTCCGGCACCGATGTTGAGGTGACCCACCTCGGAGTTGCCCATCTGGCCGTCGGGAAGGCCCACGTCCTCGCCCGAAGCGCCGAGCGTGGTGTGGGGGTACTTCTCGTACAGGCTATCAAGGAAGGGCGTCTTGGCAGCGGCGACGGCGTTCTCGCCATCGGCCGGAGCAAGGCCGCAACCATCCATGATGATCAGGAGTGCAGGAAGATGACGTTGTGCCATATGTCCTACTCGCCTGCCTTGACGACCATAGAGGCGAAGTCGGCAGCCTTGAGCGAAGCGCCGCCCACGAGGGCGCCGTCAACGTCGGGCTTGGCGACGAGCTCGGCGATGTTGCCGGGCTTGGCGGAACCGCCATACAGCACGCGGATGCCGTTGGCGAGCTCCTCGCCGAACACCTCCTTGAGGGTCTCACGGATAGCGCCGCAGACCTCCTGAGCGTCCTCGGCGGTAGCGGTCTTGCCTGTGCCGATGGCCCAGATGGGCTCGTAGGCGACGACGACCTGCTTGGGGCAGGTGATCTCAAGGCCAGCAAGGCCAGCCTTGACCTGGTTCACGACGTGCTCGACATAGGTGCCAGCCTCGCGGACCTCGAGGGACTCGCCGCAGCAGAAGACGGGAACAAGACCGGCGGAAACGAGAGCCTTAGCCTTCTTGTTCTGATCCTCGTCGGTCTCGTGGAAGTAGTCGCGACGCTCGGAGTGACCGATGATGCAGTAGGTGCAGCCAGCGGACTTGAGCATGTCGCAAGAAGACTCACCGGTGAAGGCACCCTTGGCCTCCCAGTACACGTTCTGTGCACCGAGGGCGATGGGGGCAGCCTGAATGCGGTCATGAACCGTGGTGATGTCGATGGTCGGAGGGCAGACGAGCACCTCGACGCCAGCCGGAACCTCGGGCAGAGCCTGAGCCAGCTCGTCGGCGAGCTTGGCGGCCTCGGCGACGTCGTTGTTCATCTTCCAGTTACCAGCGATAAGAAGGGTGCGATTAGGCATCGAGAAGCGCCTCCACTCCGGGCAGGGCCTTACCCTCGACGAGCTCCATGGAAGCGCCACCACCGGTGGAGATCCAGCTCATCTTGTCGGCCAGGTTGAACTTGTTGACAGCTGCGACGGAGTCGCCACCGCCGATGATCGAGGTGCAGTCAGCCTCGGCGAGAGCCTCGGCGATAGCCTGGGTGCCGTGAGCAAAGTTGTCAAACTCGAAGACGCCCATGGGGCCGTTCCAGAACACGGTCTTGGCGCCCTTGACAGCCTCGGCATAGAGCTCCTCGGTCTTGGGACCGATGTCCATACCCTCACGATCGTCGGGGATAGCGTCGGAAGCAACAACCTCGGGGACAGCGTCCTCGCCAAAGTGATCGGCAACACGGTTGTCGATGGGGAGTAGGATCTTGACACCCTTCTCCTCGGCCTTCTTGAGCATCTCGCCGGCGCGCTCGACCCAGTCCTCTTCCTTGAGGGACTGACCAACGGACAGGCCCTGAGCCAGGAAGAAGGTGTAGGCCATGCCGCCACCGATGATCAGGGTGTCAGCGGAGTCGATGAGGTGATCGAGAACGCCGATCTTGGAGGAAACCTTGGAACCGCCGACGATGGCGACGAAGGGGCGCTCGGGCTCGGCGAAGATGCCGGTCAGCGTGTCGACCTCCTTCTCGAGCAAGAAGCCGGCGACGGCAGGCAGGTAAGCGGCGGGGCCCACGACGGAACCCTGGGCGCGGTGAGCGGTGCCAAAGGCATCGAGAACGAAGACGTCACCATAGGAAGCGAGCTTCTTGGCGATCTCGGGATCGTTCTTCTTCTCACGCTTGTCAAAACGGACGTTCTCGAGAACGAGGACCTTACCCGGCTCGACGGCGGCGACAGCCTCAGCAGCCTTCTCGCCGTAGGTGTCAGCGACAAAGGCAACGTCGAGACCAGAGAGCTCAGCGAGCTTCTTGGCGACGGGCTCGAGGGACAGCTCGGGCTGGAAGCCGGTGCCCTCGGGACGGCCGAGGTGGCTCATGAGGATGACGCGAGCGTTGTGCTCAACGAGGTAGTTGATGGTGGGCAGGGCAGCCTTGATACGGGTGGTGTCGCCAACGACGCCATCCTTGATAGGCACGTTAAAGTCAACGCGGACGAGAACGCGCTTTCCGTCGACATCGATGTCGCGGACGGTCTTCTTGGTAAAGGCCATGTTTGCTTCTACCTTTCGTACGTGTCTGCCTCCCATTACGGCAGACGATTTCTTATAAAAAGGGCGCGACCCTAGGGTGTAAGCCCTATAAGGCCGCGCCCTTCTTTAGACGCTCAACGAGCTATTCGCTAAAAGCTAAATTAAGCAACGAACTTCTCGAAGTACTTGATGGTGCGGACCATCTGAGAGGTGTAGGAGTTCTCGTTGTCGTACCAAGAGGTGACCTGAACGAGGGTCTGGCCGTTGCCGAGGTCAGAGCACATGGTCTGAGTGGCGTCGAAGATGGAGCCGTGGGTCTCGCCGACGATGTCGCGGGAGACGATCTGGTCCTCGTTGTAGGCGAAGGTCTCGGGGATGGTCTCGGCGTAGGCCTTCATGGCAGCGTTGACCTCGTCGACGGTGACCTTCTTGTCAACGACGGCGTAGAGGTTGGTCAGCGAGCCGGTCGGCGTCGGGACGCGCTGGGCAGCACCGATGAGCTTGCCGTTGAGCTCGGGGAGAACCAGGCCGATGGCCTTGGCAGCGCCCGTGGTGTTCGGGACGATGTTCTCGGAGCAGGCGCGGGAGCGACGGAAGTTGCCCTTGCGCTGCGGGCCGTCGAGCGGCATCTGGTCGCCGGTGAAGGCGTGGATGGTGGTCATGATGCCGGACACGATGGGAGCGAAGTCGTTCAGACCCTTGGCCATCGGGGCGAGGCAGTTGGTGGTGCAGGAAGCAGCGGAGATGATGTTGTCCTCAGCGGTCAGCGTCTCATGGTTGACGTTGTACACGATGGTGGGCAGATCGCTGCCGGCCGGAGCGGAGATGACGACCTTCTTGGCGCCAGCGTTGATGTGGGCCTGAGCCTTAGCCTTGCTGGTGTAGAAGCCGGTGCACTCGAGAACGACGTCGACGTCAAGGTCGCCCCAAGGCAGGTTGTTAGCGTCGGCCTCCTTGTAGATCTTGATCTCCTTGCCGTCAACGGTGATGGAATCCTCGCCAGCAACGACCTCGTGATCGCGAGCGTAGTTGCCCTGCGTGGAGTCGTACTTCAGCAGGTAAGCGAGCATATCGGGAGAGGTGAGGTCGTTGATAGCGACGATCTCGGAGCCCTCATGACCGAACATCTGACGGAAAGCCAGACGACCGATGCGACCGAAGCCGTTAATAGCAACCTTTACTGCCATTGTGTCTCCTTTCGTAAGGCCCCCGCGAGCTACAGCGCCCGCCGTTGAGGCCCACAAACTAACCACTCGCCTAATATACCTTTTTTTTGACTTGAATTTCACGAGAATGCTCGAAATTGAAAATCAAATTTACGTTAAAACGTTTTAAAGACTAAAATAGCAGCTAAATCCATATATAAGTCGTTACTTCAAACTACCTGTTTGCTTCAATGAGCTTTTCAAGCCGTAAAACACGATGGTAGAGGGCTGACTTCGACAAGGGAGGGTCAGCCATCTCCCCCAAATCACGCAGCGACAGATCAGGATAGCGCTCGCGCAGGTCGCAAAAGACCGCCAAGGCATCCGGAAGCGCATCGCGAAGGCCACGCTGCTCGAGCTCATCGATAAGCGCAAGCTGATGTTGGGCAGCACCGGCGCTTCTGGTCTGGTTGGCGAGCTCGGCATTCACGCGACGGTTCACATCGTTCTTAACCAACTTGACCGCGCGCGCCTCCTCAATCTCGGCAACGCTGCGCTTGGCACCAATCAGCTTTAATAGATGCTCGATTTCCTCGGCGCTCTTAATGTACACGGCATATGACCCCCGCCGTGCATTAACACGAGCATGGACCCCAATCTGCTCCAACAGATCGCAAAGTCCCTTGGCATATTGCTCGCCCTGCACAGCGATCTCCAAATGAAAATCGCCGCGTGGATCGGCCACGAAGCCGCCCGCGATGAGCGCGCCGCGGATATAGGCAAGTCTACAGCAAGGACGGGCAACGATATGTCGGGGTACGCCGGCGACAAGTCCTCCCCTACGGTCGAGGATACCCAGCAGAACCAAGGCCTTATCCAGGTCTGGCTGATCAGGCAAGGTGATGAGGTAGTTTCGAACCTTATGCAAGACAGATTTGCGGACGGTGAACTCCGTTTTGAGCTTAAGGATACGATGCGTCAGCGTGATCATCGTGCGCGCGACGGCTCCCGTCTCAGTCGCAACCGTCAAACGATACCGCCCAGAGCCGGCAAGCGAGAGCGTACCACTCACGCGCGTGAGGGCGGCGAGCGTCGACAAGTCGCAGTATTCACATTCGGGTTCGCAGCGCGCAAGCTCGTCGCGCACCTCAGCGGTAAACGACATGCAGGCCTATGCCTTCGTGTTGGCGCGCGACAGGTCGCGGTGGGAGATGCTCACATGATACTGAGCGCCTTCCAGGTAACGGGCCGTGGCCTCGGCAATGGCAACGCTGCGGTGCTGGCCGCCCGTGCAGCCGATGGCGATAGAAAGCTGCGGCTTGCCCTCCGCGATATAGCCCGGCATCACCGTATCGAGCAGCTGTGTCCAAGCCTTCCAAAACTCCTGCGTCTTGGGATGGTCCAGAACAAAATCGGAGACCTTTTTATCGAGACCGGTCATCGTGCGCATCTCGGGATCGTAGAACGGATTGGGCAGGAAACGAACGTCGATCATAATGTCCGCCTCGACGGGCATGCCGTGCTTAAAGCCAAACGAGAACACGTGAACGTCCATGAGTTGCTGGTCGGACAGCTCGGAAAATGCCATACGTAGCTTGTTGCGCAGCGCAGAGGTGCGCAGACGGCTCGTGTCGATAATCATATCGGCTCGGTCGCGCACGCCCTGCAGCTGAAGGCGCTCGCGCTGAATGGCATCGGCCGTAGTCTCCCCCGGCTTGGCAATAGGATGACGGCGGCGATTTTCGCTGTAGCGACGAATCAGCACCTCGTCAGAAGCCTCCAGGAACACGATGTCGCAGCTCATCTCGCGCTCTTCGAGCGCGGCGACCGCATCGAGCAGCTCGTCAAACAGTCCCTGGCTACGCAAATCGCAGGTGACGGCGAGATGCCTGCCCACGCCCGTATTGATGCCGACGAGCTCGGCAAGCTGGGCGATGAGACGCGGAGGCAGGTTATCGATGCAAAAATAGCCCATGTCCTCGAACACGTGCATGGCCTGTGTGCGGCCCGATCCGGACATTCCGGTGATGATGACGATATCGGGTATGCGCTCCGAGCGCTCCGCCGCATCCATGGCATCTCCCTTTTGCATGTGCTGCCTCCCGAAAACAAGCGCGGGACCCAGCAACCCGGATCCCGCGCGGTCAATTGCCTATATTGAGTATACCGCCCCGAGCGGATACGAGGCCTGTCTTACGCCTCAAGCGCAGCCTTGAACCAACTCGTAATACTCGTGGGGTGCGTGATGGCGGTGCCGACGACAACGGCCCAGGCGCCAGCATCGATCGCGGCGCGAGCCTCCTCGGGCGTGTGCACGCGGCCCTCGCAGATGATGGGAAGACCGGGGAATTCCTCGGTCGCCTGACGCAGGAGCGGCAGATCGGGGCCATCGGCCATGGTACAGTCGATGGCGGCGACGCCGTGAGAAAGCGTGGTGGATACCAGGTCGAAGCCCATATCAACCGCACGGCGAATGTCCTCGATGGTGGCGCAATCCGCCATCAGGAGCACACCCTCCTCGTGCAGCGGGCGGAAGGTATCCTCGACCGTCTTGCCATCGGGGCGCGGACGATCGGTGGCGTCGATCGCCACGATATCGGCACCGGCAGCAACGCAGGCGCGAGCGTGACGCAGCGTCGGCGTGATGTAAACGCCCTCGTGCCCATCCTTCCACAGGCCGATGACGGGAACCTCACAGCGACCCTTAATGGCGGCAATGTCGGCAAGGCCCTGGCAGCGAATGGCGGCGGCGCCGCCGAGCTCGCAAGCACGCGACATTTGAGCCATGGTCTCGGGCGTACGAAGCGGCTCGCCCATATACGCCTGAACGCTCACGACGAGCTTGCCCTTCAGGGACTGGATCAAAGGATCAACGGTCATGTTCGACTCAACCTTTCTCAAAACAGCCTTCTGAGACGCCGCACCTTGACGTTCAAACCGTCGCTCGCGTACCGAAGTACGCTTCGCTCCTCTTTCACGTCAATCTGCGGCACCTCAGAAGGCACACTTGGTAGTTATGTTTACTTCAACGAAGCAAGAAGGTGTTCGGCGGCACCGATGAGCGGAGCATCGCCCTCCAGAGAACCGATGAGGATCGGCGTGTCCTGAAGCGGATCGAGCGCCTGGCTGGCATAGCCCTCGTGCACCGAATCCTTCCACGTCTGCGAACGCCAATCGGGACCTTGGTGAATCACGCCGCCCGAAAGCACGATGACCTCAGGGTCCAGGATGTTAGCGAGCGAGCCCAAGCTGGCCCCCAGCGCAAAGCCGGCGTCATGGATGACCTCGGTTGCCTTTGCGTCGCCCGCACGGCACAGGTCGTTCACATCGCGACCGACCGAAGGACGGCTGGGGTCGACGCGACCAAAGCGCTCATCGTACATACGACCAATGGAAGTGCCCGAAGCAACCGACTCCAGATGGCCGGAACGCCCGCAGGCGCAGGGAATGCCGGCGGCAGCCGAGCACTCGATGTGGCCCATATGACCGGCAGCACCATGGAAGCCCTGCATCACGCGGCCGTTCTCGACATATGCGCCGCCGATGCCCGTACCGATGCCAAGACACAAGACGGAGAACTTGCCCTTGCCGACGCCCCAGTGGGCCTCACCCAGAGCATGAGCCTGCACGTCGCCTACGACGGCAACGGGAAGACCGAGGTCCTCGCGCAGGCGCGGCCCCAACTGAACGCCGGACCAGCCGGGCATGATCTCGTTGGCATACGCGATGGCGCCCGTCTTGGGATCGACGACGCCGGCGGCACCGATGCCGACGCCAAGGACCTCGACATCGGGATTCGCCTCGAGAGCAGCCTTGATGGACGCCTCGATACGCTGGAAGACGGCCTCGCCGCCCTCTTGGGCCTCAGTGGGAACCTCGGCCTCAAAAACGGGATGAGGCACGCTGCCGTCAGCCGGGTACTCCATGATGGCAGTCGCGATCTTAGTTCCGCCGATATCGACAGAGCAGACGTACTTGTTCTCCATGTCGCTCTCCTTAGGAGATAAAAACAACTACAGGAAATGAAGGCGGTGTTATCGCCGCAACTCAGTAAAGGTTTCCCAGGTGCCCGAGGTTGGGGTGAAAGTGGTCGGGCGTTGACCTAATGGGTCACGCCCGACCACTTGAGCCCCAAGATCGGGTGCCTGGGGAAGCTTTACAGGAGACCGTTGTCCTGGAGGACCTTCTTAATCGCCTCGACGTTCTCGCCGGTCATGGCCTTCACCGGGCGCGGCATGGTCGGGCTGTCGAAGATGCCCATGAGGTTCATAGCGGTCTTGAAGGCGCCGACGCCACCGGCATAGCCCTGGACGCCCGAGGTGACATCCCAGATGTGCGAAATCTCATTGAGGCGATCCTGCTCGGCCTTGACGGTAGCCCAGTCACCAGCCTGAGCGGCCTTCCACTGACGCACGTAGCCCTCGGGCTCAACGTTGGCGAGACCCGGGACGGAACCGTCGGCGCCACCGAGGTAGGCGCCGTCGACAACAACCTCGTGACCGGTGAGAATGCTCATCGGATGGCCGTTCTTCTCGTTCTCCTGAACGAGGTAGCGGAACGAGATGTCATCACCCGAGGAATCCTTGACGCCAGCAAGGACGCCCTCGGCGCCGAGCTTGGCAAGGAGCTTCCAGGGGAGCTTGGTGTGAACGCAGACGGGAATGTCATAGGCGAAGATGGGCAGGTCAAGCTCCTCGTGCAGGATACGGAAGTGCTCCTCGACCTCGGTCATGCCCTGCAGGGCATAGAACGGGCAGGTGGCGACGAGGGCATCGGCGCCCAGCTCCTGGGCGACCTTGCCGTGCTCAATCATGCGCTCGGTCTCGGTATCGATGATGCCAACCAGAACGGGAACACGGTGGTCGACGATACGAACGGCCTCGGCGATAATCTGGCGACGGCGCTCGTCGGTGGAGAAGACGACCTCGCCCGAGGATCCCAAGAAGAACAGGCCATCGACGCCGGCATCGATCATGCGGTTGATGCTGCGCTCAAAGGAGGCAACGTCGAGCTGGTGATCTTCGGTATCGGGAACAACGACGGGAGGGATAACGCCGGTGAATTTCTGAGTTGCCACAAGAATCTCCTTAGTTGTCTGGCGGGCGGCCCTATGCCACCCACTCTTGTTGGCAGTGTCCAGGCCGTCTAGGCCAAAGAACACGAGTAGAACGTTTGGTTAAAAAAGTCGACGACTTCGTTTTCGAACGCATTGATGCGCTCGTGAGCGTATTTTGCATAGATGATATGCCTCCGGTCACACTCAAGACCGTTGAATACGGCAAACTGATCCTTAGGATCGCTCACGGTATCCATAAGCGATGTGCCCATGAGCACCGATCCGCGCACCCGAGACGACAGCGCCTCGAGGCCACCAGGAAACGGATTGGCAACCGCCGTGCAGGCGAGGCCCCGCTCGTCCAGAGCAGAAACCGCCAGCGCGACTCCGCCGCCAAGGCCCTCGCCCCATGCAAAGATGCGGTCGGGGTCCATGCCATCAAGATTGCGCGCCACCTTCGCCAGCGCGCAACCCCAACGGACGCGCTCGACAAAAGCGGGCGAAGCAATCCCCCGCCGCAGGTCGTCCGCACCAGCAACATCGTCATCCAGCGCGAGAACGGCATACCCCATGGCGGCAAATCTCGTCATGTGATGCCAGCCGCGCACAGGCCGATCGATGTCGTGGAACATCAGGCACAACGGCACGCGCTCAGATACTCGGGCACGACCGACAGGCTCGATCAAACGAGCGTGAATCGCATCGTCACCGAGCTCAAAGGAGACCTCCGAGTAACGGGCGCAGGGGTTAACAAAGTCAATCGCCGTTATGGCCAGGCCTTGAATCTCAAGATTCGAAGCGCATGTCTCTAAATCAGAAACATCTGCTTGGACATCACCGCGCCAGTCCCGATATTCTGCGAGCCTTGACGAAACCGTTCCAGGAATTCCCACGAGTCCGGGGACAATCAGCTCGTCAACATTGCTCTCGCACTTAGACATGAGCCTCCCCTCCCTTGCAGAAAAACGGAATGATCAGATCGTCAAAATCCTGAATCTCCTCGTGGCCAAAGCCTTCAAAGAACTCATGACGCTTTTCGCAGGTCAGGTTGTTATAGACCGCAAACTGCGTCGCTGGCGGACAGACGATATCGGCTGTGCCAGTGCCAAACAGCACGGGGCATTCGACCATAGGGGCAAAGTTCTTGGAATCGAAGTACGCCAGCTTGGCATAGGCTTCGTCAATACGAGTCGAGTCCTCGTCAAACCAGCGAGACCAATAGCGCAGGCCCTCGTAGGCAATGTCGTCGGCATCCAAATCCCAGACCAGGCGGAAATCTGACAGGAAGGGATAGAGGATGGCGGCACGATTGATAAGCTCGCTGTTAAGCGCACAGGTCGCAATGCCCAAACCGCCGCCCTGCGACGCACCGTTCACAAACACACGCGCAAGATCGATGCCCTCGAGCTTGCGAACGATGCGGCACAGGATGCGAATATCTTGGTGCAAGCGGACATAGTAGAGGTTGACCGGGTCGCCGTCGATACCGGCGACGATATGACCGGCAACCGTTGTGCCCTCAAATCCACCAATGTCCTCGGAGGGACCTCCTTGACCGGGGCAGTCGAGGGCGATGAGTGCCATGCCCATGCCCGCAAACGACGCCTGCTCAAACCAGCTGCGGCTTGCACCCGGATACCCATGGAACTGAAGTACCAATGGCACGGGCTCGTCCGAGACGGGTTTAAGGTACTTGGCATGCAGGCGCGCGCCACACATGCCGGTATACCAGAGGTCGAAAAGCTGGCAGGTCGCGGCATCGGTGATCGATGCCGTCTCGATCGCATAGTCAAGCCCGACGGCGTCGGCCTCGGCCATGCGATCCTTCCAAAAGAGATCGAAATCTGATGGACGGGGCATGGCGCCTCGGTATTCACCAAATTGATGTTGTAGCTCCTGAGCACTTGGCATGGCTCGTGAACCCAACCTTTCGAAATCGCAACGGAGGTGCGCCCGGCAAGGGAACCGGGCGCACGGGAGGGAAAGCGAGGCTACTCGCCGAGCTTGGGATGCAGCAGCGACGGCGCAGCGCCGAGCAGCATCTTGGTGTAGGGGTCCTGGGGGTGCTGGAAGACCTGCTTGGCCTCGCCCTGCTCGACGATCCTGCCGCCATTCATAACGATGATGTCGTCAGAGATATAGCGGACCGTCTGGATGTCATGGCTGATGAACACCATGGCCAGGCCGAGCTCCTTCTTAAGGTCGGTCAACAGGTTCAGAATCTGTGCGCGGACCGAAACGTCCAGAGCCGAGGTGGGCTCGTCGGCGATGATGGCATCGGGGTTCAGCGACAGGGCACGGGCAATTGCGACGCGCTGACGCTGGCCGCCCGAAAGCTGACCGGGAAGAACCTCGGCAGCGGAGCTGGGCAGACCGGTGAGCTCCAGGAGCTCCTTGACGCGCTTCTCCTGCTCGGCCTCGGTACCCAGGTTGTGGACGCGCATGGGGTCGAGCAGCTGCTCGCGAACGACCATGCGGGGATTGAGCGCCGTGGCCGGGTTCTGGAACACGACCGAGATGACGCGACCCATGTGGCGACGGTCCTCGGCGGTACGTTTGGTAACGTCCTTGCCCTTAAAGTAGACCTTGCCGCTCGTGGGGGCCTGCAGGCCGCACATGACGTTGGCGGTGGTGGACTTACCGCAACCGGACTCGCCGACGATGCCGATCGTCTGACCGGGCATGAGCTTAATCGTTACACCCTGGACGGCGTGAACCAGGTTGGGGTGCAGAATCGAGCCGGTACGGGTCCTAAAGGTGACGTGGACGTCATCAAGGAAGATGATCGGCTCGACGCCGTTGACTGCGGTCTCGCTCATCTACATCACCTCCGCGTGAGGGGTCAAACCATTTGCCTTGAGCACCTCGTCGGGGAGCTCGGAATAGAAGTGCTCGGTGCCGGGCACGCGCTTGAAGACCGGACGGGTGTCCAGGCCAATACGCGGATGGCTCGAGCGGGGCGCGAAGCGATCGCCCTTGGGGAAATCGCGCGGGCTCGGAACGGCGCCGGGCACCTGGTGCAGGCGACCCGAACCGCTCTCGATGGACAGAACGGAACCCAGAAGACCGCGGGTGTACTCGTGGATCGGGTTGGTGAGCAGCTCCTTGGTGGGTGCCTGCTCGATAACCTGGCCAGCGTACATAACCGTGATGTTATGGGCAACCTCGGCGACCAGAGCCAGGTCATGCGAAACAAAGATCATGGCAAAGCCGAGCTTGGCCTGAAGATCGTTGAGCAGCTTGATGACCTGCTTCTGGACGGTAACGTCCAGAGCGGTCGTGGGCTCGTCGCAGATGACCAGCTTGGGGTCGCGGGTAAGGGCCATAGCGATCAGGACACGCTGACGCTGGCCGCCGGAAAGCTCGTGCGGATAGCTCTCGAGCGTGCGCTTGGGATCGAGGCCGACGAGCTCCAGGAGCTCCTCGGCGCTGCGGGTTCCGCCGCGCTTGGTGAGCTGCTTCATCTGGGCAGAGATGAGCATGGAGGGATTAAGCGAGGACAGGGCGTCCTGATAGACCATAGCGATATCGGTACCGCGCAGGCCGAACCACTCCTTCTTGCTCATCTTGAGCAGGTCGCGACCCTCCCAGAGAACCTCGCCGGAAAGATGCTCGTCATCGTCGGTCAGGCCCATGATGGCCAGCGTGGTGATGGACTTACCGCAACCGGACTCGCCCACCAGGCCCATGGTCTGACCAGGACGAACGTCAAAGTTGACATGGTCGACGACGTTGATATCACCGTGATGCTCAAACTGGATGCAGAAGTCACGGACCGAGAGAATCGGCTCAACGGACTCGTCGGGCACGTGGCGATCGTCACGCTTGAGCTCGACATCGCGCAGGGCGCCAAGGCGAGCGGAGAGGGACTGGGCCTGCTCCTTGTAGGCGCGAACGGGGTCGGAGACCAGCAGGTCGGCCTCGCGACGCTTGGAGGAATCGGTAGGATCCAGGGCAGCGGAGGGAGCAGCGGCCATGGCGTCGGTAATGCCCTCGGAGAGGATGTTGAGCGCCAGGCAGGTGATCATGATGGCTAGGCCCGGGAACAGCGCCTGCCACCAACGGCCGGCGAGCACGCCGCCGCGGGCGTCGGCGAGGATGTTGCCCCAGGTAGCGGTGGGCTCCTGGATACCAGCGCCGATGAAGGTCAGCGAGGCCTCGAAGATGATGGCGTCGGCGACCAGGGTAACGGTGAAGACCATGATCGGGGCGATGCAGTTACGCAGAACATGCTTGATCAAAATCCACGGAGCCTTGGCGCCGGAAACGATGACCGCGCGGACATAGTCCTCGCCGTACTCGGACACGATATTGGCGCGTACGATACGGGCAATCTGCGGAGTGTACATAAAGCCGATGGCGAAGATGATCGACGGCACGGAGTTGCCCAGGATGGAGACGAAGACGGCCGCGAGGGCGATGCCCGGGATGGACATGATGATGTCCAAGATACGCATGATCGTCTCGGAGACGGCCTTGCGCGAAACCGCTGCAAGGGCGCCCACGACCGAGCCGCAGACCAGAGCCATGGCGGTGGCGCCAAAGCCGATAATCAGCGAGTAACGACCACCGTAGAGCATACGCGACAGAATGTCGCGACCCTTATCGTCGGTACCGAAGATAAATCCGTTGCCGGGAGCCTGGCGAGCCGTAAAGATCTCGACCGGGCTATAGGGGGCAAGAAGGGGCGCCAGAATCGCAGTCAGGGCGACCAGCACCAGCACGACGGCGGCAATCTTAGAAGACAGCGTCATCTTCTTCCAGCCACCGAGCTTGAGCCCCTTGGAGGCAGCCTTCTCGAGCTGCTCGGTTTGCTTCTCTCGAATCTTTACCATAATCTACACCGTCCTGATGCGCGGGTTGATGAGCAGGTAGAGCATGTCAACCACGATGTTGATGATGATGAAGGCAAGAGCAACGACGATGACGACGCCCTGAACCAGGTTCGCCTCGTTGCCCTGAACGCCCTGCAGAATCGCGGTGCCCATGCCGGGGAGGTTGAAGATAACCTCGATAACGACGGCGCCGCCCATGAGGTAACCGATCTTAAGACCGAGGGTGGTGACCGGGGTGATCAGCGCATTGCGAAGAACGTTGATGCCGACGACGACCTTCTCGGGAACGCCGGCGCCGCGAGCCATACGGACATAATCCTTGTCGAGCTCCTCGACCATGGCGGTACGCACGATACGAGTCATCTGGCCCGTCAGCGGAAATGCCAAGGCGATAGCGGGCATGATCATACGCCCCAGATAGCCAACCGGATTCGTGGTGAAGTGAGGCAGAGCGCCCGATGCCGGGAGCACCTTAAGGTAGGAAGAGAACAGCAGGATCAACAGAACGGCAAGCCAGAACGACGGGGTTGCCAAGCCGGCGATGGAAAAGACACGGATTACTTGGTCCGGCCATTTGTCGCGATACAGTGCCGCGATGACGCCGAGCAAAAACGAAACGACCGCACCGATGGCAAGACCGATGAAGGTCAGCTGCATCGTGACGGGCAGGGCCGTGGAGATGCGCTTGGCAACGGAGTTGCGAGCAGCACCATAGGTGCCCATGTCGCCATGGATCAAATCGCCCATATAGCGCACGTAGCGCACGGGCCAGGGGTCGTCCAGACCATACTTCTCATGGTACTCGGCAACCGCCTCGGGCGAGGCGCCGTCACCCAACGCCGTGTAGGCGGGGTCGGTCTTGGAGAACGACATAAGGAAGAACACCAGGACGGTGACGCCCAATGCCATGATCGGCAGCGCCACAAGACGCCTTCCAATCAAACGTAGCAAGTTGTTCACGTTCTCTCCCCTTTCTTTTGTCGGTAGGACCAACTGGTATATGAGTACGGATACTCATTACAAGACCCGAGCGACATCGTTGCCGCCCGGGTCTTTGTTTCAACTATGAGGATACGGTCCCAACGACCGACATCCTGCATATAGACTCAAGCGAGTCTTACGCCTTGACGGTCGCAACGCCCCTGAAGGACATGCTCGTCGTGCCGATGCCCTTGAAACCATCGAGGGCCTCGCCATTGGGCGCAGTGGACGGATCGTCCCAAGAAGCGGAGACGGTCTTGACGTGGACAACGGGGTACAGAACGGCGTTGTCGGCAATGATGTCGAAACACTCGTTCCACTTCTTCTGCTGCTCGTCGCCCTCGGCGGCAAGAGCCTCGTCCATGAGACCGTGGAGCTTCTGCCACTCAGCGGACTCCTTCCACGGGCAACGGGTCTGCATCCAGACGTTGTCGCCGTACCACCAGTTGAGCAGCAGGTCGGGGTCGGCGCCGAAGCAGGAAGGATCGCCAGGGGCAAGGAGGATATCGTAGGCCTCGCCGCCGTCGATGGCGGCGTAGGTGGCCGGCGAGGTATCGGTCTGGATGGTCACATCGAAGCCGAGAGCGTCGAGGTCGTTCTTGACCTGGGCGGCCATGCCCTTAATCTGCTCGTTGTCGGTGGTGCGCAGGGTGATGGCACCCGGGGTGATGCCAGACTCCTCGATGAGCTTCTTAGCCTTCTTGGTGTCGGTCTTGTACACCGTGGAAGCCTCATGATAGTTGGTGAAGCTCTTGGGCAGGTAGCAGCTGGCAGCGGTGGCAAGGCCGGCGAAGGTGTTGCTGACCATCTTCTCGGTGTCGAGCGCATACATGACAGCCTGACGGACCTTGACGTTGTTCCAAGGCTCCTTGGCGACGTTGAACATGATGAAGCGGGTGCCGAAACCCTGAACGTTATCGATCTTGCAGCCGGCGCTCTCGAGCTGGTCGACGGCATCAGCGGTAACGAGCTCCATAACGAGCGTGGAGCCCTCCTGCTGAGCGGTAACGCGAGCGGTGGGGTCGGTCAGGATGCTGTACTGGATCTTCTTATCCTCGGCAGCATACTCACCGTTGTACTCGGGGTTGGGAACCAGGGTGATCTCGGTATCGGAGATAGAGTCGTACATCCAGGGGCCGGAACCGATCGGCTGCTTGGCGCGATCCTCCTCGGTCTGGGTGGCCGGGGTAACGCGGACGATGGCCAGACGATCCTTGAGCAGGGAGAAGTTGGGGACCTTAGTCTTGACCGTCACGGTGCTGGCGTCCTTGGCCTCGATGGACTCGAAGGGCTGGAAGAACGGAGCATAGGTAGCGGAAGCGGCGCAAGCGGTGTAGGAGGCAACGACATCGTCAGCGGTGACCTCGGTGCCATCGGAGAACTTGGCGCCCTTGCGGATGGTGACCTCGAAAGTGGTGTCGTCCACAGACTTGGGATCGTCGGTGGCGAGCTCGTTGAAGGTGCTGTAGTCGTGGTAATCGATGCCGTAGAGGCCCTCGACGACGTGCCAGTTAGCACCCAGGCCCACAGCGGAGCCGGTGCTGGCGGGATCGAAGCTGGACGGAGCGTAAGCGGAACCAGCGGTGATCACGCCGCCGCCACGGTTGGCGGAATCGGTGGAGCCGGAAGCGGAACCCTCGTCGCTAGAGCTGCCACCGCAGCCAGTGAGACCAAGGCCGGCGACAGCAGCGACGCTGCCGGTGAGGCCGAGGAACGAACGCCTGGACATACCCTTGTTGATGATGGCCATGTCTTCTCCTATCAATAGAGAATCTTACTCGGGAGCACCTAGACTTGCCCCCGCGCAACTTGCGGACGATATATACCTTACCTACCGACGAACCCAACTGAGGTGCCGCGCTCGGCGACCGATACATACATACGCTTGAACGGTATTTACTACCGTTCACCGAATTCATTGACAAATGATTCGCCAGACAGTATGTATCGGCGAGGTGAGATATCAGTCTTCGTCAACCCGCAGGATAGCAGGGTTTTCGCTTGGGTTAGTCAAACGTTTTAGCGTTAATAAAACCCGAAATCAGCAGGCAATCATGGCGAAATAAATGGTTGAAAATCGCGCAATCATGTATATCAGTTGTTTAGGCTCGTGTTTAGCTATCGGAATGGCCAGCCGCCGCCTCGGCGCGCTCGGCATTCCATGCAACGAGCGCCTCGTGGACCGCCTTGGCAACATCGGCAGGTATGCCGCGAACTTTCGCGATCTCTTGCTCGCTCGCCGCGCGCAAACGCTTCATCGAGCCAAAATGGCGCATAAGGGCACGTTTTCTGGTGGGTCCCACGCCTGGAACGTCATCGAGCACCGAAACCGTCATGGCTTTATCGCGCAACTCACGGTGGAACGTGATGGCAAATCGGTGGGACTCATCGCGTACCTGTTTAATTAGATAGAGCGAAGCAGACCCGGTCGGCAGCACGACAGGAGTCTCGTCCCAAGGCACAAAAACTTCCTCGTCGGCCTTCGCCAAGCCACAAACTGGTATATCGAGCCCAAGAGCCTCAAGTTGCTTGATCGCAGCGGTCAATTGCGGCTTACCGCCATCGACAACGAGCAAATCGGGGCGCGAGCCAAAGCGCTCGTCGGCCATGCGCTCGGGAGCATAGCGTCGTCCCAAAACCTCGGACATCGACACGAAGTCGTTTGCCTCGTCCAATTCGGCCTGAATTTTAAAACGACGGTACTGGCTCTTGTCGGCGCGCCCGTTGGTAAACACCACCATCGAGGCGACCGTAAAGGTGCCATGCAGTGTAGAGATATCGAAGCACTCGATACGCAACGGCGGCGATGGCAGCGCCAACGCACTTTCGAGCTCCAGGAGCGCTTGATTGGTGCGGTCGTCAGCGTACCCCGTTCGCATCATGTAGCGCATGAGGGCATGGCGCGCATTTTTGGATGCCATATCGAGCAGACGGCGCTTTTCGCCACGCTGCGGCCTATGGAGATGGCAGGAACGCTCACGCTTGCCCGCAAGCCACTCCCCCAGCGCCTCCGCATCCTCAAGCTCGACGGAAAGGTTGACCTCAGCTGGAATATCAGCCGTCTCGTCGTAATAGCGCTTAAGAAAGCCCGACTGGAGCTCTTCCTCGTCAACATCAAGACCCTTGTCGAGAATGAACTCGCAGGTGCGAACTGTTCGGCCCTCGCGAACGACGAAGACGCAAGCGGCGGAGATGGTCTCCTCGCGATAGAACCCGATGACATCGATATCGACACTGGAGGGAAAAACGACTTGCTGACGATCGTCCAGACCCCTGATGACCTCCAAACGACGTTTGACGCGTGCCGCGCGCTCAAAGTCGAGCGCCTCGGCGGCATCCGTCATCTCGGAGGTCAGCTCATCGACGACATCCTTGCGATGGCCCGACAAAAAGCGCTCGACACGCTTGACGTTCTTGGCATAGTCTGCCGGGGAAATCGCGCCGACACACGCACCCGGGCCGCGCCCGACATGGTAGTCAAAGCAGGGACGCCCGTTTTGTGCGCAAATCATATTGACGATGTCTTCCTCGCCCTTGTGGGACTCGATGGTACGGCGACAACGACGCCACTCCGCACAGGATGCAGAGCAGATGGGGATAACCTTGCGCAGCGTATCTATCGTCTCACGTGCCGCACGGCTATCGGTATAGGGTCCAAAATAGCGCGTTCCCGGCTTATGACGCTCACGCGTGTATTTGATCGCGGGATACAGGTCGCCCTTTGTAATGGCGATAAAGGGGTAGCTCTTGTCATCCTTGAGGTCGACGTTAAAGTACGGATGGTACTGGCCGATCAGGTTGCGCTCGAGTACAAGCGCCTCATGCTCGGTTTCGACAACGATGTAGTCAAAGCTCGCCACCAGCTGCATCATCAGCGGGATCTTTTGACGCTCATCCTGCAGTGTCACGTATTGACGCATGCGGGCGCGCAGGTTTTTCGCCTTGCCCACGTAGATGACATCGCCCTTGGCATCCTTCCAAAGGTAGCATCCGGGCTGTGTGGGAACGCGCGAAACCTGCTCGGCAAGCGTTGGTATGTTGTCGTGACCGGCCACGCGCACCTACTTGCGACGAAGCAGCGCCGAGACCTCGGGCATCTTAAGGACGACGGCAAGGCCAAAGGTAACAACAAGCGAGGCGACACCCGCAACGCAAACGTAGCCAAGAGTAATCAGAATCGAGCCGCCAAGTGCCCCGACAAAGTGTTCAAGCGCCCACATGACGCCGGCGCCTGCGGCAGCACCTAGGCCACCGAGCAAAAGGCCAAAGAAACCGCCATGTAGGATAGATTTGACCTGAAGGCCACGCAGGCGACGACGCAGCCACCACAGCGAACAGCCGACCAAGATCACGTAGTCGACGACATACGAAAGCGCGATTGCCGGCATACCGAAGCCCAGCACAACGCCAAACAGCAGAACCGAGCCGGCCTGGCCGATGGCGGAATACAGGCAATAGCGGCTATAGGGCTTCATGTCGAGCAAGGCAGAGAAGCTCTTCTGCATCAACACGACCACGCCGTAGAGCGGCAGCGAGAGCGCCAGGTAGACAAGGTACTCGGACACCAGAGCCACGCCGGATTCATCGAACTTGCCAGCACAGTAGATCATATTGAGCGGACGTGCGAAGACAATCAGGTACAGTGCGAACGGAATCAGGAAGAACAGCATCTGGGCGACGCCACGCGAAATGCCCGTGCGAACGCTGTCGTAATCCTTCTCCTGTGCGTCATGAGAGAGCTCGGTATAGAGCGCCGTCGAAAGCGAGGCGGCAATCAGCGCGTAGGGCAGCGTGTACCACAGGCGCGCATAGGCGATGACGGAAGGACCCGTCTCGGGCTGGACCACCAGCGCGGCAGCGTTGGTGATAGAAGTCGAGACAAACATGCACACCGTGGCGAGCAGCGTCGGGATACCGAGCGCAATCGTCTGGCGCAGCGCGGGGTCCTTAAAGTCGATATGGATATGGGGATGCACGCCGTGCTTGCCAAGCGCGGGAATCTGACATGCCATCTGAACAAAGACACCGAGGGTCGTACCGGCCGCAATCAAGATGATGCCGGCACGTTCGCCAAACTGTGCGGACACGGGCGCAAAACCCATAAAGCTCGCAATGACGATCACATTGTTGAGGACCGGGGCAAACGTCGACCAGAAGTAGTCGCGGTGTGCGTTGAGAACGCCCGAGAACACCGAGCCCAAACCATAAAACAGAATCTGGATGGCAAAGAAACGGAACATGAACGCAGCGGTATCCATGCTGCCACCGTCACCCGAAAGGAACGATTGCGTCCAGATAAAGCCCGGGGCGAACACGGTCCCCAGCAACGAAATGCCACCCAGCACTAAAAGCAGAATGCCGAGCAGGTTGCCCACGTACTCGTTCGAGGCCTCGCGACCCTGCTCACGCCTCACGCCCATGTACACGGGCAAAAACGCCGTCACGAGCATGCCGCCCATCACGAGTTCGTAGAGCATATTGGGCAGGTTGTTGGCGACCTGATAGGAGGACGAGAGCAGCGACATGCCGATAGCGGCCGCCATTGCCCACGTGCGGATAAAACCGGTGACGCGAGACACGATAGTCAGGATGGTCATAAGCCCGGCAGAACGACCAACCGTGGAGTAGTCCGACGAGCCCATGTCGTCAGTGTCATCTCGCGACGAAGAAGCTTCGGATGAGGGTGTCTGAGGCGCAGATTCTTTTGCAAAATGAGCTCCGCGCTTCAATTCTTCCTGCGGCATCGCTCAGTCCTCTCTCGTAATCGCGGCAACCGTCGCCCCGCAAAATGCAATTAAATCATCGGGTGCAAGCTCGAGCTGATAACCACGCTTGCCTCCCGAAATAAAAATGGTATCCCAAAGGACGCATGTCTCATCAATGAGCGTCCGGTAGCGTTTTTTCATACCGACCGGGCTGCAGCCGCCGCGAACGTAGCCAGTCGCCGCAAGCAAATCCTTCACATGCATCATGGCCAAGGACTTCTCCCCCGCGGCACGCGCGGCGGACTTTAGATCGAGCTCGTCGGCAACAGGGATGCAGCACACGACATAGTCGTTGGACGGTGTCACGCAGACCAAAGTCTTAAATCCTTGACCGGGCTCCTCGCCAAGCTGCTCCGAAATCGCGACCCCCAGGCCCACCGACTCATCACCATCGTCTTCGTACGTATGTAGAACATAGGAAATGCCGGCGCTTTCCAGCTCGCGCATCGCATTGGTTTTTGGCGTCTTTACAGCCTTTGCCATGACATATCCTTTCCCTCGCATTCGGACGTAAAGATTAAGTATATGTCCAATTCGGCTGCATACGTCACTTCGACACAGCAAGCGCCATCGAATCACAAGGAGTCGATGGCGCCCATAAACTGAATCGCCTATTTATTGAGCATCAAGTTGAGCCTGACGCTCCCGGTCACGCCTGAGCAACGGCGCCAAAAACTTGCCCGTATAACTCTGCGGACAGTCCGCAACCTGCTCCGGTGTGCCCGAAACCACAACGGTTCCGCCGCCGTTACCGCCCTCGGGACCCATATCGATCAGACGATCGGCAACCTTGATGACATCAAGGTTGTGCTCAATCACCAGCACCGTGTTGCCCGCATCGACCAAGCGCTGCAGCACATCGAGCAGCTGGCGGACGTCCTCAAAATGAAGGCCGGTCGTCGGCTCGTCCAAAATATAGAACGTCTTGCCCGTCTGGCGTCGATGAAGCTCCTTGGCGAGCTTCACACGCTGCGCCTCGCCGCCCGAGAGCGTCGTGGCGGGCTGGCCCAGGCTCACGTAGCCCAAGCCTACATCGTACAGCGTTTGGAGCTTGCGCTTAATCTGCGGGATATTCCCAAAGAAGGCCAGCGCCTCGGTGACACTCATTTCGAGCACGTCCGAGATGGTCTTGCCACGGTAGGTGACCTCGAGTGTCTCGCGGTTGTAGCGTTTACCGCCGCAAACTTCGCAGGGAACGTAGATATCGGGAAGGAAGTGCATCTCGATCTTGATCTGCCCGTCGCCCTTGCACGCCTCACAGCGCCCGCCACTCACATTAAAGGAGAAACGACCCGGCGAGTAGCCGCGCGCCTTCGACTCCGGCGTACTCGCAAACAGCGCGCGAAGATCATCCCACAGGCCGATATAGGTAGCAGGGTTGGAACGCGGCGTGCGGCCAATCGGCGACTGGTCGATATCGATAACCTTATCGATACACTCGATGCCCTCGATTTTCTTATATGGACCCACAGGGCGCGTCGAACGGTGAATGGCATTCGTAAGGGCAGGCGCAATGGTATCGGTAACCAGGGAGCTCTTGCCCGATCCTGACACGCCGGTAACAACCGTAAGCGTACCAAACTCGATCTTGGCAGTAACGTTTTTGAGGTTGTTGGCTCGAGCGCCCGTAATTTTAAGGCAGCCGCGACCGGGCTTGCGCCGTTCATCAGGCACCCGGATCATTCGTTTGCCGGTCAGATAAGCGCCCGTCATCGACTCAGGACACGCCATGATATCGGCAGGCGTTCCCGCCGCGACTACGTGTCCGCCGTTGACGCCGGCGCCGGGGCCCATGTCGATCACATAGTCGGCGGCACGGATTGTATCCTCGTCGTGTTCGACGACGATAACGGTATTGCCGATATCGCGCAGGCGCTCAAGCGTCTTGATCAGGCGCTCGTTATCGCGCTGATGAAGACCGATCGAGGGCTCGTCCAGAATATAGAGCACGCCCATGAGACCCGCGCCGATCTGCGTTGCCAGTCGAATACGCTGGGCCTCGCCACCAGAAAGCGTCGCCGAGGCACGATCGAGGGTCAGATAGTCGAGTCCGACATCGACCAGAAAGCGCAGGCGCTCCAGGATTTCCTTAACGATGCGCCCGCCGATAAATTGTTGGCGCTCGGTAAGCTCCAAGCCCTCAAAAAACTCGAGCGACTCGCGGCACGATAGGCAGCAGACCTCGTAAATGGACTTACCGCCTACGGTAACGGCGAGCATCTCGGGGCGCAGACGAGCACCATGGCAACTCGAGCACGGCTCCTCGCGGATGTACTTCTCCAAGCGCGCCTTGGTGTTCTCATTCGTCGTCTCGGTATAGCGCTCGTACAGGATATTGCGCACGCCCGAGAACTTGGTGTCCCACTGGCTGCGGCGCCCATCGAGCTTTTGATAGTCGACCGAAATCTTCTGGTCGCCCATGCCGTCTAAAAACGCGCGACGCACCCGCGGAGGCAGATCCTCCCACGGCGTATCGACGCTCACCTTGAAGTGCTTACAAACCGCAGCGAAAATCTGCGGATAGTAGTTAGAGTTGCCAAACAGGCTGCCAAAGACCCCGTCGGCGATCGACTTCGAGGGGTCTTCGATTAGGGCCTCGGCATCGACCGTCTTCTTAAAACCCAGGCCATCGCACTCGGGGCACGCGCCATAGGGCGCGTTGAACGAGAAATCGCGCGGCTGCAGGTCATCGATGGAGTGTCCATGCTCCGGGCACGCTAACGCCAGCGAATACTCCAGCAACTCGCCTTCGGTCCCCTCGGGAGCGTCGCGGTCGGGCAGCAAGTATACGTTCACATTGCCGTGCGCCAGCGCAGTCGCCTGCTCAACAGACTCGGCGATACGGCCAAGAGAGTTCTCACGGATCACGATGCGATCGACCACGACCTCGATATCGTGCTTGAACTTCTTGTCCAGATCGATCGGATCGTCGAGCGAGCGCACTTCACCGTCGACACGCACGCGGCTAAAGCCCTCGGCGCGAAGGTCCTCAAACAGTTTGGTGTACTCGCCTTTTCGCCCGCGCACCACCGGTGCCAGCACAAACGCGCGGCGGCCCTCCCCCGCCGCCAAGACCTTGTCGGCAACCTGGTCGGTCGTCTGGCGCTCAATGACGCGGCCGCATTCGGGACAGTGCGGGGTGCCCACACGGGCGAACAGCAGGCGCAGATAGTCATAAATCTCGGTTACGGTGCCAACCGTCGAGCGAGGGTTTTTAGACGTCGTCTTTTGGTCGATCGACACCGCCGGCGAAAGGCCGTCGATTGAATCCAAGTCGGGTTTGTCCATCTGGCCCAAGAACTGGCGCGCATAGCTCGAAAGACTCTCGACGTATCGACGCTGGCCCTCGGCATAGATAGTGTCAAATGCCAGCGAACTCTTGCCCGAGCCAGAAAGACCGGTAATGACCACGAGTTGGTCACGCGGAATGGAAACATCGATATCACGGAGGTTGTGCTCACGAGCGCCGCGAATAACGATAGAAGAATCAGACATGGAAGCTCCTTGCCTCCTATTGCATCGAATCATACTGTCGATGAGTTTAGCGCACTCGACGCGCACAGATGTTCGTAATACAAGATTCGCAGACCTTTAGCTTTGCGTATCGGGCGCTTTGTTTCTCGAAATGCCGTGGAAAGGTTACAGTAATCTAATACTGAACTTAATTTGCCGTAACAGAGGAACGTCCATGACCGAAGATATCCCCCTTGAAATCACTTCGAGCGACATGGCCAATCTGCCCATATTCATCGCCGTCCTTATCGTGGCCATCGTCGTGGTGCGTGTATATTTTTCAATCAAACACAATGAAAAGCCGCCCATTGCCCGCGTCTTTTGGTGCGCGACGCTCCTCATCCCGCTCGGCATGGTAGCTGCATGGATTACGAATCAATTGCTCGTAAATGAGGACAATTCCCTATGGGTCCTTTCTTATTCGGCGCTCGGTGCTACCGCCGTCATACTTCTTGTCGAGCCCTTGGTTTCGGGACTTATCGACCAAACCGATCTTGCGACGGGAACGGTTGCCTGTATTTGCCGTGACATCCTTGTCATCGCCGCTGTTTCAGCGCTCTCGTTCGTTTCACTCGAAATTGCCTGTAACGAAACGTTCTATCGCATTCCCGCCAACTCATTCGGGTTTTCCGTCGGGCTGCTCGCGACGGTTCTGCTCTCCCTTTATTTGCTGGGACAGCGTCATGGAGGCGTCATGGCCCTCGTGCCCGTCGCCTGTTGCATCCTTGGCATTGCCGAGCACTTCGTCATAACGTTTAAAGGCGAGGCCATCCTGCCAAGCGATATCTTGGCCCTTGGCACCGCAATGGAAGTGAGCGAGGGATACGAGTTTACCTTTACCGCCGGAATCGTAACCTCTCTAGCCCTGCTGGAGATTTCCCTAGGGCTTCTTTCGCTTATCCGACCGAGAAAGCTCCGTACGCCCACCCATGTCTTCCCCGCAATCGCCGCTAACCTCTGCGCTTTTCTGCTAGTGACCGTTATGGGGCTCTCGGGCTTTTCCAGCATCGACTTGGAGCAGGCGCTGAATTTTGGATTTGACCGTTGGCAGCCCATCACCACGTATGCGTCTCAGGGTTTTATCACTTCGTTCACCGAAATGGTCAACGAGTTGCCCATTGAGAAGCCCGAAGACTATACGCCCGATGAGGCGCAGAGCATCGAGCAGAAGCTCGCCGCCACCTACGACAGCACGTATGGCTCGAGCGAGCAGCGCGCGGCGGCCGTTGCCCAGTTCAATGAAATCAAGCCGACGATTGTTGCCGTCATGAATGAGAGTTTTAGCGACCTTTCGTGCTTTGAGCAGCTCCAGGCGGCCGGGTACACCGGCCCCGCATTCTACAACTCGCTTCCCGACACACTTGTTCGCGGCACCATGCTCGCTTCGGTCGCCGGTGGCGGAACGGCGAACTCCGAATTCGAATTTTTGACCGGAGCGACAACGGCCTTTGTCGGATTAGGCAAAATCCCCTATCAGCTATATCAGATGAATGGCGTCAACAGCCTGGCAAAGGACCTTAAGGAGCTTGGGTATACCGCTACCGCTATGCACCCGCAAAACCCCGTCAACTACCATCGAGATAAAATCTATCAGCAGCTGGGCTTTGGAGACTTTCTTTCAATCGGCGATTTCGAAGGTGCGCCCTGTTACCATGCCGGCGTATGCGACTACGCCACCTACGACAAGATACTCGACCTGCTTAGAACCGACGAAGCCCCGCAGTTCATCTTTGACGTCACGATGCAAAATCACGGCGGCTACGACTATGGCACCGTTCCCGCCGAAGAGCTGACAAACTATTGGGTCGAGGGAGCCAGTGAGGGTGCCAACAGCGCGCTCAACACCTATCTCACCTGCATCAACGCATCCGACCGGGACCTCGAGTACTTTATCAACGAGCTCCGCAATATCGGCAGACCGGTTGTTCTTGTCTTTTTTGGCGACCATCAGCCGAGCGCCGCAACGACTCTCAACGACGAGCTGTACCCTCAGGAAGATACGGCAAGCCACGCTTTCCGTATCTATCAGTCGACATATTTTGTCTGGGCTAACTATGAAATCGCCGGCAATACCGAGCTCAACGTCTACGACACCGTCGGGGCAAACGAGATTGCAGCCATTACCCTTAATAAGATCGGCGCCCCGCTCACCGACTATCAAAAGGCTCTGCTTGCAACAAGGTCAGATGTGCCCACCATCAATGTCGCCGGCTACCTTGGTGCCGACGGGCTGCGCTACGACTTGGAATCTGAAGATAGCCCATACGCCTCGACGATCGACAAGCTGCAGCGCATGCAATACCTCGAGTTCGCCAGCAAAGTTCAGTAAGCCCGCCCATTCGTTTGGACCCATCGTATTGCAAGCACGCTCGGCCCAAATGCATCGCAAATGACTCCCGCTCGCAAACGAGGGTACAATGACGCTCGTGTCACACCACGGGGCCCCGGCCCCAACATATACAAAGGAGTCATACATGGGTTGCGAGCACGCACAGGCCGCCGGCGGACAAACGTCGCCGTCGCAATTTGAGGAGAACACGCTGTCCGAGGTCAAACGCGTCATCGCCGTGCTTTCCGGCAAGGGCGGTGTCGGCAAGTCGTTTGTCACCGGTGCCATCGCCACCGAGCTTGCCCGTCACGGCCACAAGGTCGGCGTCCTCGATGCCGACATCACCGGTCCCTCCATCCCCAAGATGTTCGGTATGAGCGGACGCCACGTCCATGCCCTCGGCAACCTTATGCTGCCCGAAATCTCCGAGCACGGCGTCAAGGTCATGAGCTCCAACCTGCTGCTCCAAAACGAGACCGACCCCGTCCTTTGGCGCGGTCCGGTCATCGCAGGCGCCATTAGGCAGTTCTGGAGCGAGACCTCGTGGGGCCCCATCGACTACCTGCTGGTCGACATGCCTCCGGGAACAGGCGATGTCGCGCTCACCGTCTTCCAGTCGTTGCCCGTCGACGGCATCGTCATCGTCACGAGCCCGCAGGATCTGGTCTCGATGATCGTCGCCAAGGCGGTCAACATGGCCGAGAAGATGAACGTCCCCATTCTGGGCATTGTCGAGAACATGAGCTATATTGAGTGTCCCGACTGCGGCAAGAAGATCGAGGTCTTTGGCAAGAGCAAGCTCCCCGAGGTCGCAGAACGCTATAACCTCGACATCTTGGGCCAGCTTCCCATCAATCCGGCACTCGCCGAGGCCTGCGATAAGGGCGAGGTCGAGACCGCACTGCCCGATGGCATGTTGCCCAAGGCAGTCTCTGCCGTCGAGGCTATTACCCCGCACGAGACCGACGAGGCCTAAGTGAACACGAGCGCCTTCTATGACGTCCTGGTAATCGGCGGCGGGGCTTCAGGCCTCGCCGCCGCCATTACGGCTGCACGTGCTGGCAAAAGCGTCTGCATCGTTGAGCGCGATGTCGCCTGCGGCCTTAAGCTCCTTGCGACCGGTAACGGCCGCTGCAACCTCTCCAACGAATCGATTGATCCTCAGCGGTATAACCACCCCGCATTCGTCGAATCTGTCATGGGCCCCCAACCCGAACAAGAGCTTATGGGTTTCTTCTCCTCGCTGGGCATCATGACAACCTCCGAGGAAGGCCGGCTATACCCGCGCTCCCTTCGCGCAGAATCGGTGCGCGACGCGCTTCTCAACGTTTGCGACCGCCTAGGTATCACCTTAATCTGCGGAGCCAACGTTGCCCCGGCGCACAAAGCTTCCGAAGGCTGGACACTCCAAATAGACCGTCCAGCGCGGGCACTCAAGGCAAAAAAGCATGACGACCGAAAATCGGAGCTCCGCTCGCTTCGGAAAGCGCTCGCCGATGTCCCTCGCAAGAACGAGGCCCTGGAGGCACATGCCGTAATTATCGCCACGGGTGGCAACCCCACCGGTATCGCCGATACGTTTAGCCTCCCCCTCACTTCGCTGCGCCCCATCCTCTGCCCCGTATCGGCAACGGTCGTCGGCGATCGGGCGGCACTCAAGACGTTGGACGGTCTGCGCGTCCGCGCCCGCTTGACGCTCGCCCGCAATCATAATGAGCTCTGGCACGAAGACGGTGAAGTCCTGTTTCGAACCTTCGGGATCTCGGGCGTCGCTGTCTTCAACCTCTCCCGTCGTATCCAGCGCGGCGATACGATCCTGCTCGACGTTTTCCCCGACCTCTCCAAAGACGAGCTGCTCGATATGCTCAACCGGCGCGTTGAGCTGCTCGGCGGCTTTTCGCCCCGCGATCCCCGTTGGCTCGACGGCATGCTCGCCCCGCAACTCTCCCGCGTCGTCTGCACGGCGTTCGAGCAGTGCCATCCAGGCTCCAACGATGTCATCCACCTGGTCTCGATCCTCAAGCACTTTAAGTTGCTCGTTGAGGGAACAGCCGAGGAGCGCTCGGCACAGGTCACGCGTGGTGGCGTATCTGTCGAGAGTATCTCAACACCCAGTCTACGCGCGCGCAGCGTTGTCGACGCCCCGCTTTACGTCTGCGGCGAAGCGCTCGACATCGACGCCGATTGCGGAGGCTTTAACCTTGCGTGGGCATGGCTCTCGGGCATTCGCGCTGCAAGCAGCCTGTAGCCGCGCAGTCTATAATCAAAAACGCATTCGGGCCGTCTGGGATACCGGACGGCCTCTTTCTTGCCTCTAAGGAGACCTCGATGATTGAAATCACCCAAGTCAACGCGTCGCTCGATGAAGCCGGCGATGAAAATGCCTGCCTCATTGTTGGCAAGCGAGTCGCCAAGCGCGTCCTACGTTGCAAAGACTCCGAGATCAAGTCCATCGAGCTCCACCGCAAGTCAATCGACGCTCGCAAAAAACGAGACGTCCATTTTATCCTGAGCTTTCGTGTTGAGCTGACCAGTCCCCACCTCGAGCGAGAAGCGGTCGACAGCGTTTCCGAGCGTGACCGCTCGCGCGTACGCGCGATAAAAGACGATGGGTCTTCATTCCCCACCCCCGTCTCCGACGCACCTCAAGAACGCCCTGTCGTTGTCGGCGCCGGATGCGCTGGCCTTTTCGCCGCGCTAACGCTCGCCGAAGCAGGTCTTAAGCCCTTGCTCATCGAGCGCGGCGACCCGGCATTTCGCCGCTCGCAGGCGATCGACCTCTTTCTAAAGGAGCGCATCCTCGACCCCGAGAGTAATATCCAGTTTGGTCTGGGCGGCGCGGGGACCTTCTCGGACGGCAAGCTCAATACGGGAACAAAAAATCCCGCCCATCGCCTTATCCTCGAAACCTTCGTCGAGGCGGGTGCGCCCCGCGATATTCTGTGGGATGCCAAGCCGCACATTGGCTCCGACATCCTTCCCACGGTTGTCACCGCTATATCCCAGCGCATCGAGCAGCTCGGAGGTATCGTCCGTTATCGAACAAAGCTCGTCGACATTCACATCGACGCGTCTGGCGCCATCACCGGTATTGATGTCCAATCGTCCCAAGACGCCGCTTACGAGCCAATCGAGACAAAGCACCTCATCCTCGCCTGCGGGCATTCTGCTCGCGATATTTTTGAGCTCCTTAAGGACCACAACGTGGCCCTCGCACAAAAGACCTTTGCCATGGGCGTTCGCATCGAGCATCCGCAGCGCGACATCGACCGAGCCCAATATGGAGCCTTGGCGGGACATCCTGCCCTCGGAGCAGCCCCCTACAAGCTCGTCGCCCATCTTCCCAACGGCCGCAGCGTGTTCTCGTTTTGCATGTGCCCCGGCGGGCAGGTTGTCGCCGCCTCTTCCGAGCAGGGCCACCTGTGCGTCAACGGCGCCAGCCTCAATGCCCGCGACGGACGCAACGCAAACGCCGCCCTGCTCGTTAACGTCACGCCTGAGGACCTTCCCAACGATGACCCGCTCGCCGGCATCGAGCTCCAGCGCGCCTGCGAGGCGGCCGCCTATCGCCTAGGCGGTTCCAACTGGAACGCACCGGCACAACTCGTCGGAGATTTCCTCGCAGGACGCGCCAGCAAGGCGCCCGGAAAGGTAAAGCCCACCTATCCGCTCGGTGTGACCTGGACGGCAATTGACGAAGCCCTGCCGCAGCATATCGTCGAGTCGCTCCGCCTGGGACTTCCCCTACTCGGAAAAAAGCTACGAGGCTACGACCGCCCCGATGCCGTTCTTACCGGCGTGGAGACTCGTTCGAGCTCACCTGCCACTGTCACCCGAGACCGAACGTGCCATGCCGTGTCGACCCCGGGCCTCTACCCTTGTGGTGAGGGAGCTGGATATGCTGGCGGCATCATGAGCGCGGCCACCGACGGCATCCGTTGTGCCGAAGCCCTGATTGCAGACCTCTAACGCACGAATTCCAGTGCGCAAAAGACACAGGCCCCGAGCTCCACAGGGAACTCGGGGCCTGTTCGCTATTTCTTAAACCGTGCACCCTGGCGTTTTCTGCCCGATGCGAACGTGGAACCCTTGCGGGCCTGTGAACGTAAGCGCTCGATCGTCTCGTCCTCAGACGCGCCCTCGAGCATCGCCCGAATCTGAACGACGGCATCGCGCAGGCGCGCCGCCTCCTCAAAGTCCATGGCGGCAGAAGCGTTACGCATATCCTCTTCCATGGTTTCGACAATCCGCACAAGCTCGTCATGCGGCAGTTCTTCCAACTGCTCCGCAAGTGTCTGCTCGGGCGCCACCGTTTCCGGCACGCCGCCCTCGCCCGACTCATCGGGCGTATAGAATGCGCCATGACCAAGAGAGTCGCCCTTCGAGCGTCCCTTGGAGCCCACAGTTTTTTCGGCCTCGGCAATAAAACTTGAGATGTCGTTGATGGCCTTGCGCACTGTCTTGGGCACAATGCCATGTTCTTCGTTATATGCCATCTGAATCTCGCGACGGCGCTGCGTCTCCTCGATGGCCTCTTTCATCGAATCGGTCACAACGTCTGCATACATGATGACTTCACCATCGGCGTTACGGGCCGCACGGCCAATCGTCTGAATCAGCGAACGGCGGTTGCGCAAGAAGCCTTCCTTATCGGCATCGAGAATTGCCACCAGTGAGACCTCGGGGAGATCCAAGCCCTCGCGAAGCAGGTTGATGCCAACGAGAACATCGATCTTGCCCTCGCGCAGCGTTCGCAGGATCTCGACACGGTCCATTGTCGCCGTATCAGAGTGCATGTAATTGACCTTAATGCCCGCGTCGAGCAGATGGTCGGTCAGGTCCTCGGCCATGCGCTTGGTCAACGTGGTCACCAGCACGCGCTCCTTGCGGGCAACGCGCTCGCGAATCTCGTCCTCAAGATCGTCAATCTGGCCGCGAACTGGACGCACGTCAATCTTGGGGTCGAGCAGGCCAGTCGGACGAATAATCTGCTCCACATCGTTTTGGCTCACCCGCAGCTCGTAGTCGCCCGGCGTGGCCGAAACATAGATAAACTGGGGTATCCTTGCCTCAAACTCATCGAAACGAAGCGGGCGGTTATCGAGCGCCGAGGGCAGGCGAAAACCGTGTTCCACCAGCGTCACCTTACGCGAGCGGTCACCTTCGTGCATGCCGCGAATCTGCGGCACCGTCACATGGCTCTCATCGATGATGCAGAGCATATCCTTGGGAAAGTAATCGATTAGGGTAAACGGCGGCTCACCCGGCTTGCGACCGTCCAGATGACGCGAGTAGTTCTCGATGCCGTTGCAAAAGCCCATCGTCTCGAGCATCTCAAGATCATAATCGGTGCGCTGCTGCAGACGCTGCGCCTCGAGCAACTTGTCGGTCGCCTTGAGCTCCGCCACGCGCTTCTCGCACTCTTCGCTGATCGATTTCAGAGCAGCCTTGACCTTCGGCTTCTCGGTCACGTAGTGTGATGCCGGCCATACGGGGATGGCCTCGTACTCACGAAGCATCTCACCGGTGACCTCATCGATCTCGGCAATCAGCTCGACCTCGTCGCCAAAGAACTCAAACCGCAACGGATGCTCGGCATAGGGCGGATACACGTCGACGACATCGCCGCGCACGCGGAAGGTGCCACGCGCCAAATCATAGTCATTGCGATCGTACTGGATATCGATGAGCGCATGGATAAAGTCATCGCGCTCGAGCGGCACTTTCTTGTCGACGTTCGGAGCTAGGCCCGCATAGTCCTCGGGAGAGCCAATGCCATAGATACACGAGACCGATGCGACGACAATCACATCGCGTCGAGAGAGCAGCGATGCGGTCGCCTGATGTCGCAACATCTCGACCTCTTCGTTAATCGAGGAATCCTTCTCGATATACGTATCGCTTTGCGGCACATACGCTTCGGGTTGATAGTAATCGTAGTACGACACAAAATAGACCACAGCATTGTTGGGAAAGAATTCCTTGAGCTCGCTGGCGAGCTGAGCGGCAAGCGTTTTATTGGGAGCCATGACCAGCGTCGGCTTCCCCAGGGCCTCAATAGTCTTAGCCATCGTGAAGGTCTTGCCCGAACCAGTCACGCCCAGCAAAACCTGATAGCGATCTCCGTCCCTCACACCCTGCACAAGCGACTCAATGGCCTTAGGCTGGGAACCAGCGGGCTCGTATGGAGACACGACCTCAAACGGCACCTCAGAGCCCTCAACGCCAAAACGTTTGAGCTCTCCTCCAACACGCTCAACTTCAAATTCCGCCATGGATACTCCTAACTCATATATCTGCAGTATACGCAGGCGGCAGGCATAGTCCTATACGAACCGATCGGGATAGAGGGTCTTGTAGCGAACCCAGGCATTATTGACACGAATCAGATACGCCTGCGTCTCGGGAAAGGTGATTGCATTATGAAGCGACGTGCTCTGCTGCGCCCATCCGTCGACATTGCCCATGCCGGCGTTATAGGCGGCAATGGCACTGTCAGTCGACCCGTTAAAATACGTTAGAAGATACGAAAGATACGCACAGCCAAACTCGATGTTCGTAGCGGGATCGTTAAGGTCGCCGGCTGAATACTCGCTGCCATCGACAAGACCCTTGGCAATCATATCCTGGGCAGTCTCGGGCATCAGCTGCATCAATCCCTGTGCGCCTTGATTCGACTCAGCCTCGGGATCCCAATTCGATTCTGACTTTATGACAGCACACACCAGATACGGATCAAGATTGTGCGAAATGCTCGATTGCTTTACGTACGCCTCATAGTCAATTGGATACAAAGGCTGAAAGAAGGCGGCAGGGGCATACGAGTAGACGAGCGAAATAAGGCCGAAGACGAACACGACGGCAAGTGGCGCCACGCGATACCACGTAAAGAAACGTGTCTTAGGCATCGGCCTCATCCTTATCCACTACATCCCCGAAGCCATGGCGCGCAAGCCATGAGTCCAGTTGTTCAAAGAGCGAGTTATCGCCTGCCGCATTATCGATTACCGTCGTAGCGAGATTGCAAAGCGAAGCCTCATCAGGTTGGCATGCAGAGCGCGCATCAAAATCAGAGGACTCCATACCACGATGAATGGCACGCTCGCGACGAACTGCTAAAGGAGCGCTGATAACCAGAATTTCATCAGCCAGGCCAAAAGCATCCTCAAAACCAGTCGGGGCAGAAACCTCGACAACCGCAAAGGGATAACCGGGGGACGAAACCGTGCAGCAAACCGGATCAAGAATCCTCAGTGACAGCTGTTCGATGAGAACCGGATGAACGATGCCATTGAGCCGCGCGACTGTATCAGGAGAGGCGAAAGCTCGAGCAGCGAGGACATTGCGGCGAATGCCGCCCTCCCCGTCCAGAATGTCCCAACCGAATTCTTCCGCGAGGGCATTGACGATATCGGAGCCTGGCACATACAGCGATTTGGCAAGCTCATCCAGATCGATAAGCATGGCGCCATGAGATTCGAGATAGCGGCAGGCAGTCGACTTACCCGAAGCAATATTGCCCAAGACAAAAACGGTAAACATCAAGTCCTCCCTAACGCCAATGGGAGTTATTATCGCGCAAATACAAAAGAAGGACTCAAAATACAGCCAAACAGTAAGAGAAGCTAAACGAAGGCGAGTTCGTGTATTACAACCCTCTATTAAACGCAAAAAAGGGGGAGGCCGCGAGGCCTCCCCCTTCTCAGTTCAAGCGTACGGCTC
>CABUDI010000020.1 GCA_902490305.1 uncultured Collinsella sp.
GGACTTGCAGCGACGGACCTCAGGACACTCTTACACCACGTCTGCGCGCGCGACCGCTGTAGGGGTCGCCCGAACATCATTTTGGGTGGTTTTGCCTGCTACTAAAATGGTAACAGTACTCATATTTGCCCTTTTTTGCCCACAGCCCTTTGAGGTTGCGGCGAAAAGGGCTTGTTTTGATTGTTTGGGGCAGGCGCGAGGCGCGGAAATGGTGTCTGGAGCGGCGGAGCGGCTTGGAATTCATCCGCAGGGGTCTTCATTGGCCGCGCCAGGAGTGCCTCCAGGTGCCGGCAGTTAAGGAGCGCCCCTAACTGCCGCAGGGGGCGTCGGCCATGGCCGACGCCCCCTGCGGGTGTAAACAGATTTTGCTGCGCGTTACTTGTCGGTGCCCAGCTTGTGTGGCTTGTAGGCGAGGGCATTGACGAGTGCGTCGGCGGCGGACTTGACGGCTGCCGGCTGCGGATCGTTGACGTGGTCCTCGGGGTGCACGGGCAGGTCTTTCTTGACTGCATCGTGGATCAGGTTGAGGTACTCGGTCACGCCGGTAGTCGACAGGTGCGTGCCGTCGCCGTCGAACAGGTCGTTGCGGTTGGCGCTGTGCCCGTACCAGTCGATAACGCGTACATTCTTGTAGCGCGTGGCGGCGTTGGCGATGGCCTGGTTCGTGGACCCGACCCACGGCTGCGGGCTACGCGTGTTTACAAACACGACAATACGCTGCTCGCCGGCGTCGGCCATGATCGCGTCGACCTGGGCGTCCGTTACCAAACCGTTGGTGCCCAGGGCAAAGACCACGATCTTGCCGGCAAGGTTCTGCTGGATATAGCCCTCAAATGTCGCGCGGCCCGCATCAAACTGGCGGCCCTTTTCGGCATCGATATGGCTGTGCGGGAACACGCCGTCAAAGGAATCAACGGCGCGCAGCGACACGGAGTCGCCGATCATCAACAGGTCGTAGGAGCCATCGGGGAAGCCGTCGTTGTCCTTGTCGGTGTCGTCGGCCGCCTGCTGGTCGGTGGGCGCGGTGTTTTTGGCTTCCTTGTTCAGAACTTCGGCGCCCTCGCCGCTCAGCGCAGACGTCTCGGGCACAAAGATCAGACCGCCCAGTGCGACGACCAACACGATAGCGCAGGCTGCGCAGACAGGGACGTGCGCGCGTACCCAGTTGGCGGGCGTGGTGGTGCCATCGCGGAATTCGGCGACGGTGCGGCCGAGGGCGCCCTTCCTAAACGGCGTTTCGATAAAGCGATAGGAGCACTCGGCTACGGCAACTACCACAAGTACCTGCAAGATGTACTGCCACTAGGGCGTATCGTTGATGTTGGCGACCGGGTTCATGAGCAACAGCAGCGGATAGTGCCACAGGTAGATACTGTACGAGCGCTTGCCAACCCACACGAGCGGCTCGGCGGACAGCGCGCGGGCAACCATTCCCTGGGGCTGCACGCAGGCCGCGATGACCATGAGCGTGAGGATGGAGCATAGCAGTGTGCCGCCGCGATACTGGAACGCGGTGTAGCCGTTGGTGAGCGCGACCATGGCGGCAAGGCCAACCAGACCCACGACGCCCAGTACATCGATGGATGCGGGCGAGGACCAAAAGCGCACGAGGGCGCTCGGCTGTGCCGGGGCGGTCTTGGCTGATTCGTCGGCCTTCTCGCCAGGCTTGCCCTCGGCGTTCTTGCCGTGCTTGGCGGCGCCAGCCAGGCGATTGAGCCCCAAACGATGAGCGAGACGCACCGGCGCCAGGTCGCGATCGGGGATAAAGGCCATCCAGGCACCCAGCAGCAGCGAGAACACGCGGGTGTCGGTGCCGTAGTACACGCGGCTGGGGTCGGCGGCAGGGTTGTAAAGCACCATCATGGCGAGGGCGGAAACCGCGGCAAGGCCCAGAACCACGCGGCGCGTGTTGGGCTTGCTCACATGCATGGATACCATGGCAAACAGCAGAGGCGGCCAAATCAGGTAGAACTGTTCCTCGATGGCAAGCGACCAAAAGTGCGTGAGCGGCGAAGGGTCGCCCAGGGCATTGAAGTACGAGACGTTTTGGGCAATCTGCCACCAGTTGTTGAAGAACAGCAGCGACGGCAGGATGTCGGGGCGCATCTTGGTGAGCATCACGTGGTTAAAGATGGTGCACAGCGCGCAGGTCACGAACACTACCGTTACCACGGCGGGGACCAGGCGACGGATGCGGCGAATCCAGAAGCTCTTAAGGTCGATGCGGCCGGTCTTAGCGATTTCGTTGAGCAGCAAGCGCGTGATCAGATAGCCCGATAGCACAAAGAAGATCGTGACGCCGAGCAGGCCGCCCTGAGCCCACGTGAGGTTGAGGTGATAGAGCACCACCGCGACGACGGCAAGCGTGCGCAGACCGTCGAGCGCAGGAATGTAGCGGGACTTGGGGCGAGCGGGTGCCTGTTCTTTTGCGGCGCTGTTGGTGCGGGCGCCCTTGTTGGTGGGCGTTCGATGCGGGCTCGGGCCGCGTCGCGACTCGCCGGTGCGGCTGTCGGCGCGCGGGCGTTCGTGCGGCGCCTGGTTATCGGGCGCGCGGCGCGGACCGCGTGGGCTCGATGGTGGGAATTGCTCCATAAAACATCATCCAATGACGAGAATAATCAGCACATATTCATTGTAGCTGCCTGCTCCTGTGAATGCTTGCTGCTGGCGCAAGCTCAAGCGCGCGTCCACATCAAAGTGAACTAAAGTTATAGGGGGTGCGAGAGTGCACGATCGACGGCCGACGGTGGGCATAAGGCCCGCAGATGAGGAGGTTTCCATGGCAGATCGCGGCATCGTTGCGGTGTTCGGCAGTATGAACATGGACCTTTCGGTGGCGTGCGAGCGCATACCGCGTGCGGGCGAGACCGTCGGCGGCAGCGGGTTTATCACCAACGCCGGTGGCAAGGGCGCTAACCAGGCCGTTGCCGCCGCGCGCATGGGTGCGCACACGTGCATGATCGGCGCGGTCGGTCGCGACGCGTTCGGCGCGTCGCTCGTGACGGGGCTCCAAGACGCCGGCGTGGACTGTGACTTTGTAGTGCATCGCGATGACGTGGAGACGGGAACGGCGACCATCATTCGCTGCGAGGGCGACAACCGCATCATACTGTCATCGGGCGCCAACCATGCGCTTGCGGGCGCGGACGTTGCCTGCGCGCTGAGGCGTCTGGTGGCCCATGAGCTCGACGGCGACGCCAGCGAGATTGCCCCGGCTGCCGGAAGCGTCTTTATCGCCCAGGGCGAATGTGACCTTGCGGCGACGGCCGAGGCGCTTGTTTGCGCTCACGAGCTGGGGTTCTATACGGTCTTTAATCCAGCGCCCGCCTGCGAGCTGCCTGCGGAGGTCTGGCCTGCGGTCGACCTGGTCTGTCCCAACGAGACCGAGTGCCAGGTGCTGACGGGAATCTTGCCCGCGGACGATGCAAGCGGCGTCGCGGCGCTCAACGTCCTGCTCGCTAGGGGTGCCGGAGCTGCGGTCATCACGTTGGGCGGTGCCGGCTCGGTTACGCTCGGCGATGACGGTGAGCTGCTGCGCATGCCGGCACTTTCGAGCACGGTAGTCGATACCACGGCCGCCGGCGATACGTTTATCGGCGCGTTGGCGGCGGCTCGCCTAGAGGGCTTGCCGCTCTTTGAGTGCATGGCCGCGGGTGCTCGCGCCTCGGCAGTGACGGTGTCGCGCCTGGGCGCTCAGCAATCGATTCCCACGCGCGCCGAAGTTGAACATTGGTTTGGTTAAACGATAAAGACGGAGAAGCGGAGTAGAACAATGGCAATCAAGAAGCTGATCCTTGATCTGGATATGGGTGTGGACGATGCGATGGCGCTGGCCTATGCCATCGCGAGCCCCGAGGTGGAGCTCGTGGGTATCACCACGTGCTTTGGCAACGTGCGCGTCGAGCAATCGGCGCACAACTGCCTGGCGGTGCTCGATCTGCTGGGTCGCCCCGAGGTTCCGGTGTACCTGGGTGCCGACCGTCCTCTGCAGGCGACTGAGCCCTATACGCCGCCGGCGTCCACCGCGCTCATTCACGGCAAGAACGGCATCGGCGGCGCGAGCGTGCCCGCGTCGCCCTACGAGCCGGTGGGGGCGACCTCGGCCGACGGCAACGCTGCGGTCGATTATTTGATCGATGCCGCGCGCACTTATGGTCCCGATCTGGTCTACGTAGCGACTGGCCCGCTCTCCAATCTGGCGCTCGCCCTGGAGCGCGATGCGGCGGCGATGATGTCCATCGGCCGCGTGGTCGTGATGGGCGGCGCCCTTACCGTGCCCGGCAACGTGAGCGCGGGCGCCGAGGCCAACATGGCGAGCGACCCTGAGGCGGCCGATGCCGTGCTGCGCTCGGGCCGTAAGCTCACCATGGTGGGTCTGGACGTGACACATCGCGCGGTGCTCACACGCCGCGACATTGCCGGCTGGACGGGCTCGGGCACTATGGCCGGCTGCGCATTTGCGAACATGGTCGAGCACTACATTGGTTCGTACGAGATGAACGCGCCCTACCTGGGCGGCTGCGCGCTGCACGATCCGCTTGCCGTTGCCGTGGCGATTGATCCCACGCTCGTGGGCGCACTTGGTTGCAACTTGCGCGTCGACCTGCTCGGCGAGTATCGCGGCCGCACTATCTGCGACGAGCATCGCCTGTCCGACCCCGACAAGAGCGCGCTTGTGGCACTCACCGTGGACGCCCCGCGCTTTCTGTCCGAGTTCAAGGCGCGCATGGCCCGCATCCTAGGCTAGGCTCGGGATCGAAGCACGCCCATCTGCTCGATGTGGCCGCTGGCGGGCCGACATCTACCGTTCGCCAGCCCGATGGTCCCCGGGGCGGGGAGAGCGCTATAATGCATTCTGCATCTTGGATTGTTACTCCTGTGTGGAGGCATGCCCAAGAGCAATACAACACGGATTGTTACGTAAGGCATGACCGCAATAGCACTGCTATTGGCTATCATGCCTTTTTCTGTGAGTGTTCTTGAAAGGAGGTTCACCATGCTTGCAATTAAAAAGCTTAACAACAACGCGGTTCTTTGCCGTGACGGACAGGGGCGAGATGTCATCGCCATGGGCAGGGGCGTCGGTTTCGGCGGAGATTTTCCTCGAGAGCTCCCTCTTTCTAAAATCGAGCATACGTTTTACGACATTGATCCTAAAGGACAAGATGTCATGAGGGATCTTCCCTCGGATATCGTGATGTTTGCGGCGAAAGTTATGGACATCGTTGCCAACGAACTGCCCTACGACCTCTCGACCAATGCGACGCTGTTCATGGCTGATCACCTGTCGTTTGCCGTTGCGCGAGCCCAAAAGGGGGTCCGCATCGCGATGCCTCTTGCCTATGAAGTGCGGGAGACGTATCCGAAGGAATACAAGGCTGCCCAGTTTATCGTCATGCGACTCGAGAAGGAGCTCGGAGAGCGGCTTCCCAAGGATGAGATTGCCAGTATTGCGATGAATCTCGTGAACGCACGGGTTGTTGAAGCCGTCAAAGCCACGGCCGAGCCCGCAAAGTGGTTCGACGATATGCTCGAGGACGTTATCGAGATTCTCGAAAGCGATTTCCGCATTATTGTCGACCGCGATTCCTTTGATTTCACCCGCTTCGCCACGCATCTGCGGTACCTGTTCAAGCGCATTCAAGCCGGCGAGTCGCTGAACAGCGCCAACATGCAGATGTACAAGAACTTTCGTGAGGAGTTTCCGCAGTTGGCAGAGTGCGTGAAGCATATCGGTTCCTATTGTCGTGAAACGTGGGACGCCACGCTCTCCGAGGAGGAGGAACTCTATCTGATGATCCATCTCAACCGGATCATCTCCAAAAAAGGATTGTAACCCGTAGCCATTCGGGGCATGACCTTTGCCGATTCGAACAGTAAGCCAAGATTGTGCAAAGGAGCCAATGATGGCAAATTACAAAAAGGTGGCAGAGCAGATTCTCTCCACTGTGGGCGGGGCGGAAAACGTGGCTTCGGTTACGCATTGCATGACGCGCCTGCGCTTCAACCTCAAGGATGAAAGCCTCTCGAATGATGAGAAGCTTGAGGACATCTCGTCTATCATCAGCGTCGTGCACGCCGGAGGGCAGGTGCAGCTGGTGGTCGGGCCCACGGTCGACAAGGTCTACGACGAGGTTTGTAAGCAGGGCGGATTCGAGGTCACGGTATCGATTGACGAGGAACTCGATGGCCCTCAGCTTAGCTGGAAGGAGCGCTTGGCGCCCAAGCACCTCTTCAATCAGCTGCTCGATGCCGTGAGCGGCGCTATCACCCCGATCCTTCCGATCTTTTGTGTCGCCGGTATCTTCAAGATGCTCGTTATTCTGTTTGGGCCCGAAGGCGCCGGTTTTATGTCCGAAACGAGCGACCTGTATCGGATCCTTTCCCTGGTGGGCGATGCGGCGTACTATTACTTCCCGGTATTTGCTGCCTACAGTTCGGCTAAGAAGTTCAAAACGAGTCCTGTGCTGGCACTGCTCATCGCTGTTGTGATGATTTATCCCGACATGCTCGCTATTGTTGAGGACGGAAAGCCTTTCAGCGTCTTCGGCATCCCCATGCAGCTCGTCAACTACACCCAGGCTGTTCTTCCGGTCATCTTGATCACCTGGGCCCAGTCCTATGTTGAGCGCTTCTTTAAGAAGATCTCGCCTGATATGTTGCGCATTCTGATCGTACCCGTGGGTACGGTGCTCGTGATGTTGCCGGTCGCGCTGTGCCTCTGCGGCCCTGCCGTCCAATTTGTCATGGGCCTTGTGGCCGATTTCATCATTTGGCTCGCCTCTGTTGCCGGTCCCGCTGCGACCGCGGTTATCGGCGCATTCTGGAATCTGATCATCGCCACCGGCATGCACGTGCCGATCTATACCGCCATATTGCCCGCCGCGCTCCAGAACGGTTACGACGCCATCTTATACCCCGGCACCGCGGTTGTAGCCTACACCACGCTTGCCATCGCGCTCGCCTATGGCCTGCGCGCTAAGGACAAGGAGAGTCGAGCCACGGGCTGGAACTTGTTCATCACCTATGCCTTCGGTCGCGTGAGTGAGCCCATCATCTACGGCATCCTGTTTCGCGACAAGAAGGCTCTTGCCTGGAACATGATTGGTGGTGCTGTCGGTGGTCTGCTGGTAAGCCTTCCTCATGCCAACGTCTATATCTTCACTGGCGTTGGTTTCCCATGGATGAACGTGCTCATGTTTGCTCAGGATATCATCCCTGGCACCATCGGGTGTCTTGCTGGCGGTGCCGTGACGTTTGCGTTGGCGATGATTTTTGGATTTGAAGGACAGGAGAAGATGCCGTTGAAGTCCAAGAGCGGCGATTCTGAGGCCGTTGAATCCGTCGAGGCATAAGAGGCTACTACACAAATATGCTCCCCAGCCGTTGCGCGGTCCGACCCCTTGGCCGCGCAACGGTACTGTGCTGTTGCGCGGCACTTGCCGAGTCCGTTGCGTTCGACAGTGTGGGCCGGGAATTTGATAGAAAGGACGACACCATAATGTTTAGAGAAGATTTTTTATGGGGCGGGGCTCTGGCTGCAAACCAGTGCGAGGGAGGATGGAACGAAGGCGGTCGCGGTTTAGCCAATTCCGACATGCTGCCGTTTGGCGATCAACGCATGGACGTCATGCGGGGAGACCTTGATCCGCGTGCGTTGGCACCCGACAGCTTCTATCCCGCTCGCAAGGGCATTGATTTTTACCATAGGTACAAGCAGGATATTGAACTGTTTGCCCAGATGGGTTTTAAATGCCTGCGCTTATCAATCGCCTGGAGCCGCATTTTTCCCAAAGGAGACGAAGCCGAGCCCAATGAAGAAGGCCTTGCCTTTTACGAGGATGTTTTTAGGACGTGTCGCGCGCATGACATTGAGCCTTTGGTGACGCTCAACCACTATGATGTCCCCATGCATCTCGTCGATGCGTATGGCGGATGGCGCGATCGCAGGTTGGTCGACCTGTTCGAGCGATATTCGCGTACCGTGTTCGAGCGCTATCGGGGATTGGTCAATTATTGGCTGACCTTTAACGAGATCAACATCATGACGCAGGCGTGCTTTATGGCGGCGGGGATCATCTTCGAGCAAGGGGAGAATCGCTATGCAACGGTTCACACGGCCGTGCACCATGTATTGGTTGCGAGCGCCCGTGCGGTCGGGGCGTGTCATGAACTGTGCCCTGGGGCGAAGATCGGTTGCATGCTCAACGCAGGTGTCTTCTATCCGGCTACATGTGATCCGGACGATGTGCTGGCTGCGCAGGCTGAGAATCGCAGCCATTACATGTTTACCGACGTCCAGGTGCGCGGTGCGTACCCGAGCTATGTTCTCAAGGAATACGCCCGCCATGGTTTTGAGGTGCCCTATCGGGATGATGACCGCGAAGTACTGGCTGCAAACCTGGTCGATTTCGTCTCGTTTTCGTATTACTCGACGCGCGTCGCAAAAGCGCATGCGGAAGGTCAGTTCGATTCGAACCTTCTTCGCTCGGCGCCTAATCCGTATCTAAAACAGGAGCCTTGGGGGAGGTTTATCGACCCCAAAGGGCTGCGCGTCACCATGAATGAAATCTGGGATCGCTATCAAAAGCCGCTGTTCATCGTCGAAAACGGTTTGGGTGCTTCTGATGTGCCGGAAGATTCGGGTGAAATAGAAGACGACTATCGAGTTGAATACCTGCGGGCCCACATCGAGGCGATGAGGGAGACCGTCGAGCTCGACGGGGTGGAACTCATGGGATATACCTGTTGGGGCCCGATCGATTTGGTTTCGGTCGCCACAGGACAGATGCGTAAGCGCTACGGGTTTATCTATGTCGATCGAGACGATAGCGGTGCGGGCTCGTTTGAGAGACGTAAAAAGAAAAGCTTCGAATGGTACCGACGCGTAATAGCAAGCAATGGCGAAGACCTTGCGTAATAACGTTAAGATGGACAAATGCGCCCGTTGGGGGAATAGTCGTGCCACTTCGCTTGACAACAGGCTAAACTAGCTATTAAACATTTACTATTCTGTTTAGATTGAATTTGCGGTCGTTTAGTTGCCGAGCCACGGGGCGGTCAAGCCACGATGCTCGGCCGCGACCGATGCTAGGGGGAACGATGGCTAAAGCAAGCGTCCGCGAGATCAGCCGCATTACCGGCTTTTCGCCCGCAACCGTGTCCAACGCGCTCAACCGCAAGCGCAGCGTGAGCGAGGAGACCGCCAAGGTCATCCTGGAGTGCGCGCAGTCGCTTGGCTATCAGCAGTCGACGCAGCTCGAGAGCATCCAGTTCGTGCTTGCGCGCAAGACGGGCGCCATCCTGGACGAGAGCACCTTCCATCCCGCGGTCATCGAGGGCGTGGAGCGCCAGGCGCGTCGCCACGGCATGAGCACGAGCTTTGTCTCGCTCGACTTTAGCGACCTGGACGCCGTGCGCCCGCAGGTCGAGGGCCTGATCGCCGACCCGTCGGCCGCCATCGTGCTGATGGGTACCGAGCTGGGTGAGGAAGACTATGCCTTGTTCGCCAACGCTGCCGCCCACTTGATCGTGCTCGATGGCTGGAGCGATCGTCAGTACTTCGATGCCGTAGTCATTGCCAACACCGACTCGGTGCTGCGCGCCGTGGACTACCTTATCGAGAAGGGTCACAAGCAAATCGGCTATCTGGCAGGCGACCTTCGCATCCGCAACTTTAAGGATCGCGAGCGCGGCTATCGCCAAGCGCTTGAGGACGCGGGCCTTGAGGCCAATCCGGCATGGCGCGTCACGCTGGGCACCACGCTCGAGGGCGCTTATCGCGACATGGGCGCGTGGCTTGACAACGCCTCGCGCGAAGATCTGCCAACGGCTTTCTTTGCCGAAAACGACGTGCTCGCCGTGGGTGCCATGCGCGCGTTCAACGAGCACGGCATTCGCGTGCCCGAGGATGTCTCGATCATCGGCTTTGACGACCTGTCGTTGGGCGCTTTCTCCAACCCGCCGCTCACCACGGTTCACGTTCCCAAGCACGAGGTGGGTGAGATCGCGGTGCGCCGCCTGGTGGGCAACATCCGCAATCCCAAGAGCTATACCTGCAAAACGGCTGTGTCGACCTATTTTGTCGAGCGCCAGAGCGTGCGCGAAATCTAGGCGGAGACGGCATTGCCTGCAGCGTGCCAAAGCTCGCTAGGGCAGTTAACATAGTGCCATTCAGAAGAGGATCCTTCGGGGTCCTCTTTTTGTTGCCCTTGTATGTTCAGATTGTTTACATACCGTTTAGGCTGATTTCTCTACCGTTTACGAGACTTTCGCGCTAAACTTTTAAACAAAAGAGTAAAACATTTAGTAAACAGAACAAAACGAAACATGCGTCTGTTTACTGAACATGTGACTAGGGGAGGACGTACATGGACAAGATCAAGCTCGGCTTTGTGCCCACGCGCCGCAGTATCTTTAGCGCGCCGGACGCGATCAAGTATCGCGGTCTGACGGCTGATCGCCTGCGCGAGATCGGCGTCGAGATTGTGGATATCGACGACATCAACGACGAGGGCCTGCTGTTCGACGACAGCCATATCGCGCCTATCGTCGAGAAGTTCCGCGCCGAGGGCGTCGACGGCATCATGCTCTGCCATGCCAACTTTGGTACCGAGTATGTCTGCGCCCGCCTTGCCCGCGAGCTCGGCTTGCCCGTGCTGCTGTGGGGGCCGCGCGACGAGCGCCCCGAGCCCGACGGCACCCGTCTGCGTGATAGCCAGTGCGGTCTGTTCGCCACCGGCAAGGTCCTGCGCCGCTTCCAGGTTCCCTTCACCTACATGACCAACTGCCGTCTGACCGATCCCGAGTTCGAGCGCGGCGTCTGGGACTTTTTGGCCGTGTGCAACGTGGTCAAGACCTTCAAGCACACCCGCATCCTGCAGATGGCCACCCGTCCGTTCGATTTCTGGTCGACCATGTGCAACGAGGGCGAGCTGCTCGAGAAGTTCAACATCCAGCTTTCGCCCATCCCCATGACCGAGCTTGTCCAGGCCGTGCGCGACGCCCAGGCTGACGAGCAGGCCATGGCAGCCATGCTCGCCCACATTGGTGACAGCTTTGAGATCTGCATCCCCGAGGACAAGGTTCCTGCGGTCGCAGGACTCGCCATTGCCATGAAGCGCCTGGTCGAGAAGTACGGCTGCAACGCCGGCGCCATCCAGTGCTGGAACGCCCTGCAGGACGAGTTGGGCATTATGCCCTGCGCCGCCAACGCAATCCTCAACGAGATGGGCATCCCCATCGTCTGCGAGACCGACATCCATGGCGCTATCACCGCGCTGATGGTCGAGGCCGCCGACCTGGGCCGTCACCGCGGCATGTTCGCCGACTGGACCGTGCGTCATCCCGATAACGAGAACGGCGAGCTGCTGCAGCACTGCGGCCCCTGGCCCTGCAGCTGCGCAGCCGTCAAGCCCAAGCTCACTTACCCGCTGGCTTTCGATCACCCCGGCGCGCTGACGGCCGAGGCCAAGCACGGCGACCTCACCCTTGCCCGCTTTGACGGCGACAACGGCGAGTACTCGCTGCTGCTGGGCAACGCCCGCGGCATCGACGGCCCGGCCGGCATGGGCACCTACCTGTGGGTCGAGGTCGACAACCTCAAGCGCCTCGAGGCCAAGATCGTCGAGGGTCCCTACATCCACCACTGCGTCGCCATTCACGCCAACGTGGTGCCGGTGCTCTACGAGGCATGCAAATACCTCGGCATTGTCCCCGACCTGTACGACCCGATTGAAGAAGACGTCAAAGCCTACCTGCGAGGAGAGTAGAAATGGCAACTATCGAAGAGCTTGAATCCCTGCGTTGGGACCTTCGCCGCGATTGCGTCGATATCATCATGGCTGGCGCCGGCGGGCACATCGGCGGCGACATGTCGGTCATCGATGCGCTGATGACCCTCTACGCCAACCACCTCAACATTTCGCCCGAGACCGTCGACGATCCCAACCGCGATCGCTTCGTGCTCTCCAAGGGCCACGCCATGGAGGCCTACTACGCGGTGCTCTGCCACGAGGGCTATCTGGACCTCGACGACGTCAAGGCCCGCTTCTCCAAGTTCGGCAGCCCCTACATCGGCCACCCCAACAATAAGCTCAAGGGCATCGAGATGAACTCGGGCTCGCTGGGCCATGGTCTGCCCGTGGCCGTCGGCATGGCGCTTGCCGGCAAGATGGACGGCCGCGACTACCGCGTCTACACCATCATGGGCGACGGCGAGCTTGCCGAGGGCTCGGTCTGGGAGGGCGCCATGAGCGGCGGCAACTACCAGCTCGATAACCTGTGCGCGCTCGTGGACCGCAACCGCCTGCAGATCAGCGGCAGCACCGAGGACGTCATGAAGCAGGATTCGCAGGAGGAGCGCTGGGCCGCCTTCGGCTGGAACGTGCTCTCCATTCCGGGCAACGACGTCCAGGCCATCGACGCTGCGCTGACGCTTGCGGCCGAGACCAGCGGAAAGCCCACGGTCATCATCCTCAACACGGTGAAGGGCTATGGCTCGCCCGTCATGGAGGACAAGGCCGCCTGGCATCATCACCTGCCCAACGATGAGGAATATGCCCAGATCATCGCCGATTTCGCTGCCCATAAGGAGGCCATCAATGGCTAACAAGATCGCCAACCGCAAGGTTATCTGCGACACGCTGCTCGAGGCCGCCGAGACCGATAAGGACATCGTCGTCCTGTGCTCCGACTCCCGCGGCTCCGCATCGCTCACGCCGTTCTTCGATCAGTACCCCCAGCAGTCCGTCGAGGTCGGCATCGCCGAGCAGGACCTGGTGAGTATCGCCGCCGGCATGGCTTCGTGCGGCAAGAAGGCCTGGGCCGCCTCGCCGGCGTCCTTTGTGACCACGCGCTCGTATGAGCAGTGCAAGGTCGACGTCTCGTACTCCAACACCAACGTCAAGCTCATCGGCATCTCGGGCGGCGTGTCCTACGGCGCTCTGGGCATGAGCCATCACTCCGCGCAGGATATCGCCGCCATGAGCGCTATCCCGAACATGCGCGTGTATCTGCCGAGCGATCGTTTTCAGACTGCCGAGCTTGTGCGCGCCCTGGTTGCCGACAACAAGCCGGCCTATATCCGCGTGGGCCGCAACCCGGTCGAGGACGTGTATACCGAGGACGAGTGCCCGTTCCAGATGGATTGTGCCACCTGGGTGCGTCGCGGCACCGATGTGACGATTGTCGCCACCGGTGAGATGGTCCGCCATGCCGTGGACGCCGCCGATCTGCTCGCCGAGCAGGGCATCTCCGCCACCGTGCTCGACATGTACTGCGTCAAGCCGCTCGATGCCGAGGCCGTGATCGAGGCCGCTGGTGCCACGCGCGTCGTCGTGACCGTCGAGGAGCACAGCCCCTTTGGCGGCTTGGGCTCCATGGTCGCGCAGGTCGTGGGCGAGCATTGCCCGCGTCCGGTCAAGTGCCTGAGCCTGCCCGACGCGCCGGTCATCACCGGCACGAGCCCCGAGGTCTTTGCGCACTACGGCCTCACCGGCGAAGGCATTGCCAAGACCGTTGCCGAGTTCCTCGGCAACTAGTAGACACAGACGCTGCGCGGCCGCCAAGCACCGCACCTTGCCGTTCAAACCGTCGCTTGCGTACACAAAGTACGCGGCACTCCTTTTTCACGGCAGTCTGCGGCACTTGGCGGTCGCTCGCTCCTTGTCCGCCAGGCTGTCTTTGATTTGGCGGAAGGAATGGGAGAGTACATGAGCAAATACATCATCGGAATCGATCAGTCCACGCAGGGCACCAAGGCGCTGCTGGTGGACGAGGGCGGCCATCTGATTCATCGTGCCGACCGCGCGCATCGCCAGATCGTCAACGAGGCCGGCTGGGTGAGCCATGATCCGGCCGAGATCGCTGCCAACGTGCTTGCCGTGGCGCGCGCCGTGGTGGAGGAGACCGGGGTTAACCCGGCCGATGTCGCCGGCATTGGCATTTCCAACCAGCGCGAGACCACCGTTGCCTGGAACCGCACGACGGGCGAGCCGCTGTGCGACGCCGTGGTGTGGCAGTGCGCCCGTGCCCGCGAGCTGTGCGACGAGCTGGCCGCACGCGAGGGCGTGTCCGAGTTGGTGCGCGACACGACGGGTCTGGTGCTCTCACCCTACTATCCGGCGGGCAAGATGGCTTGGATCCTTGCGAACGTTCCGGCGGCTGCCGAGGCCGCGGCGTCGGGTGAGCTGTGTCTGGGCACCATCGATGCCTGGGTGGTCTGGACGCTCACGGGCGGCGCGGAGTTTCGCTGTGACTGGTCCAATGCCAGCCGCACGCAGCTCTTCGACCTGCGCCGTGGCTGCTGGAGCGAGCCGGTGTGCGAGGCCTTTGGCATCGATCCGGCCTGCCTGCCGCAGGTGACCGACTCCGACGGTCTGTTTGGCACAACGGACTTGGGCGGCTTTTTGCCCGCGCCCGTGCCGGTACACGGCGTGCTGGGCGACAGCCATGCGGCCCTGTTTGCGCAGGGTTGCCACAGCCGCGGCATGGCCAAAGCGACCTATGGCACCGGCAGCTCGGTCATGATGAACGTCGGCAACGAGTTTGTCGCCAGCTCGCACGGGCTTTCGAGCTCGCTTGCGTGGCGTATGGATGGCGTGACCGAGTATGTACTCGAGGGCAACGTGAGCTACGCCGGCGCCGTCAAGACCTGGCTGCGCGACGACCTGGAGCTCATCAACAACCCCGAGGAGGTCACCGACCTGTGCTACGCCGCCAACCCGGCGAGCCATGTCTACTTTGTGCCGGCGTTTACCGGCCTGGGTGCGCCGCACTGGGCAAGTGATGCCGAGGGATGCGTTTTTGGCATGACACGCACCACGGGTCGCGCGGAGTTCGTAAAGGCTGCCGACGAGTCGATCGCCTATCAGATCTTTGACGTCATTGATGCGATGGTCGAGGATTCGGGCGCGGCGCTTGCCGAGCTTCGTGTTGACGGCGGCCCCACGCGCGATGCGTACCTGATGCAGTTTGAGAGCGATTTGGTCGGCTCGCCCATCCGCATTGCGAGCAACGACGAGATGAGCGGTCTGGGCGCGGCTTGGGCCTGTGGTATCGCGCTGGGCATGTATACGCGCGATGTCGTCGACGTCTACGGCGCCCGTGGCATCGTAGAGCCTGCCATGCCCGCTGACGAGCGAGCCAAAAAGATCGCCGGCTGGCGCCATGCGGTGGCCGCGACTATCTCGTACACCGCCTAGCATGATTTTTCTGGGACGGGGATCAAATAATCATCGGTCCTCGTCCCAGGTGGCTAATTTGGGACGGGGCTTTTTTGACTGGTATGATTGGTGTGACCATTCGAACCAGCTAAAAGAGCCCCGTCCCAAATTGACTATCGAGAGGATCTGCCATGGAGCGCATTGCGAGCTTTTCTGTCGATCATCTGCTGCTTGAGCCCGGCGTATACGTGAGTCGCATCGACCGCGATCCGGCGACCGGCGCTGCCGTCACCACCTTTGACCTGCGTCTGACCACGCCCAATAAAGAGCCGGTCATGAACACGGCTGAGTGCCACACCATCGAGCACCTGGGTGCGACCTTCCTTCGCAATCATGCCGAGTGGTCGAGCCGTATCGTTTACTTTGGCCCCATGGGCTGCCGCACGGGCTTTTACCTGGTCGTGTTTGGCGAGGTGACGAGCGAGGAGATCCTGCCGCTCGTGCGCGAGCTCTTTGAGTTCGTCGCCGACTTTGAGGGCGATGTCCCCGGTGCCGCTCCCGAGGAGTGCGGCAACTACCTGGACCAGAACCTTCCCATGGCAAACTGGCTCGCGCGCCGCTACCTCGACCGCGACCTGGCCGATATCGACGAGAAGCACCTGCACTACCAGCAGGCGTAAGGATTGCCTTCTGCTTCTAAACCGTTCACATGGAGATATCGACCGTTTAACTGTTTAGTAATGTTTACACGAGGTCATTTACGGTGTTTCGCTTAAACTGGCAACCAGAGTGATATTCAGGCAAGGCTCCTGAAGCAGCATCTGTCGACATTGATTGTCGGATTCTGCTTCGGGAGCCTTGTTTTGTTTAAGGGGGACACATGGAAATCGTTAAACGAATTAACACCAGCGCTGTCCTCTGCATCGACGGAAATGGCAGGCAGCTGGTGGCATTCGGGCGTGGCCTGGGGTTTAAGGACGTTGGCGATGAATTACCGCTCTCGGAGATTCAACGAACGTTCTATAACGTTAGTTCCCGCTACATCGCTCTCATTGATGAAGTCTCGGATGAACTTCTCGAGCTGACCTCGGATGTTATTGATATGTCGACAGGACTGCTTCCCTATGAAGTAAGCCCTAATTTGCCGTTTATTCTTGCGGACCATATCGCGTATGCAATTAAGCGCAAGGAGCAAAACATTGTTGTCCATATGCCCTTGTCTTTTGATGTTCGCCAACAATATCCCGTCGAATTCAAAATCGGCGAGTACGCGCTTCGAATAATCAGGAAACGTCTCAATGTTAGGCTTCCCGCTCATGAGACAGTTGGAATTGCCATGGCGTTTATCAATAACATGGCCGATTCGGATTCATGTGAGCTGGCTGAAGAGTTTGGCACGGACGTTTACGATCGCGTTCTCGAAGAATCAACTATTGCTGTTGAAAGACGGCTTGGTATTCAAGTTGATCGGGAGGGCTTCGATTATGCAAGGTTCGCAACCCACCTTCAGTACCTATTCAATAGGTTGAACTCTGGCGAAAGTATCGTAAGCGACAACCGCAAGATGTATCTCTCGCTCAAAGATGAATATCCGGTGGCATCGGCGTGCGCCGATGACATCGCTTCTGTTCTCAGCCGGCTGACGGGCCAAGAACTTATAGACGAAGAAAGACTCTATCTGATGATGCATATCAATCGAATCGCATCGAAAGCTAGGTAATTGGTCGGCGAAGGCGCGCGCTTTGCCGATGGTTACATATAAAATACAACATGGGAGAAATGGTATTTATGGCAGATACAACCAAGCTCGCTGCCGAGATTCTCGAGATGGTGGGCGGTGCAGAAAACGTTACATTTGTAGCCCACTGCATGACTCGTTTAAGGTTCAATCTTAAGGACGAAAGCATCGTAGATGATGCAAAAGTCAAGGCAATCGATGGTGTGATCGATATTCGCCATTCAGCAGGGCAATACCAAGTGATTGTGGGGCCCAAGGTCGATAAGGTCTACGAAATCGTTGCAAAGGAAACCGGGGTTGACACCGGGAAGTCCGCGGCAGATGAAGGCGAGACCAAAGGTTTTCTGGGAAAGCTGATGAAGCTGATCAGCGGCATCATGATGCCCGTTCTTCCCGCCTTGATTGCATGCGGAATGATAAACGCCGTCCTTAGTATCCTGACGACGGCAGGTGTCGTTTCCGCTGAGAGCGGAATTTATACCCTGCTGTACGGCATGGGAAACGCCAGCATGTATTTCTTGCCCGTTCTCGTCGGATCGTCTGCGGCCAAATTCTTTGGAATCGATCAATATATCGGTGCGGTGCTCGGTGCAATCCTGCTTTACCCGACTTTTGTTGCCGCAGCTGGAGCTGGTGATGCGCTGGATTTGTTCGGCATGAAGTTCACGATGGTGAGCTATGCCTCGACGGTGTTTCCCGCTATCGTGGCGGCTTGGTTCGCATCCGTTCTTTATAAGTGGCTGCGTGCGGTTCTTCCCGATGCTTTGGCATTTGCACTCGTTCCGTTCCTGACAGTTGCTATTGCTGCCCCCATCTCGCTTCTTGTGGTTGGCCCGGTTATCCAACAGGCGAGCTCCTTGCTTGCGACTGCCGTACTGGCGGTCTATCAGTTCAGCCCCATTCTTTGCGGCGTTATTCTTGGACCGATATTTGGCCTCGTCATGATTCCTCTTGGACTCCATTGGGCCCTCATTGTGATCTCCATCAACAATATTATGACCGTCGGTTCCGACCCTATCCTTGGACTTCTTTGCGGTAGCATGGGTGTCGTCGGCGCTTGCTTGGCGTTTGCTTTCCGCTCGAAGGATCCGAGCGAAAAGAGCCTTGGATTCAGCTGTGCCATTACGAGCCTGTGCGGAATTACAGAACCTGCCCTGTACGGCATAGTTTTGGAGCACAAGAAGATCATCGTCGCTTCCATGATTTCTGGTGCAATTAGCGCTGTTATCCCGGCTATCTTCAATACCCGCACGTTCGTTATGACGTCGAGTGGTATTTTCAGCTTCCCCGGCTACATGAATCCTTCCGGTGATATGAGCAGCCTTATTGGTGCGATCCTTTGCAATGTCGTTGGTTTTATTCTTACCTTCGTCCTCGTCTACATCATGTATCGCCCTGATGCAGACACGTCGGCGGAATAGACAATTATTCGGAATGTAAGCTGCTGAAAACCCCGCGGCAGATTGCATATGGTGGGCTTGCGATTGATCTGCGCGAGCCCACCTCGTTTTTGGAGTGACTGGTTATGACAATTACTGCCGATATGACATTTGGAGAAATCGCACTTCTTCCTGAGTTCGCTGGGTTCGGTGAGCATCTCATGCTTTGCCGACCTTCAACTTGGGAGCGCATGTGGAATAAGCCCATCGCGGCCCATTTGAATTCCGACACTAATCCGTATGAAGTTACTCGTGTTCTGCGCGGGTTGAATCGGATTGTTGAGCTTGCGGATGACGGGAGGCAGGTTGCATACGATATTTGGGATGAAGCCGATTGTATTCGCGATCCGACCCGGCGCAACACAAAGCTGTTTTTCTTTCCGGGGCGACCGGGGGCGCCATTCGTTATCGCGATTTCGGGTGGGGGCTATCAGAGCGTTTGTCACCAAATGGAAGGTTTTCCCGTTGCTCCCGAGCTCAACGATGCGGGCTATAACGTGTTTGTGTTGTCATACAGGGTGAGGGTCGAGCCGCTGATGCCGCGTCCGATCGATGACCTTAATCGCGCAGTCCGTTTTGTCCTCGAGAATTCAACGCGATTTAATGTGGACAAAAAATATGCGGTTATCGGTTTTTCCGCTGGCGCGCATTTGACCGCCGAGTGGGGGACGGATAACAAGGGGTTTGCATCTTACGGATGCGAGCCGCCAAAAGCTTTGGTTCTGTGTTACGCCCCGATTGACCTTCATGAGTCCGAATGTGCGTCAGACCATAGATTTCTTGATTCGGTGTGCGGTGGAGCTGGGCACGATGCGATTGATGATTTCTGCATTGATCAACATGTGTGGGAACGGTATCCGCCGACATATCTTTGGCAATGCGCCGACGATGATGTCGTATCGCCCGGCAATCTCGGAAAGATGGTTGACGCACTGGATGCGGCTGGGGTGCACCACGAGGAGATTGTGTATCCAGAAGGAGGACATGCGTTAATGAAACCTCATGCGCCGGAAACTGATCACTGGTGCTCGGGTGTCATTGAGTTCCTTAAGGGCTATCTCGGCTAAGTAAAATACACGCCGCCCTTTTGCCCATGTGACTCTGGTGCGTGTTGTTTGCGGTATTGACTCCATCAAAAGACGGCTAATGTTCTAGAATGTTTATATAGTCACATTTACGAACAGGAGCGAACATGCATATCTACTCTGTTACCGATCCCGAGTTCAAGTCCTACGGCCGCGTGTGGGACGACGTACCCTCCAGCCTGACAGCTCCGCTTGTCGAGGCACTTTCCGCCACGCCCATTCCCGAGGGTAGCAAGTATGTGGCCTCCGCGCCCGAGCTGGAACAGGTCGAAGGTGCCGACACGCTCGGTCTGCTCATGTACGGCGGCCGCCCCTTCCAGCTGGGCTGGTGCAACGGCCGTAACACGAAGCTCAACTGCCTGGAGTATCACCGCGCCAGCGAGTTCAACCTGGGCGCCCGCGATTTTATCCTGCTGCTGGCCAAGCGCGAGCAGATCGTCGACGGCAAGCTCGATACCGCGCAGGTCAAGGCCTTCCGCGCGCCGGCCGGCACGCTCGTCGAGGTCTACGCCACGACGCTGCACTACACGCCGTGCATGGTCGACGACGGTGGCTTCCAGGTAATGGTAGCGCTGCCCGCCGGCACCAATGGTCCGCGTCCCGAGGCCGCTGCCAACATGTCCGCCGCCGGCGACAGCTACTGCTACTGGAAGGCCGACAAGTGGGTCCTCTGCCACGCCGATAGTCCCAAAGCAGCCGAGGGCGGCTACGTAGGCCTAACCGGCAAAAACCTCGACATCACCTGCGACTAGCGCTTCGTCTCAATCCTGTAACATCTAGCAGCCAAAATCGTCTCTACCTGTTACAGAACGAGACAAACTGCAGGGGGCTGCCCGAAAATCTCAATCTGTAACACCAGGCTCGGTTTTGACGGTCTAACTGTTACAGACCGAGACAAACCGGTCAAAACCATCACAAAGGTGCCTGTCCCCTTCGTGGTGGTTTTCCTACAGCTGACTGCGCAGGTAGTCAGCCATATAAGGAACAGCGAAGCGCACGTACCCGCGGCGGGCCTGTTCGATTACGCCGGCGTCGATAAGGCGCCGGCGATACTTTTGTGCGTAGTCGGGTGTGACCGACATGCGCTCGGCTACATCAGAAATGCGCGACACGGTGTCTTCGTCATCCGCCATTGCGGCAAGAAACGCAACGTCTTGGTCCGAGAGCGCGGCGAGCGTCGTCTCGCACACATCGTTTTCGAAATCGACCTTTGACGCCTCGATGGCTCCGTCGACTAGCTCTCGTGTTGCGCGTTCTCCTGCCTGGCAACGATTGGCGATGTTGTAACCGATGAGCTGCAACATGTAGGGCGAGCCCTGGGTTGCGCGAGCGGCATCTAGTCGAAGATCGCTTGGGATATCAAGGTCGAGTTCTTCGAAAGCCCGCTGGTAATAGGTGTCGACGTCTCCGACTGAAAGCGGTTCGAGTGTGACTTTGCGAGCGCGGTTGAGAAACGTCAGCACGCGGTCATTGAGCGTCGCCGAGACCGCTCCCGGAAGGCCCGCCATAACGAGTGCGACGTTGAGTCTCTCGCCGACGAGTTCTTGATAAGCGGTGACGAGTTGTCTGATCTCGGGCGAATTAGCCTGAAGCTCATCGATGAGGATGAGGATGCCATGTCCTTGCTCGGTTAGTTTGCGCGCCAGTTGCGTGAGCTTGAACTGGAAACTCTTGGTTTCCTGCACATCGCGCGTGAACTCAAGGCCGGCTGAGAAACCGAAGACGCTCAGGCTGCCGCCCGTGAGTTTAGGGAGATGGCGTTTGTTGGCATAGGGCTCGCCCGCCTCTTGGATTTTTTCAACAATGCGTTCGAGCATGTCCTCGGAGGCAACGGTGGGCGTGGCGACGACGAAGCCAAGCTTGCGAGCGCGATCGGCGAGCTCCCACAGGAGAACCGTCTTGCCGCTTCCTCGCTGGCCGAGCATGAGCATGGCGCGGTCTCGATTGCCCGGCTCCTGTTCAAGGCCGGAGATGAATGTTGAAATTACATTTCCTCGCCCAACGAGATAGGATGGGCGATTTCCAAATGAAGGGGAGAAGATGGTTTCAGTCATAAGTCTCCTTTCCTTTTTTTCCTATTTTTTCCTTTTTTTCCTATTCAGTCAAATTGACTACTGGTCGAGGGCGGCTTCAGGGGGGCTCATCGAAAAGAACCTCGACATCAACGAAGACCGGGACCTTCTGTCTCGTTCTGTAACATCTAGCAGGCTAAATCGTCTTTTCCTGTTACAGAACGAGACAAACTGCAGGGGGCTGCCCGAAAATCTCGATCTGTAACACCAGGCTCGGTTTTAACGGTCTAACTGTTACAGATTGAGACAAACCGGCGGAGCGGACTATCTCTCGGGTCCAAACCACCACAAAGGTGCCTGTCCTCTTTTTGGTGGTTGGGTATCAGAAAGTGTCAGGCTCGGGCGGCTGCTGGGCGCCTGCGTGCGAAAAGAAGTGTCGACCTGCGTTGTTGTCGTTGGGTGGCGCCCCGTTTACGGGGATACTGAAACCACGACAAACAGCGTGTGAAAGGATCGATGTATGGCTTTCCGTAAAGACTTCCTGTGGGGCGGCGCGACGGCTGCCAACCAGTGCGAGGGTGCCTACGACGTGGACGGTCGCGGCTTGGCTAACGTGGACGTGGCGCCGCACGGCGCTGAGCGCTACGCGGTGGTCTCCGGCCAGCGTAAGATGCTCGACTTCGAGGATGGCTACTACTATCCCGCGCAGACCGGCATCGATTTCTACCATCACTACAAGGAGGACATCGCCCTCTTCGCCGAGATGGGCTTTAAGACCTTCCGCATGAGCCTGGCATGGACCCGCATCTTCCCCAACGGTGACGAGGCTGAGCCCAACGAGGCCGGCCTGGCTTTCTATGAAGATGTGTTCCGCGAGTGCCAAAAGTACGGCATCGAGCCGCTCGTAACCATCACGCACTTCGACTGCCCGATTCACCTCATCAAGGAATACGGCGGCTGGCGCAACCGCAAGCTCATCGACTTCTACAAGAACCTTGCGACTACGATCTTCACCCGCTACAAGGGCCTGGTGAAGTATTGGCTCACCTTTAACGAGATCAACATGATCCTGCACCTGCCGTTTATGGGTGCCGGCCTGGTTTTTGAGGAGGGCGAGAACAGGGAGGCCGTCGAGTACCTGGCCGCCCACAACGAGCTCGTCGCCAGCGCTTGGGCCACCAAGATCGCCCACGAGATCGACCCCGAGGTCAAGATCGGCTGCATGCTCGCCGCGGGCAGCTACTATCCTTACAGCTGCCGCCCGGGCGATGTGCGCCAGGCCCAGCTCGACAACCAGGACAACTACTTCTTCGTCGACGTCCAGAGCCGCGGCTATTACCCGGCCTATGCCGTCAAGAAGCTCGAGCGTCTGGGCATCGACGTGGGCATGACCGACGAGGACCGCGAGATCCTGGCCGACAACACCGTCGACTTCATCAGCTTTAGCTACTACAGCACCCGCTGCTCCGCGGGTGCCGATAATCCCGATGTCGAGAAGACCCAGGGCAACGCCTTCGCCGGTGCCAAGAACCCCTACCTGCAGCAGAGCCAGTGGGGCTGGGCCATCGATCCGCTAGGCTTCCGCATTACCCTCAACGACCTGTACGACCGCTATCAGAAGCCGCTGTTCGTGGTCGAGAATGGTCTGGGCGCCAAGGACGTTGTCGAGGAGGACGGCTCCATCAACGACGATTACCGCATCGATTACCTGCGCCAGCACATCGCCGCGATGCGCGACGCGGTGACCGAGGACGGCGTCGACCTGCTGGGTTACACCACCTGGGGTCCGATCGACCTGGTCTCGGCCGGCACGGGCGAGATGTCCAAGCGCTACGGCTTCATCTACGTGGACCGCGACGACGCCGGCAACGGTACCCTCAAGCGCTCCAAGAAGAAGAGCTTCGACTGGTACAAGAAGGTAATCGCTTCCAACGGCGAAGATCTGGCCTAGGCTTTCCCAACCACCGTACCTTGGGCCTCATTCGTCGCTTGCGTACCTTAAGTACGCGGCGCTCCCCATTCGACCCAATCTACGGCACCTGGAAAACCCTAGACTCAAATCTTACAGACCTGTCCTAGGCTTTCCCGGCAATCATAGTCTCCTAACCAAAGCGCCCGGCGAGCAGTTTGTGCTTGCCGGGCGTTTTGCCGTCCGCGGATTTTGGGACATGCGGCCCGTTTTTTGAGCCCGCCTGTCGGTACACTAAAAGCACTATGGGTACCCGCGAGCGACATATCGGCCATGCGGCCGCCCGATCCGCGCCGGTAGCGGATCCCAGGGGCGGCAGGCTCTTCGCCATGCCGCGATTCCTCGTTGGCATAACGCACCTGGTGTACCGTCGTCGCGCCTTCGTCATTGCCGGCGTCATAACCGCACTATTTCTTCTGTTTTTGGCGGTCTTGCCGGCGTTATTCGCTTCCGATCCCAAGCTCTCCAACACCGTGCCCATCTATAGCGAGGTGTCCAAAGAGGTCGTGGACGGGCTTATCCATTCGAGCTCGATTCCGCTGCTTGTCGCTGCCGTCGCGTTCTCAATCTGGGGCGTGCTGGTTTACCTGCGCTGTCTTGATTACATCCTGCGCCGGCGCCTCGTTGCCGTTGCCACCATCAGCGCCTTGTGGATGATCGAGGTCATCCTCAAGTACAAGTCGTTCACGCCGTTCTATGCCACCGTGCTGTGGTACCTGTACTATGTGCCCATGACGCTCATTCCGCTCCTCTACCAGCTGTGCGGCCTGCGCCTTGCGGGGTTGGAGCATCATCGTGCGGGTCGTCGCTATCGCAGCATCTTGTGGGTCGTGGCCATCCTACTTATCGGTTTTGTGCTCACCAACGATTTCCACCGGCAGGTATTCCACTTTGACCGTGCAAGCGACACCTGGAGCAACGATTACACGTACGGCTGGGGCTATTTCGCCGTCTTAGTGTGGACGGCCTTTAACTTCGTGGCCTTTTTTATCCTGGTGGGCCGGTCCTCGTCCTTTCGCATCCAACGTTTCTCGGGCACGGCGGCGCTTGTTTTGTTGGGTGGTGCGTTCTTTGCCATCTCGTATGCTCTGCGCGTGCCCTGGGCATGGAGGCTCAACTTCTCGCTCGTCTATTGCGTCTTGTGCGTGGTGGCGATGGAAATCTGTCTCGATTGCGGTGTCATTCCGTCATATCACGACATTGCTGGCATCTTCGATACCTTGCCGCTCGACCTCAAAGTTCTAACGCGCGACCTGCAGGAAGTCTATGCCACACCGGTGTCAAAGCCAATGCCGGCGGGCGTGTGCGAAGAGCTGCGGGCCCAGGAACACGGGCATGCCCATGCCTTTGCCGTGGCGTCCGATCCCGATGTGATGTACCGAGCCTTTCCGCTGCTGGGCGGATCGGCCCTGCTTGCCCAAGACGTGTCGGAGCTCAACGAGCTTAACCGTGAACTGGCACATCGTCGCATGGAGCTGCAGCGCCAAAATGAGCTGCTCACGGCCGACTACGATCTTAAGACGCATCTGGCAGATCAAGAGGCCGAGACCTTGCTAGTCCAAGACGTGGACCAGGCGCTTGCCCGCGCGTTCGAAGAGATGTACGACCTGCTGAGCTCGCTGCCACCGTTGACCGACGAGGCGTCTTCACACGAGCGTTACCGCATGCTGCAGCGCGCCAAGATGCTCGTCGCCTATTGCAAGCGCAAAGGGTCGCTCACGTTGGCGCAGCACGGGGAGAGCGGTTTTGATCGCGACCGCATTCAACTCATTGCCAATGAGCTCGCAAGCGACCTGCGCACCATCGATGTCGATTGCGCTTCGATTATCGCCATACGGCGCCCGATGCACGCCAGTACGGTAAGCGCCCTGTACGACTGCGTGTATGACTTTGCGTTTTTTGCCTACACCACCGACCATCCGGCGCTTATGTATCACTTGGGCGACCATGACCGGTGCAGTGTCGAGCTGCGCGCCACGCTTTTTTCCAACGATGATGAAGATCTTTCGCAGACGTCCGCTGCGCAAGAGCTCGAAAGCGCTCTGCAAGGGCGCAACGTGGCATACCGCCTTGAGGGCGAGCCCGGCCAGCTGCGCATGATCGTCTTGATGCCGAGGGCGGGTGAGTGACGATGCAGATTTCGTTCATCCTTCCCCAAATCGTTGCGCTCGATGTTGTCTTTGCCCTGGCTGCGTGTCTGCAGATGATCCACGTCCCGCTCATCGCATCGCGCCGCTCGTCCTATAACCGTAAGGTGATTTGCGCCTACGAGACGAGCCTTGTGCTTCACCTGATGATTTCGGCGCTCATCTTATTCGCGTCGTCTGGCTCGTATCTGGTGGCGCCGCTTGACGTTTGCGCCAGGGCAATGGGCGGAGTGCTGTGGCTCAATGCCGCGATCTTTGCCTATGGCGTGGTCCTTATGGTGCACTATCGTCGCCCTGTCATGCTGGCCGAGCTGCTGCTTGTTGGCGCCGTGACACCGCCGGTGGTTTTTGCCATGGGCTCGGTGTGGGCCGTTGTCCTTATCGCAGAGGGAGCGTTCTTCCTGTTCCGTTCCGTCGCGGCGCTCTTGATGGACGTCCGTAACCGCCAGGAGGATATCACCGCGTTCTCGACGATCGAAACCATCAACGTGATTCCCGTGGGCATCCTGTATCTGGACTCGAGGGGCCGTCCACTGCTCATGAACCGCTGCATGCGCAAAAACCTGGTGGAGCTTCATATGCCCACCGACCTAGGCGATATGAGCGGTACATGGAACGACCTGCGCAAGCTCAGCATGCAAATGCCCGAAAGCAGCCAGAGCCGCGTGCGCATCAATTTGGACCGCTTTGGTGAGGCGCGCGTTGTGGTCGAGGTTTCTCCCGCCGAGATTCGCTTGTTTGTGCACGATGACGTTATGGTTTCTGGCCGCCTCTTCGAGCGCATTATCGGTTTGGATGTAACAGAGTACGCGCATGCTCACGATCGTTTGGCGCAAGCCAACCACCTGCTTGAGCTCGCGGGTCAAGAGCTCCGGGCCCAGATCGAGGAAGTCAAAAAAGTTGCCGACAATGCGGCCTATCTGCGTATGCGCGCTCGCGTGCACGACGTGATCGGGCAGCGCCTGTCCATCCTCCATCGCTATTTGGAGGAGGGGCTCCTGGATGACGAGTCACTCGAGCAGATCGACCCGCTGCTGCGCTCAATCGCTGCCGATCTGCGCAGCGGGGGCGACACCGAACCGGCAGAGCAACTGGGCGATATCGTCCATGCCTTTGGCCTGGTGAGCGTGCAGATCGATGTTGAGGGTGCGCTGCCTGAGGACGCGCGTGTCGCCGCCGCCTTTTTGCAGATTATCCGCGAGGCCTCGACCAATGCCACCAAGCATGCGCAGGCGCATCGGGTCCATGTGCGCTTGTGGCAGGAGGGGACGGATGCTGACGCCGTCGCGCACATGACGATTTCTAACGACGGGTCCCCGGCCCCCGTATCGTATCGCGAGGGAACGGGTATCCCAGGTATGAGGCATGTCGCGCAAGATCTGGGTGGCAGCCTAGAGGTCCACGCCACCTCGCCCTTTACGCTTACGGTATCCGTTCCGCTTAACGCCAACGACACGTCCCAAAGGAGAAACTCATGATCCGCGTGTTAATTGTCGAAGATCAGGCCATCCTGCGCGAGAGCCTGGCGCGCTCCGTTGGCGACCAGCCCGATATGACCGTCGTTGCCGCGATCGCCGATGCCTCAGATGCCTTGGACGTCGCGCTCAAGGAGCGCCCGGACATGATACTGATGGACGTGTGCACCGAACACGATTCAAACGGCATCGTGGCGGCGGCACGCATCAAGGAGCAGCTGCCCGAGTGTCGCATCATTATCATGACAGGCATGCCCGAGATCACCTTTGTCGATCAGGCCCGCGAGGCGAGCGTCGATAGCTTTGTGTACAAGAACGTCGGCATCGATGAGCTCTTTGCCGTGATGCGCTCCACGCTGGCGGGTTACTGCACGTTTCCCAAGCCGCCCGAAAGCATCTTTTCGGGCACGGCGGCGCTCGACGACGTTGAGCTGTCGATTTTGCGCCTTGCCTGCGAAGGCAAGAGCCGTCGCGAGATTGCGGCCGAGTTGTTTATGAGCGAGGGCACGATCAAGCGCCGTATCTCGGAGATTCTCAACAAGACCGGCTACGACAACATCATGCGCCTGGCCGTGCACGCGGTGACCGAAGGCAGCATCGTCCCCAATATGGAGCGCTAACGCTCGTTACCTATCGGCACAAAGCGACGGGGCCGCAGGATTATCTCCTGCGGCCCCGTCTGGCATGTGCGCGGATGTGTCCGCCAATCCGCGGCTGTCGTGGTCTGCCGTTACGCGATGGTTACGCTGTAGGAGGCGACATCCTCGTAGGAATCGGTCAGGTAGGCGTCGATGCCAATGGTCGTGTTGACCAGGTCGTCGAGGCTATCGAGCTCGCCGCTCGAGAACGTGAACTCCTCGGTGGCGTTGGTGCCGGGCATCAGATGAGCCGAGAACCAGGGTTCCTTCATGGTGCCGTTGACGTTGGTCTTACCGCTGGGAGCGTAGAAGGTCAGGTCCTTGTCGCTCTTGTTGGTGATGTTGACGACAAAGCCGATGTCGCCCCAGTCGTCCTTGAACTTCTCGGTGACGGTGATGGTGCACAGATCGTCATCGGCGACGGTGACGGCGGGGGAGATTTCGGCGCGCTGGACGTCGTCGTCTTCGACGGCCTCATCGATCTCCTCTTCCTTTTCGGCCGCCTCGCGATCCTTCTTCACCGTGCCGGACAGATCCTTGTCGGACTTGGTGAAGACAAGATTGCCGTCATCCTCTTCGAGGATGAGTTTGCCGTCCTTGAGCTTCATGTCGTGTGACTCATCTTCGGCGGTGATCGTCACGGTGGTGGCGTCCTTTGCCTCCCATTTAAGGTCGACAACCTCAAGGAACAGGTCGAGGGCGCCTGTACCGTCCTCATCGAGAATCAGGACGCAGTGGACACCCCAATCCTCGAGCATCTTCATGTACTCATCGGTCAGCTCTTCGCCATCCACGGTTCCACCCGAGAGTTCCCAGCTGCCGACGAAGTCGGCCTTGGGGTCTTTGGCGCCGCCGCTGCAGCCCGTCAGGGCAAAGGCGAGCGCCAGGACGCATGTCAGAAATGCGAGTACGGACTTTTTGAACGTTGTCTTCATGGTGTCCTCCTTCATCGAACGAAACCCATAGAAGCAAATGCGGGGGTGGCGGATCCCCCGCCAATTACCAGATAGAGGGGCTAGGGCCGGGGCGTTCCGCAGTTGCTGCAGAACTTGCCGCCGTTTTCGCTGCCGCAGTTGGGGCAGAACCACTTTGCCGGTGCCGGGGCGGGTGCGGGACTGCCGCACTCGGAGCAGAACTTGCCGGTGTTGGTGGCGCCGCAGCTGCAAGTCCACGTGCCGGCCGCAGGTGCGGCGGCGGGAGCCGGTGCGGGGGCGGGAGCCGGAGCCGGCTGCGGGGCGGCCTGCTGCTGTGCCTGGCCGGCGGCGAACAGCTGGCTGGCGTTCATGCCGCCCATGCCACCTGCCATGCCCATGCCCATAAAGCCTGCCATCGCGCCGTTGGGGTTGGCAGCTGCTGCGCGCATTGCGTCGCTCTGGGCGCTGGCGATGTTGGCGGCTGCCATGGTGGGATCGCGCATGACCGCGGCCTTCTGCAGGTCCTTGATCATCTGCTCGTCCTCTTGCGAGGCGGCGATGGAGTTGACGCCAAAGCTCACGATCTCGACGCCGCGCAGGTCACGCCAGTCGGCAGAGAGGACCTCGTTGAGCGCGCGGGCGAGCTCGGTGGTGTGGCCGGGGATGGCGCTGTAGCGGATGCCCATCTCCGAAATCTTGGCAAAGGCGGGCTGCAGGGCGGTGAGCAGCTCGGACTTAAGCTGGCTGTCGATCTTGTCGCGCGTGTAGCTATCGGTCACGTTGCCGCACACGTTGGTGTAGAACAGCAGCGGGTTGGTGATGCGGTACGAATACTCGCCGTTGCAGCGCACGGAGATGTCGACGTCCAGGCCAATGTTGTTATCGACCACGCGGAAGGGCACGGGCGAGGCGGTGCCGTACTTGTTGCCGATGATCTCCTTGGTGTTGATGAAGTAGACGCGCTGGTCCTTGCCCGCGTCGCCGCCAAAGGTAAAGCGGCTGCCGATATTGGCGAAGGTCTCCTTGATGGAATCGCCCAGGTTGCCGCTAAAGACGCTCGGCTCGCTGCCGGTATCGAAGACGAACTCACCGGGCTCCAGCGCGACTTCGATGATCTTGCCGTTTTGCACCACGAGCATGCCCTGGCCGTCGTTGACGGCGATGACCGAGCCGTTGGAGATGACGTTGTCCTCGCCGCGCGTGTTGGAGCTGCGGCCGCCGGTGCGCTTGACGCCCTTGCAGGCCAAGACGTCAGCGGGCATCGATTCGCAGTAGATAAATTCCTTCCACTGGTCGGCCATGACGCCGCCGGCAGCTCCCAATCCAGCTTTCAAGAGTCCCATGGTGATCTTCCTTTCTTGTCAAAGTCCGGGTGGTATTGGTCGGATTGCTTAGTCGTCCTTGTCGTCCTTCATGACAACGGTGGTCTCGGTGTGGCTGAAGGTGTCGTGCTTCTCGACCAGGTCGAGCTCACCGCAGTACTCGTCGGCGTGGGTCGCCTCGTTGGCCGTCTTGAGCTGGCCTACCAGCAGCACGTCTCCGATGATCACGATGATCAGCGGCGCGACGATGTTGATGAGGATGCCCTCGATGTCAAAGCTGAGGTAATCCGGGTCGAAGGCGTATTCGCCCATAAAGAGGATCTGGGAGAGGATAAATCCGATCACAAAGAACAGCACCGAGGCGATGATGAGTTTGGGCTTGGAGCAGGGGAGCTCGCCGACCATGCGGCCGGTTTGGCCGTTCATGGCAAACAGGTAGCTCTTGCCGTTCCATGAGGTCGAGAGCATCCAGACGGGGAACAAGGCGTAGTCGCTGTCTTCCCAGGTGTAGTCGAGCTGCTTGCTCTCGACCGAGGCATCGTCGTACTCATCGATAACGGTCTCGCGCAGGGCCGAGATCGTGCTTTCTTCCATACGGCGCTCGGCACGGGCCTTGCAAGTCTCGCAGTCCTCATCGTAACGGTTGGCGATGTAGCCGGGCATGTAGGCGACCGAGAACGGGCGCAGCGCGTCGTAGTCAAACGGTTCGATGGCGTCCATGTGGCCGTCGGGCATCTTGGACGATCCGTCGACGGGCACGCGCTCAAACGAGATATTGCCCTTACGGTAGGCATCGTAGTGGTCGGTGGTCGTGACGGTGCGGTCGGATTCCTCGGTCACGGTCTCGTTGGTTGCGTCAAAGTGCACTTCGCCGTCCACGCGGGCGCCGTAGAGCCAAAACGGCACGTAGACGCCTTGGACTTCGTCGATGTGGTTGCCGGTGACAAAGCTCTTGGGCAGCAGGATCTTGCCCTTGTAGTGCTCCTTGAGCGCGGCCAAGACATCGTCGCGCCCGAGCTTAAACGGAATCACCAGGTCGGGGGAGAAGTCGCCCGAGAGCTGGCCGGGCGCCACGGCGGGATTGCCGCAGTATGGGCAGGTGGAGACGGCGACGGTGCCGTCCGAGATCAGCTCGGCGCCACACGACGAGCAGATATAGCCGGCGTTTTGGGCCAGTTCCTGCACCGCATCGTCGGATGCGGGCTTGGATGTTGCGGCCGCCGCATCGGCTTTGGCATCTGCCTTGTCCTGGCGCTCGCGATAGAGAGCCTCGACCTCTTCGACTTCAAAGCGCGAGTCGCAGTAGTCACAGACGAGCTTTTGCTCGGCGCTGGCAAAATGCAGCGGGCCGCCACACGCGGGGCACTGATAGTTAACGCTTTCGAAGGCCATGATCGGTCCTTTCCGTGCCGAGCGCTATGCGCCGATGGCGCCGCCGCAGTATTCGCAGCGCCCACTGGCATCGGGAATGGTGGTGGCGCCGCAGAAGGGGCAGGTCACCGCGGTCTTGGGGGCCTTGGCGGCAACGACGCTATCGCGCGTCTCCTGACGCAGCTGCACCAGCGCGTCGCGGACTTCGGTTGCCTGACGCTTGGCCTCGCGGTACTCGATGGATCCGCGCTGCTCGATGGTGGAGTCGTTCACGCGCAGGTCGATCTCGGTAAAGTACGGCGTGTTGACGTGGATGGTCAGATTGAAGTCGTAATCCAGGTCGTAGCGCGGCGGGTCATAACTCTCACGCTCGCCGTCCTTGGTCTCGCGATAGATCTCGGTGCGGTGCTCGTCGATATCCATATCGCAACCGAGCACCTGCGAGAACTCGATGATGTCGGGGTTGGCGTCGCGCCAGCGCGTCTGCGAGGTAATGATCAGCAGGCCCGCGTCCTCGTCGAGCATAATATTGGTGCGCCCGGCCGAGAGCGTGCGCGTGGGGTTGAACGATGCCAGGCGCTCGGCGTTAGCCTCGCGATAGGCGAGCTGCTCGCGAATGTCGTCCGCGGTGCTAGAGCGATAGCCTCCAAAGAAGGGAGAGAGCTTGCCGACGCATTCTTTGCACAGGTAGCCTTCGTTGATCTTGGTCTTACCTAGAAGTCCCAGCTCGGTACCGCAAATCGCGCACTCTTTCTTCTCGAACATCTTGTCAAAGAAGCCCATGGTTGCCTCCCATCAACAGGTAGCGTGTGTCACTTTTGATGATGGGGGAGCGCGCGATCTTTCACGATACCCAGACGGCTCAAGAGGTCTCCACAACTGGGACACATGGCCCATTTTTCATCCCCAAATAACTTGCGGTGAAATAGTTCCTAAATGTGGGCCATAGAAGGCCAAACAGGAACTATTCCACCGCAACTTCTGGGTAGTCATCGGGGACGTTCTTAAACGACTAGTCGTTGGGGGCAGTCTTCGGCCACTCATTGGGGACGTACTTAAATGAGTGGCAGTTGGGGGCACTCCATGTCGAATGTGGGTGTCGCCGCTTACTACGCGACGGTGATGGCGACTTGGGCGTAGCGGGTGCAGGGGCGCTCGGTGCGCGTCTGCACGCTGAGGGTGAGCACGAAGCGGTCACCGGGCTGCGCATCGGCGGGCACGGTGAACGTGGCGTCCGCCGTGCATTCCTGCCACAGCGACAGGTCTTGGGCACCTGCATAGCTCGTTGGTCCCATGGCGACATCCCAATGCGCATCGAAGCCCTTGCCATCGGGGTCGACGATGGTCGCTGCAAGAGCAACGCGCTCACCGGCCACGGCGCTCATGTCGCCCGTGACCTCGGCAACATACGCCGGATGCGAGCAGTCCGCGGGCCCATGGGCGCACCACTGCGCACGAGCGGCGAAGTCTTCCTGATAGGCGCGCAGATGGGGATTAGGATTGCCACCGACGGGCGTGCCTATGGCGGCAAAGCCGGCAGGCGCATCTGAGTCGGGATGCCCGTCCAAAAACATGCGGCCGAGTAACGTGTCAAAGCCGCGGTCGTCAGCCCCGCGCAGGCCAAACGGCAGCAGCGGGATATAGGTCATTGAGTCGCCTTCGGCCATAAAGTCGCCGCGCTCTAACTGCATCGCAGGCATGCCCTCCAGGCCCCAGTCCAAGCGCGCATGCTTGCCAAACTGAAAGCGCTCGGGCTCGTTTTCGTACACCTTGCCATCGCCATAGAGCATATAGCGCGCCATAAGGGGACCGTTGCCCTGCGTGAGATTCTGTTCGGGCCAGGGAGCCTGGAACAGCGGCAGTGTATCGGGCTGAGCCATCTTGGCATCGACATAGCCGCCATACATATAGGGCACACACCAAAAGATGAGATCGGGGAAGAGCTCATGCCCATGGTCGAGCCAAGAATTGTCCTGCCCCACGCCATCGGCAACGCCCATCACGCGCACCTTCTGATAGACACGCTGCTGCACAGAAGGCCATTCGGGCGTATCACGATAGCGCTCAGCAATGCTCATGAGCGCACGAACAATGGTATTCATGCCGCCCCAGCTGAGCAGCCAAAGCGTACGCGGGTCATCATCCAAGATTGCCTGAGCAATCACGCGCGAACCCTCAGTCTCCTCACGCACATCGCCCTCAAAGGCAACGTTGCCCACAAAGGTACGCTCAATCATCTGAGCCGGCGAAGGAAACGGCGGCTCACCGGCAGCGGCCGCATTAGCCTGCAGCTGAGGCCAAGCCTGGGCATATTCATTGCTCCAGAGGCTCTCGATCCAATGCTCAGGAAACGGTCGATACTCACGAAGCTCCCCAGCCGTGGGATCAGGTTCATGGGGCACAACATTCCACTCATAAGAGCGACGCCCTTTAGTCCGCCAATGCGGATTCACCTCGCCGAGCGTATGGACGCCATCCCCAAGAAAGTGATACTGCGAAGCCGTATACACCACAGCCTGCACATCAAGCAAGTTAAGATACAGAGCCAAATGAACGAGCGAGTTCATATCATCGACTTCCATATCAGTAGTAACAATCACCCGAGTTAAATCGCGAGTCATAAGAAAGCTCCAACCAAAATCATTTCAGCCAGTTACGCGCAAGGCAAGACGGGACCCACGTCCCCATCGCCGTCAACCCGGCGGCCCGCCGGAAGCGCTCACCCAGGGTCAACAGCAACGGAAACGCAGCGGGGCCGAGGGCTTACCTCTGAAAATATTCCGCAGGGGGCGGCCCGGTTGCACAGCGCGAAGCGCGTGGTGCAACC
>CABUDI010000021.1 GCA_902490305.1 uncultured Collinsella sp.
ACCGTGACCTTGCGGGTCAGGTGCCTCTCGGCGGAGCCGTCGATCACGTCGAGGTAGACGGTGTACTCGCCCGGCTCGGTCGGGGTCCACTCGCAGGAGGAGGAAGCGGAGGGCTGCTGGGCGACGCCCCACTTGGCCCAGCCGCCCTTCTCCCAGACGAACTTGTACTTGAGGCCGGAGGCGTCGCCGGACACCTTGGCCTGCAGCTTGACCGGCTTGCCGCAGAGGGCGGAGCCCGAGACTTCGAGCGACTCGACGGAGTAGCGCTCGCCGACCGTGACCTTGCGGGTCAGGTGCCTCTCGGCGGAGCCGTCGATCACGTCGAGGTAGACGGTGTACTCGCCCGGCTCGGTCGGGGTCCACTCGCAGGAGGAGGAAGCGGAGGGCTGCTGGGCGACGCCCCACTTGGCCCAGCCGCCCTTCTCCCAGACGAACTTGTACTTGAGGCCGGAGGCGTCGCCGGACACCTTGGCCTGCAGCTTGACCGGCTTGCCGCAGAGGGCGGAGCCCGAGACTTCGAGCGACTCAAGAGACCAATTAACAACTTTGTATTTAGAAGTGCTAGTCACATATCCATTGGAGTCAATGACATCAGCATAGATCTCATATTCACCAGCCTGGGGCAGGGTCCAAGAAATCGACGGCGAAGTTAAGTCTTGACCGATTACACCCCAATTGGAATCACTCCAATCAGACCCAGCCCTATGCCAAACAAACTTATATCTAAGGCCATCAGTCTTGCCGCTAACATTTACACCGATTTTTACCGTTGACCCCGCATGTCCCAGTTCTTCCGAGAAGGAAATTCCATTGACGGAGTAGGGATGCGGGAACTGCGCGATGATTGCGGCAGCGTCAGCCTCGCCAAGACGGCGGCAACCATCGTCCGAGAAATAGTTGGCCACATCACCGTAATTCGAGATAAAGCCATGTTCGATAAGAATACCTGGAATTCCCTGCTCGCGAGCGCAGCGGATAACGGCGAACTCGTCGCCTACCTCCATTTGAAATACGCCGCGGTATGTTAGTCCCATAGCAGCAAGGTTGTTCATGACCTTGTTGGCAAGCTCAACAGAGACCTGCGTGTAGTCGGTGCCATTTGCGGTAGGAGCATAAACTTCTGCGCCGTGAGCCCCAGAAGACCCAGAGTTGATGTGAAAGCTAACAAAGGCCTGCGCGCCCTGATCAATGCAGCGCTGTACGCGGTAAAGATAATCATTGCTGGGATAGTAGCCAGACTGCTCGCGCGCAAGAACGATCTTAAAGCCGTAAGCTTCAAGTTTATTTTTGCAGGCTGTCATGATCTTCCAGGTAAGGTCGGCTTCACTCTTGCCATTACCCTGAGCGCCAGAATCCACCCCGCCATGCCCCGCGTCAAGTGCAATAACCCCCACATTACGCGCGGAGCGCTCAGCATAGGTGGAAATGCCATCGGGCGAATCGGCGCATCCCAATGCCTGCTGAATCGACTGGGCTTCAACGGCATTGCCATCGCCGTCCGCATAGTAAACAGAAGTGCCCTCGGAGCTCACGGAGCCATTAATGACCGTAAACGAATAATCCCTGTCAGAAAGATCCACCTCATGCTCAGAGCCATCGCCCTGCAAAGCATAGGTTATCGATGTGAGGAAATATGTATTAGATTCCAACTGCGAACCAAAAATAAAAGCAGCAGAATTATCAGCCGTTGCAGATGCTTCAATAGTCCCCTGAACCCCATTGGCACTTACATAGTTGAGAGTTGCGGAGGCAAGGCTATCGCCGTCATCGGGAGTAGCAAAGGCAACGACCTGATCAGTCCCGCTGGAAAGGCTCGGGTAGGCAAGATATACATACTGGAAAGAAGAATCGACCGGTTCAGCCTGCTGATGGTTCTCAGATACATCAACGCCAAAATCCTCATCAGCCGATTCGTCAACGTTCGTTGCCGGCGATGAATCATCAGCAGCGTCGACATCAACAGAACCCGCATCACGCGAGGCCTCGCCATCATCGTCTGCAGTAGCAGCGTCCACGGCAGCGTCCGCAGACGGGACGTTGCTCGCAGCGTAGGCAGCAGCCACAGGACCCATCAAGGATGAAATGGTCAAAAGACCAGCAAGAGAAAAAGCTGTTGAGGCACGCAATGCCTTTTTCATATTGAATCCCCCGTCACAAATAATGTCACTAAGAGAAGATTATCTTACAATCTCCTCTGCATCGGAAGTCCAGTTATTCGAAGCGCGGGAATTGTTATAAAGGCAGACAGAAACCTGCTCTTATAAAAAGCAGGTTACGTTCTCAGCAAACTTTTGTTTTTTCGTCCTTCCATGGACACAGTGCTAGCTCTAGTTTTTGAAGCAATTAGCGGCGCCCCAAACAGCGCAAGTGCCAGTAACACGAAAATCCACTGAAGCACGCAATTCGTTTAAGCACGTGACGGACGACGAAAGCGTGTACGCAGCCGCGAAATACAGCAAAAAGCCCCAATGTTTCGCTTACATCAGAGGCGTCTGGGGCTTCATCGACAGAGTAACCTGGCTTACGCATTCAAGAAAAGTAGAGCGTCGTCTTCATGAATCAAACACCAGTAAGCAACGCTCGCGCGCGTCTTTGAATCTTCTAATGAGCAAGAAGAGAGGGATCTAGGAGAGACCTAATAGTTCTTGGAATCTGGGAATCATCGAACTCACCATCTTTAAACAAGAGAGAATCATATAGCCTCTTATCGTTCTGTCTCGAAAAGATATGAGTGACCAGATGCACATCGCGAGCCTTTGAAAGACAGTCTTCATCCCTTAAAGATTCAGCAATATAACAACCGCCCCAATCAAAAAAGCCGAGATAACCCCGGCTGATAATCAAAGAGGCGATTTTCTGCTGGCTGTCAGCCGCGGCATCCTCACGGAAACCTAGTTGTCGCCGGAATTATAGTCCTCGGCGCGGACTCACCTTATCTCCCCGGTGCGGGCTCGATATCCTCTCGAATATCTAATCTCTTGGACTTTAACCTGTCCAAGCACAGTACAGCTTTTACGTGCCGCTACACGGAGCTTAGCTCGTGGACTATTTTCTAAAATATAGACCTTCAAAGCAATTTGGGTTCAAGCACGGACAAACAAAACAGCCACTGAATACAAGACTTGTTTATCAATAGTTATCAATCACATGCGTTACCAGCAAATATCGTCCGTCTCATACACTGCGATACAATCAATCCCACCAAATGCTAAACAAGTAAGTCGAAGGGGCCATCGTGCTAACAATTCACTATGGTGATATGGAAAACGTTATCAACAACACGTCGGTTTACTTCGATAACGTCTATTCGCCCGAATGGTTTCAAGATGCTTTTGCGCAGAGAATTATTAAATCCATTGATAAGGGCAGCGTGGTTGGACCCGGCGCAATAAACACCAAGATCCTAGGCATTATCCCACCGGAAAGGCTATCGGGCGGAACTAAGACGCTGCTGCTCATGTACTTCATGCCTCAGAACATATACAACGCCACAACCTGTAGCGACAATTGCGCTTACTGGATTCTAAGAATTGCCGCACAGCATGATCTGACGATCAACCTCTACCATCTGATGGATTTTGGAAACGGCAAGTTCACGGCAACCATTGCAAACACGGGTGATGTCGTTCACACGATGTTCGACCTTGTCCCTATAGCCGCAAAATGCCTAAGGGAGAACTCCTGACGCACGTTTTCGTTAGGCTCTGTTAGACCAAGATTGACATACATATGTCATCACGGTGCCATATCGTTAGCCCCGTAGACCGCGACGATGGGGGCATCACGAACGCCGAGGACCTGGTAATCACCTTCAAGAGGGACATCGCGAGCCTCAGCAGGACCGAACGCCGCCGGCTCCGCCTACGAGGCCGAGCGCTGCCCGCGCTGCGGGTCCGCCGCGGTCGTGAAGAAGGGCAAATCAAAGAACGGGGAGCAGCGCTACCTCTACCGGGATTGCGGCAGGACCTTCGGCATGGGCAGCGGGCACATCCTGGGGACGAGCAGGCTCCCGAAGGAGACCTGGATGGCCTATGCCGAGTGCTTCGTTCTCATGCTGCCCCTGCGCGAATGCGCGGGGCGCTGCCATGTCTGCCTCAAAACAGCCTACACCATGCGCCACAGGCTCATCGAGTGTCTCTCGACCTACTCGCCCTCGTTCAAGACCGGGCGGGGCTGCGGCTGAGGGCTCGACGAGACCTACTTCCCCGAGCCGTTCAGGGGCAACCACTCGAAAGGGTCATTTACGATGCCACGTCCCTCCCGACATCGCGGCAAGCAGGTGCACAGGCGCGGACTGTCGCGCGAGCAGATCTGCGTCTTGACCGGCGTGAATGACTCGAACGAGACGTTTCTCGAGGTCTCGGGACGAGGCATCCTGTCGAGGAAACGCGCCATGGACGTGCTGAGGGACCGCATCGCGTCCGCTTCCGTCGTGGCGCCGGACAAGGCGTCCGCCTATGTCGACGTCCTCGCGGAACTCGAGGTCGCCGCACACACGGTCCACGATTCCAAGGACCGTTCCGAGGGGACCATCAATCGGATCAACACCGTCCATTCGCTCCTCGATACCTTCATGAAGCCGTTAAAGGGCGTGTCGAAGAAGCACCTCGGCGCCTACCTCGCTTGGTTCAAGTAGCGCCGGACCTTCATGGCGACCGATTCCGGCACCGCCGAGCGCACGGTTGCGCGACAGCTCGCCAACGGCGTGTGCAGGAGCCGCATCCGTGATATGTTCAACGTCCTGCCGCCCTAACAGAGCCAAATCAATCCAACAGTTTAGATAACGGGTAATAATTCGGGAACAGGGCGTTCGGCCGGATGGGACAGATGGATATGGAAAGAACGAACCCCTACGGGGCACACAAGTAGAGACAAACAATGGGGTCGCTTCGAGAAGCGACCCCATTGTTTGCACAATTGAATTAGGCGCTGAGACCAAGTTGAGTCAATCTTAGACTAACAGAGAGAAGCGCCGCCCAAGTCATGTACTATCCGCTCCAACTCGACAATGTAGGACTCAACCGAATCATCCGATGGCGAGACTTCTGCTCGAATAATGTGGTCCCATTTATACAGGAAATTTTCAACCTGTCGATCTGGGTCATTCTTCCACAGTGGAGCAAGTGCAATCAACGCCGCATCAAAAGGATTGAAGGAAAAATTATCAGCATCAATATAGCCACCCATACCGCCCCTGTCGCAGTCATATACACTTCTAACTATTCTCTCCAATTCAATAGCCTGATTATGATTCATAAAATCACCTCCCTTTCTACTCTTGATACCCCAAAATAGAGAGGAAAAGAGTTTCGATAACATTTATCCGGTTGAAAATCATACACAATCGCTAAACATCTGTTGATTTCCGATCTCAGCCGATCACATTAAACCGATAGGCCGTTCCGGCAGTTATCCGGACGCCCCCGCGGACCCCGTGGGCCCCGGGGGCGGCGTTTTCCCAGTTGGAGGAACGGTGGAGATGTGTTTCGATGGGTTCGGTGGCCATGCTTCGCCCTCCGCCTGACACCGCTTCCCAGACCCAGTCGGACGTTCGGTCCGCCTATTCCGTTTTACCTTAAGGATAGACCAGCGGGGTATCGCCCATCTCGGCGCACGCAGGCTCTATGAGCCCCGGCGTCAGGTCGAGCATGTCGACGGGTGTTAATGATCACTAAAAAGAGGTCCGCGTGATCGCCGGCAATCGAGCACCGTGAGCACCGAAACTGAGCAGTTTGAGCAGAAGGGCCGTACCCCGGGAACCGAGAGCGCGGCCCTCGCCATACGGTTTCCCCGGGCGGACACTTTGGCGAGGCCGCCCGGGAAGGATGGGGAGATGACCGTGCCCCTGGACACAGTGAATGATATACGGTCGACGGAGGCAGCCGGACGCCCGGGGTTCAAGATAGCCCGGGCACTTCACCTGAGCCGCAACACCGTGGCGAAGTACGCCGACATAGAGGACATGTCACCCGCCGCAACGATACCCCAAAGGAGGGCCAGGCCGACGCTCGAGTAAATCTGAATCTACCCCATCCCCTCATCTATCGCCACGAGTAACTTAACCACTTCCCCAGTATGCACGCGAACTCCCGTCCGAACAATCGAATGACCCACCATAGTATCCGCGGCCCCCAAACAAGCAGCGAACTAGAACCGTTCGAGAATCTCCTCGGCATTCTCTCGCAGATAGATATTTAGGTCCGGCACGGCAAACTGCACGTAGCCCCTCTGTGGCGCCTGAATAACCTCTCTTTGTAGCAATTTTGCCCTAATAGAGCTAACCTCATTGGTCTTTTTACCCATGCGCCTAGCAATCTCGGATGATTTGGACTGTCGTTTGTCCTCGCACATCGCCAAAAGGTATTTGATATCGTTAGGCCCCAGTCCAGAAATCGCGGGCTCGTGAACAACATCGTGAAAACGAGCCTCTGCCAGCGCAATGCCTTCGGCAACATCGCGCTCGCTCACAATGGCACTTTTGGCACGATGCAAGTTGGCGCGCTGCCAAATGGAATAACCGACCAGTTGCACCAGATAGGCATAGCCCTTAGTGGCCTTAGCGGCTCTCGACAGAAGATTGTCCTCTATGGTCAAACCAGTCGCGACAAAGCTATCGCCCATAGAGAGCGCTACCTCCACCTGGTTGATAGGCGCCAGATCTTCGGGGAGGGCACGACGCAAGAACGTAAGCGCCTTGCCGTTAATAAGATCCATAACGCCGGCGGGTAAGCCGGCAAAGGCAAGTGCGATATCTACTTATATCGAATAATATCGAGCTGTATAAGCTTGTATAAACTTATCGCGAAAGTATCGAGTTTTCGTAATTTATCTTAGTAAGTAGTCCAACCCTGCTTTCTTCCAAGTTCATAGCGAAGGAAAGTTAAAGACTTCCTAAAAACTATTGCCTTAGACCGAGAAATACTCGCTCTCAACGGATAAGTTCGGCCCCAACCACGGATCGCCCGTCAAGAAGAACTCCGGCCAGCGCTGCATGAACAGTGCCTGTTCACGTTTCCAGCGACACATCTTTTCCTCGTTGGCCTCTTCTCTGCCGCGCGAGGTGAACTCGTAGTGGTACAGCTCGGCATAGGGCGTAAAGATGGTGCGGTAGCCCGCCTCCCATGCGCGCAGGCAAAAGTCTGCGTCGTTAAAGCCAACGGCGAATTCCTCGTTGTAGCCGCCGACCCGCTCAAATACGTCGCGTCGGACCATCTGGCAGGCACCCGTTACGGCGCTAAAGTTACCGGGGCGCACAGCGCGGGCAAGATAGCCCTCGCGCTTTGCCGAGAAGTCCTGGTTGGCATGGGCAAGTGCGCCGCGCACGCCAACCACAATGCCAGCGTGCTGCACCAGATGATCGGCAAAGTAGAGTTTGGCACCCACCACGCCCGCTTCGGAACGCTGCAGATAGCCCATCATCTCTTCAATAAAGTCGGGACTAATGACCTCGGTATCGTTGTTGAGCAGCAGCAGATAATCGCCTTTGGCGTGCTCCACGCCAAAGTTAATGATCTGGGAGTAATTGAACTCACCCGGCCAGTACACAACGCGCGCGATGCCCTTGCCTTCGGATGCTGCAGCCACGCGCTCTGGCAGGGTTTCGTAATACGCAAACGTCTCCGGGGCTTCGCTGTTGTTCTCCACCAAGACGATCTCGTAATTGGCATACGTTGCCTTCTGGGCGATCGACATCACACAGGCGTCAAGCGTCTCAATGTGATCCTTGGTGGGAATCACAATGCTCACCAGCGGCGCAGGCTCCGGCAGCGCATAGCGCATGCGGTAGACAAACGGCGTCTCGGTATCCTCAACCGTTCCGCAAATGCCCAGCGCGTTAAAGTGGCGCTGCAGCGCAAGACGACCGGCTTCAATAGCATACGGCTTGCTATCGGCAGAGCCATCGGCGGTCGATCCCGGATGCACGCGCCAGTGATACAGCACATGCGCAACATGCTCAAACCGCGCGTCCGCCGAAAGGCAGCGAAGCGTCAAGTCGTAGTCCTGGGCACCCGCAACGTCTTCCGGGGACGTGCCAATACGATCGATGAGCGCCTTCTCCACCATCAGGAAATGCGTCACGCAGTTATGGCTATAGAGCAGGTCGACGTTGAGCCGCGTCTTAAAGACCGGCTGGCCCCACTCCCCCGTTTTCTGGAACATGTCCTCGTCGCAGAACAGGACCTGGGGACGCTTGTCCTCGGCCGCCTTATTCAGCGCGGAAACATACTGGAATAACGCGTCCGGTTCCAGAATGTCGTCATGGTCCAAGAACGCGACGTAGTCGCCTGTCGCTCGCTCGATACCTGCGTTGGTGTTGAGCACAATACCGCCGTTGCCGGGAAGCTCGATGCGACGGATGCGCTCGTCGTTGGCGCCTGCCGCAAGGGCGGCCACCGCATCCCATTCAGGCGAGGCATCCATAAGGAGCAGTTCCCAGTTGTCATAACTCTGGGCTAGCACCGAGTCCAGCAGCTCGCGCAGGTATTCCCGATCAGTCTTGTAGCACGGCACCACAATACTCACGAGTGGTCTATAGGCAAAAGCCACCGAAGCGACACGCTGGCACGCCAGATCGCCCGGCTTTGCGCGATGTTGCTCAAACCAACGTCGATAAGCTGCGTCATCAGCGCGTGCATCCTTCATGCGGTTCCAGCTGTCGTCGACCATGCCGTTGTACAGGCGACCATCCATGGCGCAAAACCCGCTCTGGATCTGCTCTGTGGAATCGCTCACAATCGCGACAAAATCTCGTATATCTTGAGGCATCTCAACGCTCAGATACGTTTTATTGACACGGCATCCATTCTGCTGCGGCACATCGACCTGCGATTCGAACACATGCACGGTAGCATCGATGGCATTCATATGCGTATCGAAGATCTGAAGCTCAGGCGCGCACTGGGAGTCTCCCGCCCAGGTAACCTCATAGCGCCACACCGCGCCGGAGTCTGCCGGCAAATAGCGAATGGCATCGATCTCGTAGCGACCGCAGTGTTCGCCACGCTGCGCATCGCGGATAAGCGCACACAGCGCAGGCTTTGCTTTGTAGTTAATCTTGGATTCCAGCTTGGCCACGCGGCTATCGAGACAAATGGAGCCCAACCTTTGGCCATCGGATGCAAAAACGACATCCATCGACGAGCCATCCAAAAACGGAAGCACCAAGACAGCGAGCTCGCGCTCGTAATCGGAAACGGAAGGGCAAAGCGCCAGTACACGGCCATGATCGACCGGGAGCACCAGCGACGGCACAGAAGAACCGCTCGTCGTCGCATGGGCAAACGCTTGAGAACCCTCCCGCTCAATAAGCGCGGCGACATCCTGACCGGCAAAACGAAGCAGCACAAACAGACGGCCCTGACTGCGGCAAAGTGCCAAACGCTTGATACTCATCTACACTTCTCGCTTTCCCAGGGCGTTCGCTGCCATGCGTTTGCAGGCACCCAGGCGCCCAAACCTCAAGACGTCGTAATCGAACATGAGCTTTTTGCACGCACGGGCATTGGGGGCCTTGCTGGCAAGCGCCGCACGCACCATAGCGGCAACAGACGGGGCACATTGCGCGAGCGCGGCATCGTTGCCCACGGCAGAACCGGCAAGCGCCACGGAAACGGCAGCAAACACCTTGCCGCAGTCCGAGCCCAGCAACCTGAGCGCATCGTACAGCACCAGATCGCAGAGGAAATATGCCAGGTCATCGGCATGTTGGACATCAAGACCGTCGCGCTGCCAGTCAGCCAGCACCGCGGAGTAAATCTTCACGTGCTCCAGCAGACGCGTCTCGTCGTCGTAGCGCATGGTGTCCATGAGCGAACCCTTGCGCGCCACGCGGTAATCATACAGCTTGTTCGAGATAAGCGCGGTCTTGTGCGAACGACCGTACACGGCAAAATCGAAGACCTGGTCCTCGCCATACTTAACGGTTTCGTCGAACACGATCCCGTTGCCCAGCAAAAACTCACGCTTGCAGGCGGTGCGCCATGCAAACGGGCGAGATGCTTCCTTAAACAGTAGGTCGGAGCTATAGCCTTCAAACGACACATCGCGCGGGCTCAGCACATAGTTAAGCCACGGATACCCCGCCTCGAGCGGATACGGATTCGCGCCAAAGGTCAAAACGTCGCAGTCCTCGCGCTCAAACGTATCGACGATTACGCGACATGCGTCAGGGGTAAACCGATCGTCAGAATCAAGGAACGCGACGATAGGGGCAGATGCCGCGGCAATGCCCGCGTTTCGCGCACTCGATAATCCTCCGTTGGGCTTATCAACCAACGTAAAGCGCGCGTCCTTTTCGCAATAGGCAGCCGCAATATCGCGCGAACCGTCCGGCGAGCCATCGTTGACCAGCACGCCTTCCCAATCGGGCATGTCCTGCGCAAGCAGGGAGTCCAGGCACCAGGCCAGGCACTCCTCCACCTTATAGATGGGAACGACAACGGAAATCTTGGGGGTAGTCATAGCCAAGTGCTCCTACTGTGCGGCCGGCACGTCATCGGGATGCGGATTATCGCCGTAGGTGCGCTGATACGTCAGCACGCGCCAGACCAGCGGCAGGCCGCCGATCTTAAAGTAGTGCTTAAACGTATTGAGCTTGCCCGGCTTCTTAAAGTCAAAGCGCGAATCGATATAAGCACGGGGCGACTTGACCATCAGGCGCAAGTCGGTCTCGCCGCGCGGATCGAACAGCGACAGATCAAAGCGACCGGCATCCCAATCGGCCTTGAGCTCGGGCGAAGCCTTCTCCCAAAACTGCTCGCGCAGCTCATCGACCAGACGCTCGTCATTCCAGCGATACGTATCGACCTTCATGCGCATTAAAATACCCTGAAGCTGAGCCTTGAGCTCGGGGCGCTCGTTCAAAAAGCGCTGCATCTCGGCGTATTCGTCGCACACGCAAAACACCTTGTTGGGCGAATTAACGGAGCTCTTCTCGTTATCCTGGCGATAGCACAAAATGGGGTCCGCAATAAACGAGGCACGCTCGGCGCAAGCCCAAACCTTAAAGTTAAAGCCTGCGTCCTGATACGAGGCGCCCGGCGTGGGAAGGAACCGAATCTGATTGTCGTTGAGGAACTCGCGCCGATAGATGGCCGACCAAATGGAAGGTTTGCGGTAGAAGATGCCCGGGCGATCGACGGGGCGATACGCGGCGCCCGTCATATACTCGCCGATGATCCCAAACAGCTCACGGCGCTCGCTGGGCGTGGACCAATACAGATAAAAGTCGCCCTTTACCACATCGGCATGCTCAGCATCGGCCTTGGCGACCAGCTTTTGGAGCGAATCCTCAAACATAAAGTCGTCGGACTCAAGAATGCCCACGTACTCACCGCGCGCCATCTCCAGACCGCGGTTCATCGAGTCGCCGTAGCCGCTGTTGGCTTTGTCGATCATCTTTACACGGGGGTCGCGCTCCATGTACTCGCGGATGATATCCGGCGAGCTATCGGTGGAACCGTCATTGATGCAGATGATCTCGATGTCCTTGAGCGTCTGCGCCACGGCGGAATCGAGGCACTCGCGCAGGTAGCGTTCGACATTGCAAATGGGAACAAGCAGCGAAACTTTAGGGGTATCAGAGTTCTGCAAGAGAACCTCCTGTTGAATAGCGTGTAACAGGGTTATTTTAGCAGCCGAGTTGCGGCGGGCGGCAGCGCTTGGAATTAGATAAAGCGCTCCAGGCAGGCTTTGAGACCGCGAGTCGAAAGATAGAACAGCGCGGCGTCTACCATCGAAACGCCCGAGGTCGCCGCAACGAGCTTGTGGGCAACACGGCGAACGGCGCCTTTGCCGGGCGAATCCGCCCACTCCGCTCCCAAATACGTCGTGAAAGCCCTGTTGACGCGACTGGCCACGCCGCGGAAGCAATCGGTATCCAAGCGCGCCAAATCAAAAACGATAAGGTCCAAGAACCAGGTGATCAGCTCGCCGGGACACAGGTCCAAAAGACCGTAGACCGCCCAATCCTGCAAGAGTTCCTCGAGCATCCTCATATGGGCCTCGAGCTTTTTGGCGCGGGCCTCGTCACTGTTAAACTCGTGCGTCGCCGAGTCGCTCTCCATCACGTAGTGATAGAACTTGTCCGGCATGACGACGGTCTTACGGGCAAGCGCATAAGCCGCAAATTGGAAGACGACGTCCTCGCCCAAGGCCAAGCCGGGAGCAAAGCGAATACTCTCGCGATTAAGCAGCTCGCGCGAAAAAGCCGCACGGCAGGCATAGGGCTGCGCATTCGAATGGAACAGCAGTTGGGGATCACGGGCGCCGAAGGTACCAGCTTTGGGGCTCATGAGTTGCTGGACGCGTTTGGAGGCAGCGTCGGCAGGTTCACAGACGCCGCCAAAGACGGCGGCCTCGGCATCTGCAGACTCAATGGCATGCAGCACGCGCTCGACCGTCTGGGTATCGATGTAATCGTCGGCGTCCACAAAAAAGACGGTCTCGCCCTCGGCGGCATCGATACCGGCATTGCGAGCACACGAGACGCCCGCGTTTTCCTGGTCAATCACCAGTACGCGATCGTCGGCCTGCGCGATCTGGCGTAACACGTTCAACGAATCATCAGTCGAACCGTCGTTGACGCAGACAACCTGAATCGAGCGCTCGGACTGGGCCAACAGCGAATCAACGCATCGCTGAATGGAGCGCGCAGAGTTGTAAACGGGTACGACAATGGTAGCTTTAGGACACGAGGCCTCTCCCATGCCGACCTACCCCCTCAGCGATTCGATGAGGAAGGCAGCAACCACGCCTGGGCCTCCAACCGAGGCGTAATACTTGGCGCGCCCCAAGGCACCATCCGTCGCAAAACTCGGATGCTCGTCAACCCAGCCCTCAGGATCTTTGAGGATGGCGGCAAGATTCGCGCGCTTCCACGGCTTAAGATCGTCAAGCGAAAACTCCCCCGCGTCCAAGGCCGCCTGAAATTCCTTGGCCATCTGCGCCAGGAACTCCTTATAGAACTTAGGCGCCAGGCGCACGTAGTTCCACATGTACGAATCGTACTTAATGAGCTGATTGAACTTGAGCATGCGCGCGACATCGCCGCTTGCGTGGTCGCGGGCATAATCCTCTCGAATCCAACGCTCAATCTCGGCATACTCGGTATTGACGCAAAAGACCTTAGCCGAAGAATTGACCGAGGAATTCTCGTTGTCCTGGCGATACGACAACACGGCATCGTGCAGGTAAATAGCCTTATCGGCGCACGCGATCACCTTAAAGGCGAATGACGTGTCCTGAAAGGATGCCCCCGGAGTCGGCAGGAACTTGATGCCGTTGCGCTCAAGAAAATCGCGACGGTACACGGCCGACCAAATCGACGGCTTTTGCTTAAAGAACCGCGTCGTGTCGCTCGGGTGCACCGGCTTGCCGCAGTCCTTGGCCTTAAACATCTCGTGCAGCGAACGGCGCTCCTCGGGCTTGGACCAGTAGAAATCAAAGTTCGCCTTCGCAAAGTCGGCATTATTGCTATCGGCGGCCGAGACAAGCTTTTCAAGTGCGCCGGGCGCCATAAAGTCATCGGACTCCAGAATGCCCACGTACTTGCCGCGCGCCATATCGAGCCCGCGGTTCATCGAGTCGCCGTAGCCGCTGTTGGCCTTGTCGATCATCTTCACGCGCGTGTCGCGCTGCATATACTCGCGGATTATCGCCGGAGAGTTGTCGGTCGACCCGTCGTTAATGCAGATGATCTCAATATCCTTGAGTGTCTGCGCCACGGCGGAATCGAGACACTCGCGCAGGTAGCGCTCAACGTTGTAGATGGGAATAAGCAGCGACAGGACAGGGCTGCCAGAGGCGTTAGTAGACAAATGTGCTCCTTAGGAAATACCTGTCGTTTCATGGTATCAAAGGGCCAGCGCGCCAGCGGGCGTTTATATAATCTATGGAGCCTCTTGCGGGCAAAGCAGCCCCACGTCATGCGGCGGGCCCATGGCAGGTTCCTGCGTTTTATTCAAAGCTTGCCGCTAAGGTGCGCCGAGCCTTTACAATAGGACAGTCCCAAGGACGTATTCGATAGCTTCCGCGCAGCACTCGCCCGCCGCGCGTGAAAGGATATATTGCCCCATGCCTTCAACCCTTCCCGCTCCCATCGACAAGCTCGCCATCGTCGTCGTTACGTACAAGCGCCAGGAACTCCTGGCCAACTTGTTCGACTCCATGACCGAGCTCACGGCAACGCCCTGGCGCATCGTGATTGTCGATAACGAGAATTCGCGCGAGACCGAGGCCATGTGCACCGCATTCAACGAGCGCCTGGCCAACCTGTGGGGCATCGACACCGAGCAGCCCGACGCGCAGGGCGGCACCGACCGTGTCATCTACGCCCCGCAGCTCAAAAACGGCGGCGGTGCGGGCGGCTTCTCCGCCGGCACTAAATGCGCCTACGACCTGGGCGCTCAGTGGTTCTGGGTGATGGACGACGATGTGCTCGTCATCCCCGAAGGCATCGAGCGTCTTGCCAAGTGGACCGACCGCTACGATGTCATCCAGGGTTCGCGCCTGGACTTTGACGGCGGCGCCTTCTTTTGGCAGTACCAGCTCATCCTTTCGCTCGGCATCCCTAACCCCATCGCCAAGTGGGATCTGGGTCCCGAGGGCTACCGCGCCATGAACCAGCTGTGCTTTGAGGGCGGCATGTTCTCGCGACGCGTGGTCGACAAAATCGGCCTGCCCGACGCGCGCTTCTTTATCTACGGCGACGATGCCTGCTACGGCTACGTAGCCAGCCAGCACTTCCCCGCCGCCGTGGTCGCCGACGTGGTGCTCAAGCGCGCCCGCGCCGTCTCCAACTGGGATATCGCCGGCAAGCGCCAGCTCAACTCCACGAGCGACACCAACCGCTACTACATCATGCGCAACCGCGGTTATCTGGCCCGCTACATGCAGATCTATGGCGACTATCACCCCATGCTGTTCCGTCTGGGCAACGCCGCGACCTTCTGCAAGGAGTTCATTCGCCTGGCCGCCGTTGACAAGTGCTTTAAGACCGGTATTCCGGCGCTGCGCCGTGGCATGAAGGACGCCCGCAAGATCGTCAAGGATCCTAACTGGAAGCCCATGCCGCCTATGAAGAACACCGAGTAACGGAAGCCGGAAACACCTCGGCGCTTAAAGCCGCTGGCACACCGCCGTCACGCGCCGCCCATCAAAACCGAACCCCCAGCGCATGCGGCCCACGCCGGGGCGCGGCACACGGATTTCGTCGATGCCGTCGCGCTCTATGTCGAGCAGCGCCTGCACGGCCAGCAATTCCAGGCCCAGCGCATCCACACCGGGGTCATACATCATGTTGATCGTTATCAGCGGACGTTCATCGAGCATACCGATCGTATCGGCTATGTCGAACACGGCGCCCGTAGGAAAAACCTGGATGTCCCAGCGATTCGCGCCACACTTTCGCCTCGAAGCAGGATTGGCATAGCCCGGCAATCCAAAGCAGAGTCCTTGCAAGAGTAGGTGATATGGCAGCGGTGTATCTAGGTCGGTCTCACCGATTCCCGCATCACCCAGGATGCGGCTTAGCGCCCGCCTCACGGTATCCTCGTTCCCATGGCACAGCCCGTCGCGAAACGCATCGACGTCTCGAATGTCTTCTGCAGCGCACTCAAACCACTCAATAATCACTAGACGCAAGGCCTGGCGAAGCTCGTTATTGGGCAATCGCAAAGCACGGAAGCGATCGCCATGCTCTGGCTCCTCAGTCATATCCGTCGTGAGAAAACCGGACAGATACAGCGCTGTCCACATGCCATCGTCAGGCGAGACATCTGGCTCTGCAGTGCCCAAACAAAGCGGGGCCTCAGCGCACCCATGGGCCTCGAGCAAATCAAACAAGACCGAAAGGCGGTCGAGATTCCACCCGGCAACTACCCTACTCAGGCAATCGGCATATCCATACAGATCGGCACGCACAGGCGCCGTGCAGCCTCGGCCCAGAAAACCGATCACACGCTCTGGACTCGAGCAATAGGCCCTGCCAAACCGATACCCCTCGAGCCATTCACGCGCATCATTCAGGTATTCCTCGCGCCCAGCATGATTCAAAAGAGCCTCGGCCTCGGCATCCGAAAAGCCGAACCAACGGTCACACCAGGTCGAAAGCGGCGTCGTCAGACAATACGAGCAGCAGTGCAAAGAAAGCGCCGCTTCGGCAGGGCCGGGACACTCCCCCATCAAACACGTCAGCCGCAACGAATCGCGCGCAGCAGCAATGGCGTCGAACAGCACGCGATCGAATAGATCTGCCGGATCGGCGCCGGAAGCGTCCCTCGCGCTCGCACGGCAAGAGCACGCCCCATCGTACCCATCAACGAGCAATACAACCTGCTCATCGTAGGCAATCTCCAGCAGCTCTATGAGCACACCGAGCACCGAGTCAACCTCGTCCGCGCTCGCCACGCCACGCGCGACACGTTCGACGTGACGCACCTTATCTCGAGCTAAATCCGGAGCCTCCAAGAGCGCCAACAAGCGAGCGCACTCGCCCGAAAGGGCATCGCGCACGACGCCGGCAACAGCGGGGCCACGCCTCGCAGCGCCAGAAAAGTCCAGCGATATCACCGGATAGCAAGCGTACTCATCCCGATAGCGCCCGCCGTCCGCATCCCAAATCTGAGCATCGGCAAACGAGATCCGACCGGTGCGACCGACCGCTGGACGCTCCAGAAAAGCCCTGAGCATCGACAAGTTCATGCTCTTGCCAAAACCCTCGGGTCGACAGCACACCACAACGGACGCGTCGCAGTCCAACACATCGGCAATAAACATGGTCTTGTCGACCAGCGTGCAGCAACCAAGAGCCTCCGCATAGTCGTGCATGCCAATGGGCAAAGCCGCATCGTCGGCACAGCCGATCAAGCGCACGCCAAAGCCAGCAGCACAATCAACATTTGCCTGCTCAGACACCAAAACGTTCCCCCTAAATCGCTGCACGATGCCAATTGTAATGACCGCCTCGCGCGTACCGACGACGCCGCGCGAACATATCGGGCAACGGTAGCAACAAGAGGTGTGAGGGGGCATAACTAATCGTTGCACAACAAAACGGGGCCCGATGCATTCGCACCGGACCCCGTCCCGACTCTTTAGTTATCTGGCAACCGAGAGGCTACTCCTCCGAGCTGTCCTCCCCAGAAGCCTTCTTCTGCTGATCGAGCTTATGCTTACCACTTACGATAGACGTAGCACCCAGTGTGGCCAAGCTCGCGCTGGCAAGGCTCGCCATCACGATCAAGTCGCCCGTCTTGGGCATGTTGCCGCCAGATGACTTGGTTGTGGTGGTCGTGGTGGTTGTAGTGGTAACCGTTTTGGAGTCATTTTGCTCCTGGACTTGGTTGTCAGCACCGCTCTTGTCGTCGTCTTCGGACTGTTTCTTTTCGCCCTCGGTCTTGCTCTCGTCCTTCTTCTGAGCGGATTTGTCGTCCTTCGCCTCAGAGCTAGAACCCTTATCGGATTTGGTCTTCTCGGAAGCCTTGTCCTTGGAGTCGCCCTTTGCGGCCTCGGTCTTTTCCGTGGAAACCTGATCAGAGTTGTCCTTGTTCTGAGTCGAGCCGTTATTGACACCAGCCATCAGCGAAGAGCCCAGCGTAGAACCAAGCTGCACGGAGAAAGAAGGCTTCTTGTCCGGCGAAGCAACGGGAGCGTCCGGCGCCTTATTCGAGTCGTCCTTGGAAGCATCGGAATCAGAAGCGGCGCCAGTGTTAGAGTCATTGCTAGAACCAGTATCGGCGGAAGAATCGCTCGAGCCAGTGGAAGAGTCAGAGGAACCAGCGTCGGTCGAACCAGAGGCGGCGCTGCCCGTATTGCCGGCAGAGCTTGAAGACGAATCGCCCGCAGCAGAGCCGTTCGAATCGGAGCCGTTCGAGGTGGAACCGTCGTTGATAGCGCCACCAGCAGAGCCATTACCGTCAGCATCGGTCGAGGGCGCATCCATCCTGTCATCGTTGGCATCGTCACTCGAGCCGTCATTCGAATCAGGCGTCGGCGTAGGCTCGGGCTGCACGGGCGTCGCAGCGGCAGCGGCCTCGTCCTCGGCGATATAAACCAAGCAGTCCTTCAGCTCGTTGCGGTAGCGGTTCTTCCAGCCCTCATGATACTGGGGTTGGCTCGAATACTTGGTCGCCACGTTATTGACCACGCTGTAGGAAAGCGCCGTCACAAACTCGCGATCGGACATATCGTTGGAAAGATTCGCCCAGCGGAAAAAGTCCCTGCAGCCACCAGTGCCGCACATGTTGGTAATGCTCCACACCATGCCCTTGACGCAGTCGGCGCGGCCGGAGATGTCAATGCCAAGAGCGCTCTTAAGCCACGCCTCGGTCACCGCATAGTACGAGTTGTACGCATACGCATCCTGCAGAGCCGAAAACTCAGCAGGATCGGTGTTATAAGCACCCTGGAAGGCCTCCTGCGCAATACGGCCCAACTCGGTGAGCTGACCGTTCTCGTACATGGCATTGCTCGTGTTGGAAATCTCGCTGCCGCGATCAATCGCATCCTTGAGCATGCTGTATTTTTCGGGGCTGTAGTTGTAGACCTGCTTCATAAACGGAATGAGCGACCAGCGGCGGTCGAACTGGTAATAGCCCAACGCGTTATAGCCGTCACCGTACGAAAAGCCCTGGTTGTAGTTACCATGGCTCTCGTACTTGGTAAAGTACTTCATCTCGGGAGTCACGTTGACAAACGAAACGCCCTGGACCGACCTCAGCACGCCCGAGAAGGACTGTTGGGTGTAGAGACCCTTATCGATATCGGTGGCATCCGAGGCAACGCCCGGCGTGGGCTCCTCGGCAGCGGCGGGTGCCGGCGCGGAAACGGCGCCAAACGAAAGCGCCAACGTCAGGCCCGCGACAATAGCAGAATGCTTGGGCTGCATAAGATCCTCCCTGCATTGGTGTAGTTAAAGTTCAGTTTGCAAAGATAAAAATAAGTATTGCAGCTCGCCCGTTGTTGCACAACAACCCCTCGGTAAACGGCAACAACCCTCCGCGAAATCTTAAGGAATTAAACAAACTGGTCGTCGGGCGCCATCAGAAGCTCGCCGTATCGCTCCATCAGCCCGTCCCTCAACTGACAGAAAGCGGGGATATAGACGTTCAAGATGCGCTGAATCAAATCTTGAGCGAGCTTGTTGTCGTAGATATGGACGTTCGTATTGCGGTCTCTGAGCATGTCCAGCCAGGCCGCCTCATCAATAAAGTCGTAGAATCGGTACGACTCCTTCACGATGGCACGAGGAGACCCCGACGCGGCAAGCGTGGCGCCCTCATACTCGAGCAGACGCTTAAGGAGCTTCCAGCTCAGTTCAAATTGAAGATTGAACTTATTAATCAATCCGCTCTGAACAAAATCATTGTTGAGATCCTGATTGGGCGCATCCTCAAGATTCGCCAAGGCGCTAACAAAGTTCTCATATTTTTTCATACAGAATCACACCATCCCTGGCAATCTCATCGAGCAATTGCTGCGAGAGGGACTCGTCGAGATTGACGACATCTACATCTAAAAGAGTATCAAGATGTTCCTCGATCAAATATGAGAAACGGCCGAAATCCCGGCAACCTGCTACGGCGATGTCAATATCGCTCTTGGGCAAGTTGTCGCCTCGAGCACGAGAACCAAACAACACGACCTTCTCGGCGTCACATTCCCGAGCAAAAACTTCGATTTGCTTGTACACCTTGTCGAGAGATGCCATTTGCACCCCTACAGCTTAATGTCAAAGTTGATTTCGGGGACGGCGGCCAGGTCGGCCAACGTCACGCCGTCGACGTACTTTTCGATCACGTCGTCCAAACCGCGCCAGAACTTGACGGTCGAGCACAAATCGCTGCGGGTGCAGCTGTTGTCGATGCCATCGCACGCCACCGGAGCCGTGCTGCCCTCGACGGCACGCAGGATGTCGCCGGCGCGCACCTCGGCCGGGTCCTTCGCCATCATGTAGCCGCCGCCCTTACCGCGCACGCTCCTAAGCAGGCCCGCCTTCATGAGCGGACGAACCAGCTGCTCCAAATACTTTTGTGAAATATGCTCGCGGTCAGCGACCTCGCGAAGGGCAATCTTGCCCTCGGCGTCACCAAGCGCTGCGATATAGATCATCAGACGGAGGGCATAGCGGCCCTTAGAAGAAATGAGCATACCTACCCTCTCATCGTAGCCGAGACAAAATACCAGGCTTGTTTGTCCCAAATCTTATGCACGCGGGGCAAACAAGCCTGATTATTATGTCCCACATCTAAAAAGTCGAGTGGATTAGTCGGGTTTTCCCTTGACTAACGCCGAACCCATAGTAACTTTATTCCGAGAAGATTCCTAGGGTTTAGTACACCTATGAGTACACCATATACAGAGAGGGACAGCATGAGCGCAAATCCGCTGCTTTCCATCGAAGGTCTGACCGCCTCCGTGGACGAGAAGACTATCCTCCACAACGTCAACCTCAACGTCGCCGCCGGCGAGACCCACGTGCTGATGGGACCCAACGGCGCCGGCAAGTCCACCCTCGGCCACCTGGTCATGGGCGACCCCGTCTACACGGTCAACGACGGCCGTATCGTCTTTGACGGCCAGGACATCACCGAGCTCACCACCGACAAGCGCTCGCGCGCCGGCCTGTTCCTGAGCTTCCAGGCCCCGGTCGAGATCCCGGGCGTGCCGCTGTCGAGCTTTTTGCGCGCCAGCATCGCCGGCCGCCCCGGCCTGGAGATGAAGGGCAAGGAGTTCCGCCGTCGCGTCAAGGAGCTCGCGGCCGAGCTCAACATGGACACCGCCTACCTCAACCGTGAGCTGGGCGTGGGCTTCTCGGGCGGCGAGAAGAAGAAGGTCGAGATGCTCCAGCTCCTGTTGCTGCAGCCCAAGCTCGCCATCCTCGACGAGACCGACTCCGGCCTGGACGTCGACGCGCTTTCCACCGTCAGCCACGGCATGGACGCCTACCGCAAGAGCTGCGACGGCTCCATGCTCATCATCACGCACAACACGCGCATCCTGGAGCACCTGGATGTCGACCGCGTCCACGTTATGGTCAAGGGCCACATCGTGCGCGAGGACGATGCCTCGCTGATCCCCTGGATCGACAAGAACGGCTTTGAGACCTTCGAGCGCGAGGCCGCCGAGCAGCGCGCCCAGGCCGAGGCCGCCGCTGCCGAGCAGCAGGCGTAAAGGGGCGACGCAATGACCAAGAACCGCACCGAGGTCGCGGACATCGACCGCAGCCTCTACGACTTCACCTATGGCGAGGAGGGATTCGAGCGCCTCGACGCCGGCATCACGCCCGACATCGTGCGCGAGATTAGCGCCAAGAAGGACGAACCGCAGTGGATGCTCGACCTGCGCCTCAAGTCCCTCGAGATCTTCAACCGCTTCCCCGATCCGACGTGGGGCCCCTCCATCGAGGGCCTGGACATGGACAACATCGTCACCTACGTCAAGCCCAACACCGACCAAAAGCACGACTGGGAGTCGGTGCCCGACGACATCAAGAACACCTTTGAGCGCTTGGGCATCCCCGAGGCCGAGCGCAGCTACCTGGCGGGCGTCGGCGCGCAGTACGACTCCGAGCTCGTCTACCACAACATGCAGGACACGGCGTCCAAGATGGGCATCGTCTACTCCGGCATCGAGGAGGCCCTGCACGACCCGCAGTGGGAGCCGCTCATCCACGAGAAGTTCATGACGCTCATCCCGCCCACCGACCACAAGTTTGCGGCCCTGCACGGTGCTGTGTGGTCGGGCGGCTCGTTTGTCTACGTGCCCAAGGGCACCAAGTTGGACTTCCCGCTGCAGAGCTACTTCCGCCTTAACGCCAAGGGCGCCGGCCAGTTTGAGCACACGCTCATCATTGTCGAGGACGATGCCGACCTGCACTTTATCGAGGGCTGCTCCGCGCCCAAGTACAACGTGGCCAACCTCCACGCCGGCGCCGTCGAGCTCTTTGTGGGCAAGCGTGCGCACCTGCGCTACTCGACCATCGAGAACTGGTCCAAGAACATGTACAACCTCAACACCAAGCGTGCGCGCGTGGACGAGGACGGCGACATCGAGTGGATCAGCGGCTCCTTCGGCAGCCACGTGGGCTACCTCTACCCCATGAGCGTGCTCAACGGCCGCCGCGCCCGGTCGAGCTTTACCGGCATCACCTTTGCCGGCGCCGGGCAGAACCTCGATACCGGCTGTAAGGTCGTGCTCAACGCCCCCGAGACCTCGGCAACCGTCGAGACCAAGGGCATCTCCAAGAGCGGCGGCATTCAGACCTTCCGCAGCTCCATCGTGGCCACGCCCAAGGCCGAGGGTTCCAAGGCAACCGTGAGCTGCCAGTCGCTCATGCTCGACGACCAGAGCCGCTCCGACACCATCCCCGCCATGGACATCCGCGCCAAGAACGTCGACATCGGCCACGAGGCCACCATCGGCCGCATCGGCGACGACAAGGTGTTCTACCTGATGAGCCGCGGCATCTCGGAGGAAGAGGCCCGCACCATGATCGTCAACGGCTTTGCCAACCCGGTCTCCAAGGAGCTGCCGCTGGAGTACGCCGTCGAGATGAACAACCTGATCAAGCTCGAGATGGAAGGAGCGATCGGATAATGAAACAGGAAACCAACACCGCCGCTACCACCCTTGAGCAGGTCAACGCGATGCCGGCTGCCACTTGGGGCTGGCTGAAGATGAATCAGACCAAGCTCGAGCTCTCTGACGAGCTTGCCGCCGCTCCCGCCGAGGCCGTTGAGGTTGAGGGCTTGGAAGAGCAGTTTGCTGGCACGGCCGACGCCTTCGATACCGCCATGGACGCCATGGCCGAGCGCTTCCCCGAGCGCCGTGCCTCCGCCCCCGGCGACGCCGCCGACCGCGCCCGCATCACGCCCGAGACCGAGCTCGACGTGCCCGCCACCTCCGTCTACCAGGCCGGCGCTATCAAGCTCGAGGAGGAGCTCTCCCCTGCCGAAGCCTTCGAGACCGGCATGGGCGAGGCTGCCTGCACCTATCTGATCGACCACGCCACCAAGTGCATCGTCATCGATGTGCCCGCATACCAGCACGCCACGGTTACCGTGCGCGTGAGTGGCGCCGACGCGGCGGCGGCCATCGCCGCTATCGATGTCGTCGCCCGTCCGCAGGCAACGCTCGACCTCGCTCTAGCCCTGGACTCCCCCGTCAGCGGCCAAGGCGTCGTGGGCTCCGTGCTGCGCGTGTGCGCTCACGAGTACGCCACCGTCAACGTGACCTGCACACAGACGCTCGATGACAGCTGGATCGCACTCGATGACACCGGTCTATTCCTAGACGAGGGCGCGCGCGTTAACGTGCAGCACACCGTCCTGGGTGCCGGTGCCAGCGCCACCGGCCTCGCCGGCGATCTGCTGGGCGACACCGCCAAGGTGACCATCGATACCGATTACCTAGGTGCCCGCGAACAGGTGCGCGACTTTAACTACGAGCTGCGCCACCGCGGTCGTAAGACCGAGTGCGAGATCGACGCCAACGGCGTGCTGATTGGCACGTCCAAGAAGGTCTACCGCGGCACCATCGACCTCGTGCACGGCTGCAAGGGCGCAACCGGCACCGAGCGCGAGACCGTGCTGCTCGCCAACAAGGGCGTCGACAACAAAACCGTCCCCGTCATCCTCTGCGACGAGGACGACGTCGCTGGCAACCACGGCGCCACCATCGGCCACGTCCGCGACGAGCAGCTGTTCTACCTCGCCTGCCGCGGCCTTGACCAAAACGCCGCCGAGGACCTGTTCATCCGCGCCAAGCTGGAGGACGCTGCGCTTTCCGCCACCGATGAGCGCACCCGCGCCGCCGTCGTCCGCCTGGGCAACAACTTGATCGATAACTTTGAGGAGGAGCTCGCATGATCGACACCGAGCACGTTAAATGCGATACCTGTACTGCCCCCGAGCCCATGGAACTCGACGCCAGCGACGAGGCCTCGCGCGGCTGGCCTACCGTCGACATCGAGACCAACCCCTACAAGGCGCAGTTCCCACTGTTCCAGCAGCACCCCGAGATCGCCTTCCTCGATAGCGCCGCCACCGCGCAGCGCCCCGCCTGCGTGCTCGACGCCGAGCGCGACTTCTACCAGCGCATGAACGCCAACCCCCTGCGCGGCCTTTACTCGCTGTCCGTCGAGGCCACCGAGGCCATCGCGAAGGTGCGCCAGCAGATCGCCGACCTCATCGGCGCTTCCCAGGCCAACGAGGTCGTCTTCACCCGCAACACGAGCGAGTCGCTCAACCTGGTCGCCAAGAGCTTTGCGCCCACAGTCCTCGAGCCGGGCGACGAGGTCGTCATCACCATCATGGAGCACCACTCCAACCTGATTCCGTGGCAGCAGGTCTGCCGCGAGACCGGCGCCAAGCTCGTCTACCTCTACCCCACCAAGACCGGCCAGCTCACGACCGAGGAGGTTCTGTCCAAGGTGAGCCCCAAGACCAAGATCTTGGCCGTGGGTCAGGTCTCTAACGTCCTGGGCGTTGAGAACCCGGTCAAGAACCTCGGCAAGCTCGTGCACAAGTACGGCGGCTATCTGGTCGTCGACGGCGCGCAGTCGCTGCCGCACATGCCGGTCGATGTGGCCGACCTGGGCGCCGACTTCTTTGCCTTTAGCGCACACAAGGCCATGGGTCCCATGGGCATTGGCGTGCTGTGGGGCAAAATGGACCTGCTCAACGCCATGCCACCCATGCTCACCGGTGGCGAGATGATCGATTCGGTCACCGAGCAGGACGCCGTCTGGGCGCCCGTCCCCGAGAAGTTCGAGGCCGGCACGCAGGACGCCGCCGGCATCTTCGCCACGGGCGCCGCCCTTGATTACCTGGTCAACACGGTGGGTTACGAGAACATCCAGGCCCGCGAGCAGGCACTCGTCCACTATCTGATGGGCGAACTCATGCAGCTCGACTTTGTCCAAATCATCGGTTCCATCTACTGGGACAACCACCACGGCGTTGTGAGCTTTAACGTCAAGGGAATTCACCCGCACGACGTCGCGAGCATCATGGACATGGACGGCGTCTGCATCCGCGCCGGCCACCACTGCGCTCAGCCGCTGCTCACCTGGCTGGGCGTCGAGAACCTTGCCTGCTGCCGCGCCAGCGTGGCCTTCTACAACGACAAGGCCGACATCGACAAGTTCATCGCCGGCCTGCATCACGTTTGGAGCACGTTCAATGGGTAATCTGTACACCTCCACCACGTTTATGGAGCACAACTCGCACCCCGACTATAAGTACGAGATGGATGCCCCCACGCATGAGCACGACGGCATCAACCCCAGCTGTGGCGACGAGCTCACCTTGCAGCTGCGTGTCGAGAAGGGCGTGATCGAGGAGGCCTCGTTTACCGGGCACGGCTGCGCCATCAGCCAGGCCAGCGCCGACATCATGGCCGACCTCATCACCGGCGAGACCGTCGAGGAAGCTCACCGCTTGGCAGAGCTCTTCCTCGCTATGATCCGCGGCGAGAAGCTCTCCGAGGACGACCTGGAAGACCTGGACGAAGCCGCCCAGCTCCAGGACATCTCGCACATGCCCGCCCGCGTCAAATGCGCCGAGCTCGCCTGGCGCACCCTCGACGGCATGCTCACGGGACAAAAATAATCAGTAATATTTGTCTCAACTCTGAAGAATTCTGTTGGCCGAATCGCTTAACTTTCGCGATTCGGCCATTTTCTTTTCTGCCTTTATCTCGAGCCCTCGGCCTGCGCGTCCATCTGCGCATAAGCACGCACGATACGAGAGACGGTACTTTTGCCAATCCCGGTATACCGTTCAATCTGGCGCACCGTAAAGCCGGCATTGTTCAATCCAACAATAACGGTATCGCGCTGCGCCGGCGGTGCAGTTTTAACCCCGTTGAGCGGAACCCCGAGGCTCTTCGCCAACTTGTCGGCAAAGGCGTGGCGTTCCCACTCCGTCTCTTTCATATCGCACAGCGCTGACTCACTGCCGGCGGGCGTCGAAAGCAAATAGGCAATAAAGCCCTCGGCACAGCCAAAAAGCTCAAGCACGCAAGAAGGATCAGAAAATCCCCTCGTGGCATCTGCCGCATCACTGTCGTAAGCGCGCAGATGCTCCGCAAAGCTGCTCCAGGGGTAACGCTCGATTAGGCTCATGCCCGCCTCCTGCGGATCGGCGTGAACGGAGCGAATAGCCTCCATCACCTGCCAGTCGGTATCGAGCGAGCGCCGGTCAAAACGGTTCTGGAACAGATGCCCTGTGCGCCCCGTGCGTTTATTGAACCGCCGCGCGTACGTCAAAAGCAGCCGGTGCATCGCCGCGCTCATCGCGTCCTCGTAATCTGCAAGCACCAGACGCACGTGATTGCCCATAAGGCACCAGGCGATAACCGTCACGCCCGCCTTGCGGCAGCACTCACGCATCAGCTCCAAGAACTCCCACCGGTCTTCATCGCCCTCAAAGATGAGCTGCTTGCCCGTACCGCGGGCACAGACATGGTAAAAGCCGGTAACCGTTCTCCAAACGCGCTGCATGGCGCTCCCTTCGCCGGGATCTGCTTGCCATCCAATACAGCACGATTGAAGCGTGCCATCAAAACATTCACGCAAAACAATTCGCTCGCGCGGCCAAAGGCAGTAAACAGGCGGCGAACGGCACCGTTGCAACAGGTCAACCCCCGCAACGCTTACAAGAGCTGCCCAAAAGCTTGCCAAAGACGGACCCCCTCTACGGAAGTTCGCGACCACAGAACATAGAGTTAAACCGTTTCAATTAAAACTTCCGGACTTCTCGCTACGAAAACTGAGCCGTTCGCCGAATATTCCGTGCATTTCGCGGTATTATAGGGGCTGCATGTCATGTCCCTTTCGAAGGGTCGCCCGGCAATCGCCAGCCACGACCCCCAGACGGGACGCCAACACGATAGAGAGGAGAGGCATGCAGTACTCACAGGAAGTGGAGAACATGTGCCCCGTTGCCAAGGGTGCATACCACGGCCCCGCACCCATCCCCGAGGAGGGCAAGTGGGTCCAGGCTAAGGAGATTTCCGACATCTCCGGTCTTACGCACGGTGTGGGTTGGTGCGCACCTCAGCAGGGCGCCTGCAAGCTCACGCTGAACGTCAAGGACGGCATCATCGAGGAGGCCCTCGTTGAGACCATCGGCTGCTCGGGCATGACCCACTCTGCCGCCATGGCTTCCGAGATCCTTCCCGGTAAGACCATCCTCGAGGCCCTCAACACCGACCTCGTCTGCGACGCCATCAACGTTGCTATGCGCGAGATCTTCCTGCAGATCGTTTACGGCCGCAGCCAGACCGCGTTCTCCGAGGGCGGCCTGCCCGTGGGCGCCTCCCTCGACGACCTCGGCAAGGGCCTTCGCTCTCAGGTCGGCACCATGTTCGGCACCAAGGCCAAGGGCGCTCGTTACCTCGAGCTCGCTCAGGGCTACGTCACCCGCATGGCTCTCAACGACAAGAACGAGATCATCGCATTCGAGTTCCTGAACCTCGGCAAGTTCACCGACGCCGTCAAGGCCGGCAAGACCCCCGAGGAGGCCATCGCTGGCGCTATGGGCCACTATGGTCAGTGGGAGAACGCTGCCAAGTACATCGACCCGCGCACCGACGAGGAGACTCACTCCGTCGCCAGCGTGTTCCCGGTTCACGAGTAGAAAGGGAGGGAAATAACTATGACTGTTACGTTCGAAGGTTACGAGCGCCGCGCTGACAAGATCAACAAGTGCCTCGCCGACAACGGCATCGCCTCCCTCGAGGAAGCTCTGCAGATCTGCACCGACAAGGGCTTCAACCCGCGTGAGATCGTCAACAACACCCAGTCCATCGCCTTCCAGAACGCCGAGTGGGCCTACACCCTCGGCTGCGCTCTTGCTGTCAAGCGTGGCGCCAAGACCGCTTCTGAGGCTGCTGCCATCATCGGCGAGGGCATCCAGGCCTTCACCGTTCCCGGCTCCGTCGCCGAGGACCGCAAGGTCGGTCTGGGCCACGGCAACCTGGGCGCTATGCTGCTCTCCGACGACACCGAGTGCTTCGCCTTCCTGGCCGGCCACGAGTCCTTCGCTGCCGCTGAGGGCGCTATCGGCCTGGCTCTGAACGCCAACAAGGCTCGCAAGAAGCCGCTGCGCGTTATTCTCAACGGTCTGGGCAAGGACGCCGCTCAGATCATCGCCCGCATCAACGGCTTCACCTACGTGAAGACCCAGTTCGACTACTTCACGGGCGAGCTCAAGGTCGTCGAGACCATCCCCTACTCCGATGGTCCCCGCGCCGCCGTCAACTGCTACGGCGCCGACGACGTCCGCGAGGGCGTTGCCATCATGTGGCACGAGAACGTCGACATCTCGATCACCGGTAACTCCACCAACCCCACGCGCTTCCAGCACCCCGTCGCTGGCACCTACAAGAAGGAGCGCCTCGAGGCTGGCAAGAAGTACTTCTCCGTCGCTTCTGGTGGCGGCACTGGCCGTACCCTGCACCCGGACAACATGGGCGCCGGCCCTGCCTCTTACGGCATGACCGACACCATGGGCCGCATGCACTCCGACGCCCAGTTCGCCGGTTCTTCCTCCGTGCCTGCGCACGTCGACATGATGGGTCTCATCGGCATGGGCAACAACCCCATGGTCGGTGCCACCGTCGCCTGCGCTGTCGCCGTCGAAGAGGCCCTCAAGGCCTAATCGCGCCCGCGCGATGCTCAGATAGTTGAGCTTTGGAGCCGCTACCTTTCGAGGTAGCGGCTCTTTTTGTTTGCGCTGGCGCAGGGTATCTAATGCCGATATATCAGCTGGGGCGAAATACGAGATGTGAAGAGATGGAGCGTCAGAGCGTCCATGACGCCCACCTGCCATATTTGCCCTTTACCGATTTGACGGGTCTTTGCGGCCCCATTGCCGATCACCCGTGCGACAATGCGCCGGACGAGAAAGGAATCCGATGGAATCGACTGATGTACTGGTAATTGGATCTGGCATTGCGGGCCTTTGTGCCGCCATCGAAGCGGCACGCACGGGTGCAACCGTCACTGTGGCAAGCGCCGGCAAGACCATGAGTGGATCGAGCTTCTTCCCGGGTACCTGGGGCCTCGGCCTCATCGGTCCCGTCGACGAAGACGACGAGCAGGACCTCATCGACACCATCCAGACCGTCGGCGGTGGTGTCGCCGACCCCGAACTCGTCCAAACGTTCGTCCACGGCATTCCCCAAGCGATTGACTGGCTCGAGCAAGACCTGGGCGTTGAGCTCCAGCGTCCGCAAAGCGCCAAGAGTGCTCAACAAAAGCAATTTATCCCCTGCTTTGACCACAAGACGCGCATGTGGCGCGGCCTCACCCGCAAGCCCCTTGAGGACGCTCTGACGACCTGGATCGAGTCGCTCGGCATTCGCCTGCTCCCCCGCCATGAGCTTATCGACCTTGTTGAGGACACGAACGGCAGAATAACCGGAACCGCACTCTACGACCTTACCGAAAATCGAATCGTGCCCTTTGCTGCCAAGGCCACGATCATCGCAGCCGGTGGCACAGGCGGCCTGTTCGAGCGCAGCCTTACGTCGGCTGATGTGCTCAGCTCCTCGCAGGCCATCGCACTGGCGCACGGCGCAACACTTACTAATATAGAGTTCATGCAGATGATGCCCGGCTTCATCGAGCCCAGGCGTAACTTGGTCTTCAACGAGAAAACCTGGCGCTACGTGCATGTAGACCAGCCGGTAGATATTGCCGACGACAAGCTGAACGACCTGCTCGAGCAGCGCTCTGGATATGGTCCCTTCACGTCACGCTTGGCCTCCCGCGCTATCGATCTCGTCATCGATCAGGCAGGTGTCGAAGGCCTGGCACTCCACTACGACTTCCCCCGCGAGGATGTCCCAGAGTTTGTGCAGACCTTTGCCACCTGGCTGCAAGACGAGCACGGCATCGCCCCGACTGACGAGATGCGCGTTGCGATGTATGCCCACGCCGCTAACGGCGGCATCAAGATCGATAAGACCGCGCACACGGGCGTTGAGGGCCTCTACGCTTGCGGCGAGGCGACAGGCGGCATGCACGGCGCCGACCGCATTGGTGGCTTGTCAAGCGCCAACGGCATCGTATTCGGACGTATCGCGGGCGCATCGGCAGCCCTCACAGCGCAGAAAGAGCCTGAGGCGGCCCTGAAGGCGGATATCACCCTCCCCCAGTACGGCATTGCCACAACAGATGCCGAGCGCCTGACCCGCAGCCTTAAGCACACGATGGGTACCTATTGCATGATCAACAGGACCGAAGCAGGTCTATCCAAGGCTCTGCAACAGCTTGAAAGCCTGCAAGACGAGGCAACGGCGCTGAGCAAGCCACACGCCAATGACAGCGAAATCGCAGCCCTCGCGCGCCTGCAATCGCAGATTCAACTAGCACAGGAAATGGTCAAAGCCATGCGCAAACGAACCGAAAGTCTCGGATCGCACTACCGAGCGAATTAAACTGGACACCTATCTAAAGCAAAACACAACTAATCGATATCTATGGGCCCCGTGAACTCGAAGTGGCACGGGGCCCATTCGTGTCCGCACGGCAGCGTATCCTAATTTTGAATACAGAGCGGGCAAAGCCCGCATAGACAAAAGGCCAGCGAGGAGGAGATATGGACAGTAGAGATATCGAGAAGTGGCGTGTCAAACTTGATAGCTACGCCAATGTGGAAGACGGCGTTGAGTATTGGCTCGCACGCGATTTAATGGAACCCATGGGGTACACTCGATGGGAGAACTTTGCCGAAGTTGTTAAGAGGGCAAAAGTCTCGTGCGAAACAAACAAAACTCCAGTTGATTCCCATTTTCGTGACACCACGAAAATGGTAACTGCCGGTGTCGCCGCTCGCGCGGTTAAAGACTACAAACTTACGCGCTATGCATGCTATTTAATCGCCCAGAACGGAGATTCAAACAAGCAAGAAATCGCGCTCGCACAGGCGTACTTCGCCGTGCAGACGCGCCGCCAAGAGCTCATAGAGCAGCGCTTCGCAGAGATTCAGCGCTTGCAGGCGCGCCACTCGCTATCTGATTCAGAGAAACAGCTCTCGGGTATTGCGTTCAAACGCGGCGTGGACTCCAAAGGATTCGCGATCATCAAGTCGAAGGGCGATGAAGCGTTATTCGGCGGCAGAAGCACGGCGGAAATGAAGCAACAGCTCGGCGTATCCAAGAGCTCGGCATTGGCGGACAGGCTAGCCGATGTTCTCATCAAAGCAAAGGACCTTACGAACTCGATGACGGCCTTCAACGCCGAGGAACACGACCTGTACGGTCTGGACCAGATCAAGCAAGAGCACGTCGAGAACAACACAAGCGTGCGTGGCAGCCTCATCGACCGCGGAATTGTACCCGAGAACCTACCGCCTGCCGAAGATACAAAGAAGCTCGAACGTCGCGTGAAAGCAGACGAGAAAAAGCTCAAGGAGGGTACAGACGGATTCACCGACCCCCAGGGCAGGCTCGACTTGTAAAGCGTCTGTGCCCTTACGGGTTCGACCCCATGTACTGTTAACAAAAAAGACGGCCAACCGAAGTTGACCGTCTTAACAATCTTTGGTGGGCCGTCAGGGGGTCGAACCCTGGACCTTGGGATTAAGAGTCCCCTGCTCTACCAACTGAGCTAACGACCCAAAGCTAAAGTCCGTTATAGCGGACTTTAGAGAAGATATCGTGTGGTGGGCCGTCAGGGGGTCGAACCCTGGACCTTGGGATTAAGAGTCCCCTGCTCTACCAACTGAGCTAACGACCCGATATCAACACGAAGCAAGAACTGGGGTGGGTAAAGGGACTCGAACCCTCGACCTACGGGACCACAACCCGTCGCTCTAGCCAACTGAGCTACACCCACCGTGTCCTGTGCGCTTCGCGCTCGACTATTATTGCAAGGAACGCCACGCGATGCAAGCCCCAATTTTCAAGAATTTTGAAAAGAGTTTTTCGGATCCATTTCGAGCATTTCCCACCGGTTTCATAGGAGTAAACTTGCCCCACCCCGATGTTCGAAAGGACAAGCATGAAAGAACTCTCCAATCGCACGGCAATGTTTACCGATTCGGTCATCCGCCGCATGACGCGCATCTCCAATAAGTATGGCGCCGTCAACCTCTCGCAGGGCTTCCCCGACTTTGATCCCCCGGCGCAGCTGCTCGATAGCCTCAGCACCATCGCCACCGACCCCAAGCCGCTCTACCACCAGTACTCCATCACCTGGGGCTCCCAGGCCATGCGCGAGGCGCTTGCCGCCAAGCAGGAGCTCTTTATGGGCATATCGATCAACCCCAACGAGAACATCGTGGTCACCTGCGGCTCCACCGAGGCCATGATGGCCGCCATGATGACGGTCACGAACCCCGGCGACAAGGTCGTCATTTTCTCGCCGTTCTACGAGAACTACGGCGCTGACACCATTCTCTCGGGTGCGGAGCCCATCTACGTGCCGCTCAACCCGCCCACCTTTGACTTTGACCGTGAGGTCCTGGAGGCGGCCTTCCGCGACAACGATCCCAAGGCGATCGTCCTGTGCAACCCGTCCAACCCCTGCGGCAAGGTCTTTACCCGCGAGGAGCTCACCTTTATCGCCGACCTGTGCAAAAAGTACGATGCCTACTGCATTACCGACGAGGTTTACGAGCACATCGTCTACACGCCCCACGAGCACGTGTACATAGCCACGCTGCCCGGCATGTTTGAGCGCACCATCAGCTGCAGCTCGCTGTCCAAGACCTACTCCATCACCGGCTGGCGTCTGGGCTACACTATCGCCCCTGCCGAAATCACCGAGCGCATCAAAAAGGTCCACGACTTCCTCACCGTGGGTGCCGCCGCTCCCCTGCAGGAAGCTGTCGTCACCGCCCTCAATTTCGACGATAGCTATTACCGGGAGGTCCTCGACCTCTACACCGCTAAGCGCGACCTATTCTGTCAGGGACTCGACAGCATCGGCCTCACGCACAACGTGCCGCAGGGCGCCTACTACGTCATGATGGACATCTCTGAGTTTGGCTATGACAGCGACCTCGACTTCTGCGAGGATTTGGCCTCCAAGGTGGGCGTGGGCGCCGTTCCGGGCTCGAGCTTCTTCCGCGAGCCCGTCAACCATCTGATCCGTTTCCACTTTGCCAAGCGAGACGAGACGCTCAACGCTGCGCTTGAGAACCTCAAGTCACTACGTGATAAAATCAACCCGCGCGGGTAAGGACGGCCCGGCAACTAAAGTAACCAAAGAAGCCCCGCATCGCCCGCTGAACTGCACCCCAAAACTTGGACGGCTTAAATAAGAACTACGCCGCAAGGGACT
>CABUDI010000022.1 GCA_902490305.1 uncultured Collinsella sp.
CGGTCTTTCATGCAGCAGGGGCTCTCAATGTTTTTATGTCCTGCTCATATCGTCTCTGCCGGCACCCGGGGACACTCCTTGCTCTGGTGCATTGGGGACAGGTTTGTTTGCACCAGGTCGGTGCAGATTAACCTGGCCCCAATGCGCCAATTTCGTATGCGCTAGATGAAAAGCTCGCATTCCTTCCGCACGACGCAAACCTTGCTCAGCATCTGGGAAACAGCGGATAGTTTGCTGGAATCAAGCTTGCGAGCACCTCGCGGACATACGGCGATGCAGCGCATGCAGGAGATGCACGCCTCGCCAGCTGCTCGTTTGGAGTCACCCTTGTCGATAGCACAAACGGGGCACGCCGCGGCGCATGCACCGCAGGAGACGCAATCCTCTGTTGCCTCGGGCGCCATGCGGTGACCTCCAGCTTGTTTATAAGGACGATTGCCGGGGATAGAGGGCTCGGACGCATCCTCAGCCAACAGCTTTTGCTGAATTTGCTGAGCAAACTCAGCAAGCTGCGCCGCATCCTGCGCATCCGGACGACCGGCAGCAAACTGTCGCGCAATGGAATGTTCTGCAATGGCCGCAACTGCCGCGATCACCCGGAATCCCGCATGCTTCGCAACGTCCTCCAGCTCTACGAGCGTGTCCTCAAACGCGCGGTTTCCGTAGACGCACACCAGAACGGCCCGCGCTCCGTTGCCGTGAACCATGCCCAACCGGTCAGCCACCACAGCCGGGATTCTACCGGCATACGCCGGCACAGAGATTACGGCCACGTCGTCCTCAGTCATCGAGACAGCGCTGAAATCTAGCCCGCTATCGGTCAGATCGACGGTAACGGTATTCTTGTCCAGTGCCCCGGCCACAAGGCCAGACACCTTCTGCGTTCCACCCGTCGGACTAAACACAATTTCGAATACGCTCATCGAGACACCCTCCCCCTACGTCTGGCAACGCGTCAAGCCGTTTTCACATCCAGCCAGAGTATACGGCACGTGGGATCCCCATTTTGGTGCATCAAGCACCCCAATGCACCAACCCTACGCTGTCTGCCTCTTCGTTTTGTATAAATTACGGTACAGATTGTATATATTTACGGGATACCGCCGTGTTCTCCCGAGGTACCCCATCCTGGCCCGTGCAAAAAACGGAGTATTCTGCAACGTGACCGCGCCAGCAATACCCCGAGCGGGCAAACCTTTAGGGCGCTGCGTCATTTTGGGTTCCGACATGGCGAGAATGACGCGCCCCTGCTCCGGAAAACGACGAAATCTGACTCAGAACGCTCGCTAGGGATATCCGAAAGCCACCGTTGGCGACGTCAAATCATATGCAGACAACTCGAACTGCAGAATACTCCAAAAAATGCACGGCGCACCCCATGGGACCCATTGCCGCATGGTAGGAAACAGGCCCACGGCATCCTCTAGATGCATTCCCGAGGAAATCACATTTGAACTAGCGATCGGATACGGCAAACAAAAAGGGCCCCGAGCGTAGTTGCTCGGGGCCCTTGGTTCACCTCGCTCTAGCGGGCGATGCGTATGTTACTTGCGCTTGCCGCCGCCGTCACCGGGGCGACGGGAGCTGCCGCCGCGCTTGCCGCCACGACTATTGCCATAGCTACCACGATTATCGCGACCGCCGGCACGGCCGCCGCGGGAGCCGGCCTGGTTGCCGCCACGCCCGCCACGATAGCCGCCACGACGCTCCTCGCGGGTATCGTCGTAGTTGCGCCAGTCATCGCGGCGATCGCGGCTGGCACGCGGATCGCGGCGATCGCGCGACTCGTTAGAGCGGCCAGCACCGCTGCGGCTGCCATTGCCACGAGTGCCCTCGCGATGCTCGCCGCCACGGCCACCGCGCTCATCAAAGCGCTTGCCGCCACGGGACTCGCCGCCGCGAGTACCACGCTCGCCACGCGAACCGCGGCCCTCGCCGCCACGGCGCTCATCACGGCCGCCGCGCTCGCCATCGCGACCGGAACGACGACGATCGCCCGAACCACGCTTGCCGCCACGCGAGCCACGGCCCTCGTCCTCGCGCTCAACACGGCGACGACCGCCGCGGTCCTCGTCCTCGCGGCGACGGCGATGCGCCTCGCCCTGGAACTGCTTGGCACGGCGCTCGGCACGGTTGCCGCGCGGGGCCTGCTCAACGACACCAGCACCGCCGCGCTCCTCGGCAGCCACCTCGCGGGCCACGCTCTCCACAGCCTCGTCCACGCGAGCCTGAACGCCCTCGCGCACGCGGGTCTTGCCGCCGCGCTTGGGACGGCTCGGACGCTCACCGTCGCCGCGACGCTCGTCTCGACCGCGGTTGGAACGACCGGCCACATCACCGTAATCGTCGCCGTTGCGTTTGCCGTCGCGACGCGCCTGCTCAAGCTTCTTCTTGCTCTTGGACTTGCCGCGCTTGGTCTTCTTCTTCACCTTAAAGGCCGCAGGATCGCGCTCGGGGTCAACCGCGGGCGGATTGGGGCCCACATGCAGGTCGCCGGCCTCGTAGATGTCGGCGGTCTTGTCCATGAGCTTCTCGATCTCGTAGAACTCATCGACATCCTGCTCGGTCACAAACGTGATGGCCCAGCCCAGCTCGCCGGCGCGGCCCGTACGGCCAATACGGTGGATGTAGTCGGTCGGCTCGGCCGGCACGTCAAAGTTCACGACGTAGCGCACGTCGCTGATGTCGATGCCGCGGGCGAGCACGTCGGTTGCCACCAACACGTCGACGGTACCGTCGCGGAAGGCCGAAAGGGCACGCTCGCGCTGAGCCTGGCTGCGGTTGCCGTGAATCGCGGCGGCCTTGATGCCCTTGCGCTCCAGACGACGGCAGCAGCTGTCGGCGCGGTGCTTGGTGCGCATAAAGACGATGGTGCGCTCCGGGCCCTCCTTCTTGAGGAACTCGGGCAGCAGATTGTTCTTGGCCTCGATGGACACCGGGAATACAAACTGGTCGACGGTGTCGGCGGTCGACGTGGCGGGCGCGATCTCCACGCGTGCCGGGTCGCTCACCAGGTCGGTGATCTCGCCCACGGCCTCCTCGTCGAGCGTGGCCGAGAACAGCAGCGTCTGACGCTCGGCCGGCGTCTCGCGCACAATGCGGCGGACGGCGGGCAAAAAGCCCATGTCGAGCATGCGGTCGGCCTCGTCCAGCACCAGCACCTTGACCTCGTCCAGGTGGCAGGCGCCCTGCTCGATCAGGTCAACCAGACGGCCCGGCGTAGCGACCAGGATGTCACAGCCGTACTTGAGCGCCGCGGTCTGCGGCTTGTAGCTCACGCCGCCCACGACGGTCACGGCGACATGGCCAGTGACGTCGGCAATCTTGCTCGCGACCTCGTCGATCTGCTGGGCAAGCTCGCGCGTGGGGGTGATGACGAGCATCAAGGGACCGCGACCGTTGCCCTCGGGCTTCTTGGCGCCGCGACGGCGGTTGCGACCGCCACGCTCGCGCACGGGCTTGGGCGGAGCGATGTGCTCCAGGTTGTTCATGGTCGGCAGCAAGAAGGCGGCCGTCTTGCCGGTGCCGGTCTGAGCAGCGGCAAGCAGGTCGCGGCCCTCGAGCACCACGGGGATCGAGCCAGCCTGGACAGGCGTGGGCGCCGTGTAGCCTAGGTTCTCGATAGCACGAAGCATCTCGTCCGAAAGGCCCAGCTCGTCAAAGGCGGGCAGGCTCTCGGTAGCGGACTCGACGGTCTGGGCAGCATTGGCCTCATCGGCGGCATCGAAGGCAGCCTGGGTCATGGCCTCGCGGGCCTCGTCCAGAATCTCGGCGTCCGTGACGTCGGATACAGAATTACGCATATGTTGTTGTTCCTTATCTGCACGCGCAATGGGCACGGCATGCGGCCGCGCGGGCGTGCTTGGTAGTGCGCTAATACATACAAAAACAGGTGCGCACAGAGAGGACGTTGCTCAGCACGCTGGCGATCGCTTTGGCAGCCCTATCACGCGCCGTCCAGACGCAGCAGCTCTAAGCGATGGAGCAGATTCGCCGCCGGTTAGTATACCCGCACTCCGTATGCCCCCACGTAAACCACAGATGACGAGGCGGACGGGGCGGGCCTGGCCGATTGTCTCAATCTGTAACAGTTAGAGATCATTTTCCCTGCTAGATGTTACAGATTGAGATGGTTGGTTGGGACGGTCCATCGGCCAACCATCCATCCTCATCTGTAACGAAATCTCATATATTATTTCTGTACTACACACCCCCAGGGGGTATGGGTGTATAGTATCGGCAGGTTAACAATTCCAACACCGAATCACGGAAAGGAGAAGCCATGGCTCAAGATAAGTTCGACGTGGGCGGCATGACATGCGCCGCCTGCCAGGCGCACGTGGACCGTGCTGTGAGCAAGCTCGACGGCGTCGAGAACGTCGCGGTCAACCTACTCGCCGGTTCCATGATGGTCGACTACGACCCCGCGCAGGTCTCCCCCGACGATATCCGCACCGCCGTCGACCGCGCGGGCTACTCGGCCTCACCCGTCGATGCGGGCACCGGTGCCGCCGGCTCAAACGGCAGCACGCAAGCCAGGTCCGGCGCCGCCCACATGGAGTCGCCCACCAAAAAATTGGAGGCCGCCGCCTCTGCCATGCGCACCCGCCTCATCGTCTCGATCGCATTCCTTATCCCACTGTTCTACATAGGCATGGGGCACATGCTTGGTTGGCCGCTGCCTGGCGTCTTCACCGACCATACCCACAGCATGACGCTCGCCCTCACCGAGCTCGTCCTGCTCATCCCCATCGTCTATGTCAACGACGCCTACTTTATCAACGGGTTTAAATCGCTCGCACACGGCGCGCCCACCATGGACGCCCTTATTGCCGTGGGCGCTACCGCCTCCATCGCCTGGTCGCTCTACGCCATGTTCATCATGGCCGACCAATTAGCCGCGGGTCAGGTGCACGAGGCAATGATGACGAGCATGGACAACCTCTATTTTGAGAGCGCCGGCACGATCCTGTCTCTGGTCACCGTGGGCAAATACCTTGAGACGCGCAGCAAGTCCAAAACTGGCGGCGCCATCGAGGCACTGATTGACCTGGCGCCCAAGACCGCGACCGTCGTGGCAGAGGACGACAGCGAGACCACCGTCGACGTCGACAGCATCCTTCCCGGCCAGGTCCTGCGCGTGCGCCCCGGCGAGTCCATCCCCGTCGATGGCGTGGTGCTCGAGGGCAGCTCGGCCGTGGACGAGAGTGCGCTCACCGGCGAGTCCATCCCCGTAGAAAAGACCGCCGGCGACACCGTCAACGCCGCCACCGTCAACCGTACCGGGTCGTTTACCTTCCGTGCCACACGCGTGGGCGCCGACACGTCGCTCGCCAAGATCATCAAACTCGTCGAGGACGCCAACGCCACCAAGGCGCCCATCGCCCGCATGGCCGACAAGGTCGCCGGCGTGTTCGTGCCCGTGGTGTTCGTGATCTCGGCCGTGACCTTTGCGGTGTGGATGGCACTGACCGGCAGCATAAACGAGGCACTCACCTCCGCCGTGGCCGTACTGGTGATCAGTTGTCCGTGCGCGTTGGGCCTGGCCACACCCGTCGCCATTATGGTAGGCACCGGCAAGGGCGCCGAGATGGGCATTCTGTTCAAGAGCGCCGAAGCGCTGGAAAATCTGCGCAGCGTGGGCACGGTGGTGCTCGATAAGACGGGCACGGTCACCCGCGGTAAGCCGGCCGTGACCGATATCGTGGTAGCCACGCGCGCCGACGGTTCGCCCGCCATGAGCGAAAAGGCGCTGCTCAAGCTGGCCGCCGCGTTGGAGCACTCAAGCGAGCACCCGCTGGCCGAGGCGATTATGGCCGAGTGCGAGGCGCGCGGAATTGTCGCGCGCATGGTCGAGGACTTCGCCGCCGTGCCCGGTCGTGGCGTTACGGCGCGCGAGGGGCAAAACGTCATTGCAGCCGGCAACGTACGCCTGATGGACGAGCTGGGCGCGAAGGTGCCCGCCGGCCTTGCCGAACAGTTCGCCGCCGAAGGCAAGACGTCACTGTTCTTTGCCAAGAACGGCGAGCTCGTCGGCACCATCGCCGTGGCCGACGAGGTCAAAGAGACGAGCGCCGAGGCCATCGCCGCGCTGCGTTCGCTCGGCGTCGACGTGCGCATGCTCACCGGCGACAACCGCGTGACGGCCGAAGCAATCGCCCGCCGCGTGGGACTGAACAGCAAGCAGGTCATCGCCGACGTCCTCCCCACCGACAAGGAGCGCCACGTACGCGAGCTGCAGGATGCGGGCAGCAAGGTCGCCATGGTGGGCGACGGCATCAACGACTCCCCCGCCCTGGCGCGCGCCGACGTGGGCCTTGCGATCGGCACCGGCGCCGACATCGCCAAAGAAGGGGCAGATGTGGTGCTCATGCGCAGCGACCTCATGGACGTCGCCCGCGCCATCGAGCTGTCGCGCGCGACGATCCGCAACATCAAGCAGGACCTGTTCTGGGCACTGTTCTACAACGGCATCGGCATTCCGCTCGCCGCGGGCGTGTTCTTCCCGCTCACCGGATGGCAGCTCTCGCCGATGTTTGGCGCCGCGGCCATGAGCCTGTCGAGCGTCTGCGTCGTAAGCAATGCGCTGCGCCTAAAATCCTTTAAGCCTAAAGTGGCAAAATAGGCTCACCATTAAGTCCATTTAGAACGGGTTTTCCAGGTGCCCGAGATTGACCTGAAAGAGGAGCGACGCGTACTTTGGTACGCGAGCGACGGCTTGAAGGTCAAGGTCGGGTGCCTGGGAAAGCCGACACAACAGAGAGGAATACCCATGCGTTTCACAATCAAAACTTCCGGCCTCATGTGCGGCCACTGCGACGCCACTGTCGAGACGGCACTGCTCAACGTGGTCGGCGTGACCGACGCCGACGCCGATCACGAGACCCAGACCGTCCAGGTGGAGTGCGCCGACACCGTGACCGCCGAGCAGCTCGCCGCCGCCGTCGAGGCCGCGGGCGAGAAGTTCCACGCCCTGTCCGTGACCGCCGCGTAGCAGACGCTGCCTACTCAATCCTCAGAAGTTGCGGTGAAATAGTTCCTGTTTTAGCGCTTCAAGCCAGCAAACAAGAACTATTTCACCGCAACCGACGGGGGCATCCGGAAGATCGACCAGAAACGAGGACCCGCCATGATGGCAGACCACAAATCGGTGACCCGCATGCTCAAGACGGCACGCGGTCAGATCGACGGCATCCTGCGGATGGTCGATGAGGACCGCTACTGCGTCGATATTTCCACGCAGCTCATGGCCACACAGGCGCTCCTCGCGCGCATTAACGCCGACGTGCTCAAGGCGCATATCGAGGGCTGCGTGACTTCGGCAATCGAATCGGGCGACGAAGACCTCAAAGCCGCCAAGCTCGCCGAAATCGAACGCGTCGTCGACAAACTCTCCAAGTAATTGGGGCATTGGGGACAGACTTCTTTGCACCGTCTTGGTATTCCGGGGACAGGTACGTTTGCACCACATTGGTGCAGATTAACCTGTCCCCCTTGCTCTAAATCGGGTATAAAGGCGTGCGGCATATCGAATGAAAGGCAATTTGCATGAATGACTTTATGAAGGGCCGCAATGGCGCTGACGAACTCACCATCGTGATGGGCTTCGCAGGCATTATCATCGCCATGATCGGTTCGATGGCTCGTATCCAGTGGCTCAGCTGGATTGCCATCGCCGTAATCGTGATTGGCGTGCTGCGCGGCCTGTCCAAAAATATCGATGCACGTCGCAAGGAGAACGAGGCCTTTGTCGCCGCGACTGCAAACGTACCCGGCTTGGGCAAGTTTGTAGCTAGCTTGGGCGGCGGAGCTGCAGCGGCCAACGCCTCGCGCGCAGCCGGTACTAGCAAGGAAGACTTTGAACGTGCCAAGCGCACAGCCAAGAAGATGTGGAAGGGCCGCAAGACCACGGCCTATCTCAAGTGCCCCAACTGCGGCCAGATGCTCTCCGTTCCCAAGGGCAAAGGCAAGATCCGCGTCACCTGCACCAAGTGCCATGCCAAGATGGAGACGCGCTCATAGCCGCCATACCATGGGACAAATAAAAGCCGAGGCCTCGCACTGGGACCTCGGCTTTTTCTGATTATGACAAAAGGATTGTCCCTTTGTCGCATCGCCATATCGCGCGCTTACGCCACGCCATCGCGGGCAAGCTCCTCGGCCAACGCCTCGGCAGGCATGGCCATAATCGCGTCGAGCTCGGCGTCCACCTCGGGAATACGCTTCACCTTGAGTTTGCGCACCAGATCACCACGGCACATCACGTGCATCGGCTCACGCAGTGCGCACAGGTCATCGAGCGGATTCTTGCGCGTCACCAGGATATCGGCGGCCTTGCCGCACTCGATTGTGCCGGTCTCGCCGCCCAGCCCCAGCAGCTCGGCATTGACCTGCGTGGCCGTATGCAGCGCGAAGGCGTTACTCACACCCACGTACTTGGCAAAATAGGCCACCTCACGCCACATGTCGTACTGCGTCACGAACGGGCAGCTCGAGTCCGTGCCAAGGCCCACCTTAACGCCAGCTTCCAGTGCGGCACGGGCGCTCTCGATGATGCCCGAGCACACGATGTCGCCGTTCTTCTTTTGTGTATCGGTCGAATGGGTCTTTTCCGGGTCGAGCAATACAAACGGCAGCGCCGGGCTGATAGTGCAGGTAACGCTGGGCGCACGCCCCTCGAGCTGCGTGCCCGCGGTGCCACGGTACAGCTCCAGAATCTCGGACGTCAACGGAGCGCCGTGCTCAATCGTGTCAACGCCGGCCTCAAGCGCAACCTTCACACCCTCGGTACTCTCGACATGGGCCATGACCGGAAGGCCCATATCGTGCGCCGCCTTGCACGCCGCCGCGGCAACCTCCACCGGCATACGCAGCACGCCCGGCTCGCCCACCTCGGTCGCATCGAACACACCGCCCGTTACGAACAGCTTAATGACGTCGGCACCGCGCGCATACAGGTCGCGCACCTGTTCGGCTGCCTCGGCGGGACTGTTTGCCACCTGGGCGAACAAGCCCGCACCATGGCCGCCCGGCACCGTGACGCCCGTTCCCGGCGCCACCAGGCGAGGACCTTGATACTTGCCGGCGTCGATGGCATTACGAACGGCGATGTCGGCAAACAGTGGGTCGCCCGCGCCGCGCACCGTGGTCACGCCGCTTGCCAGTTGTTGTTGGGCGCTGCCCTTAAGAATATGGCGCACGATGGCGCGCCCCACGGGATTATCGAGCTTCTTCATCAGCGCGCCCGCATCGCCCGCCGAAACCGGCTTGCCCGAACCGCACAGATGCACATGCATATTGATGAGACCGGGCATGAGATACGCACCTGCCAGGTCGATGACCTCGGCACCTGCAGGTGCCTGCGCCACAGCACTCGGCCCCATCCACGTGATGACACCGCGCTCAACAGTCACGGCCATATCGGGTTGCGGCTCCATATGCTCCGAACCATCCAGGACGGTCGCATTGATAAACAACGTGGAACGATCGGCAGACGCCATATCGAGCTCCTCCCTCGCAATTAACTTGAACATTTGTCCATTATCACCTAATGCAGCGAACTAAAGTCAAACATATCGGTTAACGGAGGGAAGAGGGGATGTGGGGGACGGAATACGTTGCAGCCCCATCCCAGCAACATCAGGGGAATGTCTCGAACTGTAACAGGTACAGGGTTGTTGGGCCCCTTGATGTTACAGATCGAGACATTCGGTCGACGTTTCACCGGTTTGTCTCGATCTGTAACAGTTACGAGCTCAAATAACCTCTAAACGTTACAGATTGAGACAAAACCTCTCAGCGCCCATACCACCGGCATCTCCATTCCTCAGCCAAATCAGCCCGTCGCGGAATACCCGCCAACCTCATCTTCTCAACCAGCTTCCCCGGATTCTTGAGCTCATCAAACGTAAACCGAAGCACCTTGTGCCCGAGCATTGTCAGATGGGACTCCCGTTGACGCTCCGCCACAAACGGATCGATCGGCCCCCGGCCCTCGCCAGTCTGCAGCGTATACTTTCCCTTTCCGTCGAGCTCGCCGATCACGCACGTCCCGTCCTCGAGCCTCCAGAAATAGTCGACGCGGAACACGCGAGTCGGATCGAGCGGATCGTAAAACTCCACTTGCAGCTGCGGCACCGGAAAGCCGTACGCGATGAAGAACGCCCGGAAGCGCGACTCGCCGCCGTTTTCGGACAGCCCGTCCGCATGCGATGCAATCACCTGCGCCCTGCGATACCCACGCCGACCTTCGCAATCGGCGCGAAGCCGCTCACACAGTTCATCGCGCGACGAACCCTTCGCCCGCAAGGCAGAATCGGCAATTGCCAACCCATAGGAAAACGGCGCACGCAACAGGCAATCCTCCACTGTGCGCCAAAACGGCGTCACCCGCACACCGTCGACGCGCTCAAGTGCATCCGCCGTCTGCGGACGCAGCAACCTACACCCACTGCTCAACGCCGCAGAGCAGCCCGTCTTAACAAGAAAACGCGGGCCGAGCAAATCATTGGGCACCTCCAGCCCCCACAGAAGCGCCGCGTCGTATCCCCAAAACGCCCAATCGGGATGAAACTTCGCAAGCCCCTTGATGGTCCGCAGCGCCCGCTCCGACGGCGTCAACAAATCCCAATCATGTTGGAAGCAGAACAGATACGGCTCGGGCTCCGCGATATCATCGGTCCCCACATGGCGCCTCAGCCACATGAGCTCGGCATTGTCGTGAGTTGCAAGCAGCGTCCCCTGCTCGCCCGCCCCCGCGAGCCGAGCGAGCATCCTGTTTCGCGCCAATGTGTTACGAGTCGCATGTTTATGCTTGCAGACGGCACTGGACACCTTAATCACCATCACATCAGTCAAACGAGTCATCGTCTCTGTTGCCCGCCGCATCCGTTCATCTCGATCTGTAACAAGAAGACGACATTTGAGCCTCCAGATGTTACAGAGCAAGATCTTTCGGCAGCAGCCCAACCCTTTGTCTCGATCTGTAACAGGAAGATCGGGTTTCGGCCGCTAGGTGTTACAGATCGAGATTTTTCAACGACGGTCAATCTTCCGTCTCGATCTGTAACAGTTACGTGGCAAAACGGCCTCCAGATGTTACAGAACGAGACATTCGGAACCACGCGCCCGTCAATCTCGATCTGTAACAGATAGACCGTGTTTTGACAGCCAGATGTTACAGATTGAGACAAACCGGCACCGGCCCCGCCCCCTACTCCCATTCCTGTTCGTAGATGTTGAGTGACTTCACGTACCGCCCTTGGGCACCCATGATGTCGCGAACGAGCCGCAAGAAAAAGCAGATGCGCGAGGTGTCAAAACCGTCCTGCAGGTCCTCGGGATGCACCGCGCCCGGCCCATCGACCGCCGTGTCGCTCAGGCGCGCAATGTCGTAGAGGTAGAGCTGTCCCGCTGTCAGCCAAACATCGTCGACACACGCGAGGCGCACCGCAATCGCGCCGTCGCTCCAATGCTCCTTTTGCACGATATGCGGGTCGTAGACATCAAAACGGCGGTCGGCGCGCGTATCCTTCAGCGCAACCATACCAGTCGCAGGATCCTTGCCCAAAATGCCAAAGCGCGAAAAGTACTGCGTATCGCGCACCTGCTTAAGTCGCTCGAGCGAAGCGGGCGAAATTGACGCTGGTGGCTCGTCAACATACAGTTCGAGCAGCGTCGCGCCATGGCGATAAGGGCGCTCAAACAATAGCCAATCGGTAAACGCCATGTTATAGGCCATGATTTCTTTTTGCGAGGGCTCGGCGTAATAGCTGAGCCACGGGTCGACAATGATCTCGAACTGCTCGCGCGCCGGCTCTAGGAATTGAAACTTCCGCAGCATCCAAAAATGGGCCATATCGGCAATATCGTTGCCGACAGCTTCGACCAGCTGCGCTCGGTCAAAAACATGATCAGTCATGGCATCCTCCTCAAACTGATGGACCTCAATTTGAGCTTACGAGGAGGGCGGACGACCGTGGCCAGCACGGGCAAAATGGGCCTCCGGCTGCAAACCAGATGCTGACCAAACACTTGGCGGAACACTTGACCGAATATGTGCACCGCAAAGAAACCGCAGGTAGATATAGACAGCTAGCCCGCCATTTTGAGCCAAGCGCCCGCTGGCACCACAGAAACAGCAGAACGCCACAACCGCAAACGCCGACGAATGAGCACCCACACGTCGACAAATGAACAGACACCCCGCAAAGAGTGTCCCCGACGACTAGGCAAAAAAGAACGTCCCCAATGACCAATGACTAGTCGTTGGGGACGTTCTTAAATGACTACCTTACAGCTCCAGCGCCTTGGCGACTTCGGCTGCGCAGGCAAGGGCATCGGCCATGGCGTTCACCACGAGCGAGCTGCCGTTGCGGGCGTCGCCGGCCACATATACCGGCGTGGCATCGGCGGCGACACCGTCCGTGCGAGCCGCGAGGTGCGAACCCTCGACAGCCATCACGGGCAGCGGACGGCCAGCGGTGGCGACAGGCACGCGAACAGCGTCGAACACGCCATGCTCGGGACCGGTAAAGCCGCAGGCGATGAGCACCAGCTGCGCCGGCACCTCGTGCTCGGAGCCCGCGATGCGCTCCGGCTTTCCCGCCGACCAGTCCAGGTCGACCACGCGCAAACCCGCAGCCGCGCCCTTCTTGTCCAGCAGCACCTCGAGCGTATCCACGCCCCAGGCACGCATCTCGCCACCCATGGCAGCGATGGCCTCCTGCTGGCCGTAGTCGGTCTTCTTCACGTTGGGCCACTGCGGCCAGGGGTTGCTCGCCGCGCGCTTATCGGGCGCCGCCGGCAAGAACTCAAACTGGCGCACGCTGCGCGCACCCTGGCGCACCGCGGTACCCACGCAGTCGTTGCCGGTATCACCGCCGCCAATAACCACGACATCCAGACCACGCGCGTCAATGGCAGGCTCGCCGCCGTCGAGCACTGAGACGGTCGAGGCCGTCAGATAGTCCACGGCGTACACCACGCCCGGAGCGTCAATGTTCGCAGCCGAAAGGCCACGCGGAGCACGGGCGCCGGCAGCCACCACGACGGCGTCAAAGTCGTCAAGCTTGGCGGCAACCTTAGGATCGCTCACGTCGGCACCCAGCTCAAAGACAATGCCCAGCTCACGCATGAGTGCCACGCGACGCTCGACCACGGACTTCTCGAGCTTCATGTTGGGGATGCCGTACATGAGCAGGCCGCCCGGACGGTCGTCGCGCTCAAACACCGTCACGCGGGCGCCGCGGCGGGCGAGCTCCCACGCGGCCACCAGGCCAGCAGGGCCGGAGCCCACCACGGCAACCGTGGGCGCGCCCTCCCCCGCCGGCTCAAAGCGGCGCGGGCCGCCGTTGGCCCACTCGTGGTCGCTGATCGCACGCTCGTTGTCGTGAATCGTCGTGGGCTGGCCGTCGACCGAGCCCAAGTTGCACGCGGCCTCGCACAGCGCCGGGCACACGCGGCTCGTGAACTCGGGCATGGGTGAGGTGAGCGACAGACGCTCGGCCGCCTCGTCCCAGCGTCCGCGATACACCAGCTCATTCCACTCGGGGATCAGGTTGTGCAGCGGGCAGCCGCTCGGGCGCGCTTTGCCAAAGCTCGCGCCCATCTGGCAAAACGCCACGCCGCACATCATGCAGCGGCTCGCCTGAGCACGTCGTGCGTCATCGTCGAGCTCCACGTACAGCGGATCGAAATCGCGGCTGCGCTCCTCCACAGGGCGAAGCTCGTGGGCCACGCGATCGATATCAAGAAAAGCACCGGGCTTACCCATGGCACTTACGCCTCCTTCTTGGTCGAAGCAACAGAGCTGGCAGCGGCGGTCGCAGCACCAGCCACAGCGCCACCCGCAACATCAAAGCGATCAACATCAGCAGCGTCGGCGCGACCGGTCACGATGTCAAACGCCAGCTCCTCGGCCTGCGCATGCGACTTGCCGGCAGCCTCGCCCGCGGCGACAATCGCCAGCACGCGCTCGTACTCGGTCGGAATGACCTTCACAAAGTGCTTGCTCATCGAGTCGAAGCTGTAGAGCAGCTTAATGCCGCGCGGGCTCTGCGTCGCATCCACGTGCTCCTGGATGAGTTCTCGAATCTGCGCCAGCTCGCCGGCCGTCGGGGCCTTGAGCTCAACGCTCTCGTGGTTCACGCGGGCGTCGAGCGTGCCGTACTGGTCATAGACATAGGCCACACCGCCTGTCATGCCGGCGGCGAAGTTCTGCCCGACCTCGCCCAAAATGAGCGCCAGGCCGCCCGTCATGTACTCGCAGCCATGGTTGCCGCAGCCCTCGACCACCACGGTGGCGCCGGAGTTGCGAACGCCAAAGCGCTGGCCGGCCAGGCCGTTAATGAAGCCACGGCCGCTCGTGGCGCCAAAGAACGCCACGTTGCCCACGATGATGTTCTCGTCGAACTTGTAGGTCGCACGCGGGTTGGGGCGCACGGAGACCTCGCCGCCCGAAAGGCCCTTGCCAAAGTAGTCGTTGGCGTCGCCGCACACGTTGAGCGTCACACCGCGCGGCAGGAACGCGCCAAAGCTCTGACCGGCCGAGCCATCGCAATCGATGGTGATGGAACCGGCGGGCAGGCCCTCGGGATGCGCCTTGGTCACCGCGTTGCCCAGGATGGTGCCCACGCAGCGGTTGACGTTGGCGATATCGGCGCGGAAGCGAATCGGGCGCAGGTGCGCACGGGCATCGGCCGTATAGGGCACAAACAGCGTGGAGTCGAGCGTCTTGTCGAGCTCGCTGTCCGCAGCCATCTGGGGCAGGAAGTGACGGCCGTCGGCGCCCGGGATGTGGGCACCAAACTCACAGGTCGCGCTTGCCAGCACGGGCGACAGATCGAGCAGGTTGGCCTTGCGGTTGCCCGGGACCTCGATCTGGCGCAGGCACTCGGGATGGCCGACCATCTCGTCGACGGTGCGGAAGCCCAGGCTCGCCATGACCTCGCGCAGCTGCTCGGCCACAAAGAGCATAAAGTGCTCGACGTGCTCGGGCTTGCCGCGGAAGCCGCGACGCAGGCGGCAGTTCTGCGTGGCGATGCCGGCCGGGCAGGTGTCCTGCTGACAGTCGCGCTGCATGAGGCAGCCCATGGAGATGAGCGGCATGGTCGCAAAGCCAAACTCCTCGGCACCCAGCAGGCAGGCGACGGCAACATCGGTGCCGTCCATGAGCTTGCCATCGGCCTCGAGCACCACGCGTGAGCGCAGGCCGTTTTGCAGCAGCGTCTGCTGGGCCTCGGCAAGGCCAAGCTCCAGCGGCAGACCGGCGTGCCAGATCGAATCGCGCGCCGCAGCACCGGAGCCGCCGTTGTGGCCGCTGATCAAGATCTTGTCGGCGGCACCCTTGGCCACACCGGTGGCGATGGTGCCGACGCCGGCCTCGCTGACCAGCTTGACCGACACGCGTGCGCCGGGGTTGGCGTTCTTAAGATCGAAGATAAGCTCCGCCAGGTCCTCGATGGAGTAGATGTCGTGGTGCGGCGGAGGCGAGATCAGGCCGATGCCGGGCGTGGACTGACGGACCTCGGCGATCCAGGGGTAGACCTTCTTGCCGGGCAGGTGGCCGCCCTCGCCGGGCTTGGCACCCTGGGCCATCTTGATCTGAATCTCGAAGGCGCTGCACAGGTAGCGGCTCGTCACGCCAAAGCGCGCGCTCGCCACCTGCTTGATCGCGGAGTTCTTGGAGTCGCCGTTGGCCAGCGGGGTCTCGCGGCGAGGGTCCTCGCCGCCCTCGCCGGAGTTGGAGCGGCCGTGCAGGCGGTTCATGGCGATGGCCATGCACTCGTGTGCTTCCTTGCTGATGGAGCCGTACGACATGGCGCCGGTGTTAAAGCGGCGGACGATGTTGAGCGCGGGCTCCACCTCGTCGAGCGAAACCGGCGTGCGACCGTTGGCATTAAAGTCCAGCAGGTCGCGCAGGCGTACGGCACGGCCGGTGCGGTGCAGGCGGGCGCTGTACTCCTTAAAGGTGTCGTAGCTGTCCTCGCGGCAGGCGGTCTGCAGCAGGTAGACGGTCTGCGGGTCGATAAGGTGATCCTCGCCGCCGAGCGGACGCCACTTGGTCAGACCCAGCGTAGGCAGCTGCTCAGGCGCGGGGCTCTTAAGGATAGCGAGCGCGGCGTCGTAGCGCTCATTCTGCTCGCGCTCGACGTCCTCCACACCCATACCGCCCACACGGCTCACCGTGCCGGCGAAGTACGCGTTGGCGAACTCCGGAGTGAAGCCCACGGCCTCGAAGATCTGCGCGGAGTGGTAGCTCTGCACCGTGGAGATGCCCATCTTGGACATGATGGAGACGATGCCCGCCGTCGCGGCCTTGTTGTAATTGGCGATGCCCTGCTCGGCCGTCACGTCCAGATCGCCGCGTGCCGCCAGATCGCGGATGCACGCATGCGCGTTGTACGGATAGATGCCGCTTGCGGAGTAGCCCACCAGCGCCGCAAAGTCGTGCGGGGACACGGCGTCGCCGCACTCCACCACGATATCGGCAAAGGTGCGCACGCCGGCACGGATCAGGTGGTTGTGCACGCAGCCCACGGCGAGCAGCGACGGCACGGGCACCTCGCCCGCTCCGGCGCGATCGCTCAGCACCACGATGTTCACGCCATCGCGAACCGCGGCCTCAACGTCCTCGGCAAGCTGCTTGAGCGCGGCCTGCAGCGCGCCCTCGCCCGCATCGCGGCGGTACACGGCACGAAAGCGACGAGTCTTAAAGCCCACGCGGTCGATGGCGCAGATGCGGTCGAACTCTTCCTCGTTGAGCAGCGGGCGCTCCAGGCGCACCAGCTGGCAAGCGGCGCGGGAGTCCTCGAGCAGGTTACCGTGATTGCCCAGGTAGAGCGTGGTCGAGGTGACCATATGCTCGCGCAGGGCATCGATCGGCGGGTTCGTGACCTGTGCGAACAGCTGATAGAAGTAGTCGTAGAACGAGCGCGTCTTCTTTGACAGGCAGGCCAGCGGCGCATCGATGCCCATCGAGGCGAGCGGCGCCTTGCCCTGCTGGGCCATGGGACGCACGACCTCGTCGACGTCATCCCAGTGGTAGCCGAGCTTGGCCATGCGCACGGCGGCGGGCACCTCGGCATCCTCGGCGGGCGCGGGCGCGGCGGGCTCATCGAGCGCGTCGACGGTCAGCGTCTCCTCGGCAATCCAATCACGGTAGGGCTTTTCCTTGGCGTAACGGGCGCGCAGCTCGTCGTTGTAGATCACGCGGCCGCGGGCAAAGTCGACCTCGAGCATCTGACCCGGTCCCAGACAGCCGCTCGTCAGGATGTTCTCGGGGCGCACCTCGATGGTGCCCACCTCGCTTGCCAGCATAAAGCGGCCGTCGCGCGTCACGTAGTAGCGAGCCGGGCGCAGGCCGTTACGGTCGAGGGCGGCGCCCAGGGTACGGCCGTCGGTAAAGGCGATAGCGGCAGGACCGTCCCACGGCTCCATGAGCATGGACTGGTAGGCGTCGTAGGCGCGGCGCTCCTCGCTCAGGCTATCGTTGTGGTCCCACGGCTCGGGCAGCAGCATGGACGCGGCACGCGTGAGCGGGCGACCGTTCATGACCAAAAACTCAAGCACGTTGTCCAGAATCGCGGAGTCGGAACCCTCGCGGTTGATGATGGGCATCACGCGCTCAAGATCGTGCTGCAGCACGGGGCTGTACAGGTTGGGTTCGCGGGCGCGAATCCAGTTGACGTTGCCCTTGAGGGTATTGATCTCGCCGTTATGGATGATAAAGCGGTTGGGGTGCGCACGCTCCCAGCTGGGCGTGGTGTTGGTGGAGTAGCGCGAGTGGACGAGCGCCACGGCCGTTTTGACGGCGGCGTCGTTGAGGTCGATGAAGAAGCGGCGCATCTGCGTGGCCACAAGCATGCCCTTGTACACGATGGTGCGCGAGCTCATGGAGCACACATAGAAGATCTTGTCGCGCAGGGCAAACTCGGCGTCGGCCTTCTTTTCGATGGTGCGGCGGCACACGTACAGGCGACGCTCGAAGGCATCGCCGGCGGGTGTGTCGTCGGGGCGGCCCAGGAAGGCCTGCAAGATGGTGGGCATGCAGGCGCGGGCCGTCTCGCCCAGGTCGTGCGGGTCGACGGGCACCTCGCGCCAAAAGAGCAGCGGCACGCCGGCCTCGGCGCAGCCCTCCTCAAATACGCGACGGGCATCCTCTACGCCTTTGTCGTCCTGCGGGAAAAACAGCATGGCCACGCCATAGTCGCCCTCTGCCGGCAGAATCTGGCCGCACTTTTGAGCCTCTTTGCGAAAAAAGTGATGCGGAACCTGGAACAGGATACCGGCACCGTCGCCGGTGTTCTTCTCGAGTCCCGTGCCGCCGCGGTGCTCCAAGTTGACCAGAATGGACAGCGCGTCGTCCAGAATCTGGTGATGGCGCTCGCCGTTGATATCGGCAAGCGCGCCGATGCCACATGCATCGTGGTCGAATTCGGGGCGATAAAGGCCCTGCTGCTGAGCGGAATCTGCCTGCATCGCGATCCTCCCCTAGATATTAGACAGTCAGTTGAATAGGCATACTAGGAGCATCGCCGGCCCGTTGTGTTTCTCACCCGTTTCGAAACAATCGCGTAACGCACGCCCTACGAGTGGACACCGCCGACCTCAAGGGCGACAACATAGGCCCCAAGTTCGGCCTGCAAACTCACCTCTTCAAACATCTCAATCTGTAACAGTAAGACCCAATTTCGACGACTAACTGTTACAGATTGAGATGTTTTCGAGAGACGGTTCCGAATGTCTCAATCTGTAACATGAAGGGCCGGTTTTGGCGGTCAGCTGTTACAGATCGAGATTTTCCATAGGACCATTTCTTCCTGTCTTGATCTGTAACACCTAGACCCAATTTCCATCCCTAGTTGTTACAGATCAAGACATTTCGGCAACTCCTTTCCCCATCCTATTCAAATACAACAATTTTGTTAGTCTCGGTTAACCTTTAAGCCTAAAACGGGTACCCTTTACGGCGTCAAACAAACGGCACGCAGGAGTGCACCATGCTCAACCATCTCAAACAACACTTTGGTTCCCGGCGCACCGGTGGTCACGGAGGCCTAGACATTGCGCGGCATATCGGCCCCGGGTTGCTCGTCACCGTCGGCTTTATCGACCCGGGCAACTGGGCCTCCAATATGGCCGCGGGCTCGCAGTTTGGCTACGCGCTGCTGTGGATCGTCACGCTGTCCACGATCATGCTCATCGTGCTGCAGCACAACGCGGCGCACCTGGGCATCGCCACGGGCATGTGTCTTGCCGAGGCCACGACGCGCCACCTACCCCGCCTCGTCGGGCGTGCGATACTCGGCAGCGCGTATCTAGCCACGGTCGCCACCGCCATGGCCGAAGTCCTGGGCGGTGCGATCGCGCTTCAAATGCTCTTTGGCCTGCCCGTACGCGCCGGCTGCATCATCGTGGCGGCGGCATCGATTGCCATGCTCATGACAAGCTCCTACAAACGCGCCGAGCGATGGATCATCGCCTTCGTAGGCGTGGTAGGACTTTCGTTTTTAGCCGAGCTTGCACTAGTCAAGGTCGACTGGCCGCAAGCCGCCGCAAGCTGGATCACACCCTGTATGCCCACCGGCTCGGCCGCGATTATCGTAAGTGTCCTAGGAGCGGTCGTTATGCCCCACAACCTCTTCCTGCACTCCGAGGTCATCCAATCCATGCACTTTGAAGGCCAAGGCGAGCAGGTTATCGAAGAACGTCTGCGCTACGAGCTCTTCGACACGCTCTTTTCGATGGGCGTGGGCTGGGCAATCAACTCGGCCATGGTCATCCTGGCCGCAACGACCTTCTTTGCGCACGGCATGGTCGTAGACGACCTCGCCGTCGCAGCGGCCACGCTCTCCCCCATTCTGGGCCCGGCAAGCTCGACCATCTTTGCGGTGGCACTGCTGTTTGCGGGACTATCGAGTAGTGTGACGGCGGGCATGGCGGCGGGCACCATCACCGCGGGCATGTTCGACGAGGAATACGACATCCACGACCGACATTCCTCGATCGGGGTGGCGGCCTGCTTCGTCGGCGCAGTGGCGGCGTGCTTGGTCGTCCCGAATCCTTTTGAGGGTCTCATTTGGAGTCAGGCGCTGCTGTCGCTTCAGCTGCCAATTACGGTCTTTGTGCTCATACGACTCACCAGTTCGCCCCGCGTCATGGGCAAATACACCAACTCGCGCCCGCTCAACGCGCTGCTCGTAGGAATCGGCGTCATCGTGACGATTCTCGACATCGTGCTGCTAACGGGGATGTAATTGGGATGGCGTAACTGTCCAGATATAACGTCTCAATCTGTAACACGTGAGACCGTTTTAAACCGTCAGATAAATCAAAAGGGTCCCGGCCGAGAATTCGACCGGGGCCCTTGGACAGAGCTATATGTTGTTGCAAGTCGTGTGTCTACGAGCTACTCCTCGACAAGCTCAAACTCATCGGGGCCGACGCCGCAGACCGGGCACACGTAGTCCTCGGGCAGCTCGGGCGTGTCGACCTCAACCTCGTAACCGCAAACGGTGCACACAAACTTATACGTCTTCTTTTCCTCAGCCATGATGTTCTCCTCTCGAACGTGACTGCTGGTGTACTTACTTATTAGTATATATTCTCAATAGTATAATGCAAGTATTTTTAGAACATTTCTAGCCTTGATACGACGAGGCTTTGGGCGGCGTCTTGCCCTTTAGCACCTTGTGATAGTAGTCGTACGTCAGCGGCGTCTCGTCGCTCAGGCGCTCGGCATCCTCGACCTCGCCAATAAACAGCAGATGCGTGCCCACATCCACAGTGTCGATCAAACGGCAGCTAAACAGGGCCGCCGCGTGCTCGGGCACATAGGGCATGCCCAGAGCCGTCTCGCGGGTCTCGTATTTGGCAAACTTGTCATAATCGCTGCTGGTGCGGAACCCAAAGTTACCGATGTAGAGCATGTCGGCCGTCTGATCGATCACGGTCAGCGCGAACGCTTTGGCCGATGCGATGACGCCCGAGGTGACATTGTCCTTGTTCACGGCAACCGAAATACGCGGCGGCATGGACGTCACCTGCACCGCAGTGTTGATGACGCAGCCGGCGCGCAGCCCGTCTGCCGCAGCGCTCACCACGTACAGACCGCTCGGCATGGTAAAGAACGCAGTTTTGTCCATAACGATCACTCCCCTAGCTCGGGTTGGAACCTCATGAATGTATGTACCCACAAAAAAGGCGGCACCCATAACGGACGCCGCCTTTGAGACATATGTGTCAGAACAGTAAGAAAGATAAGACGCCCGCAGTTGCGGTGAAATAGGGACTGAATAGCCCCTCAAACAGGCAAAACAGTCCGTATCTCACCGCAACTTATATAGAGCGCCTACCGGTTGCGTTCCTTGAGGGCGCGGTCGATCTCGCGTTGGACATCACGCTTGGCCATGTCCTCGCGCTTGTCGTAGAGCTTCTTGCCGCGACCCAGACCCAGCAGCAGCTTTACGCGGCCGTCGGTATTAAAGTAGAGCTCCAACGGAACCAGCGCATAACCACGGTTGCGAAGTTTGCCGTCAAGAAAGTCGATCTCCTTGCGGTGCAGCAGCAGACGACGCCGACGGTCGGGATCGCGATTCCACACGCCACCATGGCTATAAGGGTGGATATGCAGTCCGACGAGCCAGCACTCGCCGCCACGAATCAGCGCAAAAGTGTCAGTGATCTGACAGGCGCGCTCGCGAATCGACTTGACCTCGGTGCCGCTCAGCTCAATACCGCACTCAAACGTCTCATCGATAAAGTACTCGTGATGTGCCGAGCGATTCTTGGAAATGAGTTTGCGCTCGCGCTTACTGGGCATCGCCGGCCTCCTTGGCGCCATCGGCGTTTGAGCCCGCAGCCTCACGCTTTGCCTTGCGCTCGGCATTGAGCTCGGCATCGCTCTCGCGCACCAGTTTGATAATCGCCGCGCAGGCCTCCTCGCCCACCAAGTCGCGAGCACGCACCGTCAGGCGCGTCGCCTCCTGCTTGTCGCCGTCGCTTGCAGCATCGGTCGCGCACATAATCAGGCAGATGGCAATCTCGGCCGAAGGCGAGGTCGGCACGCCTTGCAGGGCCAGTTCACCCATCACGTGGTCGTCGCTCTCATCAGCGGCATCCGGATAGGTGGTATGGATCTTGTTGAGCAGGCGCGTCGTATGCGCATCGTTGGGCGCCAGGCGCAGCGCCAGACGCGCGCAGCCCACGGCAGCCGAAACGTTCTCGGTCTCGGGCTCCAAGAAGTACTGACCTAGATTGGCGTAAGCGCGGGCGGCGCACTTGCCATCGCTTGCACGCTCCAGCACCGAGAACGAGAGCGATGCCCATTCCTGCTTGTCCTCGAGTGCGCGGAACAGCTCGGCCAAATCCAAGCGATAGTTGCAGTTCATGGGGTCCCAACGCACAGCCTGCATCAGGGCATTACGAGCGCTCACATAATCCTGCTGGCGAATGTAGGCAAACGCCATGTCAGAGTACAGGCGGTCAAACGGCACCTCGACCTGCACGAGCTCGCGCGGATCCTTCTCCACGCGGCGATAGGCCAAGCGCTCAAACTTGCTATCGAAGCTAAAGTATTGACGCTTCTCCTCCGTCTTGCACTCAGCATCAATATACTCCTCGGCGAGCTCCACCAGACGCTCCAGCAGCGGCGTCGCCGTAGCCAAGTCGCCCTGCGCCAGATAGTTCTCGGCATACGTGATGTCTTGCAAGCTGATGGGCAGATCCATGGCTACTCCTCGATCTGAGCGAAACACGGCAGGCGCCGTATATACGGTCAATACACAAAACCCGGGTCTCTTACGAGGCCCGGGCGTTCAATTTTGGTAGCCCGTACCAGATTCGAACTGGTGATCTCCGCCTTGAGAGGGCGGCGTCCTAAACCGCTAGACGAACGGGCCATATGTAGCAAATGCAATGGCTGGGATGGAGGGAGTCGAACCCCCATTGACGGAACCAGAATCCGCTGTCCTGCCATTAGACGACATCCCAATGACTGCATCGCTGCGCTCGGCTGTGCCTTTGCGCAAGAAAGAAATATACGGGAAGTCTCGCCGTGACGCAAGCCCCAATTTTGACTTTTTTGAAATTCAGTCAAATTGGCCTAATTTAGTCCAACCCGTGAAGGACCTGTGAAGCCGACCGCTGTACACGAGGGGCAAAACGCCGCGAGCGGTAGCCGTCAACCGTTGGCAGATTCTACCGCGAAAACGATAGCACCAGGCAACACAATCGAAGCATCAATGATCGCGTAGATATCGAGGCGCCATGGACGAAGAGCTTGATTACCTATGGGAGACCCTGGGCCTCGAGATCACTGCCGACCTTTGGCCCGAACGGGACAAAATCCATCCCACACTGCGCCCCGCCATCACGGTGATGCAGGCAAAATACCGCCGTGCATCCTTTTTGATCATGCGGGTGTCATGGCACGCGGGACTCCCCGACCTTAAGCGAATCCAGGCAAGCCTCGTCGAGCTGTCCGGCATGCCGACCGTCATATCCGAGGCGCACCTGGAGCAGCGCCAGCGCGAGCGACTGCAACAGCAGCGGATTCCCTTTATCTGCCCCGGCGTTCAGGCATATCTGCCCTTTATGGACGAGGAGTACTGGAGCGGCAAGCCCAACAAGCACGTAAAGGTCTACGATCCGCACGAATGGGCACAGCTTGAGGATTAGCGCATATGCCCGCCAGCCGGGATAGTGCGCATGCCCGCCAACCGGAAAGCTCATCCCGGAATTTACGTCCAGAACGGGACGCGCTTTCCCCTAGAGGCCCCAAACGGAAACCGTATCCCAGATTTCGCGCTCAAACTGGGATACGGTTTCCGCTAGCCCCTTCAACCGGAAACTGCGTCCCGGAATCCGAGCTCAAAACGGGTCGCACTTTCCGCAGCCGCTACAGCAACGCCTCGGCCCAAGCCGCTTCCCTAAAGCCGGGAATCGCAAAGTCGTCGCCCACCAGCAGCGGACGCTTGACCAGCATGCCGTCGGTCGCCAGCAGCTCGTAGCACTCCTGATCCGTCATGCCCGCATCCAGACGCGCCTTCAGGCCCAGCTCTCGATATTTCATGCCCGACGAATTAAAGAAGCGCCGCACCGGCAGCCCCGAACGAGCAACCCAGGTCGCAAGCTCATCAGCCGTGGGATTGTCCAAAACGATATCGCGGTCGATGTACTCTACCCCATGTTCGTCCAGCCATGCCTTGGCCTTCTTACAGGTCGAGCACTTGGGATATTCAACAAACAGTACGGTCATGGGAATCCTCCGAATATAGATCGGCCAACGCGGGCACACGCCACACGAGGCGCCTTCGTATGATGGGCCAATTGTAGCCCACGGGTCACACGCTAAACGAACCGTACCCCGAATCCGCGTTTGATGAACGGCAGTAGCTCCATTGCCTCGGGCGTGATATGGCCCGCAACGTTCATGCGCTCGTCACCGGGAAGATCGACCCGCGCAATCTCAAGCTCGCCTTCGTAGCGCCCATATCCGCTATTGCTCACAGCGATCGACCCCGCCTTTCGCGGCAGGCCGGCTCCGGCATCCGTCGGCACGGAATCCGGCTTAAGCGTCGTACGTGACTCCTGAGACCTAAAGATGAGGACGCTCGAGTCGGGCCGGTCGTGATGAATCTGCCCGCGCGCATAGGCATAACCGGGCTCAAGCTCGCATTGCAGGTCCACGTATCCGGCGGAAACTTGAGCAAACTGCGCCCAGCCCGCATCGGATAGATCGGGGTCGCCGACCAACACAATGTCGCAATCGGCGCCATGTGCAAGCTCAAGCATATTGAGAGCAACCTTTGACGCGCGACCGCGCTGCGCCTCGACCGTCGGCAGTCCCTCGAATACCGGCCCGCGAACGTTAGCATCACCCGGCACAAAAGCCATGATTTCGAATCCAAGCGCCGCAAGACGAAGATTCACCCGAGCAATGTCCTCCAGAGCTAAACCGGTATAAGGCTTGGGGTAAAAATTGTGGCAGGCGGCAAAACGAGTCACATCGGCACCGGCCTCACGCCACGATGCGATTTCATCAGAACTCACTGTCGATGCATTGACCACAATGCGAAATACACCGGACAGCTCCGCGACCCGCTGGGCGCTAAAGCCATAGTCCAAACGAAGGTATTCCAACCCCAGATCGCGCAGGTCCTCGATGCGCTCAAGCCCGAGCAAATCGCACGTGCGAGGCCCCACATCGGCAATGAGCGCAATGCCGCGGGCGGAAAGCAGCGACAGCACATGACGGACCTTATCGGCATACGCCGCTCCCCCATCCTCGGGAATATGCAGCGAGGTGAACGCATAGCGCGCACCCGCCGCGGCACCACGCTCAATCGTCCGCTCAATATCCTGCAAAGGGCTGGAAAGATAAATCGAAATACCCGTTTTCACGCTTCAACGCTCCTTTAAAAAAGGCCGGCGGAGCAGCTAGCCCCGCCGGCACAACCATAACATCAAGAAATCTGCCGCGCGCCGCGAGCTCTGAGCAACACGGCTCGCGATATCAAACTACTCGCCAAAGAACTCGTTGATCTTCTGCTCGTCGACGCCAAAGAACCACGTCAGGACAAAGCCGGCGGCATAGGCAAGCAGCATAGCGGCAACGTAGCCGAGCTGCTGGCCAGGAACGACGATCAGCAGGCCAAACAGACCGGAAACGCCCTGAGAAACCGTGCCGATGTGAAGCAGCGCCGCGAGCGCGCCGCCAAATCCGGCACCCAGGCAGGCCGTCACAAACGGACGAACGAGCGGCAGCGTAACAGCATACATCAGAGGCTCGCCCACACCCAGGATTCCAACGGGGATGGACTCGGCGACGTACTTCTTGAGCTTGGCGTTCTTGGTCTTAAAGTACAGCGCCAAACCGGCACCGACCTGGCCGCCGCCAGCCATCATAAGGATGGGAAGCAGGTAATTGATACCCTTGGTAGCGCCGTCGGGATCGTTGAGCATAGCGTGGATCGGCGTGAGCGCCTGATGCAGGCCGACGGACACCAGCGGCAAGAAGCCTGCCGACAGGATATAGCCGCCCAGGACGCCCAACTTCTCGAAGATAAAGGTCAAAACGCTAAAGATGGCAGTCGTCAGCCATGCGCCAACCGGCTGGATGACGAGCATCAGAGCAAAGGCGCCGATGATGAGCACCAGCAGCGGGGACAGGAACGTGTCGAGTGCGTTGGGCATAACCTTGCGAATCTGACGCTCCATCCAGGCAAAAAATGCACCAGCGATGAGAGCCGCGATCATGCCGCCCGCTGCGGGGTTGTACTGCGCATTGGTGAGCGGCAGCAGAATGGCAGTGGCAGGATCAGCCGCGCCAGGCGCAAGCAGGGGCATGGCACTGTTGGCGATACACATCATGCCGGCGATGCCGCCCAGCGCAGCGGAGCCACCAAACTCACGTGCCGCGTTATAGCCCACCAAGATGGGCAGATAGGCAAACAGGGCCCAGCCCATGGAACGAATGCCCTGGTACCACCACTCGCCTGCAAGCGCGCCTGCCGTCGAGACGTTAATGACGTTGCAGATACCGTTGATGAGGCCAGCCGCAATGATGCCGGGAAGCAGGGCGACGAAGACATTGGAAATCTTCTTGAGGAAGGCCTGAACCGGCTTGGACTCGTACTTGGCCTTCTGCGCGGCCTTGTTCGTGGCCGCAGCGTCAACCACGCTCTCGTCGGCAACGCCTTTCGCAAGGCCGGTGAGCTTGGAGAACTCCTCGAGCACCTTATTCACCTTGCCCGGACCCAGCACGATCTGCATCGTGTCGTCCTCGACCAGGCCCATCACGCCGTCGAGCGCCTTAATGCCCTCCGTGTCGACGTTGCCCGCGTCTTTGACGGTCACGCGCAGGCGCGTCATGCACGCCGCGTTTGCCAGCACGTTGTCTTTACCGCCCAAAAGGTCCAGCAGCTTTTGAGCCAGCTCTTTGTTCGTCATAACTCCTCCTTGTATTGGGTATCTCGTCTGGATGTCATATCAGCTCACGCCGCGCACCTATTGGGCATCGGCATTGCTCTTCTCATGGCCACTCACCGCAGCACGGACATGGCCTCGCGCCCGCTCAAGAGCCACCGCAGCCTGCTCGGCATCGCAGTCCAGCAGTACCGAGACAATAGCGGTTTTTACGTGGCCGCCGGCATCTGCAAGCGCCTGAACGGCGCGCTCGCGCGTGCAGCCGGTCGCCTCCATCACGATGTTCTGGCCGCGCACCACCAACTTCTCGTTCGTCTGCTGCACATCGACCATCAGGTTTTGGTATACCTTGCCAATCTTGACCATGGCACCGGTCGAAATCATGTTGAGAATGAGCTTTTGAACCGTTCCCGCCTTGAGCCTCGTTGAGCCGGTCAGCACCTCGGGACCGGGCACGGGCTCAATGGCAAGATCTGCGCTCTCCCCGATCTTCGACCCTTGGTTGCAGGCAATTGCAATGGTCTTGCACCCAGCTGCCTTGGCGTACACAAGGCCGCCCACCACATAAGGAGTACGACCGCTTGCCGCCAGGCCAACGACAAGATCCTTGTCCGAGAGTCCACGCTCTCGCAGGTCGTTCGCGCCAAGCTCATCGCTGTCTTCGGCACCTTCGACAGCCTTGATAAACGCCGTCTCGCCTCCGGCAATGAGCCCGACAATCAGATCGGGTGACACGCCAAACGTGGGCGGACACTCCGAAGCGTCGAGTACGCCCAGACGACCGCTGGTGCCTGCGCCCATGTAAAAGACGCGCCCGCCGCGCTCGAGTGCCTCAGCAGCCCAGTCGATTGCTGTGGCAACCTGGGGCAACACTTTCGTGACCGACTGGACGGCACGAAGATCCTCATCGTTCATCGTCGTGACGATTTGCAGCGATGTCATCGTATCGAGGTCCATTGACCTTTGATTACGCTGTTCGGTCGTGAATTTTGTTAAATCGAGCATTTCATTCACCTCATCTTTCCTGTTTCTCGATGTAGCTTTGCTTAATGCCATGCGTCGCCCGTTCGTAGTCGCTGGCAACGCAAGCAGCGTACAGGGCATCGACAACCATAAGCTGGGCCATACGCGAAGCCATGGCACCGCTGCGGACCAAGGGTTCACTCGCAGCAACGCCGAGCACGGCATCGGCCATGGTGGCAAGCTTGGATGATCCATCTACTTTGGTAACGGCCACAACGGGACAGTTGTGACGTTGAGCCTCGACGGTGCAGTCCAGCACCTCTTGCGTCAAGCCCGAGTAGCTAAAGGCGATTGCCATATCGCCCTCATGCATGTTCTTGGCACATAAGAGCTGATCATGCCAGTCGTCGTACAGATGGCACTCTTTGTCGACACGCATGAGCTTTTGCGCCAGGTCGTGCGCGACCAAACGAGAGGCACCAATACCGAACAGATTGACCGCGCGTGCCCGCTTAAGACGGGCCGCGCATCGCTCCAAGACGGTGTAATCGAGCGTTCGCGCCGTCGCCTCGATCGTGCGCACGTTGCTTTTCATCACCTTCCCCACGATACGTTCGACGCTGTCATCCATGGAGATGTCCTCGAGGGCTACGTCTTTCTTGTCACCTAAGAGCGCCAGCTCGGCAATCAGTTCGCGCTGGAACTCCTTGTAGCCCGCAAAACCCAAACGCTTGCAAAAGCGCAAAATGCTCGAGGGCGAGGAGAACGTGACATCGGCAAGACCGCGGACGGACAGCCCGACCACCTCGTGCGGATGAGCGCTTACATATGCGATGACATTGCGTTCCGCCGGGCACGCGCTGAGCTCACGCTCGCGAAGCCGCAAAAGCAATCCGTTTGCCATCTCAAACACCTCCGTTGAGAAGAATTAAAGACCAACGAACGATTCGTACCGGATACAAACAGCTTTTGCGGTACATTGTGCCGCATCGTGGCGCACAAAGGGCGAGCGTTCTACCGCTCGCCCCTCAAATCCGACCGCTCGGAAATACGCGCGACACAAAATAATTCAACAAGGTCGCATTATCAGAAACGGGTTTGTTACCGGCTAGCGCCTCGCATGGGCGCCGATCGGCCGAGTCGCATGGCGCACCAACGCCGCTGCCAGCAATACCAACAGCATGGCGGTGACATAGCCCGCAGCATCGAATCCTAAATCGATAACGTCGAAATGCCTGCCGGGAACAAAGATCTTATGTACCTGATCGCCAACGGAGCAGGCGGCGCAAAAGAGCAATACGGGCACGCAACGGGAGCATACGCTCCACGGACGCCTGGAAAAGCAAACCACGACCACCGAGGCGAACAATCCGACGAAGAAAAACTCTACGGTATGGGCAACGCGACGGACGTTTGTGCCCACCCACATGCGAATGGAAGCAAGTCGGCCAGACCGGACATTCGAGGCAGCCGAATCGGTGCCCCCGGTCATTCCGTTCTCCGCCTGAGCTTCACCCGTGGCATCGACAGCCTGAACGCCCGTAGCCTGACCCTCCACCACACGCGCGGTGGACTCGCTCAGCAACGACGTCTGCACCGCGTTTTGCTCCGTCAGCGCCCAGATGCCCGCCAGCGTTGCAGCGAACAGAACGATCGCGGTCCATCCGATTATTTGTTTTACGCACGCCAAGGGTCAACCTCCTTTTTTGAATATCAGCGAGTGTAGCCCCAAATGACATCGTCACCGTATCAAAATTTGAATCGCAACAGGAAGCGACAAAGCGACGCAAACCCCTACCCCGCCTCGCGCATCCAGCGATCGAACGTCCCCACACACACGCCCAGGCACTTTGCTGCCTGGCTGCGGGTAATATCGCCCGCCTCATAGCTATCGCGCACCAGCTCAAACTGAGGAGGGCACGGTTTGCGAGGTCGACCGAAACGGACCCCTCGCGCCCGCGCCGCTGCAATTCCCTCCGCTTGGCGCCGATGGATATTCTCGCGCTCCACCTGCGCCACGTAGCTCAGCAGTTGCAGCACAATATCGGCAATCAGGGTGTTGGTCACATCCGGCGCGCCGCTGGCCCTGACGCGCGTGTCAAGCAATGGCATGTCCAACACCACAATGGCAACCCCGAGCTCCTTGGTAATGCGTCGCCATTCCTCAAGAATCTCGGAGTAATTACGGCCAAGTCGGTCGATAGAAAGCACCACCAGTACGTCCCCGTCTCCCAGGACGTGCAGCAGCTCGCGATAACGCGGTCGATCGAAGTCCTTGCCGCTCGCATGGTCGGCATAAATATTCGCCGAGCCCACGCCATAGGCGCCCAGCGCATCCAGCTGCCGATTAAGGTTCTGATCGCGCGAACTCACCCGCGCATAACCGTACACCGTCGCCATCTCATCCCCGCTTTCTTGTAAACCTGCCAAAAGGGACAGGTTTATTTTGGTAGGTTTTACCTCTCAAATAGCAGGTAAGCGGGCGGCCGAGCAGACGGCAAGGTAGCCACGATTCAAATGCGAAGGGCGGTCCCGAAAGGCCGCCCTCCGCTCCCCCATTACAGTCTGAAATAGGCCATCGATAAATTTCGATGGCGAGCATTCGGCGCAT
>CABUDI010000023.1 GCA_902490305.1 uncultured Collinsella sp.
CACTTAATGTGCTCTCCGTGCGAGCAGGACTGTCCGAGCAGGGAGTAAAGTCCTCCGGCTGCCTCCGGACAGGTCAGTCTGCTAGCAGGTCGGATACTCGCCCTCCCAGACGATGCGACGGTACTGATCCGGGTCCGTGTCACCTTCCGTGGAGAAGCAGAGCACGGAGCTCGTCTTGTCCAGGCCGATGAGTTCCTTGAGCTCGGCGTACTCGGGATCGAGCATGAGGGTCTCGACCAGGCCGGTGGTCACAGCGCCGGACTCGCCGGAGATGACGCGCGGGTCGCCCTTCTCGGGAGCGCCCAGGGTGCGCATGCCGCGAGCGGTGACCCAGTCGGGGCAGGACACGAAGGCGGTGGCGTGGTTGCGCAGGATATCCCAGCCCAGAATGTTGGGCTCGCCGCAGCACAGACCGGCCATGATGGAGGGCATGTCACCGTCCACGATGCGCGGATCGCCGTCGCCGGCGGCAGCGCCCTTGTACAGGCAGGCAGCAGGCGCGCACTCAACCACGACGAAGGTGGGCGGGTTATCGGGATACAGGTTGGTGAAGTAGCCCACCACGGCGCCGGCGAGCGAACCCACGCCAGCCTGGACAAACACGTGCGTCGGGCGGTTGATGGCCATCTCGCGCAGCTGCTCGGCAGCCTCGGAAGCCATGGTGCCGTAACCCTCCATGATCCAGGACGGGATCTTCTCGTAGCCCTCCCAGGCGGTGTCCTGAACGATGACGCCACGCTCGCAGGCGTCGGCCTCGGCGGCAGCCATGCGCACGCACTCGTCGTAGTTGACCTCTTCGATGGTCACCGTTGCGCCCTCGGCGGCGATGTTATCGAAGCGGGGCTTGGTGGAACCCTTGGGCATGTGCACGACAGCCTTCTGGCCCAGCTTGTTGGCAGCCCATGCCACGCCGCGGCCATGGTTGCCATCGGTGGCGGTAAAGAAGGTGGCCTGGCCAAAGTCCTTGGCAAGCTGATCGGAGGTCAGGTAATCGAAGGTGCACTCGGCAACGTCCTTGCCGGTCTCGTCGGCAATGTAGTTGGCCATGGCAAACGAGCCGCCCAGGACCTTAAAGGCGTTGAGGCCAAAGCGATAGCTCTCGTCTTTAACGCACAGGTTGGACAGGCCCAGGCGCGCGGCCTGGCCGTCCAGGCGGGCAAGCGGAGTGACGGTGTACTGGGGGAACGACTGGTGGAAGGCGCGGGCCTTCTTCACGTGGTCGAGACTCATGATTCCCAAGTGCTTGTCATCGCTCTTGGGCATCGTGTTGCTCGCCCACTGGATCTTATCGGCCATACGGTGAACTCCTTAAGTTCTCTCTTGCCGGCCCCCGCATACGCGTTTCAGCCCGATCCCATTCACACGGCTGAACTTTTATGTGGATGCCAAACAAAAAGTTTGTTAGTAATGTTCTATCACACTTTTTGATTGGCATACCTAACGAATTGTTCGTTGCCGTAATCGGTACTTTTTCGCCGCCGAACGGTCATGAATTGCCTTGTTGATGGATTTGTTTGCGGTCAAGTGTGGTTTATGGCAAAGTGTGCCCAAACTAATTTTTAGGAAGGCACCCATGACCCCCGCACAGATTGAGTTTTACAAGCGCCTCGCACACGGTCTGGCGCTCCAATTTGGCCCCAACTGCGAAGTCGTCGTCCACGATCTGGAGACCGAGGACGTGGACCACTCCATCGTAGTAATCGAAAACGGCCACGTCAGCGGGCGCAAACTGGGTGACGGCCCCAGCCATATCGTGTTTGAGTCCATGCACGAGGGCAGCACCGACGTACACGACCGCGAGCCGTACCTCACTAAAACCACCGATGGCAAGCTGCTCAAGTCCTCGACCATCTTTATCCGCAACGACGAAGGCAAGCCCGTCGGCATTTTGGGCATCAACTTTGACATTACGCTTATGAAGGCTTTTGAGCGCTCGCTCGACGCTTTCACCGGCACCGGCGGCACGGGCTATACCGAGCCCGAGCCCATTACCAAGAACATCGGCGACCTGCTCGAGGACCTGCTGCACGAGTGCGAGCAGTTTGTGGGCAAGCCCGCGGCACTCATGACCAAAGACGAGCGCATTCGTGCCATTGGCTACCTCGACCGTCGCGGTGCCTTCCTCATTTCCAAGTCGAGCGAGCGCGCCTGCGAGTTCTTTGGCATCTCCAAGTACAGCTTCTATAGCTACCTCAATGAGGCCAAGGCGGCGGCCGGCGACAAGTAGGCACTCGCCTGGATTGCCCCTCCCCTTTTGGGCGCGAGTTCTGGAAAGCACGAATCCAAGACCGGGCCGCTTGGGAAGTTCCATATAATCGATGTCATTAGTATTTCGAAAGGATGGGACAGAATGGCGTTGAGCAAGGCATCATGCACCGGTCGCGGATTGATTGCGGCAATTGGTGGACATGTGCACCGCATGTTCGATGAGGGCGAAGACGACCTGTTTTCGCTGAGCCTTGACGATGTGATGGATGATCGCCCGTGGACCGCCGACGAACTCATGGGCGGCGGCGGGGCTCGCCCGTCAAGCCCCAATCCCGCACTTGCGCCTAAGACCGCATCTGCGCCGACTCCTGCGCAGCCGGCTGTTTCGACGCCCGCGCCTACACCCGCACCCACTTCGGCGCCCACGCCCGCTCCCCGCCCCGCAAGCGACCCGTCCGAGACGGCGGCATTTCTCGCAGCAGCGACGCAGGGCAAATCGGCCGACAGCACTGTTATGTACAGCGCCCAGCAGTTGCCTGTTCCTGCGGCACGCAAGCCTCCGGTCACAAGGCTTGATGAGCCCGTTGCCCATCAGGTTGTCCACGATTCCTGGGCTGCAGCCGATCTGGATGAGACCTCTACCGGCATGCCGGCGCTCGATGTTCCAGTTAACCCGCTTTTTGCCGCCAACACGAGCGCCGCGGGCTATGAGGGCGGTGCGGCATATTCCGATTATTCCGATGGCTATGCTGGCACCGGTCGCATCGAGACCGAGGATTATGGCACCGCATCGAGCGATTATCTCAACGATCCGTACGCTGCCACGCCTGCACCGGAATATGACCCGGAGGCCGCGTCCGCACCGGCGTATACCAAAAGCACGGGCGAAGAGCGCTTCGCCGATTATTACGCCGAGGAAAAGGCGCTGCGTTTCTCGGAATTTCCGCAGGCAGTCAAGGTTGCCTTTATCGCCATTGTCATTGCCCTGCTCGGCGCCATTGCGTTTGAGGGATTCCAGCTGTTCCGCGGCCCCACCGCGTCCGAATCGGCAACGCAGCAAAAAGAGGACGACAACCAGTACCTGGACATCAACACCCTCAAGGGCGACCCCAACGACGAGGACGACGAGTAACAGATGCCGAAAACTGAGGGCCGTAAACCAAATCAAGCGACTCGCGGGATTGTGGGGGCGTAGACGGGCGAATGGGCCATCGACGATTTTGAGCTGGCAAGGGCCGGGAATTAGATTCCCGGCCTTCAACCTAGCACTGCTTTATGAGATCGAGCACCGCAGGAATGTCATCGGCATTCCGAAGCGCAACGTAAGTGGGTAAGCCCGGGCCAAATCCACCCTGCGTACGCTTGTCCTGGCACATGTCCTCTGGATCCGTTAGATCATCCACACTCTTTGCCAAGCCAACGGCAATCCAACCACCGTTGCTGGTCCTGCCTTCTAACACGGCATGCAGTTTTCGCTTGCCCGACCTGAAGCCTACATAGTACTTAGCTATGTAGGACTCCCACGAAGGGTTACCACTCAGAACGGACTCGCGCACCTCATCGAAAAGCTTCTGGTTGAGCCCACCTTCGGCAAAGGTGGGGTGATTCTCCTGCAGAGTCCAGATAGGAGCCTCATCAGACTCCCCGCGAGAAGGACGGTACTTGTCGACGACGTCTGCCGGAAGGTCGGGATATTTCCATATCTCACACGCCTCTTTCGCCAGCTCGTCCGCGCGCTGTCCAATCTCTTCCTCACCCCATTTTTCACGCGAGGCGATCGACTTGTTCAGGTAGAGCGGACTGCACTTAAATCCGACGTCAGGCAGATTGAGCTTGTCCGAGAACGACCGGTTTGAGTACTCCTGGTTGTAGCCCGTCAGCGTAAGATTTCCCAAGTTGTTGCACAGCCTGTCGTGGACGTCTTCCCAGTTCTCACCAAGCGATTCCTTCCAGCCGTGCTCATCATCGATCGTCTGGGGCATGATGTGCTCGATCTGGTAATCGTCGGCTGAGATGGACTCCTTCGGGTGGTGCCAGTTCTCCATGCGTTCCAGGTAATAGCGCTTTTTAGAGAAGCGGTTGTAGCAGTCACGCGTCTTAAACTCCTCGACAAAATGCTCGTCTGTCGGAAAGTATGCGGTCATACCGCTGCTGTGGATAAGGAGCATCGCCGTAACGTACTCCTCGATATCGTCCTGCTGCTCGAGATTGCGATACATGCCGGCAAAGAAATTATTTAGGCCCGTGGTAAGTCTGCCGCAAACCGCTCGCCTGAACAGAAACGACTCGATAGTCTCGCAGATACGTAAAAACGCATTGCGGTCTAGTCCATTCCCCTCGTAAACCGAATAAAGCAACATTAAGAGGGGCCTTATCTGCTTCACATCGAGGCTTACGATTCTGCCGAACACTCGGCGCAGTCCGTCGTCCTTCTCCTTACCAAGGAACAGACTGGCGTATCTATGTGCATACCCTCGCAGCTCCTTAAGCAGGCCCTCGGTGTCACCATCGTAGTCGTCGGCGAAATAGCGCTTAAACTCGTAGTAGGCCTCGTTCTCCTTCGGCATCCTATTGGGAACTTTAAGCCACAGCCAGTACCAGATAAATGCATTGAACTCGTCCTCGCCGCCTTTTCCGAACAAGCACTCGAGTGGATGCCAATAACCCTCATAAAGATTGGTCTGTTCGTCGTTGGGAAGCGACATTAGAACGTAGTTACGGATGAGGTCAATGGGCGTGAGCGGCTTGCCCTTGGAGTTCATGGACTCAAATATGAGCTGGGCATTATCAACGCCAACGGTGAGCTTAGTGTCGATGACCTGCACGCGGTTTAGCCCCGCCCAAAGCCTTGCAGGGTCGAATGATTTCCCGTGCATCTTTTCACGGAAGAACGCATGGTTTTCGACAATGCGATCCGATTTTTCATCTGGCACGGGAGCCCCAGACACGATGGAGAACAGCGTCTCTTTATCGTCCTGCGAGAGCACCAGCTTGTAGCGTGCCAGACCGTTGTAGTCGTCATCGTTAAAGAGGTAATTTTTCCTCAGCGCCGAGATTTTGAGGTCGCCAAGGAAGCCAGCCTTGTCGGGGTTGCTCTCCAAATAGTCAGCCAAAGCTGCAATCATCAACGAAAACGTCGTCATGCGCTGCTGTCCGTCAATCAGAAGCACGCGCGAAATGCTCGTGGCAGAGCTCTCGGACTCGGGGATATAAAGCATTGACCCCACGAAGTGCGATACGCCATCACGACCCGCTCGCATGACGTCATCCCAAAGCACCTCGCACTCTTTTACACTCCACGAGTAAATTCGCTGGTACACGGGAATGACGAACTGCATCTTCGCCACGCCCATAAGGTCGAGTAGATTTGCCTCGGTTGCTTTCATTTGCGGTTGTCTCCTCTTTCTTGTTTACGCCGTTTGCAGTCAGTCCCCCACTGAGCGGAGGGTGCCAAAGACGAGAGCATCGAAGCACAGAAGCAACCGGGATGCTCATATCGTTAGATTTTACAACGCAAGCAAACGCTTACGCCGTCAGGGTGGCGCGCGATCGCTGCGCGCCACTCCCCAAAATCATACGATGTCAAAAGACTGACACTTGTGTATGCCTTTTGACATTGCCACGGACTTACGGGTTTCTTGTCTCATATGCCAAGAGCGGATATCTAGATCGCTGCCCCTCCCGCCCAAAGGAGCTCGACAAGAACTGATCGAAGGGCAAATCAGACATCGAGCAAGTCGCCGACATGCTCATCGCGCCTCGCAAAAAGATGGGCAAACACGGGACCATCTTAAGCGGTGGCGATGATGACACGGAATTGCAGCCGAATCGCCCCGACCTATTCGCCACCCGATGCTGGCAAGCTGTTGAGCGGCTCGCTCTCACCGGCGGCACCAAGGCGCTTCTGCATCTTCTCGATCTGCTTAAGGGTCGAAGTCAAATACCCAAGACCCTTCTTCAACTGCTTAAGCAACCTGCCATTCCTGCGGTCCCCCTTTCCATTCTCCTTCTCGACATCCTCCTCAACACCAGCGATGCTGCGCTGCACGGCCTCGGCCGCCTTCTGCACCAAAATGGCTCCCTCATGCGGGCAGCGGTCAGTTGCCACATCAAGAAATGCGAGAAGCCTTGAGCATTCAACGAGCACGAACTGCGCATAGTCCTCCCCCATCGACGCCGCCAGGGCAACGCCGCTAGAACCCAAAAGGCCAAACGCAGCGCCGCCGCCAGCAATTAAAGCGGTGCCACCGGCCATGCCCATGCCGCCGGCGGCCAAGGCGCCGCCGCCAGCAGCAGCAAGACTCGCATTGACGAGCGCAGCCCCGTGAAGGCCGACAAACGAGCCTCCAAAGATACCGACAGCAATATCCGGAGCCAATGCCGCGGCCACTCCTCCTGTGCCCAGGGCCGCCGCCACGGCAATGGCGCCGCCTACCAAGACCTTTGGCAATGTACCTGAGAGCTCACGGATATGCGCCCCGCATTGCTTCTCTAGGGAACGCACGGCGTCCAAATCAACCGCGTCTTGTCTCCTGGGAAATTCATCTTTAACCCAAGCCCCGCTCCCCTTCAAACCTTTGTATTCCTTCTTCTCTTCATCTCCTATCTGGAAATAGGGGCGAAACTCAACCAGCTCCTGAGCGATCAGCAAGGCGCGCACCTTGCCGCCTCGCTGCCGCGAAATAGCCTCAAGGGCTCCGTACGCATCTTCCTCGCTCAAAAAATAGCCGTCTGCATCAATGCCTAGGCCATCCGTGACCGAATCCTGCCACGCGCGGGCCCAGCTCCTCTTTTGCCCTTTGCGCACTTCGTTCTTCTCGTTCCCGCAGTCGTAGTTGATGGCGGCAAGCTTCAGCGAGAAGGCAATCCTCGTCGTCTCTCTATCTAGGCTATAAAAGTGGAATCCATCGAAGATATCCTGGCGGCGCCTGGCGCGCTCAGTCCAAGCCTCGGACATTTCCTCCGCCATATAGCCCCAGTCGGCATGGAGTGCAAACGCAAGGCGTCCAACTCCAACGTAGTTTATTCGCAAGAAGAACTTCTGGGCGAACACGACCTTGTTCCCCTCGCATTCGATACCCGCCCTGACCGCCGCCGTCGCCAGATTCGCCAGAACGAACGAAGTACTCGAAACCGTGACCATGCGAGTGAGGGCCCTGCTGTTGTAGGGCATGAAATGCGAAGCCTTGAGCTTGCGCAAGCCGGAGACATCACTCACTTCGCAACGTTCTAGCTCGGCCTTGAGCCTTGAAAGCATGTAGAGACAACGAACGATAACCTCGTTGGCCACGACTGCTGGCACCTGGCTTAAAGCTTGATCGAAAAGACCGACTTCCGTCCGAAGGTCGAAGCGAATGGGCTTGCCGTCCTCGGTTTTGAACGCCGTTCCGTTAAACAGCTTTGAGATCCATTGCTGAATGCGAATATCCTTGCCCTTATAGGCAATCCGCATGTCTTGAAAAACAGGCAGGGAGGAGAGCTCCTTTAGCAGGGACAGCACAACGCCGGGAATACCCGTCCCCTTACCGGGGTTTGAACTAGACCCCGCCATGTCGCTCACGAGATGCATTGCCCAGAACAGAGTGCCAAACGCGATCTTCTCTGGAACGTTCCTGCCTATAAGAGGGCGGTCAGGATCGAAGGCGGCGGCAGGCAGGTCAAAGGCGACAAACCGGCCGGCCGTATCGGTGCCATAGCCTTTGCACGTGAATTGCGAGAGGATCGAACACGCAAGGCCAACCAAGCTCGGGTGGTGCGAGAAATCCCGCAGATGATGTTGGAGCCCGCCGCCAAACTCGGCAGTCAGCTTGTCCGCGGCAAGAGGAAACCCTTTCTCTAGAAAGCGAATAGCGTCTTCTAGAGTTGCATCCGCCTTTGTCATACCCGCAGACTTGGCAATCGTAAGAACGAATTTGCCAACCTTCTCGTCGCCCCACTCTTTGGCACCCTCTAGGTTGAAGTCTTTCTGCCACAGGATATTCAACGCGCCCGTGAGGAGCCCGCTAACGGCTGCAAGTTCACAGTCGAGCTTCGTAGCCTTTTCAGCCCGAGGGTCAAAATCAAAGAGGACCTCCTCCCCATCGGGAGCGTCCTTAAAACCAACCAGCACGGCGCTACCGTTCAGCGGCACAGATGCAACTTTGGGCAGTTGAGGCATGGTGTAAACTATCTCGCCGCCACTAAAAACAAGTTCGTCTGCCATACCGGCTTCCTCCTGCAAACGCGTAAAACTAGATTGCTCCACGCCGCCAAATCCCTCTCGTAGAACTACTCGATAATCTCGATGATGCAGTTGCTCAGAACCTCGTCGGAACTGTTCACCTCTGGCAGCCTGTACGCCTCATTGTGAACGATAACGCGCGCAGCGTCACGGGTCTATGCCTGCCCATCCAGCGAATCATGTTAGCAAGCCGTTCTTCGACAATGGATGCCATCTCGGTGTCCATACTCTTGACCTGCCTGGTCTCGGCGGGCGTCAGCGTGTCCTTGAATAGCATCTCAAGCACAGCCCTCTGATGCTGATTCTGGAATCCTTCCCGCAACCATTCCTTCTGCTTACGCCCAATGGGCACCCGCCTACCTTCCCGCCGCCTTCAGCTTCAGCAGCAGGTCGCCCAGCTCGGGGCACTTGCTAGAAAGGCGCGTCTGAGCTCGCTCGCCCATCCCCCACCGCTGGCGGACTTCCTGGGCGCGCGGGCTCACGCGGTAGTCCCCGTCCATCACCTGCTTGAGCAGCTTGGCGGTCACGCGCGCATCGGCAAGGGCGCTGTGGGCGTGACCCGTCGACTCGTCGAACTCGATGCCAAACCACGTCGCCGCGTCACTCAAAGAGACGCACCCGTGGCTGCCCACGTCCATGATCGAGGTGTAAAACGCCTGCAGGTCGGCCCAATCCGTAGGAAATGCGGAAAGATCGATGTGCTTTGCCTGGCACTCGGTCAAAAGCTGTCGACGGTCCGCCCCGCTCCAGCAAACTACCTGTGCGGAGTAGCGACCGATCCAATCGCTGAGCCTTTTGATTACCATGTAGAGCGGATCGGCCATCGCAGTGTCCACGGCCGATATCCCCGTAAGCTCGCGGACGGAAAACGCAACGCCTTCGGTAAATTCCGTCTGCACAAACTGCGAGAACTCGCCCATAACGTTGCCGTGGTAATCGAGCTTGACGGCGCCGACCTCGATAATCTCATTACGCAGCCCACGTCGCTGGCGCTGCTTTGGCACCGGCGCAAACTCAAAGTCCAGCACAATCTGGCGCGCAAAGTTCGTCGTATCGATAGCCGAGATACACGGCGTCTTTTCAGCTGACACGGTTAGGACCTTTCTCCGTTGCTTGCCGCTTGTTACATAAGCGGCTACATTGCCGTAAGGTTAGGCGCTCGTGCGGACATGAAATCGGAGCGCAATGCCACGCGCGCCAGGCACACGCCATGCAGACGGCCCCAAGAGAGTCGCCCGCTCTATTCAAATGCATGAAAAAGATTTAGGCCCGGTGACTTGAATCAGCGGTCATCCCGGGCCCATCAGAGCTCGTAGAGCTCTTGGTTGCTTTGGTCTCGCTCTTCACGGCGCTTATCGAACTTTCCGAGGCACTCAAGCAGCATTCGAAGCATAACAAGTCGCTGCCATTAAGGCACTGACCTCTTGACCAAGCAACGGCGCTGCCCAGCTATCACCCTTGGGCTGCCGTCAACTTTATTCTATCCGCGAGCATCTGGTTTACCAAATGGATTTTCGGTAAAGGAAGCACGGCACGCCCGCAAAACCACTACGCCCCAAGTGCCGCCATGGGAATCACCGCCACGCCGTCGTCGCGTGTGTAGGCAATGCTCCCCTTTCCAACCACGACCGCCAAAAACGCCGGCGCGGCATTCTGGGCGGCAGGATTGGAGAGCACTTTCCTCTCCAGCGCCTTGAGATTTCTCGCTCCATCGTCTGCTTTCGCATCACTCAGCTTGACCTCGATGGCTCCCCAGCGCCCGTCGTGCTCAACGATCAGATCGACCTCAAGGCCCTTCTCATCTCGGAAATAATGGACACTGTTGTCGACACCGCCGTAGGTGGAAAGGAACACGCGCACGTCGCGCAGGACGAGATTCTCAAAGAGCATCCCCAGCGTTTGCATATCGCCAAGCAGCCGCTCAGGGGTAGCCCCCAGCAACGCCGCCGCAAGTGACGGGTCACAGAAGTAGCGCTTGGGGCGCACGCGAACGCGGGCCTTCGAGCGCATGGGCGGCTCCCATCCGCACAGGTCCTCGGTCAGCTTGAGCCTGTTGAAGAGGTCCAAGTACGCAGCGATGGTCCTCTCGTCGGGGCCCGCCTCACCGTACGAGGCGTCCTTTACGAGCGTCTTGTACGTGACAGCCTGGCTCTCGTTCATGGCAAGAGCTCGCAAAAGGCCGTGTGCAAGCTCGGGCGACATGCCCTCGTCCAGCACGTTGACGTCGAGCACCGAGTGCACGTACTGGCTTGCCGTCTCTCGCGCAAGATCTTCCGAAAGCCCAAGATTTGCAGGCCAACCGCCCCTGCAGCACCAGCGGGCGACGTCATCCACCGTGCTCTCGCGACGCTGAGGGGCAAAATCCTCGCCCTTAAAGAGGCTTGCCAGTGACACGAGCGGCTCGCCGTCGCCCGACTCACACAGGGCCATGGGGCGCATTGACAGACGGGCGATCCTACCCGTGCCGGAATGACGAACATGGCTGCGCTCCTCGCTTTTGAGCGCGGTCGAGCCCGTGAGCAAAAGTGTCCCCCGTTCGTTGCCGCTCGCGTCCACGAAACGCCGGGCGGCATCCCAAACCTCGGGCACCTCCTGCCATTCATCGACCAGGTGTGGCGCATCGCCGATGAGCGCCAGGCTTGGGTCGACCTCTGCCGCCGCACGCTGCGCAGGCTCATCGAGCCTGGAGACGCTCGCCGAGCGAGAGAGCGCCGTCCAGGTCTTGCCGCACCATTTGGGGCCGTTGATCTCCACACAGCCAAACGCCCGCATAAGGGTGTCGAGGCGCTCCTCTATGAGCCGGGGCCTATATCCCTTTTGGGTCAATCTCTTTGGTGCATCCATAGACGGCCGTCCCTCTCTATCACGCGATATGCGAAATTACGCCATTCTCAATGCTGATTTTACGCTACTTTCAATGTAGTTTTTACGCCATGACAGATGTAGTTTTTACGCCATTTTCATTGAAGGTTTTACGCTTGGCATCCTTAGCGCGACCCATTCCGAGCATCACATCAGAGCGTGCTTGGTTATCTCCGCTCGCACATCTCGGCAAACGAAATCAGCTTGGCATCTCCCCTGCTCGCCGCAGCTTCCTGACATCCTTGCGTAAAGCCTCGCTTCGAGAAGATCGCATAGCTTTTGTGCTGCCGCCTAAAGAGCTCGCTTCGATGCACGAGCTTTTGCAGCACGTCTTCGCCCACCGGTTCATTGCGCCATTTGCACTCCGCAAACAGAGCAGTGCTCTCGCCATCGTCAACAATCAAGTCGATTTCTTCCTGCGTATGCGTGCGATTATCCGTCCCCCACCAGCGCCCGACGCTCGCCGGAACCACATCGAGCTGGCCCGCGCGCGCGAGTTCGTACACGTATTGTCTGCATATAAGCTCAAAGACCGTACCCATGTAATCCGATACGTGTGGCTCAATGCGCTTATACGCCATCTCGGCCATATCGTTTTGAATCAGCCCGATGTTCTGCGGAACAAACTTGTACCAGAACCTAAACATCTGATCGCTCAGCAGATACACGGCTCGCTTATTACTCGTCTCGTTTAGGGGCAGCTCGCGCTCGACAATCCCAAGCGACGCCAGCTTATCCACATAGCTCTTTACGTTGCTCGCAGGGATTCCCGTAGAGCTCGCAATCTCCGAGATCTTCGAGCGCCCCTGAGCAATTGCTTGCACGATCGCATCATATTGCTCGGGATTGCGGCACTCCTGCAATAGCAGGTTACTCGGCTCCTCAAAGAGATAGCCCGTAGGAGTAAGAAAAAGACGTTTGATGTTGTCCTTGAGCGGTGCGGCAGGATCGACTTTCTCGATATATGCAGGAATGCCACCCGTCATGCCATAGCAAACTGCAGCGTCTTCGCGACCCATGCTCTGCCACAGGCCGAGGGTCGTCATAAAATCGAGCGGCATGATCTTAAACTGGGCCGTACGCCTACCGTATAGCGGACTCTCGTAGCCCAACACCTGCTCTTCCATAAACGAAAGCGACGACCCGCACAGGATAAGCATAAGCTTGGTCTCTTTGTACAAGTGATCGATCTTGTCTTGCAGCAACGAGCTGATCTCGGGATTCGATTGGGCGAGATAAGGATACTCGTCGATCACGACAATCAAACGTTCCGTGCGAGCCATGGTAGCCAACGCATCGAACGCCTCGTCAAAACTACGAAACGACACGCCAGCAACACCAACGGAGCCCGCAAGTATCGCCTGGCTAAAGCCATGCAGGTTTGCCTCTGCATTGGTACGACGAGCTTGAAAGTAAATAGCCTTCTTGCCTTGGATAAACTCTGTGATAAGACGCGTTTTGCCCACGCGACGGCGGCCGTAAATCACAGGCATCTCAAAGGAGCCCGTGCCATACAGTCGATTGAGCTCGGACATTTCCACTGTTCTTCCGATAAACATAGGGCCATCCTTCCTTTGCGTTATAGCTAGCTATATTATACCTTCCTATAATATAGCTAGCTATAACGTAATTCGACAAGCGGCGCACACGAAAGGGGCGGTACACCACCGCACGTGGACCGTTCCGGAAAATGCATCCCGTTCTGGAGCCAAAAACTGGGCCGTAGTTTCCGCCAAACATGCCATCCGTTCATCCCATTCTGAGGCTTGAATCCGGAACACAGTTTCCGCTCCAAACAAAAGGCCCCGGCTCGCGATGGAGCCGGGGCCAAAGGTGCAGCATATACAGTTGGTGTTGTGCGCGAACAGCCCATCAGCAATGCCGTCTGCGCCCTACCCACGGTGACGGGCGCGGCTGTACGGCGTATCCACCATGGGCAGATCCGGACGCAGCTTGCCGTCGAATGCGCGATAGGCGTTCTGCACGGCGGGCGCCGTGGGGATCGTTGCGATCTCGCCGATGCCCTTGCCGCCGTATGCCACGGGCAGCAGTTCGTCCTTCTCCACGTAGATGGCGTGGATATCCGGAATCTCGGGCGCGCGGAACAACCCGAGCGTGCCGTACCTTGCCTGGGGCACGCAGTCCTTGAGCGGCCAGTCCTCGGTAAGCGCATAGCCCATACCCATGAGCACGCCGCCTTCGATCTGACCCTGGATGGAGATGGGGTTGACCACCTTGCCGGAATCGTGCGCAGCATAGACCTCGCTCACGCGGCCGTCATCGTCCAAAATGACCACATGCGTGGCAAAGCCGTAGCAGATGTGGCTCTTGGGGTTGGGAACATCCGCACCCAGCTTGTCGGTCGGCTCCAAGTACACGTAGCCAAACTCGCATCCCTCGAGTGCCTTGATGGCGGCCGCGGGATCCTGAGGATGCATACCCTGACCAGCGACGAGCTCCTGCGTGTGCAGCCGATAGGCGCGACCGTCGTCGTACTCGATCTTGACGCCGTCGCCATGTGCATTCACGGGAGCGGCGGGCGCAGACTTGCCGGCCTCGATGTCAAGCATGGCATCGCGCAGCAGGAAGGCGGCACCGCGCACGGCCTCGCCGGTCACGACCGTCTGACGCGAGCCAGACGTGGTGCCGGAGTCGGGAGCGTTCTCGGTGGAGCACTCGCCGTTGGCAATGCAGCGAAGCGGCAGACCGCAGGCCTCGGCAACGTCCTGCAAAAAGACGGTGTTGCAGCCCTGGCCGATGTCGGACGTGGCGGCATAGACCACGGCCACGCCGTTCTCGACGCGAATCTTGCAGCGGCCGGCGTCGGGCAGGCCAACGCCCACGCCAGCGTTCTTCATAGCGCAGGCAATGCCGGCGTGGCCGGGATGCGCGTAGTAGGCATCCTTGACCTCGAGCAGTGTCTCCTTAAGCGCCGTGGAGCAGTCGGCAATCTGGCCGTTGGGCAAAACCTCGCCCGGCTCGATGGCGTTACGGTAGCGGATCTCCCACGGATCCAGGCCGACCTTCTCTGCCAGCAAGTCGATCAGACTCTCGAGCGCAAACTCGGACTGGCAAACGCCAAAGCCGCGGTACGCGCCGGCGGGCGGGTTGTTGGTGTAGTAGCCAAAACCGCGAATGTCGGTGTTCTGGTACTTGTAGGGGCCGACGGCATGCGTGCAGGCGCGCTCGAGCACCGGGCCGCACAGCGACGCGTAGGCGCCGGTATCAAAGTTGATCTCGCAATCCAGACCGGTAAAGTTGCCCTCGGCGTCGCAACCCAGTGTAAAGGTACCGTCCATGGCATGGCGCTTGGGATGGAACGCGAGTGACTCGGCACGCGTGAGCTTGCACTTCACAGGACGCTGGAACTTATAGGCGGCGAGCGCGGCCAGATGCTGAATGGACACGTCCTCCTTGCCGCCAAAGCCGCCACCCACGAGCATGGTCTCTACAACCACACGCTCGGGCTCGTTGTCCCAGCCAAACATGTGGGCGCACTCTTTGCGCGTATCGTAGGCACCCTGGTCGGTCGACTGCACCTTGACGCCGTTCTTGTACGGGAAGGCGACGGCGCACTCGGGCTCCAAGAAGGCATGCTCGGTAAAGGGCGTGGTAAAGCGCTGCGTCACGGTGAATGCGCTTTCGGCCAGCGCCTTGGCGGCGTCGCCGCGCGTCACATGACGGCTCTGGCACACGTTGTCCTTGAGCTCCACTGTGTTGCCAAAGGCAAAGAAGCTGTCGTGCAGACGCGGGGCGTCGGCGGCCCTGGCCTCGACAATGTTGCGCACGGGCTCCAGCGGCTCGTAGTCAATCTTTACGAGCTTCTTGGCCTTCTCGAGCGTCGCCTCGTCCTCGGCGACCACCAGCACGATGGCATCGCCCACGCAACGGGTGATATCGCCCTGAGCGATCATGACGTCCCAGTCCTGGATAAGGTGGCCGACCTGGTTGACCGGCACGTCCTCGGCGCGCAGGATGCCCACCACACCGGGCAGGGCCTCGGCCTTGGAGGTGTCGATGGAGAGCACGCGGGCGCGCGGATACTTGGAGCGCACGGCGCTGGCGTAGGTCAGGCCCGGCTGATCGAGCTCGTCGATGTCGTCGGGATACTTGCCCTCACCGAGCACCTTCTTGCGCACGTCGACACGGAAGGCGCGCTTGCCCACGCCGTAGTCATCGCCGCGCTCCAGGTCCTCGTCGATCTGCTTTTCGCCGCGGAGCACCGCAGCGGCCAGCGAGATGCCCTCGATAATCTTTTTGTAGCCGGTGCAGCGGCAGACGTTACCGCGAATGGCGTACTTGATCTGTTCCTCGGTGGGCTCGGGGTCCTCGGCGATGAGCGCTGCGCCCGCCATGACCATGCCGGGGATGCAAAAGCCGCACTGCACGGCGCCCACGGCGCCAAAGGCGTACACAAAGGCCTCGCGCACGTCCTGGGGCAGGCCCTCGACGGTCACGATGTTGCGGCCGGCGGCAAGCGCGGTGGTCAGTACGCACGCCTTGACGGCCGCACCGTCCACGTGGATGGTGCAGGTACCGCACGCGCCCTCGGAGCAGCCGTCCTTGGCGGAGTGAATGTGCAGGTCGTCGCGTAGGTAGCGCAGCAACGGCTTGTTCTGCGTCGTCGTGCGCTCCACGCCGTTAACGGTAAAAGTGAATTCCTGTGCCATGGTGATTCCCTTCTACACGCCGGCGGCGATGCCGGTGCGGTCGTGGATGGCGCCATGCGGGCAGACGACGGCGCACATGCCGCACGACAGGCAGTCCGCGCCGTCGATATGGGCGCAGTTGTCCTCGATGCGGATAGCGCCGGCAGGGCACTTTTTAGCGCACATGCCGCAACCGATGCAGCTCGTGTCGCAGATCTTGCGAGCAATGGCGCCCTTATCGGTGTTGTTGCAGCGCACTAGGATGTTCTGGTAGCCGGGAACGAAGGCAATCACGCGCTGCGGGCACGCCATGCCGCACAGGCCACAGCCCGTGCACTTTGAGCGGTCCACGCGGGCGATGCCATCGACCAGCGCAATGGCGCCGTGGGGGCAGGCCGTGACGCAGGCGCCACAGCCAATGCAGCCTTCGCTGCAGTGGGCGTCGCCGCCTGCGGAGGCGCAACCGCTTCCGCAGGCAACGTAGGCCACGTTATGTTGAATGGATTTGGCCATAAGAGACTCGCCTATTTCTTAAGAAGGTACGAATAGTTGTCGCGCACAGCCCTGATGGTCAGGCGGACGGCCTCGGGAAGACCGGTGTTGACGGCATCGACCGAGACGGTGCGGACCGTGCCGGCGACGCGAACCTTAAAGTGGTCCTCGTCCACGGCCAGGAAGCCCTCGTTCTCGGAGTTCTCCATGTCCTCCTCGCTCCAGAACAGGGTGAGCTTGTCCTTGTAGGGACGACCCTCCTGGTAGGGGCAGAACACGGCGCAGTTGCCGCACTCGTTGCACATGCCGTCGACATGGACGACCTGATGCTTGGCCAGGCCCGGCACTTTAATTGCCACGTTGGCGCGGTTGGGGCACACGTCGCAGCAGACCTCGCACACCGAGCCGCAGCCCAGGCAGCGAGTCTTGGTGCAGTTGCGCTTGTCGCGGCACAGCGACCCCTTGCGCTCGTAGCAGGTGTCCTCGCGGCCGGCCTGAGCATTCTGGTCGGCGTACTTGTTAAAGTCGACACCGGCAATGGCACGGGCGACCTCGGCGGCATCGGCGATAGCCTCGACCACGGTGGCCGGACCGCGACGGCAGTCACCTGCAGCCCAGACGCCCTCGACGCCGGTGGAGGTGGCGGCGAGGCGGCCGCGACGGTCGTGCTCGACGCCCGCGGCGTCGTACAGGCTGGCATCGATGCCCTCGCCCACGGCGCAGATCACCGTGGTGGCGGAAAGCTCGACGGTCTCGCCCGTGGCAACAGGGCTGCGACGGCCGCTTGCATCCGGCTCGCCGAGCTCCATGACGTCGCAGGTCAGCACGGCGCCGTTGAGTGCCTTGGGCGCCAGCAGCTCGCAGAACTCAACGCCGTCGGCAAGAGCAAGATCGAGCTCTTCCTCGTCGGCGGGCATCTGCTTCTTGGTGCGACGATACACCAGGCGCACGTTCTTCACGCCAGCCAGGCGCTTGGCCACGCGAGCCGCGTCCATGGCGGTGTTGCCGGCGCCAATGACCACGACGTCCTCGCCCAGCTCGAGCTTCTCGCCCTTCTTGGCGGCCTCGAGGAACTCAAGCACGTCGAGCTCGGCGCCCTCGCGCAAACCTGCAGAGCCGGGCATCCAGGCACCGGTAGCCACGACCACGTCAGTAAAGCCCTGGGCCTTGAGCTCGTCGATGGACTCCACGCGGGCGTTGAGCTGCACCTTGGCGCCAAAGGCCAGGCAGAGCTCGGCATCGTGGGAGATATCGTCGCTGGCGATACGGAACTCGGGGATCACGTGACGGACCACGCCGCCGAGCGAGTCGCGGGCCTCGAAGATGGTGACGGGCACGCCGGCGCGCGTCAGGAAGAATGCCGTCGCCAGGCCGGCCGGGCCGCCGCCGATAACGGCAACGTTGCGCTCGCCGTCGTTGGCGATGGCCTGGGCGCGCAGCTTGGGCAGCACGGCGGTCATGGCCTCGCGGGCGGCCTTGAGCTTGCTGGCGCGAATCTGGGCGCCCTCGGGCTCGTAAAATGCACGCTCGCAGGCACGGCCGCAGGGATGCGGGCAGATGGTGCCGGTAATGAACGGCAGGGCGTTGCGCTCGATGATAATGTTGAGCGCGTCCTCGTAGCGGCCCTCGTCAACAGCCGCCAGGTAGGCAGGAATGTCCTGCTGGATTGGGCAGCTCGTGCGGCACGGCGTGGTAAAGCAGTCGGAAAGCGGACTCTTGCCGGCAACCTTGCGGTCGGGCAGCGGACGCAGCGGCTTCTTGTAGAGCGGGTTGGTGAGCGAGTCGGCCTGGATCGCAGTCACGGCCTCGAGAGAGACGCCCGCGAACGGCTTGCCATCCAGGTCGGTAAACTCGCCGGCCATCTGGCTAAAGCGCTCGTAGCCACCGGGCTTGAGCACGTCGGTCGCCAGGGTAACGGGCCAAATGCCGGCGTCATACAAGGCGCGAATGTTGTAGACTGTGGCGCCGCCGGAGTAGCTGATGCGCAGCTTGCCATCGAACTGCTCGGTAATGCGACGGGCGGCCTCGATGGTCAGCGAGAACAGCGAACGGCCGGACATGTACATCTCGGTGGAAGGCAGCTCGTTCCTCGTCACGTCGACGGGGAAGGTGTTGGTCAGCTTGACGCCAAACTCCAGGCCGCGCTCGGCGCACAGGGCAATCAGGCGCTCGAACATGGGCACGGCATCGGCCCACTGCAGGTCCTCGCGGAAGTGCGTATCGTCGAAGACGATGTAGTCAAAGCCCAGCTCGTTGAGGCGCTGACGTGCAAACTCATAGCCCAGCAGCGTGGGGTTGCACTTGATGTAGGTATTGAGGCCCTTCTCGGTGATCAGATAGGTCGCGATGCGCTCGATCTCGGCCGGCGGGCAGCCGTGCAGGGTGGACTCCGTGATGGAGTTGGACACGCGCGCCGGGATGGATTCGACAAATGCGGCGTCGACATGCTCAAACTTGTCCAGGTTAGCGAGCGCCCACGTACGGCACTCGTTCCAAACCTCGGAGCCGCTGGCGTCTTTCATGCCCTCGATGTAGGCGTCGACCTTGGGGCTCTTGATGCCTTCCAGGTCATAACCCACGGACATGTTGAAGACAAAGCCGTCCGGGCTGCCCAGACCGTACTCGCGGGCAATCAGGTGGCAGGCGAACCATGCCTTCACGTACTCGGCAAAGGCCTGCGGAACCTCGAGCTCGGTCGACCACTCGCAGTTGTAGCACTCGTCCTGCGCCACAATGCAGGGTTTGTTCACACACTTGGAGAGCTCCTCGCCATCCATAACCTGAACGGTCTTGAGCTCAAAGAAACGGGAGCCGGCCACGTAGGATGCCACGATGTTCTGGGCCAGCTGCGTATTGGGACCGGCGGCCGGGCCAAACGGAGTCTCGATGCGCTCGTCAAAAATGGGAAGCGCGCCCTCCTGGTTGGTCGCGACCATCTTGCGCACGCCAAAGACGGCGCCCTGGGTCTTGTGCTCCTCGATGATCCAGTTCATCAGCTGCGAAAACGGGATCGGCCTCATGATGTCGCTCATAGTGAGCTCCTCTCTGTAACGCCCGGCGAGACCGCGCGGCGGGCGCAAATACGGTGTAGCGCTAGCACAGCGCCGGCGACCCCGCGGAGGTCGCCTATACGCGCGCCGGATGCGGCGAAACATCCGACGCGCGTGAATCTACTTGTGAATTAGTAGGTGCGATCGTTGAGCGTGCTCCAGAGCTTCTTGGACTCAGCCATGGTCCACGCGTTGATCTTGTCCTCATCAATGCCAACGAACTCGCGATCCTTGTACAGGACGCGGCCGTTGATGATGGTGGTGCGGCAGTTTTTACCCATCATGCCAAAGAGCATGTGGCCGTCGATGTTCTCCTCGCTCAGCGGCGTAAAGGGCTTGTAGTCCATGACGATGACGTCGGCGGCAGCGCCGGCCTCGAGCACGCCGAGCTTGCGATCGAAGTACTTGCTCGCCATCTTGGCGTTGTTCTCGAACAGCATGGTCATGGCCTCGCACCAGCCCACGTTGGGCATGGCGGCGTTGTGGCGCTGAATGATCAGGAAGACCTTAAGGCTCTCGAGCATATCGTGGGTGTAGGCATCGGTGCCCATGCACACGGGAATACCGCGGCGGAAGAACTCGAGCACGGGGGCGCAGCCCACGGCGTTACCCATATTGGATTCGGGGTTGTTGACGAGCCAGGTGCCGGACTCCTTGACGATATCCATCTCGGCAGGCGTCACGTGGATGCAGTGGCCCAGCATGGTGTCGGGACCCAGCAGGTTGTGCTGCAGCAGGCGCTCGACGGGGCTGATGCCGCCGCGGTTGAGGCGGGAATCCCACACGTCGTTCATGCCCTCGCACACATGGATGTGGAAGCCGGTCAGGCCGTTGTTGGCCTCGGCCATCTTATCCATGGTCTCGTCCGAAAGCGTAAAGGTGGCATGTCCGCCAAACATGGCGGCGATCATATGGTTGTCGTTATCGCGACGCTCCTTGGCGGCCCACTGGGCAAATTCGGCGTTCTCGGCAATGGCCTGGTTGCATTTTTCCTGGCCGCGGCGATCGGAGACCTCGTAGCACAGGCACGAACGCATGCCCAGCTCCTGAGCTGCATCCTTAATGGTAAAGAGGCTTCCCGGGATCTCGCAGAAGCTCGCGTGGTGGTCGAAGATCGTGGTGACACCATCGCGAATGGAGTCCAGAATCGTGGCATAGGCGCTTGCCTTGGTGCCGTCGAGCGTCAGATTGTCGTCGATCTTCCACCACTGCTGCTCAAGATTCTCCAGGAAGTTGGTGGGGTTGCAGCCCTTAATGGCAAGGCCGCGGGCCAGACCCGAGTAGATGTGGGTGTGGCAGTTGATGAGTCCGGGCATGATGAGGTTGCCCTGGGCATCGACGTACTCGGCATCCGGGTACTTGGCCTTGAGCTCGCACTCGGGACCTACTTCGACGATCGTATCTCCGTCAATGGCGACCGCACCGTTTGGAATGAACGGGGCCTGAGCATTGCGGGTAAAGACGGAACCGTTAGCGACCAGAAGCATAAATGCTCCCTTCAACATCAGGGGCGGGGTTTGACACCTCTGACATGGCGGAGTGCGAAGCGCCGGCCTACACCGGAAACGGGCCCTCTCCCGTCAACGCTTCACCAAAGGGACAAACCCTTTGAAGTGCGGCTTGGCGCCGCATGACGTCGGCGGACGAGGCGATGCGCCCGCCGACGAATAGCACCGAATTGGTTACTTCTTGCTCTCGGGCAAGACCAGATCCACGGCAGCGTCCTTGGCAGCATCGATGTGCTGAGCCACGACCGGCGTCTGCGGAAGAATCAGGTTAAGGACAATGGCCATGATGGCGGTGGGGGTTACGGCATTGGAGCCGATGACGGTGGGCACCCAGGTGGGCATACCCTCGCCGGCAAGGCAACCGCTGGCCATCCAGATACCCAGGCCAAAGACGACGGAGGTACCGACGATGGTGGTAGTGCGCTGCGTGAGGCCCTCGCGGGTGAACATGCGCACGCCGTTCATGGTGATGGTGCCAAAGACGCCGACGGTCGCGCCGCCGATGACGGGCTGCGGGATAGCGGAAAGGACGGCAGAGAGCTGCGGGAACAGGCCGGCGATGGCAAAGACGGCCGCGATGATCACAAAGACCCACTTGTTGACGACCTTGTTGGAGCAGATGATGCCCACGTTCTGGCCAAGGGCGCTGGTGGGAAGACCGCCCAGCAGGCCGCCGACCATAGAGGTGAGGCCCTGGGACACGATAGCGCCGGAGAGCTCGCGCTCGGTGGGCATACGGTCGATGGAGCCCAGGCAGGCGGCAGAGACGTCGCCGATAACCTGGATGGCAACCATGGGGAACACGACGGCGAGGGTAATGCAGACCTCGGGATCAAACTCGAGCGCATAGGGCATGAGCTTGGGAAGGGCGAAGACCTGGGCGGTGGCGACGCTGGAGAAGTCGATCATGCCAAAGGGAATGGAGACGATCATACCAACGATCATGCCAAAGAACACGGATCCCAGCTTGAGCGTGCCCTTGCCAAAGTTGGCGAGCGCAAAGACCACGGCGAAGGTGATAAGAGCGACGCACCACGCCTGCGGGGTGCCCCACAGCGGCGTACCCATACCGCCGGCCATGTACTTGACGGCCGTGGGATAGAGAGAGACGCCAATGGAGAAGATGACCGTACCGGTCACGACGGGCGGGAACAGCCACTTGATCTTGCTGTAGGCCAGACCAAAGAGGACCGCGACGGCACCGCCGACAATCTCGCCGCCCAGCAGCGCGCCAAAGCTAAAACCCGAGGCACCCATGGCCTGCAGGGCCGGCAGGAACGCGAACGAAACGCCCATGACGATGGGCAGGCCGCCGCCGATACGACGGAAGGGAGCGAAGGCCTGAAGGGCCGTATCGATCGCCGAAAGAATGAGCGCGACCTGGATGATGTCGGTGCTCTGCTGGCTATTAAAGCCGTAGACGCCGGCCATGATGACCGCCGGGGTAATGATGCCGGCAAACGATGCCAGTACGTGCTGAAGGGCACACGGGATCATTTCCTTAACGGGAGGCATGCCTTCGCGAGTGAACAGGGCTTCAGTGCCGTTCGTAACCGTCTCCTGGGTCATTTGACCACCAATCCTCGAAGTAGTTGTTTTCGCATCTAACGCTCTATTGTGACGCAGTGCGGGGTTGAGGTTGTGCCTTCATTGCATATCGTATTAAAGATGATTCTCATTCTCAATAATAATTTTTTGTTATCAGACTATTCTTCAGCTGAAATAACGCATTTCCGCAGGTCAGGAAAGTGTCTGGTCAAAATACCATCTAACTTTTCTTTTGGTCAACCGTTTACCGCTAAATTCCTACCGTTCGTCTGCATTACGCAATGTACCTGCGGATATACGAGATGATGGGCAGCGTGTTACCATGAGAAAAAATTGTTATGAACATTTCCGATTTCACCCAAAGGAGTTGCCCGTGAACGAGACCGTACGTCGCTTTTTGCCGATGGTCGATTTTCTGGAGCAGATACTCGGCAAAAACAGCGAAATCGTGCTGCACGATTTCTCGGATCCCGACCACGCCATCGTTGATATTCGCAACGGCATCGTGAGCGGCCGCAAGGTCGGCGGTCCCGCCACCGATCTGGCACTCAAGATCATGCACGACGCCAAGTATCGCGACCTGCCGTTTATTACGGGCTACGAGGGGCGCGGTGCCGGCGGCAAGACGTTGGAGTCAGCGACGTACTTTATCCGCGAGAATGACGAGATCGTCGGTATGCTCTGCGTCAACACCGACCTCTCGACCGTGCGCTCCATCAACGCCATGGCGCAGCAGCTCATGGCGTGCTTCGACGCGGCGCCGACGCGCACGGAGCCCGCCCCTATCGAGGTCGAAAGCCTTTCGGAGTCCACACAGGAGCTCATCGACCGCAGCATTGCCGAGTTGCTGAGCACGCGCGGACTGGATGTGGCGTCGCTTGGTCAGAGCGACCGCGTGGACGTCATTCGCCACCTCAACGGCAACGGGGTGTTCATGCTCAAGGGCGCCGTGGCCTGCGCCGCCACCGCGCTGGGTATCTCGGAGCCCAGCGTCTACCGCTACCTGCAAAAAGTTCGCAAGGAGGGCTAACGGGCAACATGAAGCGCGGCTCCACAAGCGATCCGTCACTTGACAAAAGACCCTGCAGCTCGCACGCGCTGCAGGGTCTTTTTGCATGTCATGTTTAGTTGTGGCCAACGCCTTAGAGAGCGGCAACGACCTCGATCTCGACCAGACCGCCAGCCGGAAGGGCGGCAACCTGGAAGGCGCTGCGCGCGGGGAACGGGGCCTCGAACTTGGAGGCGTAGATCTCGTTCACGGCGGCGAAGTCGGCGATGTCGGCCAGGTAGACCGTGGTCTTGACGACATCGGCAAAGGTAGCGCCGGCAGCGGTCAGCAGGGCCTCGACGTTGGCGAGGGACTGCTTAGCCTGGGCCTCGACGCCCTCGGGCATCTTGCCGGTTGCGGGGTCGATGCCCAGCTGGCCGGACAGGAACACCATGTTGCCGGTCTGGATACCAGGGGAATACGGGCCGATGGCTGCGGGTGCGTTATCGGAAGACACGACGGTCTTGCTCATGTTTATCTCCTTACGATCAGTTGAGAAAGCGTGAGCGCGGCGTTCACACCGGGAGGCACAGTTCGGTCTGAACACCGCGCTTGATTGGGATGGTACTCAAGGTTTCTGTTTGATGCAAGAATATTATCAGCTTGCGAGAATATTTTATCGCCCAACGGTCTCCCCGAACCGCTGAACGGTTCTCATGTGGAGCAGCCAGTCCAAGCTGCTGAAGACTTTATCCCGCTTGGAGCACGGGCATCGCCTGCCGCAACGGCGCCACTATACTTTTAATTATCTGAGCATTTTGAAAGGCAGGATATGACCGCAACCGCCAGTCGAACCACCAACCGCAGACCCGAGCTTTTGGCGCCCGCCGGAGGGCCCGAGCCCTTTGCCGCCGCACTCGCCGCCGGGGCAGACGCCATCTACTGCGGCATGGGCAGCTTCAACGCCCGCCGCAAGGCCACCAACTTTACCGACGAGGCCTTTGAGCAAGCCTGCCGCGCCGCGCATCTAGCCGGGTCGCGCGTCTACGTCACGGTAAACATCGTCATCAAACAGTCCGAGATGGGCGATGCGCTGCAACTCATCCATCGCTGCTCCACGCTGGGCGCCGACGCCTTCATTATCCAGGACTGGGGCCTGTTCTTTGAGGTCAAGCGCACCATGCCCGGCATCGAGACACATATCTCGACCCAGGCGAACATCCACGACGACCGCGGAACCCTTTGGTGCCGTGAGCAGGGCGCCGACCGCGTGACTCTCTCGCGCGAGCTCTCCATCGACGAGATCGCCGCCATTCACAACGCCGCGCCCGATGTGGACCTCGAGGTCTTTAGCCACGGTGCCATCTGCTTTTGCTACTCGGGCCTGTGCCTGCTTTCGAGCTTTGCCATGGCGGGCCGCTCGGCCAACCGCGGCATGTGCGCCCAGCCCTGCCGCCTGCCCTACGAGCTGATCGACGAGAACGGCCGCTCGCTCTCCCCTGCCGGTCGCGAGCGCGCGCTGTGCCCGCGCGACACCAACACGTCGCAGCTTGTTCGCCGTCTGTATGACGCCGGCGCCGCATCGCTCAAGCTCGAGGGCCGCATGAAGGCCCCCGATTACGTGTATTCCATCGTCGATGTGTATCGTCACCAGATTGATGACATGCTGGCCGGGGTCGCCGTAGATAAGGACGAGGTAGCCGCCCGCCAGCGCCAGCTCAAGCGCTGCTTCAACCGCGACTTTACGCACGCCTATCAGGACGGCACCTCGGGCGACGAGATGATGAGCTATGAGCGTTCCAACAACCGCGGCCAGATCGTAGGCACGGTACTGGGCAGCCGTCTGGCCAACCGCGATGTGCGCGGCCTCAAGCCCGACGACCGCCGTCGGCGCGCCGCCATCGCCCGCATTGAGTTGTTTGAGCCCGTGGGCAAGGGCGACCTGCTGGAGCTTCGCCACGATAACGAGTTTGACCAGTTCCTGACCACCATTGCCGCCGATGATGCCGCCGCCGGTGACATCATTGAGTGCCGCGTGCCCCGCAGCATGCCCGAGGGCTGCCGCGTCCGCGTGATTCGCAGTCAGCGCGCCATCGACGCCGCTGGCGCCGCGCTCAAGCGCGATGTGCTGCGCCGCCGAGCTGTTGACGTGTCCGTCGTGGCGCGCCTGGGCGAGCCGTTTACTGTCACACTCACCTGCTGTGACAACCCCGCGCTCACCGCCACCGCCACGGGCTTCACCGTCGAGGCCGCCAAGACCCGCGCCGTCGAGGCATCCGATCTGGTTGAGCACGTCGGGCGCATGGGCTCCTCTCCCTTTGAGGCCGCAAGCTTTGACGTTTCGCTCGACGCCGGCTGCGGTATGGGCTTTTCCGCCGTGCACAAGGTGCGCGCCGCCGCTTGTAAGGCGCTGGAAGAGGCCATTCTGGCACCGTACGAGGAGCGCGAGAAAACGCTCGAGTTGCCGGTGCTCGACAAATGTACGCGACCCATGCCCGAGCACTACCGCGACGAGCCGCAGATCTGCGCCACCGTCAACACGCTCGAAGCCGCCGAGGCAGCTCGTGCCGAGGGCGCCACGCGCATCTATATGACCACCGATGCGCTCGAGGCCGCCGGTGTCTCCCCCGCCGATGCATTTGAGCAGGGCATCGTACCCGTACTCGACGAGGTCTGCCGCGCCGTTGACCACGTACGCGTCGATCCCTGGATCAATGCCGGAGCCACCGTCGCCGTCGGCAATATCTCCGAGCTCGCCGTAGCCGCGCATGCCGGCGCCACGGCCGAGATTCGCTCTTGCCTGCCGGTGCACAACACGCCCTGCATGGAGGCGCTTGCCGGGCGCGGAGCCGGTGCGTTTTGGCTCTCGCCCGAGATCACACTCGACGAGATTGTCTCGCTCGGAGCCGCCGCGCCCGCGGCTCTGGGCATCACCGTCTTTGGCCGCCCGCGCGTCATGACAAGCGAGCATTGCATTCTGCAGGTTGCCAACGGCTGCATCCACGATTGTGCCAACTGCCGCCTGCGTGCCCGCAAGCTCTCGCTCAAGAATATCGACGGAAAGGTCATGCCCGTCCGCACCGACATCCACGGCCGCTCTCGCTTGTACGACGCCTACCCCATCGACCTCACACCGCAGGTTCCTCAGCTGCTCAATGCCGGCGTGCGTCGTCTCATGGTTGACGGAACCCTGCTCGAGGCCGATGAGATTGGCCGTGCCGTCGCTCGCGTCCGTCGCGCCGTCGAGGCGGCTCAAGCCGGCCGCAAGCCCGCCGCCCGCCTACGCGGGGCGACCTCGGGCTGCATGTTTGTGGGAATCAGCTAACCGAAAGGCTTACACGTGAACGAAGAACCTCAAGTCCTCTACTGCGACGCTTGGCTCATGGCCATCGACAAGCCCGCCGGCATGATCGTCCACGGCGACGGCACCGGCGAGCGCACGCTTACCGACTACGCCAGCGACCTGCTGCTGGCCATGGGCGACGGCTTTGCCGCGACTGACATGCAGCCGCTCAACCGTCTGGACCGCAACACCACCGGCGTGGTGCTGTTTTCGCTCGACAAACAGACGCAGCCCGCTTTTGACCAGATGGTGATCGACCACGCCTTCGAAAAGCACTATCTGGCGCTGGCCGAGGGCAAGATCGACTGGAACGAGAAGCTCATCGACATGCCCATCGCCCGCGATCGCCACGATAGCCGCAAGATGCGTGTCGGCGCCAGCGGAAAGCCCTCTCAGACGCGCGTCAAGGTACTCAAGCGTCTTAAGAGTCGCCGTGGCCTGCCCACGCGCTCGTATATCGATGTCGAGTTGCTCACCGGCCGCAAGCACCAAATCCGCGTGCATCTGGCGAGCGAGCGTCATCCCCTGGTTGGCGACGACCTGTACGGAACGCCGCGCCCCTGTGGCCTGATGCTCCACGCCCACAGCGTGTCCTTTACGCATCCCGTAACCGGCGAGCACATCCACATCGAAGCCCCCTGCCCCTGGGAGCCCTAAAGTCTGTCGAAAATGGACAGGTTTATTTTGGCGGGTTTTATCTGGACAAACGTCAAAACCACCACATAGGTTCCTACCCCTTCGCGGTGGTTTTGGCGTTTGCCCGTCCCCTGCTGTTAGACCGTGATGACGTTGTCCATCGACTGGTACTTGGCGGGCACCTCGCCCGCGGTGATAACCGTTGCGTCGCGGAAGTCCGCGAATTTTACGGGAGCCACCATGCCAAACTTACTGGCGTCCGAGATTACGAAGCGTTTGGCTGTATGGCGCATCGAGATACGCTTGACCTGCGCTTCCTCGATATCGGGCGTCGTAAAGCCCTGCTCGGCGGCAATGCCGTTAGAACCCCAAAAACCGCAGTTAAAGTTGTAGCGGTCTAGGGTTGCCAGAGCATCGGGGCCAACGAGCGCCTCGGTCTCGGGTTTAAGCTCGCCGCCCAGCACCACGGTGCGCATGCCGCGCACAGCGAGATGCTGAGCATGGAGCACGGAATCAGCCACATAGGTGACCGATTCGAGATGCGGAAGATGCTCGATGAGTCTGAGCGTTGTCGAACCCGAATCGATGTACACAAAGCTCTCGGGCTCCACGAGCGCCGCGGCGCGGGCGCAGATACGCTCCTTGTCGTCGTTATGGAGATCACTGCGCTCACTGATCGTTAGGTCGCGCGTCACGTGCGCGCGCTCAAGACTTGTCGCGCCACCGTGCACCTTGGCGATGCGGTGCGCTCGGTCGAGCGTCTGCAGGTCGCGCCGAATGGTAGACGCTGTCACGCCCAGGGCCTCAGCAAGCTCCGGCACGGTAACCGAGCCAGCTCGCTGCACCATCGACACGATCGCGTTGAGCCTATCTTCCGCAAGCATCGCTTACTCCTCCTCGGGGTACACAACTCCCCAGTCGGCGCGGAGCTTGGTCATAAGCTCCATAACATCAGAAGCATAGCCCAGAAGCTCACGCTTCGAATCATCGCCGGCAACGGCCCTCTCCAGGTCGGCCATCTCGTAGCACAGAGCGTATGCCTCGGTGCCAGCGTGGACCTCCTCACGGTGACCGTCTGCAGTCCACACGATGGTCGCGTGATCGGCACGCGGATAATCGTTGACCTCGATATAGCACTTGTCGAAGCTAATGACCGAACGCTTGGGCTGCTTGGAGTGGAGCGTAAGGCTCACCACGCCCAGCTGCTGTTCGGCATTACGGCAGACGATGCCGCCCGCAACGTCAACACCGGTCTCGCAGGTGTTGCCCAGCGAAACGACCTCAGCGGGCTGGCTTGCCATAAAGAGACGCATGACGGACAGGGCATACACGCCAATATCGAGCATGGCACCGCCAGCAAGGTTGCGGTTGTAGAAGCGATTGGTCAGATCGCCGTACTCCTTATAGCTACCAAAGTTGAGCTGAGCAAGGTTCATACGGCCAAAGTCGCCCGCATCCATGCGACGGCGCAGCTCCTGATACAGCGGCATGTGGAGCACCGTGGTGGCATCCATAAGAACCACGTTGTGCTCGTCGGCGATGGCACGGGCCTCGTCAAGCTCGGCGGAATTGAGGGTAATGGCCTTCTCGCAGAGCACGTGCTTGCCGGCGGCCAGCGCAGCACGCAGATAGGCGATATGCGTGTTGTGCGGCGTGGTGATATAGACGGCGTCGATGTCCGGATCGGCGTAGAGGTCCTCGACCGTCTCGTACACCTTCTCGACGCCATACTGCTCGGCAAAAGCCTGAGCCTTGGTGAGCGTGCGGTTGGCAACGCCCGTAAGCTTGCGGCCGGCCAGGGCAAGGGACTGAGCCATCTGGTTCGCGATAACACCGCACCCGATCACTGCCCAACGAAGCTCGGGAGCCGTAAAGATGTCGTTTGGGAACGGCTGATTCTGGACCGAGGCAAACGCCGCCTTTGCGGCTGCCTCGGCGTCGAGCGGAGCCTGTTTGGAATCTGCCATGATGTGCCTCCTGAGTCATCGGAAGTCCTTCATTTCTAACAACCCTATAGTCGCACAATTGCGCGCGTATCTGCTCGTGTTTGCGTATTTATTTGCTTATCGGTCATTATTTAGCCATAGTTGGCAGATGTTTGCGCAGTTATGCGCATTGTCGCGCAAAACTATGCGCATGAATGCGCATGCGACGATCCTTGTGAAGCATAAAGAGGCGGAACACCAAAGCCCTAAAGAACAGAGTAGGCCGTGATACTCCACCCCTCTGAGGGCATCAGACATCAAAGGACCGTCCCAAACTGCCGGCAAAAAGGGAACGTCCCTATGTGCCGGCACCTAGAGACAGTCCCTATGTGCCGCTTTCGTTGAAGCCTATCCCAGATGACCAGATAAACAAATCTAAAGACAGTCCCCATCGACTGGTCGTTTAAGAACGTCCCCAACGACTACTCATTTAAGTCTGTCCCCAATGAGTAGGAATAGAAAAGGCTCTGTTAGACCAGGATTGACATACATGTGTCCCCACGGTGCCATATCT
>CABUDI010000024.1 GCA_902490305.1 uncultured Collinsella sp.
CCTGCTCGCACGGAGAGCACATTAAGTGCTCTCCGGCTCGTGCGGAACTCGCGACGGAGCAAAGTCCTCCGTCCGCCTCCTACGTTTACTTGCTTGCCGGGTACTCGACCTCACGCTGCTTGGCACAAGTGATCTATCTGAAATATCTACCTGTAGGTAAACCCTTGTAGAAAGGTTGACTGTTATGACTAAGGAACTCGATTTCGAGGCAATTAAAAACGCTGCTGAGTCCCATCGTGCTGATATGACCCGCTTCCTGCGCGCTATGATCTCCCACCCCTCTGAGTCTTGCGAGGAGGGTGAGGTTGTTGCCTGCATTAAGGCCGAGATGGAGAGCCTTGGCTATGACGAGGTCAAGGTCGACGGCCTGGGCAACGTTATGGGCTTTATGGGCGAGGGCGACAAGATCATCGCCATCGACTCCCACATCGACACCGTCGGCATCGGCAACATCGAGAACTGGGACGCCGATCCCTATGAGGGCTACGAGACCGACGAGATCATCTACGGCCGCGGCGGCTCCGACCAGGAGGGCGGCATGGCTTCTGCTACCTACGCTGCCAAGATGATGAAGGACATGGGCCTCATCCCCGAGGGCTACAAGATCATGGTCGTCGGCACCGTCCAGGAAGAGGACTGCGACGGCATGTGCTGGCAGTACATCTACAACAAGGACGGCATTAAGCCCGAGTTCGTCATTTCCACCGAGCCCACCGACGGCGGCATCTACCGCGGTCACCGCGGCCGCATGGAGATCCGCGTCGACGTTCACGGCACCTCCTGCCACGGCTCCGCTCCCGACCGCGGCGACAACGCCATCTACAAGATGGCCGACATCATCGCCGACGTCCGCGCCCTCAACAACAACGGCTGCGACGAGTCGACCGACATCAAGGGTCTCGTCAAGATGCTCGACCCCAAGTACAATCCCGAGCACTTCGAGGATGCTCGCTTCCTGGGTCGCGGCACCTGCACCGTCAGCCAGATCTTCTACACCAGCCCCAGCCGCTGCGCCGTGGCTGATTCCTGCGCCATCTCCATCGACCGTCGCATGACCGCCGGCGAGACCTGGGAGTCCTGCCTGGACGAGATTCGCAACCTGCCGGCCGCCAAGAAGTACGGCGACGACGTGAAGGTCTCCATGTACATGTACGACCGTCCGTCCTGGACCGGCGAGGTCTACGAGACCGAGGCTTACTTCCCCACGTGGATCAACAAGGAGACCGCTCCGCACGTCAAGGCCCTCGTCGACGCCCACAAGGCCATGTTCGGTGACGAGCGCATCGGCTGCGAGCCCAGCATGGACAAGCGCACCGGTCGTCCGCTGTGCGACAAGTGGACCTTCTCCACGAACTGCGTCTCCATCCAGGGCCGCTATGGCATCCCCTGCGTGGGCTTTGGCCCGGGTGCCGAGTCTCAGGCTCACGCTCCCAACGAGGTCACCTACAAGGACGACCTGGTCACCGCTGCCGCCATGTACGTGGCTGCCCTGAACCTCTACGATCCGAGCCAGGCCGATGGCGACGCCACCGTGTTCCGCGCCGGTCTGACCAACAACAAGATCGACTAGTCCCATTCCTCGATTTTGTTGAGCCGGGGGCCGCTTGTGTCCCCGGCACCCCCTGTTGACTTGGGGCCCGCGGTCGTTATCTCCCATGCTTCCTCAACGGTGGCGGGTCCTCGTCATGGTGCTCTGCATGTTCTAGCCACACGCGCATGCCGGAGCACATCTACTCATTGCGATCGTTTCATCTTTTCGAAAGGACATTTCCATGGACGCTAAGTTTACCGAACTCGTCGAGCAGCTGAACGGCCTCGATTTTAAGGGTATGTACGGCAGCGACTTCCTGCACACCTGGGACAAGACCACCGATGAGCTCAAGGCTCTCTACATCGTCGCTGACGCCCTGCGCGAGCTGCGTGAGAACAACGTTTCGTCCAAGATCTTCGACTCGGGCCTGGCCGTCTCCCTGTTCCGCGACAACTCCACCCGTACGCGCTTCTCCTTCTCTAAGGCCGCCAACCTGCTCGGCCTTGAGCTGCAGGACCTGGACGAGAAGAAGTCCCAGATCGCTCACGGCGAGACCGTCCGCGAGACCGCTACCATGATCTCCTTTATGGCCGACGTCATCGGCATCCGCGACGACATGTACATCGGCAAGGGCGATGCCTACATGGCCGAGGTCTCCGAGTCCGTGCAGCAGGCCTACGAGGACGGCGTTCTGGATCACCGTCCCACGCTCATCTCTCTGCAGTCCGATTCCGACCACCCCACGCAGTCCTCTGCCGACATGCTCTACCTCATCAGCGAGTTTGGCGGCCTCGAGAACCTCAAGGGCAAGAAGGTTGCCGTCACTTGGGCCTATTCGCCCTCTTACGGCAAGCCGCTGTCCTGCCCGCAGTCGCTGATCAGCCTGCTGCCCCGCTTTGGCATGGACGTCACCCTGGCCCACCCCGAGGGCTACGACCTCATGCCCGAGGTCGTCGAGCGCGCCAAGGGCTATGCCGCCGAGTCCGGCACCACCTTTAAGCAGGTCAACACCATGGCCGAGGCCTTCGAGGGCGCCGACATCGTGATCCCCAAGAGCTGGGCTCCGTTTGCCGCCATGGAGAAGCGTACCAACCTGTACGCCGAGGGCGACGACGCCGGCATCGCTGCGCTCGAGAAGGAGCTGCTCGCCCAGAACGCCACCCATCAGGACTGGTGCTCTACGACCGAGCTCATGGAGAAGACTGCCAACGGCCAGGACACCATCTTTATGCACCCGCTGCCCGCCGACATCTCCGGTGTCTCCTGCGAGCACGGCGAGGTTAACGCCGACGTCTTCGACATGCACCGCGTGGGCATGTACAAGGAGGCCAGCTACAAGCCGTACGCCATCGCTGCCATGATGTTCCTGCAGAAGGTTGCCGATCCCGCCGCTACCCTCAAGGCCCTCGACGAGCGCAACACCGCCCGTTGGCTCCAGGCCTAAAGCCGGGTTGAGGTAAGCCATGTAAAGGGGGCGCTCTGCCAACCGGCGGGGTGCCCCTTTTTTTGTATCGCGGGCGTGCGGGATAAGCGCTTTCGATGTGGATGCCCGCGGCGCGAGTTATGGGTACGATGGTTTCAGGGGAGGTATCACCATGAAACTTGGATGCGTCATTATGGCTTCGGGCGAGGGCAAGCGGTTTGGCTCTAACAAGATGCTTGCCGATATCTATGGCGAGCCGCTGATTGCCCGGACCATCGATTCGGTTCCCCAGGGCTTCGATGTCGTGGTTTCGACGCGTTGGCCCGAGGTCGCCCGGATTTGTGAGGACAAGCATTGCCCGTGCGTGCTGCACGATGGCGAGCTGCGCAGCGAAAGCGTCCGTGCGGGCCTTTCGTGGGGAGTCGAACGCAACTGGAAAGGCTACCTCTTTTTGCCGGGCGACCAGCCGCTCGTGAGTTCGGATTCTTTTGAGGCTATGGTTCGTGCATTTGACGAGTGTGGCCGCAAGCATCCGGTGCGTCTTGCGTGCAACGGTGAGCCTTCGAGCCCGGTGCTCTTTCCGGCGGAACTGTTCGATGCGCTCATGCGTCTTGAGGGCAAGGACGGCGGCGGTTCGATCCTCAAGGAGCGTACCGACGTGGTGCTGGTCGAGGCGCGTGCCTACGAGCTGTGGGATGTCGATACCGCCAAGGGACAGCGACGCATAGCGGAGCATATCGCCGCCTGCTCGTATTTTGATCGCGTGGCCAACTGCATAAATCAATAAGGAGCAATTATGATCATCATCAAAAACGGCGCGCTCGTGACGCCCCAGGGGCTTCGCCGCGCCGATCTTGCCATGGAGGGCGATAAGATCGTGCGGATCGCCGCGGCGATTGAGCCGGCCGAGGGCGATACCGTCGAGGATGCCGCGGGCTGCTGGGTGTTTCCCGGCTTTATCGACGGCCACACACACATGCAGTGCTGGACCGGCATGGATTGGACAGCCGATAGCTTTGAGACCGGCACGCGCGCGGCTGTCTGCGGCGGTACGACGACCATCGTGGACTACGCGACGGCCGATCGTGGCGTGACCATGCCCGATGCCTTGGCCGAGTGGCATCGCCGCGCCGACGGCACCTGCACGGCAAACTACGCCTTTCATATGGCACTCGCCGAGTGGAACGAGCGCAACCGCGCCGACCTTTTGGCCATGCGCGAGGCGGGCGTATCGTCGTTTAAGACCTACTTTGCCTATGACCACCTGCGCCTGGACGATGCCGAGACGCTCGAGGTGCTCGAGGAGCTCAAGCATATTGGCGGCATACTGTGCGTGCATTGCGAGAACGGCACGCTGGTGAATGAGCTGCAGAAGCGCGTGTTTGAGCAAGGTATCCACGGGCCCGAGGGCCACGCGCTCAGCCGTCCGGACGTGTGCGAGGCCGAGGCAGTGAGCCGCCTGCTATATCTGGCGCACCTGGCCGGCGACGTACCGGTCAACGTGGTTCACCTTTCGACCAAGCTGGGGCTCGAGGCCATCCGTGCCGCCAAGGCGCGCGGGCAGAAGAATATCTATGTCGAGACCTGCCCTCAGTATCTGATGCTCGACGATACGTGCTATTTGGAGCAGGGCGAGGACGGCTTTGCGGGCGCCAAATATGTGATGAGCCCGCCGCTGCGCCATGCGGGCGACCGTGCGGCACTGCGCGAGGCGCTTGTGGCCGGCGAGATCGATACGATCGCGACCGACCACTGCAGCTTTAACCTGCACGGGCAAAAGGACCGCGGGCGCGACGACTTCCGCGCGATTCCCAACGGCGGGCCCGGTGTGGAGCATCGCCCCGTCGCGATCGCTACGAGCTTTGAGGGACAGCTGGGTCCCGAGGATCTGTGCCGCTTGATGAGCGAGAACCCGGCGCGCGTCTTTGGCATGTATCCGCGCAAGGGATGTCTTGCCGAGGGCTCCGATGCCGATGTGTGCGTGTGGGATCCCAAGGCGCGCTGGACGATCAGCGCCGCGACGCAGCATCAGGCCGTGGACTACACGCCGCTCGAGGGCTTTGAGGCGCACGGCCGCGCCAAGGCAGTGTTTGTGAACGGCGTGCTGGCCGCGTGCGACGGCGAGCCCACCGGAGCCCAACCCGGCCGCTACGTCCCCCGCTAGCAGCAAAGATGCCGTGTCCCCTCCTCAGTTGCGGTGAAATACGGACTGTTTGCGGCCGTCGGGCGGCCAAGCAGTCCGTATTTCACCGCAACTGAGGAGATGGGGCCGGCTACTTGAGGCTGCTGGCGACGACGGGGTGGTCGAGAGCTGCCTCGAAGCGGTCGGCCATCGTGGGGTCGCTGAGCGTGTCGACTTGGTTGAGCATGACGCGTGCGGTGCTGAGTTCCATCACCCGTATCTCGGCATTGAGCACCTGTGCGACGCGCTCGGGCGTGGCGATGTCGGTGAGCTCGCAGCCGCAACGCTCGCAAAAGAGCTCGGGGCGGTGGACGGCTTCGTGGATGGGCTTGCCGAGCCCTGAGGCGCCGACGATCCAGACGATGTTGGCCGTGCCAGAGGGAATCACCGGCTCCCAGGCGGCGTGGGCCTTGAGCGGGAGCCGCTTGCTGCCGTCCGCCTCGGCCAGGACGTAGTCAAAGCGCTGCGCCAGCTGGTCGAGCGGCTCGGCAGGGGAGGAGAGCTTGCCCGTCTGGGGGTCCAAGACGCCTGCCTGGCAGATGCTTCCCCGCACAAGCCCCGCGCAGGCCTCGCAGGTGCAGCCTGGGGCGTGTGGGGCACCTGGCTTCCAGGGCGCGGCGTCCAGGCGACGGCTCGACCCGTCCCATGGCACGCCGGCGACGGGGAGCATGCGCGTGGTGGTGCAGAGGAGCACGCGGCCGCCAGCGCGCATAAGCTCAAGGCCGAGCGTCTTTAGCAAGGTCGACTTGCCACCGCTGCCGATAATCGCGGTAATGCCCGGCTCGATCCTGAGCGCCGAGGCAAGATTGCCGCTAACCGTTTCCATCTGTTCACCGCCGTATAATACTGTGATAATAAATAATCATCAGAGTAGCGGTCGAACCGCTTTTGCTCTGCTCAAACCGTAGCACAGGGAGGTGCCCCGGGAATGCTCGTTTATGTTCGCGGCGCCGGCGATATCGCCACGGGCGTCGCCGCTCGCTTGGTGCGCGCCGGCGTGTCGGTTGTCATGGCCGATATCGCGGTTCCCACGTGCATCCGTCGCACAATCAGTTTTTGCGAGGCCATTCGCTTGGGCGAGGTCCAGGTCGAGGGCATCCGCGCTCGCTTGGCGCAGACGCCGGCAGAGGCGCTTGCAATTACCGAGGCCGGAGACGTCGCCGTGGTGGTGGACCCCCGGGCCAAGATGCTCGACGAACTGAAACCCGCTGCCGTGGTCGATGCGATTTTGGCCAAGCGCAACTTGGGCACCACGCGCGATATGGCGCCTGTCGTCATCGCCGTGGGGCCGGGCTTTACCGCGCCGGTCGATTGCGACGCCGTGGTCGAGACCATGCGCGGGCATTTTTTGGGCCGCGTGATTACCCAGGGCTCCCCCCAGCCCAACACGGGTGTGCCAGGCATGATCGGCGGATACGGCAAGGAGCGTGTTATCCACAGCCCCGCCGCCGGCGTGTTTCGGTCCGACCGCGCAATCGGCGACATCGTGAGCGCCGGAGACGTGATTGGCTACGCGGACGATACGCCCATGATCACGCAGATTGACGGCTGCTTGCGCGGCCTTTTGGCGAACGGCGTGCAGGTGACTGAGGGCTTTAAATGCGCCGATGTCGATCCGCGCGGCGATGCCAGCTATATCAACTACATTTCGGACAAGGCGACGTCGGTCGGCGGCGGCGTGCTCGAGGCACTCGCTATGCTCACCGATATCTTTAGAGGATAGAAGGCGGCAATGGAAAAGCTCGATGTTGTGAATGCGGCGCTTGCCGCCCTGCGTGCTGGCGAGACGTGCGAGCTCGTGGTCGTGGCCGGCACGGCGGGGTCGTCGCCGCGCGGCGTGGGCGCCTGGATGGCCGTCTTTGCCGACGGCAGCCAGGCGGGCACTATCGGCGGCGGCAAGATTGAGCTCTTTGCGCTGGATGAGGCGCGCGAACTCCTGAGCGCGGGACAGTCGCGTCTGGTCCGCTACACCATGGGCGGCGAGAACTCCGATACCGGCATGATCTGCGGCGGAGCCATCTGCCTGTGCTATCTGCATCTGGATGCGACCCAGGCACCGTTGTTCCAGGAAATTGCCGACGTCTTGGTCTATCGGCGCATCGGCGACTTCGTCATCGACTTTGAGCCGTTTATCGCGAGCGCGCTCGAGGGCGATGTGGCCGAGTACCATGGCGAGGCATCGCGCCATACCATTGCGGGCTGCCCCGGGCTTTCACTGGTGGAGGAGGGGAGTAACGTCACCTACACTAACGCCGCCTCCGAGATTCCTCCCGCGCACATCGAGACGCTCTGCCCCGAGGGCCTGACCTATATCTTTGGCTGCGGCCACGTGGGCGCCGCGACGGCGCGGGTGCTCATGGCGGCGGGCTTTGCCGTCGTGGCGTGCGACGACCGCCCCGGCACGCTGACCCCCGATTGGGTGCCCGGTGTCTACGACCGTCGTCTGGTCGACTACAAGAGCCTGAGCAAGCAGTGCCCCATCGGCCCGCGCGACCTGGTGGTCGTCGCCACGGCGGGTCACAAGTCCGATATCGACGTGGTGATTCAGGCCATGCGCGCCAAGCCTGCCTACCTGGGCTGTCTGGGTTCGCGCCGCAAGACGGCCTTTGTGCGTGCCCGCCTGGAGCAGGAAGGCTTTACGCAGGACCAGATCGACGAGCTGCACCTTCCGATCGGCGTCGCCATCGAGGCCGAGGACCCCGAGGAGATCGCCATCTCCATCGCCGCCGAGATGATCCACCTGCGACGCACCAAACTCGTCCCCCGCAAGCGCTAATCGCATCCCCACCAATAAGTTGCGGTGAAATACGGATTGTTTAAGCCTGTTAGGCCGCCCAACAGTCCCTATTTCACCGCAACTGCTTGTTGGGACCCATTTGTGCGGGGGAGTTGTGGAGTTGTGCAGGCAGACGAGGTTTTTCTGGAAATACGCTCACGATGCGCGTATAGTACCGATTGTTTTGTCGGCTCCTGCTGCGTCGAGTCCAAACCGCAAAATGCCATGAGCGGCGCGGATGCAGCCAGGAGGCACGAGGACAACCCATCGTGGCCACGCCCCGTGCTTAAAACCCCAAGAAGGAGTGAACAATGGCAGAAGAGAAGTATGTGCCGCGTCTGAAGACCAAGTACAACAACGAGGTCAAGCAGCAGCTTCAGGACAAGTTCCAGTACGAGAACGTCATGATGATCCCCAAGTTTGAGAAGATCGTCGTGAACATGGGTGTCGGCGAGGCCGCTACCGATTCCAAGGCCATCGACGGTGCCGTGCGCGACCTGCGCGCCATCACCGGACAGCAGCCGATGATCACCCGTGCCCGTAAGTCCATCGCTACCTTCCGCCTGCGCGCTGGTATGCCGATCGGCTGCAAGGTTACCCTGCGTGGCGACCGTATGTGGGAGTTCTTCGATCGTCTGACCTCCGTCGCGATCCCCCGTATCCGCGACTTCCGCGGCATTTCCGCCAAGAGCTTCGACGGCCGTGGTAACTTCTCCATGGGCGTCACCGAGCAGCTCATCTTCCCCGAGATCGACTTCGATTCCGTCGATCACCAGCGTGGTATGGACATCACTTTCGTGACCACCGCCAACACCGATGAGGAGGCCAAGGCCCTTCTGGACGCCTTCGGTTTCCCGTTCAAGAAATAGGTTCACCTGCCCTATAAGCGCCGTTCCCACAAGGGGGCGGCGCTTGGGGCGAACAATACTCTATGTGAGGAGGATATAAGTGGCTAAGACATCGATGATCGTCAAGTGCAATCGCAAGCAGAAGTTCTCTACTCGTGAGTACACGCGCTGCCAGCGCTGCGGCCGTCCGCACTCTGTGTACCGCAAGTTTGGCCTGTGCCGTGTCTGCTTCCGCGAGCTTGCACTCAAGGGCGAGCTTCCCGGCGTTAAGAAGGCCAGCTGGTAAGTCACTACCAGCGTTTCAAGCATCAGTTTGGAACAGGGAAAACGCGCTAAAAAGGCTTTGCCGTTAAGGGCGGCGAAGAACCAAGAGCACGTGTTCATCAAGAACGAAGGAGAATCTGTATGAACCTTACAGACCCGATCGCAGATATGCTTACGCGCATCCGTAACGCTAACTCTGTGAACAAGGCCACGGTCTCCATGCCGAGCAGCAAGAAGCTCGTCGAGATCGCTCGTGTTCTGCACGAGGAGGGCTACATCGAGGGCTACGATGTCGAGGACACCGTTCCCCAGAAGACTCTGCACATCACGCTTAAGTATGGTCCCAAGAAGGCTAAGGTCATCAACGGCATCCGCCGCATTTCCAAGCCGGGCCTGCGTAAGTACACCGGCGTTGCCGACATGCCCCGCGTCCGCGGTGGCCTTGGTACCGCCATTATTTCCACCAGCCATGGCGTCATGACCGACCGCGATGCTCGCAAGCACAACGTCGGCGGCGAGATCATCGCTTACGTCTGGTAATTCGCTCGGTAGGTAGAAGGAAAGGAGATCACCGTGTCTCGTATCGGTAATAAGCCTGTCCAGATTCCCGCCGGAGTCGAAGTGGCAGTCAACGGCAACAACGTTGTCGTCAAGGGCCCCAAGGGCCAGCTCGAGCTCGATGTCTTTGAGAAGCTCGCTATCAACGTCGAGGACAACGTCCTCACCGTTTCCCGTCCCGACGACGAGCGTGAGACCCGTGCCCGCCACGGCCTCACCCGCGCCCTCATCCACAACATGGTTGTTGGCGTTTCCGAGGGCTTCGAGAAGAAGCTCGAGCTCGCCGGCGTCGGTTACCGCGTGCAGCAGAAGGGCAAGAACCTCGAGTTCTCCCTGGGCTTCTCGCACCCCGTGATCGTCGAGGCTCCCGAGGGCATCACCTTCGAGGTTCCCGACAACACCCACGTGAACGTCAAGGGTATCAACAAGCAGCAGGTCGGTCAGATTGCCGCTGAGATCCGCGGCCATCGTCCTCCCGAGCCTTACAAGGGCAAGGGTATCCACTACGTTGGCGAGCACATCCGCCGCAAGCTGGGTAAGGCCGCCAAGTAGTCGTAACCGACTCACTCGCATAAGACCAGCACCCCGTCAGGTGCTGGCAAGATCAACCTTTTTAGGAGTTTACGTATGAACAAGCATAAGGCGAAGCTGGAAGGCCTCAAGCGTCGTCAGCGTCGTGTTCGCGGCAAGGTCTCGGGTACCTCCGAGCGTCCGCGTCTTCGCGTGACCCGTACTAACGCCAACATCTATGCCCAGATCATCGACGACAGCAAGGGCTCCAGCCTGACGCTCGTCTCCGCCTCGACCCTCGAGGCCGAGTTCAAGGGCACCCACACCTCGAACAAGGAGGCTGCGGAGAAGGTCGGTCAGCTCGTTGGCAAGCGCGCCATCGAGGCCGGCATCACCAAGGTCGCCTTCGATCGTGGTGGCCGTATCTACCATGGCCGCGTCAAGGCCCTCGCCGACGGTGCTCGTGCCGCCGGTCTCGAGTTCTAGGAGGTATGTAGCACATGGCTCGTAATCAGAAGCAGCAGCGCGAGGCCTCCGAGTTCGAGGAGCGCGTCGTTTACATCAACCGCGTGTCGAAGACCGTCAAGGGTGGTCGTCGCATGAGCCTCGTCGCTCTCGTCGTCGTTGGCGACGGCAAGGGCAACGTCGGCGTTGGCATGGGCAAGTCCGCTGAGGTGCCCATGGCCATCTCCAAGGCATCTCTCGATGCCAAGAAGAACATGTTCCACGTGCCGGTGACCGAGCAGGGCACCATCCCGCACGAGGTTCTCGGCCACTTTGGTGCCGGCCGCATCATCATCAAGCCCGCTGTCGAGGGTACCGGCGTTATCGCCGGCGGCGCTGTGCGTCCCCTCTTTGAGCTTGCTGGCATCAAGAACGTCCTGTCCAAGTCCCTCGGTACCGACAACGGCCTCAACATCATCAAGGCTGCCGTCGAGGGCCTCAAGGAGCTCTCCAGCCCTGAGGACGTCGCGGCTCGCCGTGGCCTGACGGTCTCCGAGATGTTCGTCGGTAAGGAGAACTAAGCATGGCTGACACCATCAAGATCAAGCAGGTCCGCAGCACCAACGGTTGCAAGCAGGACCAGGTCCGTACTGTCCGTGCCCTCGGTCTCCACAGGATCCGCGAGGTTCGCGAGATTGCTGACAACGAGTCCGTCCGCGGCATGATCTTCAAGGTCAAGCACCTTGTCGAGATTGTAGAGGAGTAGCAAATGCAGCTTCACGATCTTACTCCCGCGCCCGGTTCCACCAAGAACCGCAAGCGCGTCGGCCGTGGCAATTCTTCGGGTCACGGCACCACTTCTGGCCGCGGCCAGAAGGGCCAGGGTTCCCGCTCTGGCGGCACCAAGGGTGCCGGCTTCGAGGGCGGCCAGACTCCGCTGGCCATGCGCCTGCCCAAGCTTCCGGGCTTCCGCAACCCCCGTCGTATCGAGTACACCGCCGTTAACGTTGAGCGTCTCGAGCGTAAGTTCGAGGACGGCGCTGTGATCGACGGTGCCGCTCTTAAGGCCGCTCGCATCACCAAGAGCGAGTTCGAGCCCGTCAAGGTGCTCGGCAATGGTGAGCTCACCAAGAAGTTCACGGTCAAGGTCGACAAGGTCAGCGCTTCTGCGCAGGCCAAGATCGAGGCCGCCGGCGGAAAGGTCGAGCTGCCGTGCTAAATGGTCTTAAGAATGCTTTCCGCATCAAAGAATTGCGCGAAAAGATTCTTTTTACCATAGCTATGCTCGTCGTGTACCGCATTGGTGCGCACGTTCCTGTGCCCGGCATTCCCTTCCAGGGGATGCTGGGCCTTTTCTCGACCGATAACAATTCGGTCGCCGCAGGTGCTATGGCCCTCCTGAATCTTTTCTCTGGCGGCGCGTTGAGCTATGTGTCGGTGTTTTCGCTGGGCATCATGCCTTACATCACCAGCTCGATCATCCTCCAGATGCTCCAGGCCGTCGTGCCTTCCCTGCATGAGCTTGCCCGCGAGGGCGAGGTCGGTCAGACCAAGATTACGCAGTATTCGCGTTACCTCACCCTGGCTCTGGCAATCCTCAACTCCGTGGGTTACCTCTTCCTCTTTAAGAGCTTCGGCATCAGCTTCAATGGCGCCGGCGCTCCCGAGATCATCTTCGACCTCATGATCGTCGGTACGCTCACCGCGGGCGCCATGCTGATCATGTGGATTGGTGAGCTCATCACCCAGCGCGGTATCGGCAATGGCATGTCGCTGATCATCTTCGCGAACATCATGGCCGGTCTGCCGCAGGCTATCTTCTCCAGCACCGAGGGCAACGCCGGTGGCATCATCACCATGGTGATCATCTGCGCCATCATCCTGCTGGTTATCCCGCTGATTGTTTTCCTTGAGCGCGGCCAGCGCCGCATCCCGGTCTCCTACGCTAAGCGCGTCGTGGGCCGTCGCATGATGGGTGGCCAGACCACCTACCTGCCCATCAAGGTCAACACCGCGGGTGTCGTGCCGATCATCTTCGCTTCGGCGCTGCTGTACTTCCCGGCTCAGATTGCCGTGTTCTTCCCCGGCATCGGCTGGATTCAGGCAGTTGCCTCCGCGCTTTCGACCGGTTGGCTCAACTGGGTGCTTAACGTTGTCCTCATCGTGTTCTTCGCGTACTTCTACACCTCCATGGTGTTCAACCCCGATGACACGGCCGATAACCTTAAGAAGCAGGGCGGCTTTATTCCGGGCGTCCGTCCGGGTAGGGCTACCGCGGCCTACATCAAGAACGCGCTCAACAAGATCACGCTTCCCAGCGCTGTCTTTTTGGCGCTCATCGCCATCGTGCCTTCGATCATCTTCTCCTTCACGGGTAACCATCTGATCCAGGCATTTGGCGGCACGTCCATCCTCATCATGGTCGGCGTCGTGCTTGACACGGTCGATAAGCTCGAAGGCCAGATCAAGATGTATGATTACGATGGATTCTTTAAATAGGCTAGAGGAGGATTGCTCATGAACCTCGTATTGCTCGGAGCTCCGGGTGCCGGTAAGGGCACCGTCGCACAGGAGCTCGTCGCCGAGTTTGGCGTCGCCCATATTTCCACGGGCGACCTGCTGCGTGCTGCCGTCAAGGGTGGCACCGAGCTTGGTATTCAGGCTAAGAAGTACATGGACGCTGGCGAGCTCGTTCCCGACCAGCTCGTGATCGACCTTGTCAAGGAGCGCCTTGCCGCCGATGACGCCCAGCAGGGCTTCATCCTCGACGGCTTCCCGCGCAACACCGCCCAGGCTGTGACGCTCGATTCCGAGCTCTCCGCCATGGGTCGCGAGATCGATTGCGCCCTTCTGGTCGATGTGGCCCCCGAGGTCATTATCGATCGTCTGTCTTCGCGTCGCACCTGCCGCGCCTGCGGTTACACCGGCACCGCTGCCGATGCCACCTGCCCCAAGTGCGGTGGCGAGATGTATCAGCGCGACGACGACAAGCCCGAGACCATCAAGAACCGTCTCGACGTCTACGAGAAGTCCACGAGCCCGCTCGTTGACTACTATCGTGGCCAGGGTCTGCTCAAGTCGGTCAACGGTGACCAGGCTCGCGAGACCGTGTACGGGGATGTCAAAGAGGCTCTCGGTCTATGATCAAGATTAAGTCTGCAACGCAAATCGAGCAGATGAAGAAGGCAGGAGCGCTATCTAAGATGGCGCTCCGCCACGTTGGAGCCATGGTGCGCCCCGGCGTTTCGACTTTTGAGCTCGATCAGCTCGCGGAGCAGATTATCCGCATGCATGGTGGCACCCCAGCCTTTAAGGGTTACGGCGGGTTTCCCGGAACCATTTGCGCATCGATTAACGATGCCGTGGTACACGGTATTCCCAACCCCGACATGATCCTGCGCGATGGCGATATCATCTCCATCGATACGGGAGCCGTTGTCGACGGTTGGGTCGGCGATAACGCTTGGACGTTTTTCGTCGGCACCCCCACGCCCGAAGCCAAGGCTTTGTGCGAGATCACGCGCGATTGCCTTAAGGCTGCCATCGAGCAGGCTGTTCCCGGTAACCATATCGGGGACGTCGGTTATGCCGTTCAGTCCCTCGCCGAGTCTCACGGTTACGGCGTGCTTCGCGATTATGTGGGCCATGGCATTGGCCGCGTGATGCACGAGGACCCCAACGTTCCTAACTATGGAAAGAAGGGGAGGGGCGTTCGCCTCCAGGCCGGCATGGTCATTGCCATCGAGCCGATGGTTACGATGGGTTCCAACCATGTGAGCACGGGCTCCGACGGTTGGATCGTCACGACCAACGACCACCTGCCCGCCGCGCACTACGAGAACACCGTCGCCATTACCAATGACGGCCCGGTGATTCTCACCACGGATGCGCAAGGTGCTTGGTGTTCGCTCCAAGGCGGAGAAATGTAACAAGTTCCACTTAGTTGTGGAGCCATTACGAAGTTATTACGATGCGTGCATACGTGTTGTAGAATACTCAATTGCTGTCGTTTTCTAGAGAAAGATGATTGCTTGTGAAGAAGGAAGACGCAATTGAGCTCGAGGGTACGGTAAAGGAACCGTTGCCCAACGCCATGTTTAAGGTCGAGCTCGAGAACGGTCATTCGGTTCTGTGCAACATTTCTGGCAAGATCCGAATGAATTACATCCGTATTCTCCCCGGTGACAGGGTTGTCGTGGAGCTTTCCCCGTACGACCTGACCCGCGGCCGCATCACCTATCGCTACAAATAGCGGCACGCATACACGCACTCCATTTCCGACTGCAGGCTTAGCTCAACCTACGGTCGGATTGTGTGTGAAGACCAGCCATAGTTTTAAACGCCTGCGGCTGGGCGAGTAGATAGTAGGGAAGTAGTTTGAGCGCTACCGAAAGGAAGAACGATGAAGGTACGTCCTTCGGTCAAGAAGATGTGCGATAAGTGCAAAATCATTAGGCGCCATGGCAAGGTCCTCGTCATTTGCGAGAACCCCCGTCATAAGCAGCGTCAGGGTTAAGAGAGGAGACTACGTTGGCCCGTATTAATGGTGTCGACCTCCCGCGTGAGAAGCGCGTTGAGATCGGTCTGACCTACATTTACGGCATCGGCCGCACCACTGCGACGAAGATTTGCGTCGAGTGCAACGTTAACGTGGATACGCGCGTTAAGGACCTCACCGAGGATGAGGTTAACGCCATCCGCGATTATATCGATAAGAACCAGATCATGGTTGAGGGCGACCTCCGCCGTGAGCGCAACCAGAACGTCAAGCGCCTTATGGACATCGGCTGCAACCGCGGCCTTCGTCACCGCAAGGGCCTCCCGGTCCGCGGCCAGCGCACCCACACTAACGCTCGTACCCGCAAGGGCCCGAAGCGTCAGATCGGTGCTAAGAAGAAGAAATAAGGAGCGCTAGATAGATGGCTACTGCTAAGAAGAACGTTCGCGCTGCCCGTCTGAAGCGCGCGGACCGTAAGAACATTTCCGTGGGCCAGGCTCACATTCGTTCTACGTTCAACAACACGATCGTTTCGATCACCGATCCCCAGGGCAACGTCATTTCCTGGAAGTCGGCTGGCCAGGTGGGCTTCAAGGGCTCCCGTAAGTCCACGCCGTTCGCTGCCCAGATGGCTGCCGAGGCTGCTGCCAAGCAGGCCATGGAGCACGGTATGAAGAAGGTTTCCGTCTTCGTCAAGGGCCCCGGCTCCGGTCGTGAGACCGCCATCCGCTCCCTCCAGGCTGCTGGCCTCGAGGTCTCGAGCATCCAGGACAAGACCCCCATTCCGCACAACGGCTGCCGCCCCAAGAAGCGTCGCCGCGTGTAACTGAAAGGATCGTATCAATATGGCAATCGACAGGACTCCTGTTCTTAAGCGCTGCCGTCAGCTCGGGATCGATCCCGCTGAGCTCGGTTACAGCAGCAAGAAGGAATCTATCCGTCAGCCCAAGCGCCGTCGCAAGGAATCTGAGTACGGCATGCAGCTGCGCGAGAAGCAGAAGGTCAAGTTCATCTATGGCGTTCTGGAGAAGCAGTTCCACGGCTACTTCAACAAGGCCCGCAAGATGAACGGCGTCACCGGTGAGAACCTCATGATCATCCTTGAGTCTCGCCTCGACAACGTCGTCTTCCGTCTTGGCTTCGCCCGCACCCGCAAAGAGGCTCGTCAGTCCGTCCGTCACGGTCACTTCACCGTGAACGGCAAGCGCGTGGACATCCCGTCCTACCGCGTCAAGGCCGGCGACGTCGTCGCTGTCGGCGAGAAGTTCCGTGACCTCCTCCCCATCAAGGAGGCCCTGATTTCCTCCGAGCGCTTTGAGGTCCCTGGCTGGCTCGAGGTCGATATCGAGAAGCTGTCTGGTAACGTGCTCGCTCTGCCGACGCGTGAGCAGATCAGCGGTGATATCAACGAGCAGCTCATCGTCGAGCTCTACTCTAAGTAGTCCATCCGGGCTGCTGAGGCTGGAGGTAATACATGTCAGAATTCATTAGGCCTCAGGTTCAGGTCGAAGAGATCAACGAGACGTCTGCTCGTGTCTCCGTCGAGCCGCTCGAGCGTGGCTACGGCGATACGCTGGGTAACTCCCTTCGTCGCGTTCTTTTGTCCTCGCTCGAGGGTGCCGCCGTCGAGGCTATTCAGATCGATGGTGCGCAGCACGAGTTCATGACCATCCCTAACATGGTCGAGGATGTCACCGACATCGTCCTGAATGTCAAGGGTCTTGTCTTCAGGGCTCTCGGCACGACCGACGAGGCGACCGCCACCATCTCGGTTGACGGCCCCTGCGAGGTCACCGGTGCGGACTTCTTTATTCCGTCCGAGTTTGAGCTGGTCAACCCCGAGCAGCACATCGCTACGCTCACCGAGGGTGGCCATCTCACCATGAGCATGCGCATCGGCTATGGCCGCGGCTATGTTTCTGGCGAGGCCAACAAGCGCGACAACGATCCCATCGGTGTGATCCACGTCGACTCGCTGTACTCGCCGGTTTCCCGTTGCGCCAAGCTCGTTGAGGCTTGCCGTGTCGGTCAGCACACCGACTACGACCGCCTTGTCCTCGAGATCGAGACCAACGGCTCCATCGCCCCGCGCGACGCCGTGGTCCAGGCTGCCAATATCATCAACCAGCATATGGCCGCCTTTATGAACCTTGCCGAGACCCCCGAGGTCGAGGAGGAGGTTTCGATCTTCGCTCCCGAGGTCACCAACGACAACGCCGAGCTGGACAAGCAGATCGAGGATCTGGACCTTTCCGTCCGTTCCTACAACTGCCTTAAGCGCGCCAGCATTCACTCGGTCCGTCAGCTCGTTGAGTTCTCGGAGAACGATCTGCTCAACATCCGTAACTTCGGTGTTAAGTCGATCGAGGAAGTGAAGGACAAGCTTGAGTCCATGGGCCTGAGCCTGAAGGCTTAATGCTTCGCATATTTGAGGAGAAACTAGACCATGCGTCACAACGTTAAGAAGGGCCTGAAGCTCGGCACCGATGCGAGCCACACCAAGGCCATGAAGAAGAGCCTTGCTAAGGCCCTCTTCGAGAACGACCGCATCAAGACCACCGAGACCCGCGCTAAGGCGCTGCGTTCGGTCGTCGATCCGATCATCACCTGGGCCAAGAAGGGCGACCTGCACTCTCGTCGTCTGGCTATCGCCAAGCTCGGCGATAAGCAGCTCGTTGCCGAGATCTTCGACAAGGCTGCTCAGGGCATGTGGCAGGACCGCAACGGCGGTTACACCCGCATCATGAAGCTCGGTAACCGCAAGGGCGACAACGCTCCCATCGTTATCATGGAGCTCGTCACCGAGCCTTGCACGCCTAAGGCCAAGAAGGCTGCTCCGGCCCCCAAGAAGGCCGCTGCTCCCAAGAAGGTCGAGGCTGCCGAGGAGGCTCCTGCTGAGGAGACCGCTGAGTAGACAATCCGTCTGCATAGGCTATATTCGAGGGGTACGTTCGCGTACCCCTCTTTTTTTGTCGAAATGCCATTGCCTGTTTGTTGGGAGCGTCCATGACCGCGCCGTCTGATTTCAATTCGATTCCCGAGCTCGATGCCACGCTCGTTTTCCGCGTGGCCTACGATGGCTCGTCCTACAGCGGCTTTGCCGAGCAGCCCGGTCAGACGACGGTTGCGGGCGAGCTGCGCCGCGCTATCGAGACGCTCCTGCGCCGTCCGATTGTCCTGACGTGCGCGGGGCGTACCGATGCCGGCGTACATGCCGTGGCTCAGTACATCAGCGTGCCCGTAACGGACGCTGAGCTCGCTTGTACGCGCCGTAGGTGGCTGCGGGCTATGGATGCCCTGCTACCCAAAGATATCGCCATAAACGAGGTCTACAAGGCCCGTAAAGGCTTTTCTGCACGCTTTGATGCGCGTTCACGTACATATACGTACCGTATTGCCGATCGCGACGCGCGTCCCGTGCTCTCACGGGGTGCCGTGTGGTGGCATCGCTATCCCTTGGACGTCGAGGCCATGTCTGCGGCCTGTCCCGCGCTTTTGGGTGAGCAGGACTTTAAGAGCTTTTGCAAGGTTGCCTCGGCCGTTGGCAAGCCCACGCATCGCTGCGTGATGCGTGCCGAGTTTGGCCATGAGGTTGCGTTTGGCGAGGACATCCTGACGTTTACCATCGAGGGCAATGCGTTTCTGCATTCGATGGTCCGCACGATCGTGGGCACGCTTGTCGAGATTGGCATGCATCGCCGTGAACCCGAGTGGATGCGCGAGGTCATCGATGCTTGCGACCGTACCGCTGCGGGCCCCACGGCTCCTGCCTGCGGCCTTACGTTTATGGGCGTGGATTACGATCCCGCCGAGCTTGTCGTGCTCGACTAGGGGAGGGCTCGACGCGTCGTGCGTCGACACCTGTCATCTGTGGGCTGCGCGTGTGCAACATCTGTTCTTGACGTGCAATACAACTGGTGTCTCATTGCTTTTATTGCCGGGGTGTACCATGAACCACGGTTTGATTTATTGCTGTCGAGAGGACGGATAACTTGGTTCGACGTGGCTCGCATCCGCGACTTTCGGTGATCCTTGTGGTAGAAGGTTCGCCCAGCTATGCGATGCGTGCGCTCGAGAGTATCCAGAACCAAGACCTCTACGATTTGCAGATTGTCGTTGTCTGCCGCGATGCTGCGCCTGGTGTGCGCCATTCGCTTCAAGTTGCCGCCGACAGGGACATCCATATTGATTTGATTGACGTCGAGGACGCGAAGCGCGGCGCTTGTCTTCGTGCCGGTTTTGCTGCCTCGCGCGGCTCTCAAATCATCGCCATGAACGCCGATGAGTGGTTTGCTCCGCAGTCTCTTTCCAAGATGGTCGATATCGCGTGCGATACTGCGGCAGACATAGTGCTCCCCACGGTGTCGCTCGACCGCTATGATGCACATCGAGAGCGCCATTCGCGCGTCTTGGATGCTGCTCATATTTCCATTGATAGCAAATCTTCGATGGTGACCGGGCTGTCCCAGTTGATTTTAGGCGGCCTAGTCGTTCAGACCTCTGGCGTGATGTATAGCCGTCCGCTGTTTGAGGCATGCCTTTTGTACGACAAGGCGTTTCGCACAGTTGGGTTTATGGCGTGCCCGCTCTCGCGGGCGCAGCGCGTCTCCGGATGCGGCGACGCTTGTTTCCACGCGGCGGCACCTAAGCTTACAGATGCCTTTGATCCCACCATGTATGCCAAGGTATCCGATGACACCCGGGCGCTCGACGAGCTTACGGACTCACTCTCGGAAGCAGATAGCGGTGGTCGGCTCAAGCTGGCAACCCAAAAGTTCTACTTTGCCGGACTGGTCGCCTGCATCGAGAATTTGTGTCTGAGCCCGCATGGGGTGTCGTCAATCGAGCGTTCCGCCCGTATGCGTGATATGCTCGAGGCGCCTCGAACCCGTCAGATGGTCGCCGCGCTCAAGGATAACCATCGGGGGCTCGGTCTGTTGTTTGGGCCGATCGCCAGCGCCAAGCCCGCGCGCTGCGTGATGTGTACGCATCTGGCAGCTTTTCTTAACCGGACGGGCGCAAAAACCGCCTAAACGGCTCATCTCGAAACAAATTTGCATAGAATTGTTTCGAAATGCGTTCTTATACACAAAAGCCTTCAAATAGCGTTAAACTATTCAATCACTGATTGATTGTCTCCGCCATCTTTTGGAGAGAGGGTTTGTATGGCTAAAAAACGCAATGGGCGCCAGGATGCCATTAGAGATATTGTGCGCAATAAGGACGTCCGCACGCAGCGCGTGCTGGTCGATGAGCTCCGCGCTATGGGCTTTGATTGCACGCAGGCGACTGTCTCTCGCGATATTGCCGATATGGGGCTGCGTAAGCTCCCTGAGGGCATCTATGTTCTGGCAGAGGACCTGCACCTGCAGCGTATGGTTTCCGAGCTCGTAACGGGCGTTCTGCGCACCGATAATCTGGTTATGATCAAGGCTCAGCCTGGCACGGCTTCCGGCATCGCCGCCGCCGTTGATGCGGCAGAGCTGCCCGATGTGCTTGGCTCGCTTGCCGGCAACGATACGATTTTGGTTATTGCCCAGACGGCCGAGGACGGCGAGCGTCTCGAGGCGCTGATCAATAAGCTGAGCAATTCTCGCAAGTAGGCGTGCGGGTCGTGCGCTCGGCACTGTGTGCGTGACATGGTGGCTTGTAAGGGGGTATCGACGTTGGTCGGTACCCCCTATATTGTTTGCCGGTATAAAGACCGTTCACCAGGTCGCTTTAAACTAAAAGGCCCCCGAGCAGTTTAATAAGCTGCTCGGGGGCCTTGTTGCTAATGGCCGGATGAATTTCTAGCCAACAGTATCGTCAGGCGTGGGCGAGAGGTCGGGAGTGGGCGTAGGCGTGGGCGTAGGCGTGGGCGTAGGCGTGCCGCCATCGCCGCCGGTCGAACCACCAGTGGAGCCGCCCGTCGAGCCACCGGTCGTTCCGGTGCCGCCGGTGGTGTCGCCGCCCGTGGTCTCGGTGGTCGTGGTCGTCGTGGTGGTCGTTGTGGTGGTTTCCTCTTCGTCCTCGTTCTCGTCCTTGTCGTCGTTCTCCGTCTTCTTGGTGTTGTTGGTGCCGTAGAACTTCCAGACGCTGTTGTTCTTGTAGGTGGGCGCCGTTCCGGTCGCAAACTCCTCGCGTTCGGTACCGGTCAGAACGGTGTTCATAAACCGCTTAAAGACAGGCAGGTTGGTGCTGTCGCCCAGCAGGTCCGTGCCGTATTTTTGGATGGGGATCTCGCCCGCGGAATAGCCGGTCCACAGGGCGCACGCCAGCTGCGGGGTATAGCCGCAGAACCACAGGTTGGTGGTGTTGTCGGTGGTGCCCGTTTTGCCGGCATAGGGCTGGTTGACGCTCAGGGCGCCAGCAGCACCCGTACCGCCGCCCTGCATGACGCCGGACAGAACATCGGTGACCGCGGCGGCCTCGCCCTCGGTAAGCACCTGTGAGGGATTGTCCGTGTGCTGGTACAGCACCGAACCGGTACGAGAGTCAATCTCGGTGATGGCGATCGGCTGGCGATAGTAGCCGCCGTTGGCAAACGTCGCGTAGGCGGCGGCCATCTCGAGCGGCGAGATCGAGCCGGTGCCGAGCGTCATGACGGGAACGTCCTCGATGTTGTCCTTGGCGGGATCGATGCCGAGCTTTTTGACGAGTGAGATGATCTTGCTGTTGCCGACGGCTTCCGCCACCTGGATGTAGCCGGTGTTGGAGGAGTATGCCGTTGCCTGCTTAAGCGTGATGTTGCCATAGCTATGGTTGGCGTAGTTTTGGACCTCGGTCGTGGTGCCCTTAGCCTTGAGCGGCGAATTGCAGTTGAGGGTGACGTTGGGGTTCATGCCGTTTTGGATGGCGGTTGCCAGCGTAAAGGCCTTAAAGGTGGAGCCGACGGGACGCTTGGCCGTGGCATGGTTTACGTGGTTCTCGTCGGCGTTGTAGTCGTAGCCGCCCACCATGCACTTGATGTAGCCGGTCTTGGGGTCGACGACGACCATGCCCATATCCAGGCCGTCGAGTGAGAGCGTGTCGAGCTGCTGGCGGACGGCATTCTCTGCCACCTGCTGCATCGTGGGGTCGATGGTGGTCTTGACGGTCAGACCGCCCTTAAAGAGCACGTCGGTCGAGAACTCCTGCTCCAGCAGCTGCTTAACATAGGCGACAAAGTAGGGCTGCGAGTATACGTCGACGCCGCTGCCCGAAATCTCGGTCACGTTGAGGGTGATGGGCTCGGCCTGTGCGGCATCGTGCTCCTCCTGCGTAATGTGGCCCAGGCGCAACATGTTGTCGAGGACCTTGTTGCGGCGAGACAGTGCCAGATCGGGATTGACCGTGGGGTCGTACTGCGAAGGCGAGTTGGGAAGGCCGATCAACAGTGCGGCTTCGCTCAGGGTGAGGTCGGCGGCGCTCTTGGACAGGTAGGTCTCGGCTGCGGCCTCGATGCCGTAGGCGCCGTGGCCGTAATAGATGGTGTTGAGGTACATCATGAGGATCTCGTCTTTGGAGTACATGTCCTCCATCTTTACGGCGATGTAGGCCTCGCGCACCTTACGCTCGATGGTCGAGTCGAACTGCTCCTCCTGCAGGATGGTGTTGCGCACCAGCTGCTGGGTGATAGTCGAGGCGCCTTCGTGCCCGCCGCCGAGGGTTGCCACCGCAGCACGCGCGATACCCCACAGGTCGATACCGCCGTGCTCGTAGAAGCGCTCGTCCTCGACGTCAACGGTGCCCTGCAGCACGTAGGGGGAGACCTCGTCCTTGGTGATGGACTTGCGGTTTTGCGTGTAGAAGCTTGCGATCTTGTTGCCGTTGCAGTCGACGATCTCGGTGGGCTCGCTCACCAGATACGCGTTGGCGTCGGTGTAGTCGGGCAGATCGGACAGCCAGCGGTTGACGTTGCCGACCATGCCGATGCCAAATGCCACGCCCGCAATCAGCAGAAAGCCCAAAAACGAGAGCAGGATTATGGGCAGGGCATGCGTCTTTGAACGGCTGCGTCCCTGTCGTTGGCGAGGACCCATATATTGACCTCCAGGTATGTCGTGCCGGACGGTGGATGTGCCGTCGGGGCAGGATGGACATAAGTTATTACACGATAAACCAAACGGGGCGCGCGATGCCTCGTGTATGCTGGAAGACGGCATTTTTCAGAGTGAATGCATACCTTGGTAAGGAGTTTGTCGATGGCGATTCGGACGATGGGGCCGAGCGGACAATACGAGACTGGATTGGATGCTGCTGGTGCGGCGCTGCCCGAGTTGCTGGCGCCGGCGGGCGGGCTCGACCAGATGCTTGCGGCCATCGCCGCGGGTGCCGATGCCATCTATGCGGGGTTGGGCGGCTTTAACGCCCGTGTGAGCGCCCATGGCTTTACGGATAACGAGTTTGCGCGCGGCTGCGCCGTGGCGCATGCCCATAGCGTGCGTGTGTACGTAACGCTCAACGTGTTCGTGTTTGACGATGAGTTGTCCGACGCGGTGGTGTTGGGAGCTCATGCACTGGAGCTGGGCGCCGATGCTCTGATTGTCGCCGATGCCGGGTTGGCCTGCGCGCTGCGCGCGGCGATTCCCGGGGTCGAGATTCACCTGTCTACGCAGGCGGGCGTTCATAGCGAAGGCGCCGTGCGGCTTGCCGCCGATGAGCTGGGGGTCGAGCGCGTGACGACGGCACGCGAGCTGACGGTCGACGAGATTGCGGCGCTATGTGCCACGGGTGTGCCCATCGAGGTATTCTGCCACGGTGCGATTTGCATCGGCTATTCGGGGGCGTGCGAGTTCTCTGCCCTTCGACGTGGCCGCTCTGCGATGCGCGGTGATTGCACGCAGCCGTGCCGTCTATCCTATGACTTGGTGGACGAGGCTGGGCAGAGTGTTGCCGCCGTCGAGGGAGATCGCCTGCTGTGTCCGCGCGACTATCTGGGTATTGCGCATCTGCCCGAGCTTGTAGATGCCGGCGTGGCGTCGCTCAAGATCGAGGGGCGCATGAAGAACCCCGATTACGTATTCAACGTGGTGCGGGTGTGGCGCCGGGCACTCGATATGCTGTGCGACGGCGCGTGGGACCCCGATGCCGTGGAAGAGCTTGAGCGCGAGCTGGGAAGGTCGTTTAACCGCGGGTTTACCGACGCGTATTTGCGAGGCCGCTCGGGTGCGGAGCTTATGAGTTTTGAACGCGCAATTAACCAGGGCGTGCGCGTGGGGCGTTTGGTCGCTGTGGGCCACGAAGAGGTGACCGTTGAGCTCGACGCCGCCGTGGCGGCGGGTGACACGCTCGAGATTCGGTTCTATCCGGGTGTCGACGCGCGTCCCGATGCGCCCAAGCGCTGGCCGCAGGTGCCCTGCCCGGTGGATGCAGCAGCGGGGAAGCGCATCGTCGTGCATTGCAAGCGTAAGGTGGACGCGGGCTGCGAGGTGTACCTGATTCGCAGCGCCGGCGTGTTGGATCAGACGGCGGCGGTGTTGGAGCGCATGCGGGCCGAGGCGGATGCGATTGCGCCCGTTGAGCGTGCCGTTGAAGTGCTGCCCTTTGAGGGCGTTGCGGTGGATGGCGGTGCATCGACGGAGTTGGTGGAGTGCGCGGTTCCCACTCGCATGGTTTTTGCTTGGCAGCTGATGGATGCCGACCCGCGCGGAGAACTCGATTTGTCCGACGCCGTTGTGGTGCTTGACGAGGTGTGCCGCGCGAGTGACGCTGACTGGACCCGCTCACTGATGCAGCGTGCCGGGCGCATCGTCTGCCGCAACCTGGGGCAGGTGGCGATCGCTCGCGAGCTGGGCGTGACGTTTGACGTGGCGGCGCCGGTGTTCTGCGCGAATCGGGCCACGCTTACCTGGCTGCGCGGATTCGGTGCGGGGCGGGTGTACTTGCCGGCCGAGTTGCTCGGCAATGATGCGGAGCGTATTGCCGAGCTGGCTGCTGAACCCGGCGTCTTGGGTCCGGTCGACGCCGACCGTCCCGAGCTTATGGTGTGCGAGCACTGCCTGCTGACCGCCGAGGGCGTCTGCGCCACCGATGCGACGGGACAGGTTCGTTGCCGCGACTGCTTGCGTCGTCGGCAGGTACGCTATCTGGTCGAGCGTGACGGTACACGTCTGCCAGTTGCCATTGACGCATGCGGCAGGACGAGGATTTTCCTGTCGTAGGTGCCGCGTCGCGTCAGTTTGTTATCATAAGAGAGTTTATGGACTTCCAGCACCGCCGTTTTCGGCGAGGGTGCTATAGAAAAAGGAGGATACCCAATGCTGTCTGTTGACGAGCAAATGCGTATCATCACCTCGGGCGCCGCGCAGATCGTTCCCGAGGCCGACCTTCGCAAGAAGCTTGAGAAGGGCGAGCCCCTCAACATCAAGCTCGGCGTCGATCCCACCAGCCCCGACCTGCACCTGGGCCACGCCGTGCCCCTGCGCAAGATGCGTCAGTTCCAGGACCTGGGCCACAACGTCACCCTCATCATCGGCAACGGCACCGCGCTGATCGGCGACCCTTCGGGCAAGAATTCCACCCGTCCGCAGCTTTCGCAGGAGCAGATTGAGGCCAATGCCGAGACCTACGTGAGCCAGGCCATGAAGATCCTGGATCCCGAGAAGACCACCATCGTGCACAACGGCGACTGGATCCTTTCGATGGACCTGGCCGGCCTGCTGCAGGTGTGCTCCAAGTTCACCGTCGCCCGCATTCTTGAGCGCGACGACTTTACCAAGCGCTACCAGTCTCAGACGCCGATCGCCCTGCATGAGTTCCTGTATCCCGTGATGCAGGCTTTCGACTCCGTGCAGATCAAGGCCGACGTGGAGATGGGCGGCACCGATCAGCTCTTCAACCTGCTCGCTGGCCGTGAGCTCATGGAGAAGATGGGCATGGAGCCGCAGATCGCGCTCACCATGCCGCTGCTCGAGGGTACCGACGGCGTGCGCAAGATGTCCAAGTCATACGGCAACTACATCGGCCTGACCGACGCTCCCAAGGATATGTTCGGCAAGACCATGTCCATCCCCGATGAGATGATCGGCAAGTACTACCGCCTGGCGAGCTCGCTCACCCCGGCCGAGGTCGACAAGATCGACGCTGCCCTGGCCGATGGTTCTGCCGACCCCTACGAGCTCAAGCGCGCTCTGGGTCGCGACCTGTGCGACACCTACCACGGCGTCGGTGCCGGCGACGAGGCTCAGGCCGAGTTCGACCGCGTGTTCAAGGAGGGCCAGCTTGCCGACTTCCCCGAGAAGCACGTTGAGCTGACCGTCAACGACGAGGGCCAGATCTACCTCGCAGGCCTGCTTAAGGACCTGGGCCTTTCGGCGAGCGCCGGCCAGGCCCGTCGCGACATTGACGGTGGCGGCGTCAAGATCAACGGCAAGGCGGTGGCTCCCAAGAGCTATAACATCGATCCCAGCGCCCTCAAGCTGGGCGACACCCTCTCCGTAGGCAAGCGCAAGGGCTTTAAGTTGGTCTAACGAGCGAGTTGACCTCACAAGTGCAATAAGGCCGCAGCCGGGAATCCCGACTGCGGCCTTTTAGTTACGCGGTTTTACCAAACCGCGTAA
>CABUDI010000025.1 GCA_902490305.1 uncultured Collinsella sp.
CATTACAGTCTGAAATAGGCCATCGATAAATTTCGATGGCGAGCATTCGGCGCATTGCCTACGATACGGGCAAGCCCCGAGGGGCCGCCGATCGGGCACCTCCGGATGGCCGTCTGCCCCTGCCCCGTAGAGGGCCCGGGGGGTGTTGCCACCGGGGGCGCTCGCCGCTCCGGACGACTGATAGGAAACTGCCGGGCGCAAGCGCCACGGCCAGGTAATGTGGGTGTCGCGGGGAGGGGTTCCGATCGGCCTACCGATTGGAGGATACCACCGTGGCACCAATTAGAATGCCGGAAGCCGTCATCGGGCTCGATGTCGGGAAATCGTCCCACATTACAGTCTGAAATAGGCCATCGATAAATTTCGATGGCGAGCATTCGGCGCATTGCCTACGATACGGGCAAGCCCCGAGGGGCCGCCGATCGGGCACCTCCGGATGGCCGTCTGCCCCTGCCCCGTAGAGGGCCCGGGGGGTGTTGCCACCGGGGGCGCTCGCCGCTCCGGACGACTGATAGGAAACTGCCGGGCGCAAGCGCCACGGCCAGGTAATGTGGGTGTCGCGGGGAGGGGTTCCGATCGGCCTACCGATTGGAGGATACCACCGTGGCACCAATTAGAATGCCGGAAGCCGTCATCGGGCTCGATGTCGGGAAATCGTCCCACTGGGCATGCGTCGCGACTCGAGATGGCGAGGTGCTGTTGAGCACCCCCGTCGCGAACAGGGAGGACGACCTGGACTCGCTGTTCGGCCGCTTCCCCGATGCGCTCGTGGTCGTCGACCAGTCGCGCAACATAGGCGCCCTCGCGCTCGCCCGCGCCAGGGCGGCCGGGATGTCGGCGGCGTACCTGCCGGGACTCGCGGCGCACGGGGCCGCCAGGCTCTTCGCCGGCGACGCCAAGACCGACGAGCGAGACGCGATGGTCATCGCGAAGACGGCGCTTGGCATCCCCGACGCGCTCCTGCCGGTCGGAGACCCAGGTCCGACGATTGCGGCGGCGAGGGCGCTGGCCGCCCAGAGGAACTTCCTGACCTGCGAGAACACTAGGAATAAGAACCGGCTGCGCAGCATCCTGCTGGAATCGTGCCCCGCCTTCGAGGCGCTGGTCGACCTGTCCGACGGGCCCCAGCTGAGGCTCATGGCATCCCTCGGCGGGGCCTGGTCGGTAGCCGACGCCGGGACCCGCAGGGCGGCGGCGCTCACGCGTGGGGCGGCGCGCGGTAAGATCGAGGCCCTCGTCCGCTCGACAACCTCCTCGACAAGGCCGGATGCGTCGGTCGTCGCCGCCGAGGACCGGGCGGTGAAACTGCTCGCGCGCAGGATATCCGAGAACTCGGCGGAGATCGAGGCGATCACGGCGGAGATCTCCGCCCTGCTCGAGGGCGACGATACCTACCGATGCCTCCTGACGGTGCCGGGCATCGGGCCCAAAACCGCTTCCGAGCTTGCAATCTCCATCGACATCGAAGACTTCCCCAGTCACGACAGGCTCGCGTCGTACTGCGGCTTGGCGCCGCGCAACCGCCAGTCGGGAACCTCGATCTCCTCGGTGACGGCATCGCGCCAAGGCAACAAGAGGCTGAAGAACCTGCTCATATTCTCATGTAACTGCCTTACCCGGACAGAGGGGAGATGGGGCGACTACTACACCAGGTGCCGGGAGCGGGGCATGTCGCACGGCAAGGCGCTCAAGGCGCTGGCGCGAAAGAGACTGAAGGTCATCTACGCGGTAATGCGAGACAGGGTGCCTTACGCAGCCTAGCCGAAACGCACCGAGCAGACTGAAGCCCACCGGCCTAATGGCTTGGCGTCAGCATGCCGCGATTCGGTCGCACGGAGAGCATTTCCCAGTTGACAAAACTATAGGAACACCCCCCATGAGTCGGGATTTGGCTAATGGATAAGCTTAAAGTCCAAGTGCCCACGCGTGGTATTGACGCGCGAGACCTCGATAATCACGCGCTGCCCCAGCTCGTAACGGGTGCCCGTGTCGGCACCTGTGAGCGTGAGCGCGTCCTCGTCGAACTCGAACCACTCGTTGCCCAGACTCTTGATCGAAACCAAGCCTTCGACCTGCGTTAGGTCCAAGCGCACAAAAAGGCCCATGCTGCTAACCCACGAGACGGTTCCGGCATAGCGCTCGCCCAGACGGTCCTCATAGTACTGGGCAATCTTGATCTTTTGCGTCGCATGGCTGGCGGCATCTGCCGCGCGCTCGGCATCGCTGCATGCGCGGCAGATCTGCGGCAGAATGCGCGGCAGCGACTCGCGCCCCTTGCCGATCAGCCGCGGCGTACGGACCAAGGCGTCCTTGCCGCCGAGCCGCTCATAGGCCAACTGCAGTTTGAGCACGCGGTGCACCACCAGGTCGGGATAGCGACGGATGGGACTCGTGAAGTGGCAATAGCACGGCGCGGCAAGCGCAAAGTGGCCCTCGTTGCGTGGCTTGTACAGCGCGCGCTGCATACTGCGCAAGAGCAACGTGTTGACGAGCGGAGCGTTAGCCGTGCCGGCCGCGGCGTCAACCGCAGCCTGCAGCTCATCGGGGCTCCCCAGGGCAATACCAGCCGCACGGCGATCGTCGATGATGCCTAGCTGCGCCAGCGCAACGGCGGCACCGTGCAGGCTATCGGGGCTCGGATCCTCATGCACGCGATAGCAGGCCTCGATATCACGGTCTGCCAGCCACTCTGCAACGCACTCGTTGGCGAGCAGCATGGCTTCCTCGATAAGCGACGTGGCACACGAACGCTCACGCGCCACAATCTGCACGGGCACTCCGTCCTCATCCAATAGAGCGCGAATCTCGGCCGTGTCAAAATCGACTGAGCCGCGGGCGCGACGAATACGACGGCGAAGTTCGGCGAGTTCGTTAGCGGCGACAAGGAAATCGCCGAGGTCGATGTTGTAGCCGCGGGCGGCCTCCTCGCACGCAAGACCGCGCTCAAGCGCTTCCTCGCGCAAGGCCTCAGCAGCCTCAACATCCTCAGCCGCGCCCTCCAGCACCGAATACTCAACCGCACCGGCACGCACCAGCAGCGCCTCGGCGCCGTCATAGTCCATACGCACACGCGAGCGAATCACGCTGGGATACGGATCGTAATGCCGCACGCGACCCTGCTCATCGAGCTCGATATCGACGGTAAACGCAAGACGGTCCTCGTCAGGGCGAAGCGAGCACAGGTCACAGGACAGGCGTTCGGGCAGCATGGGAAGCACGCGATCGGCCAGATACACCGATGTCGTGCGATGGCGAGCCTCAAGATCGATATGCCCGTCCCAAGCCACATAGTGTGAAACGTCGGCGATATGCACACCCAGCTTATAGCCGCCCTCGGGCGTGCGCTCCAGCGAAATGGCATCGTCAAAGTCGCGCGCGTCGACCGGGTCGATCGTGATGACAAAGCGGTCGCGCAGATCGCGGCGGAGCGGGTCCTTAAGCGCCGCGGACACATCGAGCGAAAGCCCCTCGGCCTCGTCTAGCGCAGCCTCGGGATAGCTATCGGTATAGCCGTAACGCGCCATCACATATTGAACGCCCAAATCGGGCGCGTCATCTCCGCCAATGCGGCGTTCGATCGTCACAGTGCCCGATTCCAGGCGCGTCGGGTAGGTCAAAATGCGCGCGACAACAGCATCACCCGGGTGGACACCCAGACGAACCGCCGAGGTGTCCTCGGGCAAAATGAAGAAGTCGGCCTTCAGGCGCGAATCGAGCGGCTCAATCACACCGAGCGGACCGGCGGTCTGGTACGTGCCCACCACGCTTATAGCTGCGCGCTCAACCACGCCCTCGATCACGGCGCGACGCTCGCCATGCGGGCTGTTCTTAATGCTCACGGCAACGGTATCGCCGTCCATGATCTCACGCTTGCCGCGGCCCATGACCTTGTAGTCGCCATTCTCGGTTATGACATAGGCACTGTGCTCATGGAGCTGCACGCGCCCGGTCAGGCTCGGACGGCGTTCGCTGCGCACCGGCCCGCGCTTATTGCGAGCTCCACGCTTATGCTTGTTATTGCGCCCCATGGCGCCTCCTAACTATCGATTGCCGTTTACATCCCAAGAGTCTACCCAAATGATCCCTAGCGGACAAAAAACGGGCCGCCCCATAAGAGACGACCCGTTGGAAGGGATGAATTCCAGGCATGCCTACACGCGCAGGTAGCGACGCATGGCGATGGCAGAACCAAAGAGGCCGATAATCACGCCGACCAGAATCAGCGCAGCATAGGTCACCAAGTAGTACTGCATCGGCAGGGCAAACGACATCCAGCCGATGCTCTCCTGCAGACGCGGAATCATCAGATTGCGCAGCAGCTCCAGAACGCCGATGGAAAGCAGCGAGCCCAAAATGGCCTGCAGTACGCCCTCGGTGATAAACGGGCCGCGAATGAAGCCGTTGCTGGCACCGACCAGACGCATAATCGCAATCTCACGACGACGCGCCGTAATGGACAGGCGAATCGTGTTGTTGATAAAGATGAATGCGATAAAGGTCAGAAGGCCAACGAGCACCACGGCGGCGATGCGGATGTAGTTGGTCACCTGGAACAGGCGGCTCACTTCCTCCTGGCCGTACAGCACGCTCGCGTTGACGTCGCCGTCATCCGCGATCTTCTGGAAATCGGCATCCTTCTTGAGCTTCTCTGCCGTGCTCTCGACCTTGGACGGATCGTCCATCTCAATAGCGAAGGAAGCCGGCAGCGGGTTCTGGCCATCGAGCGCGCTCATGGTGGCGTCGGCGTTGCCCGACATCTTGCTCGTATACTCGGCCAGCGCGTCGTCCTTGTCCTTATAGGTCACGGACTTGACGTTATTCCACGTCTTAAGTTCGGCCTCAAAAGCCTGAACATCGGCCTGATCGGCGTCATCACTAATGAACGCGTTGATGACAACCTGATCCTCGACGGTGCCGATCACGGAGTTCAGCATCGCGGAGCCCATGATGAACAGGCCGATGATAAACAGCGAAAGGAAGATCGTGATGACGGCGCCGAGCGAGGTAGTCCAGTTACGGAAGAAGTGGCTGATTGCCTCTTTGAAGGAGTAGCCCACGTTAGTTGGTGCCATAGTTGCCGTAACCTCCCCTCTCCTGGTCGCGGATAACGTGGCCGCCCTCGAGGGCGATCACGCGACGGTGCATGCTATCGACCATCTCGCGGTCGTGCGTGGCGACGATCACGGTGGTGCCGGTGCGGTTAATACGCTCGAGCAGCTTCATGATGCCCAGTGAGATCGCCGGGTCGAGGTTGCCCGTCGGCTCGTCGCAGATCAGCAGCGGCGGACGGTTGACCATAGCGCGGGCGACGGCAACGCGCTGCTGCTCGCCACCGGAAAGCTGGTCGGGCAGCGAGTCCATCTGATCGGCCAGACCGACCAGACGCAGCACCTCGGGCACCTGGCTGCGAATGACGCCCTTGGGCTTGCCGATGCACTGAAGGGCAAACGCCACGTTTTCGTAGGCGGTCTTTTGCGGCAGAAGCTTAAAGTCCTGGAACACTGCGCCGATCTGGCGGCGCAGGAACGGAACCTTGCGGTTCTTGATCTTCATGAGGTCCTGACCGGCAACCAGGATACGGCCGCTCGTCGGCTTAACGTCGCGGTTGAGCGTCGACAGCAGCGTGGTCTTACCCGAACCGGAGTGACCGACCAGGAAGACGAACTCGCCCGGATAGATCTCGATGTTGATGTCGTCGAGTGCAGGCTTGTTGGGCTGTGCCGGATAGATCTTGGTGACATGCTCCATAAGGATAACGGGCTCGACACCGGCCTGCTTGGCCATCTTCTTGCGGCTGGCCTGCGGATCGATGGGCGCAAACACCGACGTAAAATCGGGGTTGTTGAGCGCGTTATCGAGGCTTGCGACCTCGGCTGCCTGATCGCTCTCGACCACCGGGGCAGCAGGCTGCGTGGGGTCGGGAATAGCGGCAAAGAGACCGGACTGCGCAGGCTGAGGAGCCGGCGTCGCAGGGGCCAAGGGGTCGGGAATGCCGGCCATGGTAGGCTGCGGCGTGGCGGCACCAGCCTGAGGCTGCTCCACGCGAGCGGTCACGGCCTGAACGGGCTCAAAACCCGCCGTGCCGGAAAGCGCGACATCGCTGGTTGGATTGTAGGCAAAGGGATCGGATGCCGGCTGTGCCTGATCTGCCGGCTGAGCGGGGGCCTGAGCAACAGGCTGGCCCTCTGAATCCGGAGTGGCGAAACGACTGCCCTGGACGCCTGCCTGCGTCTTGGGGGCATCATCGCCCGCACCGGAGGTACGGAAGTGGTTACCCACTGGTGCTCCTTATCGTCGTGCGTTTAAACTACATGAGCGCCTTGTATTTTAGCAGCATTAGCTTTGCTGCACATAAGAAGCATGGCCGTGTTTGGGTCCCTCCGGCCGGACACAGGGTTACTTTCCAAATCGTCCTCGGACATGTCGGAGCCTCCGCTGCGCACTGCGTGCGGCGGGGGCTCCTCCGTCCTGCGGAAAGATTTGGAAAGTAGCCCTGTGTCCGGCCTGCGACTACTAGGGGGCCGACGCACCAGCTTGAGATGCCGTGAACACAAAGTTGGGAGGGTCTGAATTGCACTTTGCTGGTCTGGGCCCGTTTCCCGGAGAAAGCCCTTGCTTGGTGCGGGCCTAATTTGTTTGTTGCCGACAAAAACAGGGGCGTCCTCTTTGAGGACGCCCCTGTTTTGGATTGCATACGGTTGCTGAGGCGATACTTTGCCTCGTCTTGCCTTATGCCAAGAACTCCTTGGTGGTCGCCACGATGTTGGCGGCGTCCAGGCCATACTTGTGCAAGAGCTCGGCGCCCGGGCCAGACTCACCGAAGGTGTCGTTGACACCGATCTTCTTGAGCGGCGTCGGGCACTGCTCGCACAGGACGTCGGCAACGGCGCTGCCCAGGCCGCCGATCACGGAGTGCTCCTCGACGGTCACGACGTGGCCGGTCTTGGTGGCGCTCTTGACGATCAGGTCGGCGTCGATGGGCTTGATGGTGTGCATGTTGATGACCTCGGCGTCGATGCCCTCGGCAGCGAGCTGCTCGGCGGCCTCGAGAGCCTCGCCGACCATCAGGCCGCAGGCGATGATGGTCACATCGGCGCCCTCGCGCATGACAATGCCCTTACCCAACTCGAACTTGTAGGTCTCGGGATCGTTGATAACCGGCGAGGCCAGACGGGCAAAGCGCATGTACACCGGACCGTCGCACTCGTAGGCGGCGCGCGTTACGGCGCGGGCCTCGACGTCGTCGGCAGGAACGATCACGGTCATGCCGGGGATGACACGCATCAGGGCGATATCCTCGCAGCACTGGTGCGTGGCGCCATCCTCGCCCACCGAGATACCGGCATGCGTGGCACCGATCTTAACGTTGAGGTGCGGGTAGCCGATGGAGTTGCGGACCTGCTCAAAGGCGCGACCGGCAGCGAACATGGCAAAGGTGCTCGCGAAGGCAACGCGGCCGGTGGTCGCGATACCGGCGGCGACGCCCATCAGGTTGCTCTCGGCGATGCCCACATCGAAGAAGCGGTCGGGGCAGGCTGCCTTGAACTTGCCGGTCTGCGTGGCGGCAGCCAGGTCGGCGTCGAGGACCACAAAGTCATCGTGCTCGTTGGCGAGCTCGACGAGGGCCTCGCCGTAGCTTACGCGCGTGGCGATTTTCTTGACGTCTGCCATCCTAGAGCTCCTCTCCGGCGGCCGTGAGCTCTGCCATGGCCTGCTCAAACTGTTCATCGTTGGGGGCCTTACCGTGCCAACCCACCTGGTTCTCCATAAAGGAAACGCCCTTGCCCTTCATGGTCTCGGCGATGATGGCGGTCGGCTGGCCCTTGGTGGCGCGAGCCTCGGCAAAGGCGGCGCGGATCTGGTCGAAGTCGTTGCCGTCGGCGAGCTCCACCACGTGGAACTTAAAGGCACGGAACTTGTCGGCGAGCGGCATGGGGTCGTTGACCTCCTCGACGGGACCGTCGATCTGCAGGCCGTTGTGGTCGACGATCACGCAGAGGTTATCGAGCTGCTGGTTGCCGGCAAACATGGCGGCCTCCCAGACCTGGCCCTCCTCGCTCTCGCCATCGCCCAGCAGGGCGTACGTGCGGTAAGTATCGCCCCAGTGCTTGGCGGCAACCGCCATGCCCACGGCGGCGGAGATGCCCTGGCCCAGCGAGCCGGTGGACATATCGACGCCCGGGGTGTCGTTCATGTTGGGATGGCCCTGCAGGTGGCTGCCGATGTGGCGCAGCGTCTCGAGGTCCTCCTTGGGGAAGAACCCGCGCTCGGCGAGCACGGCGTACAGACCCGGAGCACAGTGGCCCTTGGAGAGCACAAAGCGATCGCGGTCGGCCTTGCGGGGATCGGCCGGGTCGACGTTCATTTCCTCAAAGTACAGATAGGTCATGATGTCGGCAGCGCCGAGCGAACCGCCCGGATGGCCGGACTTGGCAGCGTGCACTCCGGTGACGATGCCCTTCCTTACCTCGTTGGCAACCTTTTTGAGCTCTTCGTCGCTCATTGTGCCTTCCTTTCATCCTCTTTAGACAAGATGCGCACGGCACAGAAGGTCGTCCCAACCCAGCCGCGATGCACGTACGTCATTCATTATGCTGGAAACTGGAAGCTTTACCAGAGTATTTATCATTATTTGAACAATTGAGCAGGCAGAACCGCTGATGAAACGGTTTATCAATGTGAACGTCTTTTGGATGGAACGCGGTCGGCCCTACGCGTTAATGTCCTTGAAGCCCTCACCGAAAGTTTCCGTAACGTCGGCCACGGTCACGATGGCGCGCGGGTCGCGCTCGCGCACGATCGTCTTGAGGGTATTGAGCTCTCGACGGCTCACGATGACCATAACCACTGGCTTCTCGGCACCCGAATACATGCCAGTCGCCTTAAACTTGGTACAACCACGACCCAGGCCATACATGATATCGGCAGCGATATCAGGGAACTTGTCCGAGATGATGAGTACCATACGGCGTTTGTTGCCACCATCGACCACGGCATCGATCACGTAGCCGCTAATGACCATCGAAAGGCCTGCATACAGTGCGTTTTCGATTGAAAAGACCGGAGCCGATAGCGCGCATACGGCAACATCGATCGCCATGACGGTCGAGCCCACCGGCAGCGAGGTGTTACGCGAGATGATTTGGCCAATCGTGTCCGAGCCGCCGGTGTTGGCGCCGGCGCGCAACACCATGCCGTAACCGATGCCCGTAATAATGCCGCCCCACATGGCAGGGAGCATCAGGTCCGCATCCGCCAGAGGTGCTACAAACGGGGCGAACAGATCGGTAAAGAAGCCCAGCAGCACAAAGCCCGTCGCGGTCTGCACCACGTAGAACATGCCGCCCTCGCGCATAACGACCAACAACAGCAAGGCGTTCATCACGATGGTCTGGATACCGACGGGAAGCGACACGCCTCGCGCCGCGCCGACAGCCTGGATAATAGTCGCAAGGCCCGTAACGCCACCGGCGGCAAGACCGTTGGGAATCAAAAACAGGTCGGTCGCAATAGCGGCCAGAGCGCACCCCAACATAATCTGGGGCAGGTCGTGAAAGAAGTTCATCGAAAGAATGCGCTTGATGTCCAGACGATATGCCATGCTGCCTCCCTCAAAAAAGCGCACCCAAACGGATGCGCTTTGAACTTCTTCTTGTATTCGATTCTACCGATTCGCCGGACAAAAACCAACCCTGCGCAGGGTTTATTCTGGATACAAACCCGTCCAACCGTTGGGCTTGGCATCGGCTTGAAGCCACCCGATGTTTTAGACCTCCGAGCCTTCTGCATCGGCGTTGCCGGTAGCCCAGCGATGGTAGCCAATAACAAACGGGTCCAGGTCGCCATCGTCAAGAACGGCCTCGACATTGCTGGTCTCCACACCCGAGCGCAGATCCTTGACCATCTGGTACGGGTAGAGCACGTAGCTGCGAATCTGGTTGCCAAAACCGATCGTGGTCTTGGGTCCGCGAATCTCATCGAGCGCCTCGGCACGCTTCTCGAGCTCAATCTCGTACAGGCGAGCCTTGAGGATCTGCATGCACGCGGCCTTGTTCTGGATCTGGCTGCGCTCGTTTTGGCAGGTGACCACAATGCCGCTGGGGAAATGCGTCACGCGCACGGCGGAGTCGGTGGTGTTAACGCCCTGGCCGCCCGGGCCGCTCGCGTGGTACACGTCCACGCGGATGTCATCGGGACTGATCTCGATGTCGATATCATCGGGTAGCACGGGGATGACCTCGACGCCGGCAAACGTGGTCTGGCGGCGCTTCTTGTCGTCGGTGGGGCTGATGCGAACCAAGCGGTGGACGCCGGCCTCGGCGCGCAGCATGCCAAATGCGTCCTTGCCCTCGACAGTAAAGGTCGCGCGGTCGATGCCGATGACCTCGGCTGCGGGACAGTCGTTGATGGTGACCTTCCAGCCGCGACGCTGGCAGTACTTCATGTACATCTTAAAGAGCATGAAGGTCCAGTCCTGGGCCTCCAGACCACCCTGTCCGGGCTTGATGGTCACAATGGCATCGCCGTGATCGAACTCACCGGTAAACCAGCTCGAAAGCTCAAGCTCATCGATGGCACGGGCCAGGCGCTCAGCCGTGGCTGTAGCCTCCTCGCGAAGGGCGACGGCGTCGGGGTCATCCCCCATCTCCTCGGCAAGCTCCAGCGCGGCGCGGGCATCGGAAAGCTCGCCGCGCGCGGTGTCCACGGCAGCGATATCTTCCTTGGTACGCGCGATCTCCTCCATGGTGGCACGGGCGGCGTCGGCGTCATCCCAAAAGCCAGGGGCAACACTTTTGGCCTCGAGCTCGGTCACACGGGTACGCTTCTCGTCCAGGTGGAGATACGACTCGACCTCGCCGAGCCGGTCCGCGAACGCGTCCAGCTCGGCGGGCGTTATCTCTAAAGCCTCAGCCATTAACGATTCCTGCCGTGGCAGTACTTAAACTTCTTGCCGCTACCGCAGGGGCACGGGTCGTTGCGGCCCACGTTGACGTACGGATCGTCGCTCTCGGACTTGCGATAGGTGGTCACCTTGCCACCGTTGTTGACGGCAGCCGGACCACCCTGGACAGCCGTGCGGGCCTGCACCTGCGCCTGCTTGCGCAGCACCGAGTCGCCGTTGTCACCATCGACGTCGGCGGGGCCGGAGAAGCGCGCGCCCTCGAGCGCGGGGTCCTCCTTGTGCTCCACGGCCTGCGGGGCGGCCTTGATCTCGATGCGCAGGACGGTGCGCAGGTAATCCTCGTACATGGTGTCGACGAGCATCTGGAACGCGCCATAAGCCTCGGTCTTGTACTCGACCAGCGGATCGCGCTGACCAAAGCCGCGCAGTCCGATACCGGTCTTGAGGTAGTCCATCTCCTGCAGGTAGTTCATCCAGCGGGTATCGATGACGCGCAGCATGACCTGGGTGTTGAGCTCGCGCATGAGGTCCTCACCCAGGCGCTCGGCCTTCATGTTGTAGCACTTCTCAACGTAGGCCAGGACATCGGCGGCCAGGGCCTCGTAATCCTCGTCGGGGAACTTGGGCGTATCGATATGGCCGGTCAGCTCCACGACCCACTTGCGCAAGCCCTCAAGATCGCGCTCACCATCGTGGCTGTCCTTGGTGCAGAACTCCTGCACGCAGCGGTACACGGTGTCGTGCATGACCTCGGTGATGTGGTCGGTCAGATCCTTGCCGTCCAGAATCTTGTTGCGCTCGGCGTAGATGACCTGGCGCTGCTTGTTCATAACGTCATCGTACTCAAGGACGCTCTTACGCATGGAGAAGTTGATGCTCTCGACCTTATGCTGGGCGCTCTCGACGGCCTTGGAGATGATCTTGTGCTGGATGGGCATGTCGTCGCCCATGTCGGCCGTGACCATCATCTTGGAGACGCGGTCCATCTTGTCGCCGCCGAACAGGCGCATGAGGTCGTCCTCGAGCGACAGGTAGAACTGAGTCTCGCCCGGATCGCCCTGACGACCGGAGCGGCCGCGCAGCTGGTTGTCGATACGACGGGACTCATGGCGCTCGGTGCCGATGACGGTCAGGCCGCCGGCGGCAAGCACGCGCTCGCGCTCGGCCTTGCAGGTCTCCTTGGCCTCGGCGTTAAACTGCTCGAGCTGCTCGGGCGTCACGTCCTCCATGGTCAGGCCCTCGTACTCAAGGCGCTCGCGCACCAGCTCGTCGGGGTTGCCACCCAGCAGAATGTCGGTACCACGACCGGCCATGTTAGTAGCGATGGTCACGGCGCCGTAGCGTCCGGCCTGGGCAACGATATGAGCCTCGCGCTCGTGATGCTTAGCGTTGAGGACCTCGTGCGCGATGCCGCGCTTGGTAAGGGCGGCCGACAGCTTCTCGGAGCTTTCGATGGAGACGGTGCCCACCAGGACCGGCTGGCCCTTGGCGTGACGTCGCTCGACGTCGTCGGCAACGGCGTTGTACTTGGCCTGGATGGTGCGGTACACCAGATCCTCGTGGTCAACACGCTGAACGGGCTTGTTGGAGGGGATGACCTCGACGGGCAGCTTGTAGATCTCGCGGAACTCGGCGTCCTCGGTGAGTGCCGTACCGGTCATGCCGGAGAGCTTGTCATACAGGCGGAAGTAGTTCTGCAGGGTGATGGTGGCAAGGGTCTGGTTCTCCTCGCGCACGAGCACGCCCTCTTTGGCCTCGATGGCCTGATGCAGGCCCTCGGAGTAGCGGCGGCCTTCCATGATGCGACCGGTAAACTCGTCGACGATCTTGACCTCACCGTTGGTGACCACGTACTGCTTGTCGCGGTGGAACATGTACTGGGCCTTCAGCGCCTGCTGCAGGTGGTTGACCAGCTGGCCGGAGAGATCGGCATAGATGTCATCGATACCCAGGCGGCGCTCGATCTTCTTAAGGCCGCGCTCGGTGGCGGCGATGGTGTGCTTGGCCTCGTCCATGACGTAGTCGCCCGTGGGCTCGACGTCCTCGGTGGCGGTGAGCATGTCGTGCGAGACGTCCTCACCGCGCTCCAGGCCGCGCACGGCACGCGCGAAGTCCTTGTAGGTGCTGGCGGACTTGGTGCCGGCGCCCGAGATGATGAGCGGCGTTCTGGCCTCGTCGATCAAGATGGAGTCGACCTCGTCGACGATGGCGTAATGGTGGCCGCGCTGCACGCGCTGCTCGGGGCGGGTGACCATGTTGTCGCGCAGGTAGTCGAAACCGAACTCGGAGTTGGTGCCGTAGGTGACGTCTGCCTGGTAGGCCGGACGCTTGAGTTCGAGCGGCATGTTGTTCTGGAGCAGACCGACGGTCATTCCCAGGTACTTGTAGATGCGGCCCATCCACTCGGAGTCGCGCTTTGCCAGATAATCGTTGACGGTAACGACATGCACGCCCTTGCCGGCGATAGCGTTGAGGTAGCCGGCCAAAGTGGAGACAAGGGTCTTGCCTTCGCCGGTCTTCATCTCGGCGATATGCCCCTCGTGCAGCGCCATGGCGCCGATGAGCTGTACGTCAAAGTGACGCATGCCCGTGATGCGCTTGGAAGCCTCACGCACGGTGGCAAAGGCCTCGGGGAGCATGTCGTCGAGCGACTCGCCGTTGGCGTAACGCTCGCGGAACTTATCGGTCTGGGCGCGGAGCTCTTCCTCGGTCATCTTCTCAAACTGGGGCTCAAGACCGTTGATCTGGTCGACGATCTTGTAGTAGCGCTTAAGGTCCTTATCGGATCCAAAGGACAGCAGCTTTGACATGAATCCCATGTGGTTTTCCTTTTTGGCCATCGCCCACGCCATGCAGCCTTGGGCGAGTTAAACACAGATAAATGTACTTTAGCCAAACGAGGCGCGGCCTATACGGTCGACCTCGACCGCCACGTAATAACTACGACCAACCTGCCAAAAAGGGACTGGTTTATTTTGGCAGGTTTTATCTGGGCAAACGCTGTCTCTCTGCCATTTGGTGCAAGCCAACCTGCCCCCTTCGCACCAATCTGGTGCAATGGGGACAGGTTGGCTTGCACCAATAAAAAGAAAAGGGCCGCGCACCCAAACGGATGCACGGCCCTTATGCCATGAATGCGAGCGATTCCGCGGCGAGTTATTTACTCAGCAGCCTCGGTGGTCTCGGCCTCAGCAGCGGCCTCCTCGACGGGAGCCTCTGCGGGAGCCTCGGCGGCCTGCTTGGCAGCCTCCTCGGCGAACTTAGCGGCACGCTTAGCCTTCTCGGCAGCCTTAGCCTCAGCGGCGGCCTTGCGAGCAGCCTCGGCCTCAGCAGCCTTGGCGGCCTTGGCAGCCTTGGCCTCCTCGGCCTTCTTGAGCTGGGCGGCAGCGGCGCCACCGAACTTGTCGGCGAAGCGCTGGACGCGTCCACCGGTGTCGACGAACTTCTGCTGGCCGGTGTAGAACGGGTGGCACTCGTTGCAAAGCTCGACCTTCATCTCGGACACGGTAGCGTGCGTCTTGAAGGTGTTGCCGCAGGAGCACGTCACCGTGCACTCGACATACTGGGGATGGATACCCTGCTTCATGGTAGGACTCCTTATTGGTCAGGCGCTGGTTACCGATCAGCGCATAAGGCGTCTTGGTTTCCGACCAAGACAACAAACTCGGCTATGGTACCACGGCGCCGCGTGTCCCACAAAAGGTTCACGGTCTTTTCGGCACAACGCGAGGAAAAATGACCCACGGATTACCGACAAATGGTCCCATGAATTACCTTCAAAACGACCCACGCACTGGTAGAACGTTGCAAATTTCAACGTTCTGGAATCGTGGGTGCTGACGGTTTGCCATTGCGAGAGGCATGGCGGCTCGACCATCAGGATAATCTCGGCGAGAAAATCGACGAGGACAGAGGGACGGCAGTATTGGAGCTATCGAAACGAATGGCAAGGACGAGATTATGGAGATGCCCGCCGAGGTCGACTTCTCCGACAGCGTTCCGAACCCCTACATCGGGAAGGTGCGCCGCCGCGTCACTATGAACATCGACGGCTAGAACATCGACTACTTCAAGGCGGAGTCCGCCCGTACAGTGGTGCCGTATCAAGTCATCATCAGCATGTACCTGGCCGAGTGCCGCGGGCGGAGGAAGCGTCTGACGTTCGCGAACTGCAGTGGTGAGCATTCCCGCTTGGGCCGTAAAAGGAAGAGGGGACTGGCAAGGCCAGTCCCCTCTTCTCTCATGACACTCGATTTGCATTTACGGCACGACGAAAGCCGGGCCGCTGGTTACCTTGTCAAATTCGAGCACCGACGTTCCGGTGTTCAAATAAAGGCTTCCTTGGTTTCCGTCTGCGGAGGCGTAAGCCAGGTGGACAAATCCGTAATCATCTCCTGATTGGTCGGCCAACATGAAGATGTTCGGATCGCCGGTTGTCTCAAATGAACCGTCGGTCACATTTCCATTGCTGTCGACGATTTGCCACCTGTTTTCGTCTTCCCCAAGGAAGGAGAGCTGGGTTAAGCCGGTCTCGTGGTCTCGGTACACTCCGTCTAGGCGGAACCCTTCGGAAATGCCATGTTTCAAGGTGTTCGCATCTTTTATGGATACGGCAGAGACTGCGATTGCGGCTATCGCGACCAATAACGCCAGCGCAATGGGTATTTTGGCGGAGCCGGTCTTCATGTCATTCGCCTCCCTCGTATGTATCGAGGTATTCCTGCTTGAGCGTCTGCGAGGACGACTTGATCTTTTCCACGAGCGTGCCGGCCTCGATGAAGTAGAACGAGTTGGTGAGGTCTGCCAGGTCGTCGAGCAGGTGGCTTGAGATGAGCACGCTGCGTCCCCGCGCCACTTCGCTGCGCATCGCGTCGCAGGAGGTTTTCCGTTTTCCCGGATCGAGGCCGTTCAGCGGTTCATCGAGGATGAGGTACGGGCAATCGGTCGCTATCGCCATGGCAAGCTTTACCTGCTGCTTCATTCCTGTCGAGAGTTTACGGGTCGGCTTGTCGAGATATGGGGAGATTCCGAGGGAGCTGCAGAGCGAGTCGATGTCGGCGGCCGATTTCCACGCCTCCCTAACGAAAGCAAGGTGCTCGATGGCCGATAGCGTGGGGTAGAGATCCGTGTCGCCTGAAGAGCTCAGGTAGACGAGTTCTGCGAATTCGGCTGATTGACGTTGGCTGATTCCGTCTGCCGCCAGGCTTCCCGAGTGGATACGGGTGGGAAATTGGCCCGACAGCGCTTCAAGAAGGGTGGTTTTCCCCGAGCCGTTGGGAGCAATGAGGCCCGCCGCCGTTCCCGGGCTCAGGAAAAGCGATCCGATTGAAAGTATCGTCGTGCTTCCGTATCCCACGCTCGCGTCCAGAAGCTCGAGCCCATGGTGCTTTTTCGCGGGTCCAGGCTGTTTGGGCGAACGTGTCGCAACGGCGCCGACCGCAAAAAGGACCGCGACGTATGCCAGGGCCACGGCAAGCATCGATGCACCGCTTGAACCGGAGCCAATGAATTCTGTTGGGAAGCATCCTACGTAACCCGTTGCCTCGATAGGCGAGAATATGGCCAGCGGCAGGAGATTGAGCGCGGCGTTATGCTCCAGTGCCGAATCGGACAGTAACGGGAATGCCGGGGCCGCGACAAGCAGCGCGGAGGTAAGGGGGCCTGCGAGGACGCGCCTCGTTGCGGTCGATAGGACGGCGGAGCAAACGGATATTAAGGTTCCGCCCGCAAGAAGCGCGATAAGCAGGGCTGTGAAGACGTTTCCCGCGGTCGTGGTGGTAAGCGCGCCGTCATGGAAGAAGGCGATCGGGTACCCAATTTGCCCGAAGCCGTTTAGGGCCAAGGCGTAAATGCCCCCGGGTGCGAGGCCGGCGAGGAGCATCGCGGTCCCCGCGGCGATTATCGAAAACACGATCTGGATAAGGCGCCGGAATTTGGGCACGGGCGCCTTTGCCGCCAGGGTCGCAGGCCTTGTGGCGCCGAGCACGAGTATCGACGAGAGAAGGAAGGGGATGAAGGGAAGGAAAGACGGCGCCGTGGCAATGGCGTAAGGCAGGAAGGAAAGGAATGGCAGGTCGTTTGCGGAGGCCGGGATATCCGTGATGCCGGAGCTGCTCAGAGCGCGGCAATACGCGAGGTCTGCGTCATTGGTCTCTTGGTCTCCCACGATGGACCCGGATTGGAAGCCTTCGCCCATGAGCGCGTAGTAGCTCTCGGCAGAATCGAGAAAGGCGGCGTCGGTTTGAGCGGCGAGGGCGGCGTTCGCGTATCTTGCAAGCTCCGCGTCAGCTTGCTGCTCTGGCGATAGGTCTATGCCGCTGGCCTGGGGCGCGCGCGTATTGAATGCGTCGACAAAGCCCTGCATGCCCTGCTTCATAAAGAAGGGCCCGTAGATGGGTGAATTGAACGCAATGGGGATGGAGAAGGCTGCAGCGAGAACGAGCGTAGAGATCCATACGGCCCTGTCTCTTAGGATTAGTTTGAGAAGAAGTCGACAGTACATTTGGAAGCACCTACATTCCTCAAAGCATCGTTAGATTAATAATGACAGACCGAATGAAGATACGTGCGACGGGGGCGAGGCGAATGGCTGAGCGGTATCGATATGCGGGTTTAACGGCATATCGACCACATAGATTATTAACTTGCATTTCTACCCGCCCTCTCCGTAGAGCCGCCGATACGCGCTTAGCGCACCCTCGGCGCGTCCGGCAGGCCTTGCGAAATGGGATCCGGGAGACTTCGGCGCAGCATCATCTTGCGGAATGCTTCTAATGAGCCTCCCATCCTTCAAAAACAGAATCTCATCGCACAGTCTATCGACCGAATCCAAGATGTGGGATGACATGATGATGCACGTACCAGAATCGGCCAGCTTCCTGAGAATCCCGGAATGCAAGTCCACCCTGCTGGGATCGAGCGCGTTCATGGGTTCATCCAACAGGAGGTACCGCGCACCCGTCGCATACGCAATCGCCAAGGTAAGCTGCTGCTTCATACCCTGGCTCAGAGCGCGGATCCTCATCTTCGCGAACTCGCCTATCTGCGTTTGCTCCACTACCTCCTCGATATCACGAGCATGCGGCCACATATCGCAAACCATCTTGAGGTGATCTTCCGCACGCAATCCGGGATACAGCAGCGTTCCCTCACCAGGTGCATAGAAGATCATAGAACGGACCTCTCTCGCACCCGTACCCTGCACCTCATCCAGAACGATGCTCCCGTCCACGCGAGGACCCGGCAAACCTGCCATCGCACGCAGCAACGTCGTCTTTCCATGCCCGTTCGGAGCGACGAGACCGTAGACCGTACCCGGGGCAAACTCAGCGTTCACCGAATCTACGAGCACCTTCTTTCCATAAGAGATCGTCAGCGTTTGAAGGTCAATCATCGAGATCATCCCCTTTCGATCTTCGGAACACCCAGGCGCACCAACAACGGAGATACGGCGCCCAAGACCACCAGCAGAGCGCCCGATGCGCCGACGACCTCTCCAAAAGGCATCGCGTTCGTCCCTCGCCCAAGGAACCCAATCGTCCCCACCTGGGAAGCGGGATCAAACGAGGCGAATGGAGCCAGCAGCGCGGCGCCCATGCCCGCGCTTTCAACATGAGCGCTCAACGAACCCAACACCAAGAGAACCGCGCAAACCACTCCGGTGACAACGGGGCTGCGGCTAATCGCTGCTGTCAACGCAGCGACAACGGAAATCACGCCGTATGCCATGACCAGCAACGGAACGCTACGCAACACCGCCTCCCCCACCATGGACGTTGTCGAAGCCCCCGCTCGAATGAGAGCGACGGGATACTCCGATCCACCCGCACCGTTCTTAATCGCGGACACAACTGCAGCGGGAACCATCGACACCAAAAGCAGCGTCAAGCCAAGCAGGAGAGACAACGCAACAGCCGTCAGAAAACGCACATGCGCTGTTGCGGGGACTTGGAAAACCAGAAGGGAACGGCACTGCAGGTGGGTGCACGCAAGCGATGTGACAACCACGGGCAACAGCCAAAACAAGGAGGGAAGCGCTGCCTGGAAATACGAAAGGAGGATTAATGGGGGCATCTTCGTACTTAACTCGTAAACCTTGGGGTCCGGCAAGCTCGCGATCGACTCGAGCAGAAGGGCGCGCGCCTCCGCACGAGAAGGAGTCTCCGGCTCGATTCCGATCGATTGCAGGAGGGTCGCATCTGCCGCGCCCAGTTCGCCTCGAGCGCGCTCGTACGTCGCAAGGCTTCGAAACCCCTCCGCAGGCGTAGGCGCGTACACAAAACCCGAAAGAGCATCTCGCATGTCTTCCAGGGCCGTTTTGCCCTCGACATCCATATTCGCAGCGTCCTGCTCTAGATACCGATCTATTGAACGGAGCTCCCCATCCCTATACCGAACAGCGGAAACGTCATCAGCGTCAGGAAACACCTCGACCAGAGCCGGGGCCAGCATCGTCGTCGACATTGCAATCGCGCATACGGCGAGGGCAGGAGAATGCAGGAGCAGTTTCCCCATCGTTCTTACGTATGCAACGGCGGAGGCACAAGCGCTCGAACGAGTTGCCGCTCTCGATGCGGTGAAGGAACCTCTCTCAAGACAAATCGGGGGCATCGGGCGCGCGCAGCCGCTCTTTCCAGCAACGCAAAGCAGGCTAATTGCCAGCACCTCGATCCCGATTGCGCATACGAGGGTAATCGCGCCACGCTCGAAGCAAAGTCCGGGCAGATTCACTATCTGCGTTGTCGGGTACGGGCTATAGGCGCCGACGGTCAACTCGGTGTTCGCATACGAAAGGGGATTCAACAGGGCGAACTCGCGTAAAGCGATGGATCTTCCGTAATACCCGGGAACCATCGTCACCCCCATCAGGGCACATACGAACACGATTCCAAGCGTAGGGTTATTGGCAATCTTCACGGCAAGGTGAACGACAAGCGAGATGAACGCTGCCACCAAGAATTGCAAGATGGCCGTCTGCGCGAACACCAGCCAAGCCGGTTTGATAACCGGAGTCGCATATTGAATGTAGCCTATCGGATAGAACGGCGAGCCCGGGCCATTCTTCACAAGCGCGGCGATTATCCCTGGAAGATTGATGGCGAGGACGGCAAGCATTGCAAAAACACTCGCCCATACGCTCGATGCAACAAGTCTACCCAGCTCGCCCATCGGTGCCTGGATGATGAGCTTTTCACGTTTGTTAAGACGCGCGGCAAGGAACGAGACGGCAACGGCCGTTGCGACCCATAGCAAGTACTCCTTCGATCCGTCATAATAGGTGTACTCTCCATCCGATATCTGCAGAAACGGAAGTAGGGGAGAGAGCGGTGCCAAGATAAGACGTCCCGCGGCAAGAGGGTACAGAAGCGCGGGCATGCTTGATGAAGAGGTATAGACACCGTCCTCCCCCGCATTCACAAGCGCATCCGCATAGGATGCTGACAATTCCTGCTCAACACGGGTTATTCCCGACTCGAGGTATTCGACCCGTCCGTCGATGCCAGCCGCGCTCCTGAAGACGGGCAGAGCACAAAGAACCATCAACGCAACAACGACAACACAGAGCGACCTGGAGGAGAGAAGCGACCTAAAGATCGCCTTCGAGATTTTGAGCATACGTATCACCAGCTCGTTTCAACACGATTCAGCCCGATGCGCGGGGTTACGGTTGCAGCATGCTGTGATTACTTGCCGGCAAAGTCAATTTAACATAAACTGTTAAAAAGTATCCTGAGATTTTTAAATTCTTCGGAGGTTGTTATGAGTTCTGACAATCGCACTCCCCGGCTTCATTCCTTCCGTATCGCGTGTGCGATAGCCTCTACAGCCCTTTGCGTCACCGCCATCGCACAAGTGGCGTTCTCCTTAAAGCCAGCAATCGAAGTGCTCAACAACCCTGTAATTGCAGACTCCCCCGCATATCCAGCCCTTGCGATCTCGACATTGGCCCCTGCCGTCATCGGTATCGCTACGACCATCCTCAGCGCCGTTCTCGTGTGGACAATCAAGAGCGCAGACCCCTTCAAGAAAGGGTCTGCGACATGCTTGAAGGTGCTCGGCATTCTCTTCATTGTTCAAGCTGCCACCAGCCTCTACGCCGGCTCACTCGAAGCCTCCGTCTCGATGTTTGGCGGCGAGGGGACCGTCGGCACCCAAGAGATCGCTTCATCATTCGACTGGACCTCTCTGGTTCTCGGCATCGTCTTGTTCATGCTTTCCCAGCTCTTCCTGTACGCTCGAGAGCTGTACCTCGACTCCGACGAAATTGCGTAAGGAAACGCCATGCCCGTAATTGTTCGCCTCGACAAGATCATGGCCGAGCGAAAGATTTCCTCGAACGAACTTGCCGAAAGGATTGGAACCACGCCCGTGAACCTGTCCCGTATTAAAAAAGGGCATATTCGCGGCATTCGCTTCAACACGCTCGAGCAGCTATGCCTCGCCCTTCGTTGTCAACCCGGAGACCTTCTCGAAGTCATGAGCGAAGAGGATGCCCGAAAGGAGTTCGGACTCGATTGGTCTGCCGAGGACTAGAGGGCGCGACGAGACTCGTCCCCGCGTTCAAGAGTCCATCGAGACGCTCCAAGCGTTCGGCTACGGCGTCACCGAGCCGGACGACCGAAATATCGTCATACGCGACGTGAAGACGATCAGTTGGCTCTACCCCACCGAGTACGCGGCAGTGCTGGGGCCATCCCGACTGAGGCCACGGTGCCCTGATATAGGTGGCGCCCGCGGTGGCACCGCGGGGCGGTATCCAGCGGGGGCGTCCCCTACCGAATGGCGGGGGATGCCCCCCGTTTTCAGTTTGGAATCAGCCGTCGGAGGCGTTCGGCTGACTGCGGGAACGGCCTATCCGCCCAATGTGTTCGGCTGAAATCGGAAATCAACTCAACACGAGCTGGACACGCTCCAGACGGCTCTTCCCCATGTGGCCTGCCCCCTCACGCTCATGTTGCAGACGTGTAACGCCGCAGTAAGCACACCCCTTTTGGCGCCAGACAGGTACAATGATGAACACTGTACCGTAGCGGAGCGCCCCGCGCACGCCGCAACCACGCGAAAGGGTTTCCCATGGCCGAGATCTCGTCCTCCCGTATCGTCATCACCGTCCTTGGCAAGAACCGCCCCGGCATCGTCGCCGGCGTCACCCGTGTTCTGGGCGAGGCCAACGTCGACATCCGCGACATTACGCAGTCCATTATCGAGGACATCTTCACCATGACCATGCTGGCCGACACCGCCGAGTCCAAGCTCGACTTCGCCGAGCTGCAGAAGGCGCTGGCAGAGGCCGGCGAGCTTTCGGGCGTCAACGTGTCCATCCAGCGCGAGGACGTCTTTAACTTTATGTACCGCCTGTAGCGAACAGGCCGTGTGGGAACAGGCTGGCGCATCTGCACTCAAGCACGCCGCCCCCACACGGCCCCGAGAGGAGCGCGCATGGCTTACGACGCCAAGAAAATCTACTACCGCTTTGACGATCACCTGAGCCGCCTGGTTCTGGACTATGAAGCGAGCCGCCAGATTTCGCCCGAAAGCGAAAATCTCTACTATGGCCTGCCGACCGACCCTTACGACGAGGATCTGTTCGTCGAGCATAACGTCAAGCGCGGCCTGCGCAATGCCGACGGCTCGGGCGTGGTCGCGGGCCTTACCCGCATCTCGGACGTGCACGGCTACAACAAGGTCGACGGCAAGGTCGTGCCCGATCAGGGCAAGCTCACGCTTCGCGGCTACAGCATCGAGGATCTGGTCAACAATGCCCAGGCCGAGAATCGCTACGGCTACGAGGAAGTCGCCTATCTGCTTATCACGGGTTCGCTGCCCAACAAGGAAGAGCTCGACGGCTTTTGCGAGCGCCTGGGCGCCTTTAGACATCTGAGCGACGAGTACGTCAAAGAGTTCCCTATGACCACGGTGTCGTCGAGCATCATGAACGTGCTCCAGCGCGCCGTGCTGCTGCTCTACGCCTTCGATGCCGAACCAGACGTGATCACGCCCGAGCATGAGATCGACGTGGCTATTTCCATGCTCGCACGTCTCCCGCGCATCGCCGCCTTCGCACACATGGCCTCGATCGCCAAGCTTCGCGGCTCCGAGGTTCACGTGCCGCACCCCACGCCCGGCCTCTCCACCGCCGAGACCATCCTACAGGTGCTCCGCGGCGGTATGGCGTTCACCCGCGATGAGGCCATGCTGCTCGACGTGATGCTCATGCTGCATGCAGAGCACGGCGGCGGCAACAACTCCACGTTTGCCTGCCGCGTGCTGTCCTCCTCGGCCACCGACCCGTATTCCGCCTACGCCGCGGCCATCGGCTCGCTCAAGGGCCCGCGCCACGGCGGCGCCAACGCCAAGGTCGTGTCCATGCACGAGGACATCCGTGCGCATGTCTCCAATTGGGAGGACGAGGACGAGGTCGCGGCCTACCTGGGCAAGATCCTCGACAAGCAGGCCTTCGACGGCACCGGCCTCATCTACGGCATGGGCCACGCCGTCTATACGCTGAGCGACCCGCGCGCCGAGGTCTGCCGCCGTTACGCGCGCTCGCTTGCCGCCAAGAAGGACTTGGGCGAGGAGTTCGCGCTCATCGAGCGCATCGAGCGCCTGGCCCCGCAGGTGATGCGCGACCACGGCATGACCAAACCCATCTGCGCCAACATCGACCTGTACACGGGCTTTATTTACAAAATGCTCGGCGTGCCCGAGACGCTCTTTACGCCGCTGTTCGCCGTCGCCCGCATGGCCGGCTGGTCGGCGCACCGCATGGAAGAGCTCTTCTGCGCGCACCGCATCATCCGCCCCGCCTACCGCCCGATTATCGAGCCGCTGGAGTACAAGCCACTCGCCGACCGATAGGACGCGGACCGTTATAGAACTCGAGCGTAAACTTGAGATCGGA
>CABUDI010000026.1 GCA_902490305.1 uncultured Collinsella sp.
AGTCCCTTGCGGCGTAGTTCTTATTTAAGCCGTCCAAGTTTTGGGGTGCAGTTCAATACGAGCTCGGGGCTTTTTCGTCTGGATTGCGGACGTATTGACGGACGAAAACGATTTGCGTCTGGCATTTAGCCGTACGAAAGCGCAATTTGCGTCTTAATTCCGGACGTAAATCAAGACGAAAATCGTTTGCGTCTGTCTGAAATCCGTACGCAAACGGTTTTCGTCTTATAATACGATTCAGATGAGTATGAATAGAGAGGTGCGGTGCATATGGTTGTTAGAGAGAGCCCTACAGTCGAATACAAGGAAAGCGTTACGCCGACGTTTCTTAAAACGGTGAGCGCCTATGCAAACTACGGGACGGGCAAGATTGAGTTTGGCGTTGATGACGAGGGCGTTGCTGTCGGTCTTGCGGATCCGGTTGCCGAATGTCTGCGCATCGAAAATATGATTAATGACAGCTTAGATCCAGCCCCCCGTTACTCGCTTGAGCCCGATGAGAAACACGGGACCGTAATCCTTACGGTCTATGAGGGCCAGGACAAACCCTATCGAAGCAAAGGAAAGGCATATAGGCGTAACGATTCGGCAACGGTGGAGGTCGATCGGTTTGAGTATGGCAGACTAACGCTCGAGGGCAGTAACCTGACGTTCGATGCGCTCACGTCGGCTTTTCAGGACTTGAGTTTTCACACGCTCGAGCATAAGTGTGTTGAACACCTTGGTATTTCCGAGCTAACGCCGGATATCATGCGTACGCTTCGCTTGCTCGGCAAGGACGGCTATACCAATGCCGCGGCGATATTGGCGGATAAAAACGATTTTCCGGGCATCGACTGTGTGCGGTTTGGTGAGACCGAGGACGTTCTCTTAGATCGTGAGACGGCGACAGGTCTATCTGCAATTGAGCAGGTGGACAGGGCGGTTGCTATGTTTGCACGCTACTACCGTTATGAGCGTATCGAGGGGATGGAACGCGTCCAAACCGATCGAATTCCTCTTGAGGCGTTCCGCGAAGCTGTCGCAAACGCTTTGGTGCATCGGACATGGGACGTTCGAGCGAATGTCCAAATTGCTCTGTACGATGATCGCGTCGTTGTGACTTCACCCGGACCGCTGCCCGCCGGTTTGACGACGGAACAATACCTGTATGGGCAGATATCCGTGCTCAGAAACCCAATTGTCGCCGAGGTCTTTTTAAAGCTGGATTACATCGAGAAATTTGGTACGGGAATCGCGCGAATCAGGCGTGCGTATCGAGATTCTTTGAGCCAGCCGGTATTTGATGTTCGTGGCGGCATGGTGGCTGTCACATTGCCCGTTATCGATGCCTTTGAAGGGTCTGAGGAAGAGGTCCAGGTTCTCAAGGCTTTGTCGGGTGGACGAATACTGTCGCGGGGCGAGATTGAGCAACAGACGGGATTGAGCCGCGCGCGCACGTTGGCGGCGCTTGAATCTCTGCTCAACCGAAACTCGATCGTAAGGCGGGGGACAGGACGCGCCACGAAATACGAGCGCGCATAGGCCAAATAGCCATATTGCAAGACAGGCCCCAAGCCTTTGCTGGCTTGGGGCCTGTTGTATGTCGGCTGGCAGTGGTCGATTTATAGCAAGATATAGCAACGTATAGCAAGATATAGCAAGATATAGCAACGTATAGCGCTGCTCGCGGGTTCTTGCGGTGGCGCTATTTTCCAAAGGCCGCGCGGATAAAGCGCTGGGCGAACAGCTTGTTGGCGACGTTGATGACATGGCCCAGGAACAGTGCCGAGATGGCGGTCGTGACGCCAAAGCCGCCCAGGTTGTGCATAAAGACCAGCGACAGCGCGAGCGAGGCGGCAACGTGCGAGCAGTCGAATACGACCTTCACATCGCCAAAGCGGCGCTTGAGCTTTTCGGCAATGACCTGCACCAGGCCGTCAGGCGCGTTGGGAACGACGCCCATGTTGACGACGAGGCTTACGCCAAACGCGGTGATGGCAAGCGAGAGCAGCATGGTTATGACTTGCGCCGGCAGCGCGGTGGGGTGCAGAGGGTTAACGTTCATAAAGAAGTCGGTGAAGCCACCGATCAGCGTTGAGAAAAAGAGCTCGAGCAAAATGCGCGGCTGAAACTCGCGGCGCAAGATGGCTGCCTGTGCGGCAATGTAGGCGACATAGGTCGCGGTAATCCAAAAGCCGAGCGTCTTGCCGGTGAGCATGGACAGTGTCGTGGCAAAACAAGTGAGTGCGGCAACGCCCAGGCCCGATGCGGTCTGAATACTCATGCCGAGGGCGAGCGTCGCGACACCTGCTAAATACATCAGCATTCTGATGACGGTACGGCACCAGTCGATCTTCTCGCCATTCATGATGATGAGCGGTCGCATATTGCTGCCCGTCCTTTCGGTTGTGAAGAAAAGGCTGACCTGGGCCGGCAAAAGAGGGTTATCGGAGGCACTGCTGTAAAAGCAGAAAAGCCGGCCCCATGGTCAGTCGTCTAGGAAATGTCTCGCTGTGCCGGAATGGGACTGAAGGGCCAACGAGACGGGAGGAAAGCAAATGACAACGTGTGGGCAATAAGATGCCAAGATGGTAGGGTGCGTCTTAGCATCCTATTGCCCACGCTTAACGAAATCGGTTTCGTTTGAGCCTTAGTATACGCACGGGATTCTATTTGCAAAGAGAAAAAATAATAAAAAGGTGAACGTTCACCTAATCGCAACAACTCGTTGGCGGTATCATGGCAAAGACATGCTCGAAACCGATTTCGCAACGGTTAGAGAGCGCATTGTGCGTTTGTCGTAGATTGCCGGGCAGCTTGGTCGCGCCCGCCGGTCGCATTGCGGCGGACGCCTTCACCCAGATCGAAAGGATCACCATGGAACAGCACACCGATTGCTCGTACTGCATGTGCGGGACCGACAACACGCTCGTCGATGCCTTTGGCATCCCCATGCTCGACCTGCCCGCCAGCAAGCTTATCCTGTTTAAGGAGCAGAGCCACAAGGGTCGCGTAATCGTGGCCTCCAAGCAGCACGTCGACGACATCTCCTGTATGTCCGAGGAGGACGCCGCCGCCTTTATGGCCGATGTCCGCCACGTCGCGGCGGCGCTGCACAAGGCGTTCAACCCCGACAAGATTAACTTTGGTGCTTACGGCGACACCATGCATCATCTGCATGTGCATATCGTCCCCAAGTACAAGGACGACCCGTTTGAGTTTGGTGACGTGTTCGCCATGAACCCCGGTCGCGTCACGCTCGAGCCGGCTCAGTACGACGAAATCGCCCAAGCAATCATCGCCAACCTGTAAAACCCCTTCGTCCCCCATAAGTTGCGGTGAAATACGGACTGTTTAGCGGCTTAGCTGGCTCCAATAGTCCGTATTTCACCGCAACTTATGGGGGCGGCGTTGCGATAGTATTACGTGTTGGTATTCGATTAACCGAGGACTTATCCGAGGGCTTTATGGAACAGCACCAGCATTATCAGAGCCTGCAAGATCAGGCATACAACGCATTGCGCTCCAAGATCATCTATGCCGAGCTCAAACCCGGCACACGTCTTTCGGCGATTGGTCTGGAAAAGGAGACGGGAATCGGGCGCACGCCCATTCGCGAGTCTTTTGTGCGCCTGCGTGAGCAGGAACTGGTGGAAACTCGTCCCAAAAGCGGCACCTATGTCTCAAAAATCAGCATGGAGCGCGCCGAGAACGCCTGTTTCCTGCGCGAGAAACTCGAGAGAAGCGTGCTCATTAAATGCTGTTCTGCCGCCGCGCCCGAGCAAAAGCATCGGCTCGAGCAGATTCTTGCCGAGTCCGAGTCGCTCGACCATCGCGAAACGCGTCGCTTTTTTGATCTGGACAACCTGTTCCACGAGACGTGTTTTGAGATTGCCGGCCGCCACATGTTGTGGGATTGGATGAAGAGCGTCAACACGCATTTTGAACGATACAACTGGTTGCGTATGGTGTCGCAGGATCTGGATTGGGAGCCGATTCGTGGTCAGCATCGCCGGATTCTCGAGGCCATTAAGAAGGGCGACACCGACACGGCGAGCTATCTGGCAGAGACGCATTTGCATCTAATGCCCGAGGAGCAGGGCCCGGTTATCGCCTTACATCCCGACTATTTTGAGCTATCCAAAGACTCGGCCATCTAACTCGTTCCCTTACTTAGTTGCGGTGAAATAGGGACTGTTTTGCGGCTTTGACGACGTAAGCAGTCCGTATTTCACCGCAAGTGCGGGGGCGCAATCGGGGCATGAAAAAGCTGCGGCGCCGCTTGGAGGAAAAGACCGGAAGCAAGGGTCCATTCCTCCAGACGGCGCCGCAGCTGTTTTGGTGGCGTGGCTTTTGTCGAAACGGCTCAGTTGGGCGCGGTCGCCAACCGAGTAGGAAAAGCGGCTCGGGCGCGTGTCGCTTCCGTCACGTTCTATCAGCATGCAAGACGGTTTTGATTCTTGCTCGTGACGGAAACGGCGCGCTTCCGAGCCGCTTTAAAAGAAAGGGGGCGAGGTCTAGGACACGCCCCCTTTCACGATAGAGAGCTAAACCTAGCCGCGGACCTTCTTGACGGCGTCCATGGCCTCGCGGGCGATCTGCTCGACCTTGGAGAAGTCGCCATCGGCGAACAGGGCGGGCTTGACCATCCAGGTGCCACCGCAGGCGATGATGGCGGAGGAGCTCAGGTACTCCTCGACGTTGGCGGTGCTCACGCCGCCGGTGGGCATAAAGCGATGGCCGACAAACGGAGCGGCGAGGGCCTTGATGGTGTTCAGGCCGCCGTACTGAGCTGCGGGGAAGAACTTGGTGACCCTGAGCCCCAGGTTCTCGGCTGCAGTGACCTCGGAGGGGGTCACGGTGCCAGGAAGGACGGGCAGGTCGATGCCGATGCAGTGCTTTACAACGTCCTCGTTGTAACCCGGGGAGACGATGAACTTGGCACCGGCGGCGCGGGCCTGCTCAACCTGCTCGACAGTCAGGACGGTGCCAGCGCCGACGCACATCTCGGGCTCGGCCTCGGCCATAGCGGCGATGCACTCGGCGGCGCAGGCGGTGCGGAAGGTGACCTCGGCGGACTTCATGCCAGCTGCCATAAGGGCGTGGGCGAGCGGTGCGGCGTCCTTGACCTTGTCGAGCACGACGACCGGCACGATGCCCAGGGACTCAAGCGTGGTATAGAACTGATCGAACATGATGTTCCTTTCGATGTACGGCGCGCGCTGGCGCGTGATTGCCAAATATGCTGGTCATGAGCCGGTTTTGGATTGGTTATCGGAGGCACTGCTTGGGGTCACAAGCAATTCCAAAACCGGCTGCGCGACCAGTCGTGTAGGGAATGCCAGACAAAACCGGAATGGGACTGGTGGTTTTGTCCGACCGGAGAAATCGGGGAGCGGGCCGCAGGGGTATGGGTATAAAAAGCTGCGGCCCGCGGAATGGGGACGGCTTAGCGCGCGACGCGGGTGCCACCGTCGGCGGCGGATGCCGCGGCTGCGATCTCGTCTGCGGTCACCAGGTTGGAATCGCCCTTGATGGTGAGCTTGAGGATCGAGGCCGCGATGGCGTAGTTGACGGCGTCCTGCGGATCGAAGTCGTTGATGAGGGCATGGACCAGACCGGCGTTAAAAGCGTCGCCGGCGGCAACGCCCTCGAGCACGTGCACGTCATGAGCAGGGGAGAACCAGTGCTCGCCGCTCTCGGCGTCAAAGAGCATGCCCATCCAGATGGAGCGCTCGACGCAGGAGATGTTGCGGACGACCGAGGCGACCTTCTTGCAACCGTACTCGGCGCAGATCTGACGGGCCATCTCGACGTAGGTGTCGCGCTCCTCGATGCCGTGGGCAAGGGAGCCGGAGACGCAGGTCATGCCGAGGCCGGCAGGCGCGTCCTCGTCGTTGGCGATGCAGATGTCGACGAGCGGCAGGAGCTCCTTCATGGTGGCCTGCGACTTCTCGGGCGACCACATCTTGCCGCGATAGTTCACGTCGCACACGGTGGTGATGCCCTTGGCGCGACAGGCGGTGAGGGCATCCTTGCAGGCGGCGGCCATCTCGTCGGAGACGGCGGGCGTCACGCCGGAGAAGTAGAAGACGTCGATGCCCTTGAGGATCTCGTCCCAGTCAAAGACGTCGCGCTTGGCCATGTTGATGGCAGAGTACTTGCGGTCGTAGACGCAGCCGTTGCCGCGCTGCGAGGCGCCGACCTCAAACACATAGGAGCCGAGACGGTCGCCCTGGCGCACGACGCGCGAGGTATCGACGTCGTAGACCTTCAGCGAACGCAGGGCGCACTCGCCCAGACGGTTGGCCGGGACAACGGAGACGTAAGCTGCCTTGTCACCCTGGTAGGCCAGGGAAAGCGCGGTGTTGGCTTCGGCGCCGCCGTAGCGGACATCAAACTCGGTCGCCTGCTCAATGCGCAGATGATCTTTGGGCGAGAGCCTCATCATGATCTCGCCGAAGGTAAGAACCGTTTTACCCATGGTCGCGCAGCTCCTTTTACTCGTGCGTACACCTTTGATATGGCGTTGGCACGCAGGTGCCAAGACGGTAGGGTGCGTCTTTGCACCTGCGTGCCAACGCTCGCCGAAATCGGTTTACGAAATCGGTTTCGTTTCGAGTTGTAGTATACTCACCTACAGCGTTTTGCAACCGAGATTTTTAAAAAATGCCTAAAATGGCTCAGATCGCCGACAATTGGGAAACGGGGTGCGTTATGGCGCAGATGAGAATCAAGGACATTGCCGCCGAGGCGGGCGTGAGTCCGGCCACGGTCTCGCGCTACCTCAACAACCGCCCCGGGCAAATGACCGAGGAGACCCGTGCTCGCATCGCGGCAGTTATCGAGCGCACCGGCTATCGCCCACGTGCCGCCGCGCGCAATCTGCGCAGCTCGCGTACGAACCTCATCGGTGTGATTCTGGCTGACATCGCCAACCCGTTCTCGAGCGCCATGCTCGAGGGCCTTTCCGCCAGCGCCGCGGCGCGCGGCTGCTCGCTCATGACGGCCATTAGCGGCAACGACCCCGCTAAGGAAGCGGAGTCGCTCACCAGACTTATCGATGCCGGCGTGGACGGCCTGGTCGTCAACACCTGCGGAGGCAATGACGAGGCGATCGCCGCGGCAGCGGGACGTCTGCCCGTTGTGCTGCTCGACCGCGACGTTGCCGACGGCGGTGTTGACCTGGTGACATCTAACAACCGTGAGCTGGTCGCCGGCTTGGTAGATGCCTTGGCAGCTGCGGGCAGCGAGCGTCTGTGCCTGCTCACCGAGGCAAGTGACGATAGCCCCGTGCGTCGAGAGCGCGCCGAGGCCTTTGCCGACGAGCTTTCGCGCCGCGGCCTTGCGGGCGAGGTCGTCACCCTGGCCGACGGTGGCGCCACGGGCGTCGGTCTCTTGGACGAGACCATCCGCGGCTATGCAGGCAAAAAGCTCGGCCTCATTGCCGTCAACGGCCTGGTTTTCCTGCGTCTGACCGAGGCACTGGCGCAGCTTGGTCCCTCGCTGCCGGCGGGTCTCAAGATCGCAACGTTTGACGATTACCCCTGGAATCACGTGCTCTTTGGCGGCGTGACCACGGCCGCGCAAGACACCCTTACCATCGCCGAGCGCGTGGTCGAGCGCCTGTCCGAGCGCATCGACGTTGTTACCACTACTGTGGGCGAGGCCGCAAAGCTGGCGCCCAAACGCATCGAGATCCCCGGCCACATCGAACACCGCGCATCGACCTCGCGCTAGCCTGTGTGATAATATATAGACAATGTCATACAGGAGGTATCCATGGCTGCGTCTGTGCTGAGTGTGCGAGTGGACTCGTCAATTAAAGACTCATTTGCCGAACTGCGCGAAGAGCTTGGCATGACTTCGTCTGTTGCGGTCAATATGTTTATGAGGCAGATGCTGCGCGAGCGCTCTCTGCCGTTTGTTCCTTCACTTGGTAAAAGCTCTGCGAGCGAAAGCGCCGCGACGGGCATTTTGGATACTGCCCAGATTGAGTCCGCCGTCCGCGAGGCGGCCAGCTCGATTCCCGCCATCAAAACCGTGATTCTTTTTGGTTCGTATGCCCGTGGCGAGGCTCATGCCGATAGCGATATTGACTTGCGTCTCGAAGTCGATCGCGAGCAGGGCTTTGGTCTTTTCGCGTTGTCGGCGTTTGGTGAGGCGGTGCGCAAAGAAACCGGGAGGCAGGTTGACCTCGTCTCAAGCGACCATCTAGATGCCAATCTGGCCGCGGCAATCGAGCGCGAAGGAGTGATCGTTTATGATCGCGCGTAAGTCAGACCGCCAGCCCTCGCACGTTTTTTGAACGCCTGACACGCTTTAACCCTGCGGAAACATTTTTCTGCGATAGTATCTGCGATATAGAACAGTCGAAACCCGCCCGAAAGAAAGGGGAGCGACATGAACCAGCAGAACATCGATTACGTACTCCGCTCTGTAGAGCAGCGTGACATCCGCTTTGTGCGTCTGTGGTTTGTCGACATTCTCGGTCGCCTCAAGAACTTTGCCATCAGCCCCGAGGACCTCGAGGTCGCTTTTGAGGAGGGCATTGGCTTTGACGGCTCGGCCATCGAGGGCTTTGCCACGCCCGAGGAAGCCGACATGCTGGCGTTCCCAGACGCTTCGACCTTCCAGATCCTGCCGTGGCGCCCGAGCCACAACGGCGTCGCCCGCGTGTTCTGCGACGTGTGCACTCCCGATCGCAAGCCATTTGCCGGCGACCCGCGCGATGCCCTGCGCCGCATGTTCCGCAAGGCCGAGAAGGCTGGCTATCTGCTCAACGTGGGTGCCGAGCTGGAGTATTACTACTTCCCCGACGAGCACACCCCTGAGCCGCTCGACAACGTGGGCTACTTCGATCTTTCGGTAAGCGATGCCGCCCGCGACCTGCGTCGCAACACGGTCCTCACGCTCGAGAAGATGTCCGTGCCCGTGGAGTACACCTTCCACGCCGCCGGTCGCTCGCAGCACGGCATGAGCCTGCGCCACGCCGAGGCCCTGAGCATGTCCGACGCCATCACCACGGCCAAACTCATCATTAAGCAGCAGGCCTACGAGAGCGGTTGCCACGCCTCCTTTATGCCCAAGCCGTTGGCGGGCGAGGACGGCAGCGCCATGTTTTTGCATCAGTCGCTGTTCAACCACGACGGCAACAACGTCTTTTGGGGCGAGGACGACGAGAAGTACCATCTCTCCGATATCGCCAAGCACTATATGGCCGGCATCTTGGCGCACGCACGCGAAATCAGCGCCATCACCAACCCCACGGTCAACTCGTACAAGCGCATCACCACGGGCGGCGACTCCGTGCCGCAGTACGCCACGTGGGGCCTGCGTAACCGCGCGAGTATGGTCCGCATTCCGGTCTACAAGCCCGGCAAGCAGCTGTCCACGCGCATCGAGCTTCGTAGCCCCGACCCCATGGCCAATCCGTACCTGGTCAACGCCGTCACGCTGGCGGCTGGTCTCGATGGCATCGAGCGCAAGCTGGAGCTCCCGCCCGAGGCCACGGCCGAGACGCTCAAGCTCACCGACCGTCAGATGCTCGAGGCCGGCTACACGCCGCTGCCGCGCTCGCTCAAAGAGGCGCTCGACGTGTTTGAGGACTCGCAGTTTATGAAGGATGCCCTCGGCGAGCACATCCACAGTTTCTTCCTTAAAAAGAAGCGCGACGAGTGGCATAAGTTTGAGTCCACGATCACCGAGTGGGAGATTAAGCATTATCTGGCGAACTCCTAATCGCGCTGGCTTGTTCCAGTACGATTGAGCTCATTTCTTTGGAGGCCGATATGTCCGAAAAGAGTGCCCTGTTCATGGCGCGCACGACGCGCTTCCACGAGTTTGCCCGCAGCTTGACGACCACCCTGGGTGTCGAGGTGAGCCTGGCAACCCCCGATTCGCCGACTGCGGCGCACGACTTTGACCTGCTGATCCTCGACTCCGACGGCATCCGCAGCGACCGCATCGATCAGATTGCCAAGTGGCTTGACGATCGCGGCGGTGTCCCCATGTTGGTGATCGTCGACGACGAGGCGCTCGGTACCTTGCGCCTGCCCAATCACGCGCATGCCGACTTTGTATGCCCCACGGCGACATCCAACGAGCTTAAGGCTCGTGCGCAGCGCCTGATGGGCGAGGAGGAGACCGTCGCCGCCGACGATGTGCTCAACATCGACAACCTCGAGATTAACCTGGCTACCTACCAGGTGACGCTCGATAACGAGCCCATCGACCTGACGCTGATGGAGTACTCGCTGCTGAGCTTTTTGGCGACGCATCCCAACCGTGCCTACAGCCGCGAGGTGCTGCTGCACCGCGTGTGGGGCTTTGAGTACTGCGGCGGCACGCGCACCGTCGACGTGCACATTCGACGCATCCGCTCCAAGGTGGGCCCGCAGATCGCGGCGCACATCACCACCGTCCGTGGCGTGGGTTATCTGTTTAAGGACTAGATTTCCACCACAAAGGGGACAGGCACCTTCGTGGTGGTTTTGCCGCATGCGTGGATCCCTTTCGAGTTTGCAGCAGAACTTAAGCCTTCCTAAAAGATTGCGTTCTCATACACGTTCGCCCGCATATTGGGGTACAACTCAACGTGAACAATGATGGCCCGCCACATGTTTGGCGGGCCTTTGGTTATTTGACGAAAGGATCGCAGCTATGAGCGAGTACGATTCCCAGCGTCCCCAGGATGCGGGCAACGCCGGCGAGACCCAGCAGCAGCCGCGCGTGCAGGTGGAGTCGACGCCTGCCGGTAGCAACATTCCCTACGTGCAGGCTTACGACACGCAGACCGGAAAGCCGCTGGGCAGCCAGCAGGTTGTAAACAAGCACACAGTGGTCAAAACCAAGACCAAAAAGTTGCCGATCTTTATTACGGCACTCGCCGGCTGTGCCTGCGGCGCCCTGCTGGTCATTGCGCTCATTATGAGCGGCACGCTCGATATCGGTGGCGGCAAGAATGCCGTGACGGCGGGTGCTTCGGGTTCATCGACGCAAAAGATTACGATTGATTCCGAGGACACCACGCTGGCCGAGGCCGTTTCTGCCAAGGCATTGCCCTCCGTGGTTTCCATCACCGCCACTTCGAGCGGTAGCCAGAATGGCTCGCTTTCGCAGTCTGCCGACGAGTCGGACAACTCGGGCAGCGTCGGTTCGGGCGTGGTGCTCGATACCGAGGGCCACGTCCTCACCAACAACCACGTGGTCGATGGCTATGACCAGTACGTGGTTACCATGGACGACGGCACTACATATGAGGCCGAGTTCGTTGGCAACGACGCCTCGAGCGACCTGGCCGTCATCAAGCTCAAGGATGCCGATGCCTCCAAGCTCACGCCGATCGAGATTGGTGATTCCTCCAAGCTCAACGTGGGCGAGTGGGTCATGGCGATTGGCTCGCCCTTCGGCAACGAGCAGTCTGTCTCCACCGGTATCGTCTCGGCGCTGTATCGCTCCACGGCCATGAGCTCTACCAGCGGTAACACCATCTATGCCAACATGATCCAGACTGATGCCGCCATCAACCCGGGCAACTCCGGCGGCGCGCTCGTCAACGACAATGGTGAGCTGGTGGGTATCAACTCGCTCATCGAGAGCTACTCGGGCTCCAGCTCGGGCGTGGGCTTTGCCATTCCGGTTAACTACGCCAAGAACATTGCCGACCAGATCATCGACGGCAAGACGCCGGTGCATCCGTACATGGGCGCCACGCTTTCGAGCGTCAATGCGCTTAACGCCCGCACCAACAAGCTGAGCACCGATAGCGGCGCGTATGTGGCGAGCGTCGTTGAGGATGGTCCTGCCGCCAAGGCCGGCATTCAGGAGGGCGATGTCATTACCAAGCTGGGCGACGACGAGATTACGAGCGCCGATGGCCTGATCATCGCGCTGCGCAGCCACGAGGTGGGCGAGAAGGTCGAGATCACGCTCATGCGCGGCAAGGAAGAGAAGAAGGTCACCGTCGAGCTGGGCTCCGATGAGGAGCTGCAGAACCAGCAGCAGGACGACAGTTCGACCGACACCGGCAACGGCGGTATTACCGACGAGCAGCTGCGCCAGTACCTGGAGGAGCTGCTGGGCCAGCAGGGCCAGGGTCAGGGCTACGGCCAGGGTTACTAACGAGCCATTTCGCACATGCCGAAGCCAGAGGGGCTGTCCCATCAACGCGGGACAGCCCCTCTTTTCTTATTGATCCGTTGGGAACGGAGGAAAACGGATCACTTGTGGCTGGCAAGAGGCCTGGTTCGTAATGGTCTGGACAGTTAGTTCAGATACGTATAAATCTGGGGCAGCTTGGGATGCGTTTTGAGCAATTTTTGATTGGGATGGGGTTTGAATGGGTGTTTGGGAGGGCGAGCGGGACGTTTACATGGTCTCAGGGAGCCCAAATTAGTTGAAACAGGGGTGTTCGTGTCTAATCCAGCTCTAGGATTTATACGTATCTGAACTAACTGTCCACCCCAGTCTGGCGGCTGCCGATTCGGTGCGGTTTGAGACCGCTATTCGGCCCCATTGCGACCGGTGGTACTCTTGTATCCGTTTGAAATCGAGCGAAGGAGTGCCGCTATGGAGCAATCGAGCCTGTTTGGTGACGGCGTGGACATCGATACCGAAACACCCGCGACCGCGGAAGCCACCGCACCGGACGATGCCCGTGCCCAGGCGGCAGCGCGCGCGGCCGAGCTGCGCCACGAGCTCGATTACCACGCCTATCGCTACTACATGCTCGACGCGCCCGAGATCACGGACGCCGCCTTCGACAAAAAGCTCGTTGAGCTGCAGGAAATCGAGGCCACCTACCCCGACCTGGTGACGCCCGACAGCTATACCCAGCGCGTGGGCGGCTACGTGAGCGAGCAGTTTACGCCGGTCACGCACATGGCGCGCATGTATTCCATGGACGATGCCATGGACCTGGACGAGCTCGACGCTTGGCTTCAGCGCACCGAGGATGCGCTCGGTGCCGGTAGCGTCACCTATACCTGCGAGCTCAAGATCGACGGCCTGGGCGTGGCGCTTACCTACCAGAACGGCACCTTCGTGCGCGCCGCCACACGCGGCGATGGCACCACGGGCGAGGACGTGTCGCTCAACGTGCGTACCATCAAGGATGTGCCCATGCACCTGTCCGAGCCGGCGCTCGCCCACATGGGTGCCGACCGCGAGCGCGCCATCGAGGTGCGCGGCGAGGTTTATATGCCCAAGGGCAGCTTTGTTCGTTTGAACGACGAGGCCGATGCCGAGGGCCGCGATCCCTTCGCCAACCCGCGCAACGCCGCTGCAGGATCCCTGCGCCAAAAAGACCCCAAGGTCACGGCGCGCCGCGACCTGGCCACCTTTATCTACGCCATCGCCGATACCGACCCGCTGCACGTCCACAGCCAGCGCGAGTTTCTCGATTGGCTGCGCAGCGCCGGCTTTAGCGTCAACCCCAACGTGGCACGCTGCGCCACGCCGGCCGAAGTCCACGAGTTCTGTGCTCAGGCGCTTGAGCACCGCGGTGACCTGGACTACGACATCGACGGCGTGGTCGTAAAGGTGGACAGTTTTCAGCAGCAGCTCGACCTGGGCTTTACCGCCCGCGCACCGCGCTGGGCCATTGCCTTTAAGTTTCCGCCCGAGGAAAAGCAGACCGTCCTGCGCGAAATTCGCATCCAGGTGGGCCGCACCGGCGTGCTCACACCGGTCGCCGAGTTCGACCCAGTGACGGTCGCTGGCTCCACCATCGCGCGTGCCACGCTGCACAACATCGACGAGATCCGCCGCAAAAACGTGCGCGAGGGCGACACCATCATCGTGCATAAGGCAGGCGACGTAATCCCCGAGGTCGTGGGCCCGGTGCTCGACAAGCGCCCGGCCGATTCGGTTGACTGGCACATGCCCGAGATCTGCCCCGTGTGCGGCAGCCCCGTGGTCCACGAGGATGGCGAGGTTGCCTACCGCTGTGTGTCCATCGACTGCCCCGCACAGCTCAAGGAGCGCTTGCTCCACTGGGTGAGCCGCGGCTGCATGGACGTCGACGGCCTGGGCGACGAGATCGTCGACAAGATGATCGCCGCCGGTCTGATCCACGATGTCGCGGACTTCTACCAGCTCACGGTTGATGACATCGCCGGACTGGACACGGGGCGCGTGTACGCCAGCTCAAACAGCAAAAAGGGCGTCAAGAAGGGTGACCCCATTCCGGTAGGCCTCAAGACGGCCGAGAAAATCATCGCCGAGCTCAACAAGTCCAAGAGCCAGCCGCTCGGTCGCGTGCTGTTTGCCCTGGGCATCCGCCACGTGGGCAAGAGCGTGGGCGAGGTCATCGCCGAGCGATTTCTGTCGATTGACAAGCTCGTCTTGGCGAGTGAAGAGGACATCGCCGAGTGCGAGGGCATCGGTCCTAAGATTGCGGCGAGCGTCAAGCAGTTCCTGGCCGTGCCCGAGAACCTTGCCGTGCTGGAGCGCCTGCGCCAGGCGGGCCTGTCGCTCGAGGTCGATTTGAGCGCCGCGCACGCGCAAGCCGCAGCCGACGCTGGCGTGGCAGGCGAGCTCGCCGACGCACAGCCGCTTGCGGGTCTGACCTTCGTGCTGACCGGTACGCTCGTCAACCGCACGCGCGATGAGGCGGGCGCGGCGCTCAAGGTGCTCGGCGCCAAGGTTTCGGGCAGTGTGTCGAAGAAGACGAGCTATCTGGTCGCCGGCCCCAAGGCAGGCTCCAAGCTCACTAAGGCCGAGCAGCTGGGTGTGCCCGTGTTGGATGAGGACGCGCTCGAGCAGATCTTAGCTACTGGTGAGGTGCCGGAGGCGTAATGGATATCGAGAATCGCAATTGCTCGCAGGTGGAAGGGCGCGCGAGGCATTCCCAAGTGCAGGCAAAAGAGCGCTTAATGATGCGAATTTGCGTTGCCGAGCGCGAGCGCGCGGCGGGTGCATCTCGCGATGCCTTTGAGGCGTTGACCGAGTTAGAGGCGAGGCTCGGTCTAGCCTAGAGAGACCGGCACCGTGATCTGCGTCACGTAGGTTGCCGGATCATCGCTGATGATGTCGTCGATCAGGGCGATCTCGCGCGATGGACCGGCGGGCGTCAGGTTGTGTTCGCGCATATAGCTGAGCAGCTGCTCATAGCGCGGGGCTGCTTGCCCGTGCGTGCCGCGGAAGCTTATGGTCAGGCAGCGCGCGGCAGGTCGCGTCTCAACGTCGCCCAAGTACCCATCGGTGTCATCGAGCAGCAGAAAGACCTCGTCGTAGCCATCAAAGTCACCGGCTGCCAGGCGTTCGGGCGCGATACCTACACCCAGATTGCCCAGATAGGCAAAGGTTTCGTGCTGTCCCTGCTGAAGCTGGCGGATATGCCATCCCAGCGAATAGGCGTCGGTGGGATTGACGCGCTCGTGCAGCGTGGCACAGCGAAGTTCGGGTTCCTCGATTTCGCTAATGGTGTCGAGATCAGCATTCAAAGCGCCATGAAGCAAGGCAAGCCGCTGGTCAATCTTGCGCGACATGCGCTCCAGCTCACGCCGCTTGTGCTCAATTAACTCCTGTTGCTTGGTCAGTTGCCGTTGCATCAAATCCATATCGCGCGTAGTGACAAACTCGCGAATTTGCGCCAGCGGCAGGTCGAGAACGCGCAGGTTGCCGATGGTGTTGAGGGTAGAGAGCTGCCGGGATCCGTAGTAGCGGTACCCACTCGTCGGATCGACATATGCCGGCTCCAATAGCCCCATCTGTTCGTAATGGCGCAGTGTGCCCACGCTCAAATTGAGCAAGCGCGCCACCTCGCCAATGCGGAGCAGGCCCTCGGTGTGTTCGCTTGGCATGTCGGTCACAGGACCGCTCCTTTCGGTAAAACAGGGGAGAGGCGCTAGGCCTGCGTCGCCTCGCTACGCCACCAGCTTGTCAAAAGTTCCGCGCCGGTTGAGCACAGTAAATGCAATCACGCAGATGACTGCCGACAAAATCGAACCGCACGGCGAGGCGATGCCCATGGGAAACAACGTATCGGAATAGGCGTTCGACAGCAGCCACGCGCCGGGCACGCGAATGAGCGCCACGGCCAGCACGTTGTGCGCAAAGCCGATGTAGCTCTTGCCGTATGCAGCGAAAAAGCCGCTAAAGCAAATGTGGATGCCGGCAAAAATCGCGTCGAAAATGTAGCTGCGCATATAGCCGGTACCGGCGGCGACTACCGCAGCGTCCTTGGCAAAAAAGCCGATAAACGCCGGCGCCACCAGCCACATCAGCACCGTGATCAGGCAGCCGTACACCACCGAGATGGTCATGGCATCCTTGAGCACCTGACGTGCGCGGTCGCCCTTGCCCGCGCCGGCGTTTTGCGCCGTGAGTGCGCTGACGGTGGCGCCCATGGAACTCGGCACAATGAACAAAAAGCTGATCATCTTTTCGACCAGGCCCACGGCGGCAGCGTCGACCAGGCCGCGGTGGTTGGCGATGACGGTGATGAACATAAACGCCACCTGGATGCAGCCGTCCTGCACGGCCACGGGCACGCCGATCTTAAGAATGCTGCCGAGCACCTCGGGCTGGGGGTGCAGGTCGCTGCGCTTAACGTGGATGTTCGTACGGCGGCTTTTGAGCCACACGAGCGCGAGGGCAACGCTGGCTGTCTGCGCGGTCACCGTGCCGAGCGCCGCGCCCACGGGGCCGAGCCCCATGTGGCCGATAAACAGAAAATCAAGCGCGATATTAATGATGCACGCCACGCCGATCACGTACATGGGCGAGCGCGAATCGCCCAGCCCGCGAAAGATGGCCGAAAGAATGTTGTACGCGGCGATAAAGGGAATGCCCATAAAGCAGATACGCAGGTAGGCGGCGGTGCCTTCGACCGCCTCGGCCGGCGTGCCAATGAGCGCCACAATCTGCGGGCACAGTGCGAGCAAGATGGCTGCCAGCACCACCGAGACACCCATAAAGAGCGTGATGGTGTTGCCGATGGCGGTCTCGGCGCGGTCGAAGCGGCGCGAGCCCACGGCGTGGCCGACGATGACCGTCGTTCCCATGGCCAGGCCCACGAGCGTCACGGTAATGATATAGAGCGTCTGCGCGCCATTGCCCACGGCGGTGATGCCGGCGGCGCCGCTAAACTGCCCCATCATGTACAGGTCGGCCATGCCGTAGAGCATCTGCAAAAAGTACGAAAGCATATAGGGCAGGGCGAAGACCGCGATGGTCTTGAGGACATTGCCGCGTGTGAGGTCGTGTTCCATGGGCGGGCGCTTTCTGGCTTGGGTCGTTTGCGTACCAGTGTAGTGAAAACCCTACAACGATTGTAGAGTCAAGGTTTGTGTTGGCAGTGGGGCGAAAAAGTCACGCATGCGTTCATTTCCAATTGAATACAGGGGCGCGCCCTGCAAGCTTGGTGCCTGCGCCAACCTTACAGAAATCGATTTCGGAACACTTGACACCGCTGCACGGCGCGCCATAATACGTGGGTTTGCGAACAACGTTTGATGGGGGATGAACCTGCGTGCGCAATCTCAAGATTCTGTTTTCCTACCTGGGGGCATACCGCCGCGATGCCATACTCGGCGTACTCTTTGTGACTGCCGAGACGGCGCTCGAGCTGTTTATCCCGGTCATCATGGCAAATATCATCGACGTGGGCGTGCCCGCGGGCGACATCAACTACATGCTGTTGCAGGGCACGTATATGTTGGCATGCGCCGCATGTTCGCTGGTACTTGGCTTGGGCTATGCACGCACGTCTGCTCGCGTCGCTTCGGGGCTGGGCGCTAACCTGCGCGAGGCCGAGTATCGTAAGATCCAGACGCTCGCTTTTGGCAATCTGGACAACTACGACGCCAGCTCGCTCGTCACGCGCATGACCACCGACATCACCGTGATTCAAAACGCCGTAGGTAACGGCTTCCGCCCCATGGTGCGCGGGCCGGTAAATCTGGTCATGGGCCTCGTCTACGCTTTTGCGCTCTCGCGTGAGCTCGCGGCGGTCTTTGCCGTCATTCTGCCGATGCTCGCCATCGTGCTCGGTATCATTACCGTGCGCGTGAGCCCGCTCTACCGCCAACTCCAGACCTCGATGGACCACCTTAACGGCGTGGTGCAAGAGGACCTTACCGCCGTGCGCGCCGTGAAGGCTTACGTGCGCGCCGAGCACGAGTGCGACAAGTTCGACACCGTCAATACCGAGCTCGCCGGCACGGCGACCAAGACCTTCGGCACCGCCGTGCTCAACCTGCCGGTGTTTCAACTCTCGATGTATGTGGCTGCGCTCTCTATCCTGTGGATTGGCGGCCGCATGATCATCGAAGGTCGCTTGGGCGTGGGCTCGCTCACGGGCTTTATGAGCTATGTGCTGCTGATCATGAACTCGCTCATGATGATTTCCAACGTGTTTTTGCTGCTCACGCGCGCTCTTACGAGTGTGGGCCGTATCGCAGAGGTGCTCGATGAGGAACCCTTTATCGCCAATCCTGCGGGAGACCTCGCGACTGTGGCGCCGGCGGACGGCAGTATTGAGTTTCGCGACGTTTCCTTTAAATACCGCGCGGATGCAGCCGAGGATGTGCTCGAGCATATCGACCTTCGCATCGAGAGCGGCTCGACGGTGGGCATCCTCGGCGGCACGGGCTCGGGCAAGAGCTCGCTTGTGCAGCTGATTGCGCGCCTGTACGACGCCACTGAGGGCACCGTGCTTGTGGGCGGACACGACGTGCGCGACTACGACCTGGCTACCTTGCGCGACGCGGTGGGAATTGTGCTGCAAAAGAATGTGCTGTTCACGGGCACCGTGCGCGAGAACCTGCAGTGGGGCAATCCGCAGGCGTCGGACGATGAGCTCCTCGCGGCTTGCCGCGCGGCGTGCGTGGACGAGTTCCTTGATCGCATCGGCGGGCTGGACGGCGAGTTGGGCCAAGGCGGCGCCGGTGTTTCGGGTGGCCAGAAGCAGCGCCTGTGCATCGCGCGCACGCTGCTCAAGCATCCGCGCGTGCTCATTTTTGATGACTCCACCAGCGCGGTCGATATGGCGACCGACGCTAAGATTCGCGAGCACATCGCTCGGATTCCTGATACGACGGTGCTCATCATCGCCCAGCGCATCGCGAGTGTCATGGATGCCGATCACATTGTGGTGTTGGACGACGGTCGTGTCCACGGCGTGGGCACGCACGAGGAACTGCTGGCGGGCGACAACATCTACCAGGAGATTTACGCCTCGCAGATGGAGTTTGCGGGGAACGCGGACGCCGCCGGAGGCAGCGACGATGGCTGCGCGAATAATCCGTTTTCTTCCGTCCCCAGCGGATCGACCTTGGAAGGGGGTGAGCGCCATGCCTAAGACCGCAGCCCAAGCACGCCCGGCCGACCTCAAGCGCACTGTGCGCCGCCTGCTCTCCTACATGGGGCATGCCAAGTTCTCGTTGCTCGCGGTGGGCGTGCTCGCCTCCGTCGCCGCCATCGCGAGCCTCGCCGGCACCTACATGGTGCGCCCCATCGTTAACGGTTTGGCTACGGGCGGGGAGGAACTGCTCGCCAAGCAGGTCATCCTGACGGCGATCATCTACGCCGCGGGCGTGCTCTCGGCTCTGGGCTACTCGCAGATTATGGTGCGCGCGGCCCAGCGCGTGGTCTCCGATATTCGTCGCGACCTGTTCGCGCACATCCAGACGCTGCCGCTCAGTTATTTTGACAGCACGCGCTCGGGCGACATCATGAGCTTTTTCACCAACGACGTCGACACCGTCTCCGAGGCGCTCAACAACAGCTTTGCCAACGTAATTCAGGCCGCCATTCAGGTTGTGGGCACCACGGCCATGCTCATCATCCTTAACTGGCAGCTCACGATTATTACGCTCGTGTGCGATGTGGCCATTGTGCTGTACGCGCGCTACTCGGGCGCGCGCTCTAAGCGTTTCTTTGCCGCCCAGCAGGCATCGCTTGGCGACCTGGACGGATATATCGAAGAGATGGTCTCGGGTCAAAAGGTCATCAAGGTCTTTAACCGCGAGGCAGCGAATGTCGCCGGCTTCACCTGCCGCAACGACGAGCTTCGCCGCACCGGCACCGCCGCCGTGAGCTATGCCAACTCCATGGTGCCCATGACCGTCGTGATTGGCTACGTCAACTATGCCATCGTCGCCGTGGCGGGCGGCATGCTCTGCATCAAGGGGCTCGCCGACGTGGGCGCGCTCGCGAGCTACCTGGTCTTTGTGCGCCAGGCGGCCATGCCCATCAACCAGTTTACGCAGCTTGGCAACTTTTTGCTCAACGCGCTGGCCGGTGCCGAGCGCCTGTTTGCCGCCATGGACCTTAAGCCCGAGGTGGACGAGGGTTGCGTGGAGCTGGTGCAGACGGGCGACGCCGCGTGGGCGTGGAAGATTCCCGAGGGCCAGGGCGTGGGCGCGTACGGGCACTTGCATGACGTGGCTGCCGTTGATGATTCGGGTCGCGCGGTGGCCGCCGACGGTACCGAGCTAACGTGCGGTTTGGTCCCGCTTGCCGGCGACGTACGCTTCCATGCCGTGGACTTTTCCTACGTGCCGGGCACCCGCGTGCTCACGGATCTCAACCTGTTTGCTAAGCCGGGGCAAAAAATCGCGTTTGTGGGCTCGACGGGTGCCGGAAAGACGACCATCACTAACCTCATCAACCGCTTCTACGAGGTCGATGACGGCGAGATCACGTACGACGGCATCGACGTCAAGCACATTGCCAAGGCCAGCCTGCGCGGATCGCTCGGCATTGTGCTGCAGGACACGCACCTGTTTAGCGGCACCATTGCGCAGAACATTCGCTTTGGCAAGCTCGACGCGACCGACGAGGAGGTGCGCGCCGCCGCCGAGGCCGCCTGCGCGGATTCGTTTATTCGCCGCCTGCCTAGAGGGTACGACACGCCGGTCACGGCCGACGGCGCCAACCTGTCGCAGGGCCAGCGCCAGCTGCTCGCCATCGCGCGCGTGGCCGTCGCCGATCCGCCGGTGCTCATCCTGGACGAGGCCACGAGCTCCATTGACACGCGCACCGAAAAGCTCATCGAGCGCGGTATGGACCGCATCATGCGCGGACGCACCACGTTTATGATCGCGCACCGCCTGTCCACCGTCCGCGACGCCGACGCCATCATGGTCCTCGAACACGGCCGCATCATCGAGCGCGGCACCCACGAAGAGCTGCTCGCTCAGCACGGCGAATACTGGCAACTGGCGCATGGCTTAAAAGAGTTGGATTAACCTGTTCGAGCACGATGCTTTGACCCCTCTACGCTCTTCACCTCGCCTCAAACCATCACAACATTCGACGTTTTTTGCCAATATCGGGAAAAGCATCGAATGTTGTGATGGTTTGTATGCCACTCGACCGGGCGGGATCGCTTTCCTGCGCACGAAGGTGTGCGGACCCGTGAGCAGGGGAATAAGATTGGTTATCCGACTCCATTGGAGGGCTCATGGACCTGCCGATCGTCCTGTCCCATAAGACTGCCTGGCTGTACCACAACGTGGCGCGCCCGTCCGAGCCGCTCTCGCGAGCAAGCAGCCTATACGATGAGGACTCGCTTGCCAACGAGGCGGAGCCGACCGCGAGCCTGCCCAAATTGGGGCTAGATGCCAAGGGTCTGAGGGCTTCAACGGCGGTCGGGATCGTTACCGACTATCTGGTCTCGCTCGGTATTCCACGAGAAGAGCTCGATCATGTCGACACGCTCGTCAACTTCGATTTTGAGCGTTCGACGCCGGCTGGATTTAGGTGCCACGTGTTTGGGGCGCCGATACCTCCAGGCCATCTTATCGAGGTGGCAGAGGGCCTTCTGGTGGTTGATGAGGCCATGTGCTTTGTCCAAGCGGGTTCGTGGATGAGCGAGCCCGAGCAGCTGGAATATGGCTACGAAATCTGCGCCCGATACCATTTGAATCATCTGTCGACAGGCGATTATATCGAGATAGGGCAGAGGTATACCGTTGCCGATTTGATTGCTTATTGCAATGAGAACCGATCTCGTCAGGGGGCCATACGCGCGGCCGCCGTGCTCAGGCGCGTGCACGATGGCGCGCGGTCGCCCATGGAGACGGCCACCGCAATCTTGGTCGTAGCAAAACGTTCCCAGGGAGGGCTGGGATACACCAAGATCGAGCTCAACCATCGGGTCGATGTTCCCAACGAGTTCAAGTATCTCGCTAAGGCCGGGTATTTCGAGATCGACGTATATGCGCCTGCAGGCGGTACGGGGATTGAATACAACGGTTCGGACCATCTTGATAAACAGCGCAGTGCGTCGGACGCGGAGCGTATGACCGTGCTGAGCGCGCTGGGCTTTAGGATGATCGTCCTCACCGGGACTCAGTTTGCCCATCAGCTGCAGTTGCACCGGGCGATGAACGCCATCGCGTTCGCTATGGGCCTTAAGTGCGACCGAAGCGAAGCGTTCCAGAAACGTCAAAACGACCTGCGAGAATTCGTGATTCGGCACTGGGACGGCGGCCTTTAGGGGCGCTTTGGTCCTTCTGCGGGGTGCCGTGGGCAGGCAGACCATCACAACATTCGACGTTTTTCGCCAAAAACGGGAAAAGCATCGAATGTTGTGATGGTCTGTGTTGAGGATGGGCTTGGGAAGCCGGTCTTGCTCGAAGCGACCTGTCCTGTCGTACGGGTGTCGGCATAAATCTGTCGTGGGGTATTATGTTTTCCGAAGAATAAAACGCCGCGTGAGGGGAGGGCTGCGTGGACGGGCACGTGCAACATGACGGCTTTGGTCGCGATATCAACTACCTGCGCATTGCCGTTACCGACAAGTGCAATTTCCGCTGCATTTACTGCATGCCGGCCGATGGCGTGGCGCCCCGCGCGCACGACGAGCTACTCAGTGCCGAGGAAATCGCCCGCTTTGTGCGCTTGGTAGCGGGGGAGGGCATTCGCCGCGTGCGCCTGACGGGCGGCGAGCCGCTGGTCAGCCGCCGTATCATCCCGCTCATTCGCGACATCCGCGCGATTCCGCAGATCGAGGACATCTCGCTCACCACCAACGGCGCCCTGCTGCCAAAGCTGGCGCCACAGCTCAAGGACGCAGGACTTAACCGCGTCAACATCTCGCTCGACACGCTCGACCCTACGCTCTTTGGAAAGATCACGCGCCTGGGTCGGCTCGAGCAGACCATGGCCGGCATCGACGCGGCGCTGGCTTGGGGCTTTGAGCCCGTTAAGGTCAACTGCGTTGTGGTGCGCCGGCTTAACCAGGATGTGGCGGCCCTCGCACGGCTGACCGTCGACCGCCCCATCCACCTGCGATTTATCGAATACATGCCCATTGGCGACGAGCGCACGAGCTCGCATTGCGCTGTGGACCCGCATGCGCCCGCGCTCAATCCCGAGCTGTGGGACGCGAGCGATACCGTGCCGAGCGACGAGTTGCGGGCGCGCATCAATGCC
>CABUDI010000027.1 GCA_902490305.1 uncultured Collinsella sp.
GCCCTTCCTCGGGGAAGTTCGCGAAGCCCACTTCCCCGAGGAAGGGCACCAGCCCGGAGGCGGCCCCAGCGCGAGACCGTCCCGGATGCCTACCTACTCATTGTCGCCTGCGGTCATCTGCGTTGCGGAGAGCGCGCCGTCGGCAGCAGTCGCGGCTGCGGCGTCGGGCCAGACCCAGTCGGTAAAGGCCGGGTGATCAAAGCCCTCGTCGCACGCGAACTCAAAGGCCTCGGTGCGGAAGGCCTCCCACTCGTTGATTTGCTCGGCAAACTTGTCGGCGTCGACCATGCGCAGCACGTCGGCGGCCAGGGCCCAGCGGTCCATGTTGTTCAGGCGCAGCATGTCGAACGGCGTGGTCGTGGAGCCCTTCTCCTCATAGCCGTGGACGCGGAAGGCGTCGTGGCCGGGGCGGTTCCAGATCAGGCGGCGAATCGTGCCGGCATAGGCGTGGAAGGCAAAGAGGACGGGCTTCTCACCGCAGCCGAACAGCTCGGCCCAGCGCTCGTCGCTGATGGCCTGGTCGTTCTCGCAGACGTTCTGGATCTTGAGCAGGTCGACCACGTTGACGAACCACACCTTGATGCCCAGCTCGCGCAGCATGTCTGTCGCAGCCAAGGCCTCGAGCGTCGGCACGTCGCCGCAGGTGGCGACCACGACATCGGCCTCGGCGAGCGAGTCGGCGGTCGATGCCCACTCCCAGGTCGCGACGCCCTCGGCGAGCTCCGCCTTGGCCTCATCGACCGTCTGGAAGGTCGGGGCGGGCTGCTTGCCGCAGAAGATGGCGTTGACGCAGTCGGTGGACTGGTAGACGCGCTCGGCCACGGCAAGGGCCATGTTGGCGTCGGCCGGATAGTAGGCGTTCACGATGTGCGTGTCGTTGGCCTTGTTGAGCAGCAGGTCGATAAAGCCCGGGTCCTGGTGCGAGAAGCCGTTGTGGTCCTGGCGCCAGACGTGGCTCGACAGCAGAATGTTGAGGCCGCTGATGGGGGCACGCCACGGAATCTCGCGCTTGGTGGCCTCGAGCCACTTGCAGTGCTGGTTGACCATGGAGTCGACCACGTGGACAAAGCTCTCGTAGGAGCTCCACACGCCGGAGCGGCCGGTGAGCACGTAAGCCTCGAGGAAGCCCTCGCACTGGTGCTCGGACAGCTGCTCAACGACCTTGCCGGAGCCGGCCAGCAGCTCGTCGTTGGCCTCGTCCTCGTAGAAGCCGGCGTCCCACTGCTTCTTGGTCACCTTGTAGGCAGCCTGCAGGCGGTTGGACGCAGTCTCGTCGGGACCGAAGATGCGGAAGTCGTCCATGTTCTTAGCCAGGACGTCGGCGGTGTACTCGCCAAAGACGCGGGCGGCCTCGGTGGAGCCCCAGCCGTGGCCCTTCTCGGCAACGGGAATCTCGTGGGCGTGGATATCGGGCAGCTCAAGCTCGCGACGGACCTTACCGCCGTTTGCGTTGGGGTTGGCGCCGATGCGCAGCTCACCGGTCGGCATAAAGGCCGTCACCTCGGGGCGCACCTGGCCCTCGGGCGTAAAGAGCTCCTCGGGCTTGTAGGAGCGCAGCCACTCGCGAAGCACGCGGAAGTGCTCGTGGGTGTCCTTGGCGCTCGCCAGCGGCACCTGATGCGCGCGCCAGGAGTCTTCGGTCTTCTTGCCGTCGATCTGCTTGGGGCAGGTCCAACCCTTGGGCGTGCGGAACACGATCATGGGGTAGGCCGGACGGACCACGGTCTTGCCCGCGGCGGCCTGGGCCTGAGCGGTGGCCTTGATGTCGCAGATCTCGTCAAAGACCTTTTCAAACAGGGCGGCGAAGCGCTCGTGGATGCTCGCATGGCTCTCGTCGTCAAAACCGGCGACAAAGAAGTGCGGATTATAGCCCATGCCCTCAAAAAACTTGGTGAGTTCTTCGTCGGACACGCGGGCAAGGATAGTGGGATTGGCGATCTTATAGCCGTTGAGGTGCAGGATCGGCAGAACGATACCGTCGGTTGCCGGGTTCACGAGCTTGTTGGACTGCCAAGAAGTCGCGAGCGGACCGGTCTCGGACTCGCCGTCGCCCACCACGGCCACGGCCAGCAGGCTCGGGTTGTCCATGACGGCGCCATAGGCGTGGCTAAGCGTGTAGCCGAGCTCGCCGCCCTCGTGGATGGAACCGGGCGTCTCGGGCGCAAAGTGGCTCGGAATGCCGCCGGGATAGGAGAACTGGCGGAAGAACTTCTGCAGGCCAGCCTCGTCATCGGTGATGTCGGGGCGAATCTCGCGGTAGGTGCCGTCGAGCAGCGACTGGGCAGTACCGGCGGGACCGCCGTGGCCAGGACCCATCAGGAAGATGGCGTTCTGGTTGTGGTCGGCGATGAGGCGGTTGACGTGGCCGAACAGGAAGTTGATGCCGGGCGTGGTTCCCCAGTGACCGACCAGGCGGTGCTTAACGTCCGGACGACCAAAGTCACGCGTCTCGCCGGTCTTCTCGTCGACAAAGTCAGCACGCATCAGCGGGTTGGAGCGAAGGTAAATCTGGCCGACGGACAGATAGTTCGAGGCACGCCAATACAGGTCGACACCCTCGAGCTCGGAAGCCGGAACCTCATGTCCCAGTTTTTGCCACGGCGTTCCCAGTGTTTTAGCCATTGTTTATGTCCCTTCGCTGCGCGGTCACCCTCCGATACGGCAACCTTTCGTTGGGACTAGTATATTTGCTAAAACGTTTTATCAAGGTGAAAAAACGTTTTATCATCCTTATTTGCCTTATGAGTCGGCAAAACGAGACATTCACCTGCGGCATTGCCTGTCACAGGTACTTCACAATCGATCTCTACGAATTGATAAACGTGTTTAGTTGTGTTTAGTAAGCTCGAGCACGCTGTCCTTTACGATGAGTACAGGCTCCAAAACCACCTCTTCGGCACGCCTGCCGCCCTTGCCGGCAAGCCGCTTGGACATGCAGCCAAAAGCATGCTCGGCGAGCACACCCGGATCCTGCTCAATCGCCGTCAGCGCTGGCTCAAAGAGAACGTCGGCCGCCGAGTTGTCATAGCTTACGACCGAGATATCGCCCGGAATGCTCTTCCCCATCTCGTGCAAACGTTTGAGCAGACCAAGGGCAATGTTGTCCGAGCTTGCGAACACGGCAGTGGCGTCGGTTGCGAGCACCGCCTCCGAGGCCTCGTAGGCACTCGGGATGTAATACTCGCTCTCGAACTCCAAGCGTGCATCGATGGGCAGCCCCACCTCGCGCAACGCACGCTCGTAGCCGGCGAGACGCTTGCGGCCCGTGTTGGACCGGCGCGCGTTGACCAGGCAGGCGATACGACGGTGACCCTGCTCGATTAGATAGCGGGTGGCCATGTAGCCGCCCATCTCGTGGTCGAACATCACCTTATCGCACTCGAGTCCCTCGATTGCGCGGTCGACCATTACGGCCGGGATGGGCAGATGGCTGACTTCTTCGCGCAGGGCGCGGTCGTCGGAGAACTCATCGCCCACCACCAGAAAGACACCGTCGACGCCGCGCGTCACCAACTGGCGCAGCAGCTCAAGATCGTCCTCGGCACTTCCACCCGAGCTGGTAATAAAGAGCGCGTAGCCGTCCTCGCGGCAGCGCTTTTCCAAGCTGCCGGCGAGCGAGGCAAAAAAGCGGCTCTCGATGTTAGGGACGATAAGGCCAAGCGTGCGCGACTCGCGCATGACCAGGCTGCGCGCGATCTGGTTAGGAACATAATGGTTGCGCGCCGCAACCTCCTTGATGAGCTTGCGGTTTTCTTCCGAGATGCGACAAGGCCGATTGTTAAGGACAAGCGAGACCGACGAGGGGGAAAGCCCCACCTCCTGGGCAATCTGCTTGAGAGTAACTTTGTTGCCCATCTCGCTCCTTCCGAGTATTCGCGCAATCTCTTGAAAGTATAGCGACCGTCCCTCTACCTTGATGATAAACACTTTACCAATCCGGTAGACGGCTGTTTTATCGCCGCCAGCGCACCAAATCCGCCTGGGTGGGGTATATTGCAATCGATTGATGACAACAACCACCAAAAGGCGGATATCCGTATGCACGAGAACGACTTTTTTAACGAGGACCTGCTCTGCGCGCTCGCTGGAGTTGCCGGCGAGGACAACGTGCTCATGAGCGAGCCCATGCGCGAGCACACCACGTTTAAGATCGGCGGCCCGGCCGACGTCTTTGTCACGCCCGATACCGAGCAGGGACTCGTCGCCACGCTTGACACCTGCTACCGCTGCGATCTGCCGCTCACCATCGTGGGCAACGGCTCCGACTTACTCGTCGGTGACAAGGGCATCCGCGGTGTCGTCGTGGCACTGGGCAAAGGCCTCTCTAACATCACCGTCGACGGCACGCATGTTACGGCGGCAGCCGGTGCCTTGCTTTCCGATGTCGCCGCGGCTGCCACCGAAGCCTGCCTCACCGGCATGGAGCCCCTCTCGGGCATCCCCGGATCGGTCGGCGGCGCCTGCTACATGAACGCCGGCGCCTACGGTGCCTGCATGGCCGATGTTTTGGAGTCCGTGCGCGTCTATAAGCCCGCCCGCGCGCTCGACGACGGCACCCGCGGCAGCGGCAATATCATTGAGTTCGATGTCGACGAGCTTAACCTGGGCTATCGCAAGAGCCGCATCGCCGACGACGGCTTTATCGTGCTCTCTGCCACCTTTAACCTCGCCCCGGGCAACGCCGCGATGATCAAGGCCGACATGGACGACTACCGCCAGCGCCGCGAGGACAAGCAGCCGCTCGACATGCCGAGCGCCGGCTCCACTTTCAAGCGCCCCGAGGGCTACTTTGCCGGCAAGCTCATCATGGACGCCGGCCTGCGAGGACACGCCGTTGGCGGCGCGCAGGTAAGCGAAAAGCACTGCGGTTTTATCGTCAACGCCAACCACGCCACCGCCGCCGACGTTGACGAACTCATCCGCCACATCCAAACAACCGTCAAAGGCCAATTCGACGTAGACCTAGAACCCGAAGTCCACCGAGTAGGCGAATTTTTATAAAAAGAAGGCCCCGAAAGGGGCCTTCACCATATTCATTCAGATAACCCAGTCCGGTGTGTCGCGCCCCGAACCCGAGAGGGCCGCGTGCCCGCCCGCATTATATTTGATTGATCGCGAGTTCCACACGCAAAGAAGGCCACTTAATGTGGCCTTCGTCTTGCGCAGGACTGCCCGAGCAGGCAATCAAATATAATGCGGGCGGGCACGCGGCCCCGTCGGCTTTACGACAGCGCAATACCGCCGAGCCAGCCCCAACGCACGCCAGAGCCAGTGCCATAGAAGCTAATAAACGAATCAAGCGACTTAGACGTAATGGCGCCCTCATTGCTCATGACGATGCCGCCGCCAACATAGATGCCCACGTGGCCATAGATCAGACCCGGCATGCCGGTGCCGCTATGCGATGAGTCGGCCACGATCATGCCCACCTGCAGCGCCGAGCGGTCGGAGCTATAGCACCAGGCGTTAAACATGTCGCACGCATTGCCGCCAAAGTAGCCAACGCCGGCGTTACGGAAGACATTGGTAACCCACGCCGCGCACCAGTTCTGGCCCGGCGAAGGCGTGGAGTAGCACGCGTTGACGACGGCGTGTTGCTTGCCCGAGCCGGCATTCTGCTGCGGAGTTCCGGGCGCATACGATCCGCCACCCGAGCTCGAACCACCCGAGTAGGAATTGTTCTTGTTCGCGGCGGCCGCGGCAGCGGCGGCCTTCCTAGCGGCCTCCTCGGCCTGGGCGGCAGCGAGAATCTCGGAATCACGCTGAGCCATGAGCTCCTTGACATCGTCAGAGAGGCCGTTCAGAACCGTCTGGACTTCCTGCTGCTTGGCCTGCATGTCCTGCATCTGGGCAGTCTGCTGGTCCTTGAGCTTCTCTAAGTCGGCCTTCTGCGACTCGAGCTCGGTCTTTTGCGCATCGAGCTCTTCCTGGATGGTCTGAATGTCCTCGATGGCGTCGCGGTCGCTCTTGTTGATCTTCTCAACGTAATGCGCGTTGGCGACGAGTTCCTCAAACGAGCCAGAGGCCAGCAGCAGCGACAGGATGTTCGTGCCGCCGGACTTGTAGCTGGCGGCCACGCGATCGGAAAGGTCGTTGCGCTTCTTCTTGAGCTCGGCCTTCTTTTCATCGATCTGGGCCTGCGTGTCGTCAATCTTGCCCTGGACATTCTCGATGTCGTTGAGGGTCTGGGCATTCTTGTTGGCCAGCGCCGCATACTCATTTGCGATGCTGTCGAGCTGGGCCTGAACCTCGTCGAGCTGGGCCTGGGCGGCATTCAGTTTATCGGTGGTTTCTTTGGAAGCCTCCGCCGCATGGGCGCGAGCGGGCAGGCCAAAAAGAACTGCCGCAGAAGCGGCGCCGAACAGGGCCTTGAGGGCAGTGCGGCGCGAGAGCTCCTGGGAAAGGATGGAATCGCTGTTTGGTGACATATGTACTCCGTTACATGCTTATTTATATGTCGCTCAACTCATACATATTAGCGTACATATGGCGCGTCCCAACGATTTCCACGAACGGCAGGAAACTGCAAGGTCAGCGGCTCGTAAGCAAATGCCAAAGATCAGGTTATGCGTACGCAAGCTCTTCTATGAGTACGTTAGCACAATCCTCTGCTTTTCCTACAGCGCACGATTTGGGCGTCCCTGCCTGCGCTATACTCCCCTCAAGAAGTGTTCCTGATTCGATAGGAGACTACATGTCCAAAGCACTCGACCCCAAAGACACCTGCGTCCTCGTTACCGGCGGCGCCGGCTTTATCGGCTCACACACCGTCGTTCAGCTGCTCGAGGGTGGCTACCAGGTTGTCGTCGTCGATGACCTCTCCAACTCCAGCGCCGTTGCCATCGACCGCGTCAAGACCATCGTGGGCGACGAGGCCGCCAAGAACCTCACCTTCTACGAGGCCAACGTGCTCGACCGCGATGCGATGAACAAGATCTTCGATACCCACCAGATCGACCGCGTCATCCACTTCGCCGGCTTTAAGGCCGTTGGCGAGTCGGTGAGCAAGCCCGTCGAGTACTACCACAACAATATCGAGAACACCCTGGTGCTCATCGATGTCATGCGCAACCACGGTTGTAAGTCCATCATCTTCTCGAGCTCTTCGACCGTCTACGGCGATCCGGACAATCCGCCCGTCACCGAAGAGGACCCCAAGAAGCCCGCGACCAACCCCTATGGTTGGACCAAGTGGATGATTGAGCAGATCCTCATGGACGTCCACACCGCCGACCCCGAGTGGGACGTCGTGCTGCTCCGTTATTTCAATCCCATCGGAGCCCATCCGTCGGGCCTGATCGGCGAGGATCCCAAGGGTATCCCCAACAACCTGGTGCCTTACGTAGCCCAGGTCGCCGTCGGTAAGCTCGAGGCCGTGCAGGTCTTTGGCAACGACTACCCCACCCCCGACGGCACCGGTGTTCGCGACTACATCCACGTGTGCGACCTGGCCTCTGGTCACGTTGCCGCCCTCAACTGGATGAACGGCAAGACCGGCGTCGAGATCTTTAACCTGGGCACCGGCACCGGCACCTCGGTACTCGAGGTCGTCGCCGCCTTTTCCAAGGCCTGCGGCAAGGAGCTGCCCTATGTGATCCGCGAGCGCCGTGCCGGCGATATCGCCGCCAACTGGTGCGACGCCTCCAAGGCCGAGCGCATGATGGGCTGGAAGGCCCAGTACGATATCGCGGATATGTGCCGTGACAGCTGGAATTGGCAGAGCCATAACCCCAACGGCTTCGCCGACGCCGAGTAGCAAAAAGCCTACATATCGCTCTTGCCCCGATCTCACGTCGTGAGGTCGGGGCTTTTTCATGGCGCGTAACCGTTTACCGAAAATGGGCCAACTTTTTAATCTCGCCTATACATGTTTAAACAACATGTTCTACAATAGGAACATCGACTCTAAAACTCGGGACGGGCTGTTCACCCATCTGCAGGCCGATCCCACAACAAGAAGGTTGGTGAGCACATCCATGGAGCGTGCAAGCGGTGTTCTCATGCCCATCTCGTCTCTGCCCGGACCGTACGGCATCGGCGGCTTTGGCTGGAATGCCTACGACTTTGTCGCTTTTCTTGCCTCGTGCAAACAACATTACTGGCAGATTCTGCCCCTTACGACGACGAGCTATGGCGACTCGCCCTATCAGTCGTTCTCGGCCCGTGCGGGCAACCCCAACTTCATTGACTTTTCCGAGCTCATCGAGGCAGGTTACCTGGAGCAGCGCGATATCGACGGCGTATACCTGGGCTCCGACCCCAGCAATGTCGACTATGGCGCCATCTTTGGTGGCCGTCGCCAGATTCTCGACCGTGCCGCCCAGCGCTTTGCCACTAACAAGCCTGCGGACTTTGACGACTTTATCCAGGCCAACGAGGACTGGCTCATCCCCTACTGCGAGTTTATGACCGTTAAGGAGGAGTGTGGCCTTAGGGCGTTTTGGGAGTGGCCCGAGGAGCTTCGCCGCCGCGGCGACGCCAGCAGCAAGGTTTGCGCCGATCATCCCGAGCGCATGCTGTATCACCAGATGACGCAGTACTTCTTCGATCGCCAGTGGAGCCGCCTTAAGGCTTACGCCAACGAGCGCGACATCCTGATCATCGGCGATCTGCCCATCTACGTCTCGCGCGACTCCGTCGAGATGTGGGCGAGCCCTGAGCTCTTTAAGATTGACGCCGCCGGCAATCCCATCAGCGTCGCCGGCACGCCGCCCGACCAGTTCTCGGCCACCGGCCAGTACTGGGGCAATCCCATCTATAACTGGGACGCCATGGAGGCAGACGGCTTTTCGTGGTGGGAGGGCCGCATCCGCGCCGCCCTGGGCATGTACGACGTTATCCGCCTGGACCACTTCCGCGGCTTTGAGGCCTACTGGGAGGTTCCGTTCTCCTCGCCTGATTCGTCCTATGGCTCGTGGACACAGGGCCCCGGCCTCAAGCTCTTTAAGACGCTTGAGCAAAAGCTCGACACGCTGCCCATCATCGCCGAGGACCTGGGCTTCCTCACCCCCGGCGTCATCGACATGCGCGACAACTCGGGTTTCCCCGGCATGAAGATCCTGCAGTTTGCCTTTGAGGGCACCAACTCGTACTACCTGCCGCATAACTACATCGCCAACACCGTCGCCTATGTGGGCACCCACGATAACGAGACGGCGCGCGGTTGGTTTGAGGGAACGGCCACCCCGCGTCAGCGCAAGCAGACAGCCCTGTACACCCATCAGCAGGCCGGCGAGCCCATCACCGACGCGCTCAACCGAACCATCGCAGCCAGCGTGAGCGACACGTGCATCTACACCATGCAGGACCTGCTCAACTTGGGCAACGAGGCGCGCATCAACACCCCCGCCACACTGGGCGGTAACTGGACCTGGCGCATGCTCGACGGCGCCATCACCCGCGAGCTCGAGCACAAACTCACCGACTGGACCGAGACCTACTTCCGCATCCCATCGGAAGCCGAAATCGAGCTTCCTCAATAGGAGCTACCGCGCCCGACCCCTCCCCACCGTGCGGACGCGCTTGTTTTTCCCGCGCGAGGCCACCCCAATCCCCTCGCGCGGGCTTCTCATGAATTGCAGACATGAAACAACCCATCACAGGAGAAAACATGCCCCAAATTAACCTCATGGAACTCGCCAAGCAGTCTTTTGGCACCTCGCTCGAGCAGCTCGACGACCGTCGCATTTACAAGCTGCTGGTCAAACTCGTGCAGGAGCGCTCCGCTGCCTGCCCGCTCAACAACGGCAAGAAAAAGCTCTATTACATTTCCGCCGAATTTTTGATCGGCAAGCTGCTCATCAACAACATGATCGACCTCGGCATCTACGACGAGGTTAAGGACCAGCTCACCGCCGCAGGCCACGACCTCAACAAGATCGAGGAATTCGAGGTCGAGCCGTCGCTCGGCAACGGCGGCCTGGGTCGCCTGGCCGCGTGCTTCCTGGATTCCATCGCCACGCTGGGCTTGACCGGCGATGGCGTGGGCCTCAACTATCACTACGGCCTGTTCCGTCAGCGCTTTGTCGACAACCAGCAGAAGGCCATCCCCGACGAGTGGCTCGGTGAGCAGGACATCCTAGTCGACGATGACCGCTCCTACACCGTCGAGTTCGGCGATTTTGCCGTTACCTCCAAGCTCGTCAACATCGATGTGCCCGGTTACGGCCAGCCCACCAAGAACCGCCTGCGCCTGTTCGACCTGGCGAGCGTCGACGACGGCCTGGTCCCCGGCAGTTCCATCGACTTCGACAAGACCGAGATCGCCAAGAACCTCACCTTGTTCCTCTACCCCGACGATTCCGATGAGCAGGGCCGCCTGCTTCGCATCTATCAGGAGTACTTCATGGTGAGCAACGCCGCCCAGCTCCTGATCGACGAGGCCATCGAGCGCGGCAGCAGCCTGCACGACCTGGCCGACTACGCCGTGGTCCAGATCAACGACACGCACCCCACCATGGTCATTCCCGAGCTCATCCGCCTGCTCACCACCGAGCATGGCATCGAGTTTGACGAGGCCGTGACCATCGTACGCTCCATGGTCGCCTACACTAACCACACGATTCTTGCCGAGGCGCTCGAGAAGTGGCCGCTCGCCAGCCTGCAGAAGGTCTCCCCTGCCATCGCCGACATTATCGTCAAGCTCGATGAGGTCGCGAAGGCCGAGCACGATGACCCGCGCGTCGCCATCATCGACGAGCACGACACCGTCCACATGGCCCACATGGACATCCACTTTGGCTTCTCCATCAACGGTGTAGCCGCCCTCCACACCAAAATCCTGGAGGACACCGAGCTTCATCCGTTCTACGAAATCTATCCCGAGAAGTTCTCCAACAAGACCAACGGCATCACCTTCCGCCGCTGGATCCATGGTGCCAACCCCGCGCTCGCCAGCCTGCTCGACGATGTGATCGGCACCGACTGGCGCAGCACCGGCGATCTGAGCAAACTCGCCAAGTTCGCCGACGACAAGGACGTTCTTGAGCGCCTGGCCGCCACCAAGGTCGAGGCCAAGGCCATCATGCGCCAGTTCATGGCGCTCGAGCAGGGCGTGACCATTCCCTCCAACGCCATCATCGACGTCCAGGTCAAGCGCATCCACGAGTACAAGCGCCAGCAGATGCTTGCGCTCTACATCATCTGGAAGTACCTCGATATCAAGAACGGCAACAGACCTAAGCACCCCGTCACCATCATTTTTGGCGGCAAGGCGGCGCCTGCCTACACTATCGCGCAGGACATCATCCATCTGATCTTAACGCTGTCGCAGTGGATTGCAAACGACCCCGACGTGGCTCCCTACCTGCAGGTTGTCATGATCGAGAACTACAACGTCACCGCCGCCGAGCGCGTGATCCCCGCCGCTGACATCTCCGAGCAGATCAGCCTGGCTTCCAAGGAGGCGAGCGGCACCTCCAACATGAAGTTCATGCTCAACGGCGCCCTAACCCTGTGCACGCTCGACGGTGCCAACGTGGAGATTGCCGAGCTCGTGGGCGACGAGAACATCTATACCTTTGGCGCCTCGTCCAAACAGGTTGAGCAGCTCTACGCCGACGGCACCTACAACGCCGGTGCGCTCTACCGCAAGCCCGGCATTAAACTGCTGGTGGACTTCATCACCAACCCGGCCTTTATGGCGACCGGCAACGCCGAGCGCCTGCAGCGCCTGCACGACGACATCAAGGGCAAGGACTGGTTTATGGCCCTGCTCGACATTGAGGAGTACATCCAGACCAAGGAGCGCGTGTTGGCCGACTACGAGGACCAGGACGCCTGGATGCGCAAGGCGCTCATCAATATCGCCAACGCCGGCACCTTCTCGTCCGACCGCACCATCTCCCAGTACAACGACGAGATCTGGCACCTGAACTAATTTCACTTCCCTTACCCATCCTCTTGAGAAACGGAGTCGTGGCGACACGGCTCCGTTTTTTGTGCCCGCACGTTACCCTGCAACCCGACTCGACCGAAGAATCTCGATCTGTAACAGCTACTCGGTAAAAACGGCCCCAGCTGTTACAGATTGAGACATACCGGCCCCTCCCCTTGGGTTTATCTCAATCTGTAACATCTAGCAGCTGAAATTCACCTTTGGTGTTACAGATTTAGATGAAATGGCCAGCTCAGGGAACCGTCTCGATCTGTAACATCTAACGTCCGAAATCGGCCCTACCCGTTACAGATCGAGACAAACGACCGGTCAGACAATCCCAACACAAAGAAAGGCTCCCCTCTCGCCCAGTGGACGGGAGGGGAGCCTTATATGTGACCGCGGCAAAAGGATGGCAATACCGCAGTCGCCCAAAGGGAGGGCCTGGATGCACCGGGCCTAGATAAGGTTCTTGCCAGAGACCTTATCGAAGAGATGGGTCGCGTTCTTCTCGAACTTGAACCAGATGGTGTCGCCAGCCTTGAGCGCGCCCTTGGCCTCGAGGTCGACGACGGGGATAATCAGGACAAACTGGCCGTCGGGAGCGGTCACGTGGACATGCTCGGTCGAGCCCATGAGCTCGGTCACCTCGACGGTACCCTGGAGCGCGCCCTCCTCGCCCTTGTCGGCAAGCAGGATCTGCTCGGGACGCACGCCGGCCGTAATCTCCTTCACGTCGCCGCCGTCCCAGTTGAGGGCAAGCTGAGCGCAAGTCTCGGGGGCGAGCGCCACGTTCATATCCTCGGTCTTGACGGTAAAGCCGTTGCCCGAGCGCACCAGCTGGGCATCGAAGAAGTTCATCTGCGGCACGCCGATGAAGCCGGCGACGAAGATGTTCGCGGGATGGTTGAAGACCTCCTGCGGCGTGGCGATCTGCTGGACAACGCCGTCCTTCATGACCACGATGCGGTCGCCAAGGGTCATGGCCTCGGTCTGGTCGTGAGTAACGTAGATGAAGGTGCCCTTGATTTCGTGACGTAGCTTAATGAGCTCGGCTCGCATCTGGTTACGCAGCTTGGCGTCCAGGTTGGACAGCGGCTCGTCCATCAGGAAGACCTTGGGGTCTCGCACGATGGCGCGGCCGATGGCGACGCGCTGGCGCTGGCCGCCCGAAAGCGCCTTGGGCTTACGGTCGAGGTACTCGGTGATACCCAAGATCTCGGCAGCGGAGCGAACCTTGCGGTCGATCTCGTCCTTGGGGACCTTCTTGAGCTCAAGCGTAAACGCCATGTTCTCGTACACCGTCATATTGGGGTACAGAGCATAGCTCTGGAACACCATGGCAATGTCACGGTCCTTGGGTGCCACGTCGTTGACGCGCTTGCCGTCAATCAGCACGTCGCCCGAGGTGATGTCCTCTAAGCCAGCGACCATGCGCATCGTCGTGGACTTGCCGCAGCCAGAGGGGCCAACGAGAACGATGAACTCCTGGTCATGCACGGTGAGGTTAAAGTCCTCCACCGCGAGCACGCCGTCCTCGGTAACCTTGAGGTTGTGCTTCTTCTCCTCGGTCTTCTTCTTTTTGCCAAAGAAGCCCTTCTTTTTGGACTCGGTGTTGGGATACACCTTCTGAACATGTTTGAGAACGATCTCGGCCATGTCTTTACCTTTCGATGTGCGGCGCCGCGCTGAGGGGCGCCGCAGAAACTTGCAAAACAGTTACGGCATCAGCCCTTGACGGCACCTGCCACCACGCCGTCGATGATGTACTTCTGGCAGAGGATGTACATGATGACGATGGGGATAACGACCATCATGATGCAGGCCATCATGGGACCGAGCTCGACGTGGCCGTAGCCGCCGCGGAAGTACTGGATCAAGATAGGAATGGTCTTGTACTTGGTGGAGTCGAGGGTAAGGTAGGGCAGCAGATAGTCGTTCCAGACCCACATGGTCTCGAGAATGCCGACCGAAAGATAGGTGGGCTTCATGATGGGAAGGACGATCTTAAAGAACACCTGGACCGGGTTGCAGCCGTCGATCATGGCCGCCTCTTCGATCTCGAGCGGAATGTTCTTTACAAAGCCGGCGAACATAAAGACCGCCAGGCCCGCGCCAAAGCCAAGATAGATAAAGCAGATGTTGAACGGCGTGTTGAAGCCGATGCGGTCCGCCAAATTGGACAGCGTGAACATGAGCATCTGGAAGGGCACGACCATCGAGAAGACGAACAGGTAATAGAAGAAGTTCGAGATCTTGTTGTTGACACGAACCACATACCAAGCGCACATGGAGCAGCACACCAAAATCAGCACGACCGACGTGACCGTGATGATGAGCGAGTACATAAATGCCGAGGCAAAGCCCTGCTCGTTAAGAGCGTGCAAGTAGTTTGCAAGGCCGTTGAACGTCTCGGGCGTGAGCAGATCGAACGCTGTGGTGGTGCTGATTGCGGTCGCTTTCTTAAAGGAATTGAGCGCGATCATGAACACGGGGTAGATCCACGCGAGCGACAGAATCGTAAAGAAGATTGAGAGCGCGCGGTTGATAACCTTATCGCGTTTCATTACTGCTGCACCTCCTTGGACCTCGTGGCCTTAAGCTGAATCATGGAGATGGCTACGACCAGGATGCAGAAGATGACTGCCTTGGCCTGGCCAATGCCCTGCCATGCGATACCGGCACGAGAATAGAACGTGTTGTAGATGTTCAGGGCGAGCATCTCGGTGGAGTGCGCGGGGGCGCCGCCGGTAAGGGCGAGGTTCTGGTCGAACAGCTTAAAGCCATTGGTGATGGACAGGAACAGGCAAATGGTGATGGTCGGCATCAGGTTAGGGATCTTAACCTTCCAAAACGTCTGCCATGCCGTGGCACCGTCGACCTTGGCGGCCTCGATGTAGTCGGACGGAATGGACTGCAGACCAGCGATGTAGATGATCATCATGTAGCCGACCTGCTGCCACAGGGTCAGGATGATAAGGCCCCAGAAGCCGGCAGCGGAGTTAAGGGCAATGAGCTGGGCGCCCACGTTGGAGAGCAGGCAGTTGATCAGAATCTGCCAGATGTAGCCCAGCACGATGCCGCCGATCAGGTTAGGCATAAAGAAAATCGTACGGAAGATGTTGGTGCCTTTGAGCGCCTTGCGGGTGAGCGCCTGCGCAATTGCCAGGGCGATCACGTTGATGAGCACCGTCGACAGGAAGGCAAACGCCACGGTAAAGAAGAACGACGTGGCAAACTGCGGATCGGACAGCGCGCGCACGTAGTTCGCGATACCGACAAAGTGCGCGTTGTTAATGGTAATAAACTGGCAGAACGAGAGATAGAAGCCCTGGATAAAAGGGATCACGAACCCGATCATAAACGCCAGGCACGTGGGCAGCATAAAGAGCGGCCACCAGCGCTTGAGTGCTTTGCCCATAAAAGGGTCCTTTCAATATGCAGGGGGCGGGCAAACCAACGTCTGCCCGCCCCCTGTCGCTAATCAGATAGCTTGGGCAGCAACTGCTTACTCGGAAGCAGCCTTCTCGGTCTTCCAGCCATCGACGAAGGCGTTCTTGACGCCGTCCCACTTGGTGTTGTCGGCAGCGTAGGCGATCAGAGCCTGCTTGAGGTTCTTCTTCCACTCCTCAGAGGGGATGTAGACGAAGTCCCAAGCGACGGTCTTCTTGCCGTCCTTGGCCATGGCAACGGCCTGCTGCGAGAAGACGTTGGTGGTCTCCTTGGCGCTCTTGAACGGAGCGGTCAGACCCATCTTGTCGGCGATGATGCTGGTCGGGGTGTCAGCGGTGACGCACCAGTACATGAAGTCCTCGGTGGCCTTCTGAGCATCCTCGGAAGCCTGGGAGCTCACGCACCAGTAGTTCTCGCCGCCGGAGCACAGGCCCTGGTTCTCCTCGCCGTCGACGCCGATGTAGATCGGCAGCATGCCGAGCTGGTCGTCGGTCATACCGGCCTTGGTGAGGTCAGCGTATGCCCAAGAGCCGTTCTGATAGAAGACGGCCTTGCCGGTTGCGAACTCGTTGGTGGCGTCGTCGCCGGTCTTGGAGGCAAGCTGCGAAGGATCGCAGGTGGAGTCGGTGATGTACAGGTCGAAAATCTGCTTGAAGTTGTCGAGATACTCGCCCTTGATCTCGTCGTCCTCCTGGTTGTGCTCCTTCTCGAACTCGTAGTAGAGCGGGAGGTTGGCGAGGTGGGTGGTGTAGCGCCAGCTGGAGGAGTCATCCATGCCGGCAGAAGTGAAGGCACCCTCAACGCCAAGCTCGTCCTTGCGGGCCTGGATGTCGTCAGCACAAGCCTTCAGCTTGTCGAAGGAGTTGATGTCCTCGGCCTTGTAGCCAGCCTTCTCGAGCAGCTGCTTGTTGTAGATGATGCCGTAGCTCTCCTGGACCCAGTCGATACCCAGATCCTTGCCATCGGACTGCAGAGCCAGGGAGTCGTCAATGAGCTCACCGCGGAGCTTGGTATCGGACAGGTCGGCGCAGTAATCCTTCCAGTTCTTAAGACCGGTAGGGCCGTTGACCTGGAACAGGGTCGGAGCGGAGCTCTTGGACATCTCGGACTTGAGCTTCTCCTCGTAGGTGTTGGAGGCGGCGGTCACGATCTTGACCTCGACGCCCTTCTCCTCCTTGTACGCCTTGGCGATCTCCTTCCACTCCTTGTCGACCTCGGGCTTAAATTGGAGGAAGTAGACCTCGGCAGCGTCACCAGAAGCAGAGGAGCCGGAGCCGGCGGAGCCACCGCAGCCCACGAGACCCAGACCAAGAACCGCAGCCGCGGAACCAGCAAAGCCCAGGAACTGCCTTCTGCTCATTTCGTTCTTCATTACAATCCACCCTTTCACACCGTGGCGGCACACTTTGCCGCCGCCTTCGGAGATTGGCTCGGGGACTTTGCCCCTTTTGCTGATTTTTACGATACGCTATTTGGCTACTTGTTTGAACAAGTATTACTAGAGCGGTAGAAAAACTTCGGTGAACGGTAATTTCAACTTGATACTTGACAAGTTTTGTATAAACAATTATTTGTTATCGAATGCAGAGAAAACGCCCGGTCAAGCCGATGTATCGTCGGTTTGACCGGGCGTTTTCGCTTTGATGGCATGAGTCTCGTCAGGCTGCGAGCTAGCCGGCTATCGCTTGGAGTTGACGCGGTAGTGGAAGATCTCGGGATGCGTGCGGGCATGCGTGACCTCGAACAAGATGCCGTCCGAGGTGTACGACTGGCTCTCCATGACGGCAACGCAGTTGTATTTGCCGAGGTCAAGATAACTGCAGTCCTCATCGTTGGCAAGCTCGACGCTCACCGTACGGCGACTCGCCATCACCTTGACGCCGCGTTTGTGCTCCAGATAGTCGTAAATTGACTTTGCGGCGATCTCGGGCGTCAGACCCTTGGCGATCGACTCCAAAAAGTAGCCGTGGTCCACCTGGCGAGCATTGCCGTTGAGGCTTCGGACACGCACTACACGAATCAGCTCCTCGCCCACCTTAAAGCCCAGGCGACGAGAGAGTTGCTCAGTGCAAATCAAATGTTCAAAAGACTTGACCTCGGTCGATGCGACGGCATTGTTGCGCTTTGCAAATTCGCCAAACGACTCGACTTCCTCGAGTGCGCCCAGCATGTCGGTTTCGCCCTTGAGCCAAATAACGCGCACGCCCTTGCCGTGTATGGGTTGCACAAACATCTCGTCTGCCAGCATGCTCAAAGCGCGGCGGACGGTATTGCGCGTGCAGCCAAATTCCGCGGTCAGCTCGGCTTCGGTTGGCAGCATCTCCTGAAACGCATAGGTCCCGTTAATGATGCGCGAACGGATCTCGCGGTAGATTCCTTCGTAAATCGCTTTTGGCATGACTTCACCTCTAATGAATATGTATGGCTAGGCACGATAGCATTTCTTAAAGTTGTTTAAACCGATTATCGGCAAAGCGACAAGATTTAACCGTTGACGGTTTCTGTCGCACCCAAACCGGTTTCGCTCAAAACTGCCGGTACGACAATCGTCTGGTCCTCTACAATGAATCCATTGTTTAAACGTTTCACCACGCGCAACGCGCCTCGATATTCGGGAGGCAGAACATGCTGCAAAAAATCCAACGCTTTGGCGGGGCAATGTTCGCGCCCGCCATGTTGTTTTCCATATCGGGTCTTATGGTCGGCGTCTCCGCCCTCGCAACGTCTGCGGATATCGTCGGCGACCTCGCCGTATACGGAACCCCTTGGTACGTTTTTTGGACTATCATCCAGCGCGGCTCGTGGACGGTCTTTAAACGACTTCCGCTCCTTTTTGCCGTAGCGCTGCCCATCGGCCTTGCCCAAAAGCAACCGGCACGTTGTTGCCTCGAGGCGCTCGTGGCCTATTTTGCCTATTGCTTCTTTTTGAGCGAGATCATCAGGCTGAGCGGAGACAACCTTGGACTTAAGTACCCGTCGTCTTTGACCCCCGCCAGCGGCATTACCATCATCGACGGCATCAAGACCCTCGACACCGGCATTATCGGCCCGCTAGCGGTATCGGCAACCGTCGTCGCCATCCATGACCGCTTCTACGATGCCAAGGTTCCCGATTGGCTCGGCACCTTCTCGGGTTCCTCGCTGGTCTACCTCATCAGCTTTTTTGCCGTGTTCGCCCTTGCCGTCGTTTCGGCCGCCATCGTGCCTTCCGTATACGCAGTGACTGAGACGCTGCGCCATGCATTTGCGGGCGTCGGCCCCTTCGGCGTGGGCATCTTTGTCTTTTTAGAACGAGCACTCGAGCCCATGGGGCTGCACCACCTGCTCTACATGCCGATCTACTACGATAACCTGGTCATTAACGACGGCATCTACGCCACGTGGACCAATTTGTTGCCCATCCTCTCCCACAGCACGCGCCCCCTTAATGAGCTTGCGCCGTGGGCCGGTTTCACCGCCACCGGCTGGGTCAAGCTCTTTGGCCTTCCCGCCATCGCGGCTGCGTTCTACTCCACCGCAAAGCCCGAGCGCCGCGCTGGCCTCAAGGTCATCCTGGTTCCCGCCATTGTTGCCTCAGTGGTCTGCGGCGTCACCGAACCGCTCGAGTTTCTCTTTATGTTCACCCACCCCGGGCTCTTTTTGCTCTACGCCGTCCTCTCGTCTTGCCTCGCCATGGCTATGAACTTCTTTGGCGTCGTCGGCATCTTCTCGGGTGGCTTTATGGAAATGGCTGCCTTCAACTTTATCCCGCTCATGCGGACGCATGCCGGTTCCTATCTTTTGGCGCTCGAAATCGGACTCATCTTTAGCGCCATCTTCTTTCTGAGTTTTCGAGGTCTTATTCTGACCTTTGACCTTAAAACCCCAGGACGTGAGGACCATATCGCCAGCAACACTGCGCTCTCGCGCTTGACGGGAGACGACGTTGACGAAAGGCGCTCATCCGAAAACAGCGCTTCCGGCGGCCAGGCATCACAAGATCATCTGCTCGCCGAGCAGGTTGTAATGCTTCTGGGCGGCGTCTCCAACATTGTGGGCGCAACCAACTGCGCCACGCGCCTGCGCGTCGAAGTCGTGGACCCTTCCATCGTCGCGGACAACGCGACCTTCGTCGCAGCGGGTGCCAAGGGCCTCATCATTACGGGCAAGACCGCCCAGGTGATCATCGGCATCTCCGTTCCCCGCGTTAAAGAGCATTTTGACCAGATCATGGGCCTCGAGCCGGGATTTGTGCCCACCACCTCGGCCTCCCCTGCCGCCAGCCCAACCCACAAGCACGGCGATATCTGCTTCTTCGACATTGACGGCACGCTCGCGTGGCAAGACCCCAGGCTCGCCCAAGACCTTCCCGAAGACGAGCGGGACCTCTCCCCCTATCCCAACGAGGCGGTTTCGCAGGCAATTCGCGCATTTGTCGCCAACGGCAACAAGGCCTTTATCTGCACGGGGCGCACCCTCAGCTGCATCCATCCTAAGCTGCTCGAGCTGCCGTGGACGGGCGTCGTGTGTCTCGCGGGCGGTTACGCCGAACTCGAGGGGCGCATTGTGCGAAATGCAGCCATAAACCCTGGTCTGCTACAGCGCCTTGCCCCCTATCTCGAGCAATCGGGTGAGGTCATTCGCTTTGAGGGCATCGATCGCGTGGTGCGCATGAGTGCAGATGCCCCCGAGACGTACGGATACGCACGCACCGTGGGCGACGCCGTCACGCAACTTGAGCACTACAACGCCTATAAAATTCTTATGTCCACACCACTTGCCAACCGCATCGCCCAAGATGAAGAGCTTGGACCTCTGCTCTGTCTCAACGAGCTCGAGCTCGAGGTCACAGAAATCTCGCCGCGTGAGTGCACCAAACGAGCCGGAATCAGTGCCGTGCTTGACGCCCTGGGGCCAGATCACGGCACCGTGTACGGCATTGGCGACGCGAGCAACGACATCGCCCTCATGGAGGCGGTCGATGTTGGCATCGCCATGGGCAACGCGCCGGACTTTCTCAAGGAAAAGGCCGACTACGTAACCGACAGCTTTGACCACGACGGCGTCGTCACCGCGCTCGAACACTTTGGGCTTATCTAGCCGAGCCCCTTGCCGCGTTTGTGGCCGCAAGACTCAATCTTCTTCAACCGCCGCGCTCGACGCCCTAATGTGGCAATATGTTGTCTGCACACCGCAACGATGCAACCTAAGAAAGAATGCGAGAACCCGTGTCCAGTCCGTTTACCAGCTTTTTAGCCCAGCACTTTGACCAGATCAACGACTATCTGGCCACGTTCTTTGACGGACAGGCGACCTCTGCCGATATCGAGCGCTACCTGTACGCGCCGCTCTCGGCTTTTACGGCCAACGCCGGCAAGCGCCACCGCCCGCTCATCTGCATGCTCGCCGCCACCGCGGTAGGCGGCAGCTTTGAGAGCGCCCGCAGCGCCGCGGCGGCCATCGAGCACTTTCAGTCGGGCGCACTCATCCACGACGACATCGCCGACAACGGGCAGATTCGTCGCGGCAAGCCCTGCATGCACCTTACCGAGGGCACCGGCCTTGCCATCAACTGCGGTGACCTGGCGCTCACCATGGTCACCAAGACGGTTCTCGACGACCCCACGCTGGAGTCCGACGTGAAACTGCGCGTGCTCCACGAGCTCACCGAGATGATCGTTCGCACCATCGAGGGCCAGGCGCTCGACTTGGGCTGGGTCCGTGACGCACGCTTCGACATCTCGGTCGACGATTATCTGGACATGGCGACGCACAAGACCGCGTACTACAGCGGAGCCACGCCGCTTGCCACCGGAGCCATCATTGGCGGAGGCAGCGAGGAGCAAATTGAGGCGCTGCGCGCCTTTGGCCTGCACACGGGCCTTGCCTTCCAAATTCAAGACGACCTGCTCAACTTGATCGGCACCAAAGAGGCCGCCAACAAGGACTTCCGCACCGATATCACCGAGGGTAAGCGCACCCTCGTCGCCGTGCACGCCCTGTCAGACGAGCGTTATCACGACGAGGTCGAGGCAATCCTTTCCTCGGGCACCGAGGACCCCGCGCAACTTGCACGTGCCGTGGAGATCTTCCAGCAGACCGGCTCTATCGATTACGCCCACAACTACGCGCTCAATCTGACCGCCAAGGCGAAAGCGGCCATCGAGAACGTTGAGCTTGATCCGCACGCACGCGAGCTGTTCGACTCCATGGCAGATTTCTTTGTGGAGCGCCTTAACTAGCGGGGGTTATAAAACCTGTCAGCAGCGTATTTGGGTACAACTTGCTACACTGTTGAGTGCATGTTTATGCATCCCTTTGCGTTGTCTATCCGACACACGCTCAAATAGTACGAATGGTACGCCGAAAGGGGTTCGTTCATGGAACCTATTACAACGGGCATGCAGGGAGCAGCCGTCGAGGACGTGCAGTCTCGTCTCCTGCAGCTCGGCTACACGATTGATGCCGCCGAAGTCACCGACAAGTACTTTGGAGCCACCACTGAGCAGGCCGTCAGCACCTTCAGGCTCGACAGCGGCCTTGCTGCCGGTCATGCCGTCGATATCCCCTGTTGGAGCGCCCTTGTAGACGCTTCGTATAAGCTGGGCGACCGCACCCTCTATCTGCGCATGCCCAATTTCCATGGCGCCGATGTGCAGGCCCTGCAGCGCGCTCTCAACGTTTTGGGCTTTGCCTGTGGCGAAGACGACGGCTACTTTGGCCCGCATACCGAGGCCGCCCTGCAGCAGTTCCAGGAAAATGTCGGCCTGTTTGCCGACGGCATGGCCTTCCAGGACACCTACGCCTACATCAACCGCCTGCACCATGTGTGGGAGGGCAAGCCCTCGGTCACCGAAGCCGAGTCCCGTATCGGTTTTGCTCGCGCCGCCAACGTGCTCGAGCGCTTCCAGATTGCCGTTATCGGCGAGGACCCCATCGCACGCAGCGTTGCGTCGCGCATGTGGAATATCGCCACGGCAACGACCGACAACAGCGGCATGATGCTCTGCGACTCCGAGGTCCCAACCGACGTTGACCTGGTGCTCGAGATCGCAAGCGACGAGCTGCCCGCCGACGCCGCACCGCGCGCCACGATTGCCCTCGCCGAGTGCCACAACCTGGCCCAGCGCATCCGCACTGCCAATGTCGCCGCGCAGCAGAAGCCGGCTCGCATTCGCATTGAGCTCACGGGCATGACGCGCTACAACGGCACTTTCACGGCCAGCGACGCGCAGACACTCGCCGTACGCCTGCTCGACGGCGTTTGCGATGCCCTCGCAGATTAGGTAAACTAAACGAGTTGCTTTTGGGCAACACCACACATTGGGACGTAGTTCAACGGTAGAACTCCGGTTTTTGGTGCCGGCTGTTGGGGGTTCGAATCCCTCCGTCCCAGCCCTTAAGAACACAGCGCTCCAGGCCCTTATGAACCTGGAGCGCTTTCTTGTGGGCAAGCGGAGGGATTCGAACCCGCAAGGAATCTACCTATATAAGACAGACGCCCCAGGCCCATAACGACCAAGAGCGCCTTGCATCTAGAATTATCAGCCCTGTTCCGAAAAGCGAGCCGCATGCGACAACCAAGTAGCCGCAGGCCCCGGGAGAGTGGGGACACCGGCTTAGGTTTATCGCGAGTTCCGCACGAACAGGAGGCCACTTAATGTGGCCTCCGTCGTGA
>CABUDI010000028.1 GCA_902490305.1 uncultured Collinsella sp.
GGTATGGCTGCCACCCGTTTTTCTCATACCAGCCTAAAGCAGGCATGTTACTTCTTAATGCCGCCCCCAGACGCTCGGCGACCGATGCCACGGCATCCTCGCTAACCGAATCGCAGGCAGGCGAAGGGCTGCGTGCAGATGATGTTGGGCGCACCGTGATCGATTAGGTCGAGCATCTCGGCCGTGAGCAGCCAGCCCTCGCCCATGTTATTGCATACCGAAAGCACCGTGCGGGCTTTATCTGCCATGGTGCCAACACCTGAAGATTTTGAAGATTTTGTCCGTAACTCAAAGAGCTAGGATGTTGATAAAATCCAGAGACATCATGGCTAAAAGAGACGGACACACTGTCCCTGTTTTTCGCACGAGCAGCGCAAAAATAAGGCCCAAAAAAAGATAGCCCCCCATCATTGCAATGATGTAATTTGTGGGTGCCCCGATTAAACACTGTTGAGTCACGAGAAGCAATGACCATAGCATCGACTGTATAAATGCCCTTATGCAAAACGGCCGAACTATTCCGACGATTGTGTATTCAAATAAAAATACGTACCTAAATAACAGCTCATGCAAAACTGAAACCGAACAGACCAATACCCATCTGGATATTGATTTTCCACCTATATCGAGCATAAAGGCCATAATAATAAATACGATGAAAATGAACTGCCATCCCAAAAGAATCCCACGCCGTTTGGGCTTATCACAAGAAACAGCGCCCCGAGTTGCAAAAAGATAGACTACCAACGCACAAAAGAGCGCCCCTGTAGAGCACAGCCAAGCGGGGGATCCTTTTGCAATAACCCAAATAGCCCACGGCACGCTAGCAACCATCGTGCCCAGTAGATAACGTGCCCCCAGGCGCATTATTTCAGTCGCTTTTCCCAAGCTCTACCACCTCATCACTAGCATCTATTAGGTCCATATCGTGTGTAATTGCAATGACAATCTTGTGCTTTCGCATTTCCTTCATAGCTTTTATCAGAGCTTCTTTATGAGCAATATCGAGTGATGCTGTTGGCTCATCGAATAAATAGACGTCTGCCTTCTTTTCTAAGACCCGCCTAATTTCCAGTTGTTCCAGTTCCCCGGGAGACATTCCTCCGCACCTCTTCCTTTCGATAGAAGGAAAGTTTCTATCGCAAAGAATATCCTTTACTGATATCGGAGTTTGTTCAGCAAACGAAACTAGCTTCTGCCTAAGGAGCTCACAGTTGATTTCTTCTTGGGCCTTACCGTTGTAGGAAATAGTTCCAACGTAATCCGAATTGAAACAACCCATCAATAAGTACGCAAGGGTCGTTTTGCCCGAGCCATTAATCCCTACAAGAGCATAGAGCTTTCCTTTTTCAAACCTGACATTCAAGTTGCTGTAGAGACACTTTCCATTTAATGTAAAGCCGAAATTATGCAGTTCGATGTAATCGATCTCCAAGAGCTCCTCTCCAGCAGCAGCCGAAGGCAATTTAGAGGCATTTAGACGGGATATCGATGAGAAGCAGTCTTGTGCGCTGCTACCTATACCGTAGATTGACCTCACGGCAGATAGCATTAAAGCCATGTAGCTCGAAACAGCAACAAGTTGGCCTACACTCATGCTTCCATGCATTACATAAAAAGCCGAAATCAAAAGAATGGTCACCTGGGACGCAGCCGCAGCAAAGGAATCAGTTGCCTGAAATTTCGAAATGACACTTTGATAGGCGACTCCGGCGTGCAGCAAAGACGAAAAATAGCTATCTATGGATTTCAATGCTCTTTCGAACAGCGCATTAACATACAAAAATCTCTGATGCGCAAGTAGGGACTCCACTTTTCCGAAATACAGGGACTGCTCTTCCTTAAAGGTCAGACCTGAAACAAAAAGCGGTTTTTTAAATGAAGCATATGCAATTGCATACAAGATGCAAAATGTCACGGAAACCCAAAAGAGCGCTGTGGAACATCCATAGAGAAAAAATAAACTGATACCTAGCTGGACAATCGCAAGGAGTACCGTCTGGAGCATCGACAATCCGAAGGACGCCACAGTATTGGCATCTGAACAAATCTGTTGAGTTTTTTCAGCAGACTCCTGCTCAAAAAACAACTCAAAAGGCATCCGCACGAGCTCATCGATTTTCCTTCGAGCAATCGAGAATGCAGCCACGGTCGTTATCCGCATTGAAAGAAGGGTGCTTAAATAGCTGACAACAATATCGATTAATGCCGCGAAACCAATTAACGCACTGTCAATCATAATAGCACCATAAGGAGCTTTTTTAGATATATTATCAACCAGAGCGCTCGTGAGCAGCGGGGATACAGAGGCCATCATTCCAGATATTATTAAGCACAACGTAAAGGCTATAACCAGAAGCAATTGGGAAGAAAACCCAAGTCTGAAATATGGCAGATAGTCGAAGATCGCCGTTGAATCCGCATCACTTCTTATGTTTGAGATCATAGGCCGCCCTCATTACTTTTATACAGTTCTTTCTTGCGGATACACAGCTTGTCTTATTTTCATACAGCCTGGTGAAGGGACAGCCACCCATGCACATAGGAAGAAGTGAGCAGTTAAGGCATTCTGAATCTGAACAAAAGTCGTAAGCATTCCATATGGAAACTTCGGATGCGCTACTCGTTACATTTTCAAAGATGCTCCCATAGCTTCTGTCGGAATATCCTATTTCATTCCAGCATTTATATAAGGAACCGTCTGGTCCAATAACTTCTGAATATTTATTGACGGCTCCGCATATGGTCGGATTAAAGCCTGGAAGAAATGGATCCATGTACCCTGTCATTTTGTAGCGAGACAGACAGGATGCTTCAATCGAAGCAAATTCATCCTCTGAATAGCATGGAGAGTTAGCGCACGTCCCATTTATATCATCTACTGCCGCTAAATATAGTTTTACTTTATTACGAAGACCTTTACGATCAAGCGAATCAACCAAACGATCAATCTGATCACCGTTCGACGGATCAACATTGACTCTTAAGATGACATCAAAGTACGCACTAGCCCTTTTTACGTTATCAATAATACGGTTGAACGTATCGCCGCCAGAAGGAAGACATCTTCTTCGATTGTGTATCTCAGGCGGACCATCGACAGTTACCTGAACGTGCGTAACCCCATTTTTTGCAAGCAACTCCGCCGTTTTCCCATCTAAGAAATAGCCATTGGTCACCATGCTGGCGTTAAATAAGATTTCATCACTTCGGATTCCGCGCGTAATCTTCTCCACCGTCTCAATCGCCAATAAAGGCTCGCCGCCATACCAGGCAATCTGCAAACTTTCTGCCTGATTGTCTATAACCATGCCATTGATATGCTTTATTACCTGATCGACGCATCGGTCGCTCATTGAGCCATAACGCTTGCCGTTCTCATAACAATACGGACATCTGAAGTTACAATTCAATGTCGGGGCTACCGTAAATGAAAGTGATTTTGATTGCATGCGACAGGCCAACGATATCTCTTTTAAATGTTCGATCTCGTCAAGTCCGTCGGGAACCAACAACCCCGCGTTCGTCAAATTATCGACAATTTCCGAAGGGCAATTAGCTCCATTCTCAAAAAGCCCCTTTTCGTATTCTGCATCCAACGCAACGATTGCACCAGAGTACGAGTTATATGCCAGCGTAGGTTGATTCCCTTTATCGATTACATTAAAGCGAGACTGTTTCATTTCTACTCCGTTGCATATTTCAATATTTCAACCTGCCATTAGGAGTAATTCCAGCCACAAAATTTGGTAATGCAGATCCTCAGGCCACACGGTCCTCCCCCTGAATAACTCCAACAAATATGTGCTGCACAGGACACACACGTAGAAATATCTCGAGACGAAGCAGGCATCTGAGTATTCACTGGCTTTTGAATATATTCCATCGGAGCTCCTAGCTAACGTGTATGCCGCAATATTGAAATGCGCGGCAATTCCCGCCCGTGTACACGGCACACATCCCCCAGGGATTACAGCGCCCTTGACATTTTGCGCCCTGACAAGGACACCAACTTGATAGCAGAGCAATATCGTTAGGTGTTTGAGTTGGCTGTATCCAATCCACAATGGCTCCTTTCTCGTTCTAGGCCTAGTTATACTTTGGTCAAAAAGTCAAAAGCTGTTTGATAACTTTTTGTACTAGATGAAACAATTTGTTTGCCTTGTTTAACATTATTTAATTTACACTTAGACCGATTAAAAATTCAACCGAAGGAAATTCTGGTGAATGTTGTTCAGCTGCAGTATTTCATAAAGGTATTTGATTATCAGAATTACTCGGATGCAGCAACTATATTAAGCGTTTCGCCGCAAGCTGTTTCAAAAGGCATTCGAGCATTGGAATCTGAACTTGGTCTGAAGCTGTTCGAAAAAAGAGGCAGTATTCTACATCTAACAAACTATGGAGAGGAAATCCTTCCTATAGCATTAGATGCACTAGCTTCAGTTGAGGGAATTCAAGCGTATGCGCAAATCACGCGTGAAAAGATAAAAATAACCCAGACACGTTTGACACGCGTTGCAGTCGGACTAGCACCAATACTCGCAAGCTGGTTCAACCAGCCCACACTGAACAGGCTTTCGAAAAAGTATAAGGGCGGTAAGTTTACTGTTTCCAGATATGACGACGGCGGAACGTGTTTATCCCTTCTACTTGACAGACAAATCGACATTGCAATTGTCGCTGGACAAGTAGACACCAATCTTTTTGAATCACATTTTTTATTGAATGCCGAAGTCAACCTCTTAGTTGAAAGCAGTCACCCATTAGCTAGTCGCGCAACGGTAAATCTAAACGCGGTGGCTCGATATCCAATTGCAAACACCTGTGACATTCGATATTGTCGAAAGAGAATAAATTCAGTATTTAACCATCTGGGCCTTTCCCCTTCCTACGAGAATATTAACTTAGCAGACCAGCAAAATTTGTCCGATTTTCTGGTTCATAAGCATGGGATTATTCTGACCATAGCCTCACAAGCGTCTCAAATCAGGATAGGCTATCCAGCAAAAATCGTTTGCCTAGGCGAACAAGACAGAATATCAATCCCTTTTTACTGCGTTTCAAATTCAAACGATAGCCAAGCGCAGACTCATCACGCGATAAGCTGCATTCAACTTGAGGCACGCCAGCTCTCTCGATGTTTAAAAAGCGCTGAAAGAGGAGACCTTTCCAGCTGAATATGACGGGCATGCTAATTCCATGCAAAGCAGCAACGTATTCCGCCAGAACAGAAGCGTGGGTCAGCCCATGTTTTTTGAAGTATTCCGAGAGAAAACAACGAGGGCCTGACAGACTCTAGCCAAATCAGTGACCCACTCACCACCCGCAAGCCTGTGCCCCACTTCCGAAATAAATGGCTCAGCCCCACCTTCTCAGCGGGTTGAGCCGAGCACTGACCGCACCATTCATTGTCTGCACCGCCCCAGACCAAGCCAGAGAAAGATGGCGCGGCGACAGCCAGATGGCCGCCACCGCGCCTCACACGTTATTTCGGCAAGCCGCTGTTAGCGTCGGAATAATTTAGCTACTTCACACCGCGTCCCAGGCGCTCAGCGACCGACGCCACGGCGCTCTCATCGACCGAACCGCAGCTCACGCAGCCGTCGTGGGCACGCATCTGGCCGGTGACCTCGTCCATCGCGAGCGGCGCCACCTTCTCAAGCTTAAAGCCCTTGCCGGCGCGCATGTTTTCCTTGGCCACGCTGATCATGAGCTTAATACGGTTGAGCTGGTTGACCTCGGACGCACCAGGATCATAGTCCACCGCAACGATGTTGCTCTCGGGATGCTGGCGGCGCAGCTCCTTAATCACGGCCTTGCCCACCACGTGATTGGGCAGGCACGCGAAGGGCTGCGTGCAGATGATATTGGGTGCGCCATGATCGATCAGGTCGAGCATCTCGGCCGTGAGCAGCCAGCCCTCGCCCATGTTGTTGCACACCGAAAGCACCGTGCGGGCCTTGTCGGCCATGGTGCCGATGCGCTCGGGCGCCTCGAAGCGGCGGGACTTCTCGAGCATCTCCTCCACCGGCGTGCGCATCCAGTCCACGAGCTTGATGAGCGCCTGCATACCAGCGCGCGTGGTAGCGGAGCTTCCCAACTCGTCCTTCTGCAGCTCGGCGTTGCTCATGGAGTACAGGAAAAAGTCGAGCAGACCCGGCACCACGGCCTCGCAGCCCTCGCGCTCGATGACATCGACCACGTGGTTGTTGGCTGTGGGATGGAACTTGACCAGGATCTCGCCGACCACGCCCACGCGCGGCTTGGTACCCTCGCCCACGAGCGGCATGGTGTCGAACGCGCGGATGGCCTCGCGGCACAGCTTGGTGTAGTTGTGGCGGTTAAACTTGGGCGCCAGCTTGCGAGCGCGCGCCATGTACTCCTCGTAGAGCGCGTTGGCGGCACCGGGCGTAGCCTCGTACGGGCGGCAGCGATAGAGCATCTGCATCATCACGTCGCCAAAGAGCACCGCGTAGACTGCCTGCTTAAGCAGCGCCGGCGTAATCTTAAAGCCAGGGTTGTCCTCGCCCAGCGCCACGGCCGAAAGCGAGATCACCGGGATCTCGGGGTGGCCGCTCTCGCGCAGGGCCTTGCGGATGAGTGCGATGTAGTTGGTGGCACGGCAGCCGCCGCCGGTCTGGCTGATAACCACGGCTGTCTTGGACAGGTCGTATCGACCGCTCTCGATGGCCTCCATAATCTGGCCCGTTACCAGGATCGACGGATAGCAAATATCATTGTTCACATAGCGCAGGCCGGCCTCGACGGCATCGTGATCGGTCGAGGGCAGCAGCTCCAAGTTGTAGCCAGCACCACGGAACACCTCTTTGACCAGGTCAAAGTGGATCGGCGCCATCTGCGGGCACAGGATGGTGTAGCCCTCCTCGCGCATCTGCTCGGTAAAGGGCACCTTGGGCCACGCGGTCGAAGCACTCTCGCGCTGCGCCTCGAACGTGTACTTACGGCTCGCGAACGCGGGGGCATCCGTGGAGGGCGCCACCGGCGCGGCATCGCCCTGCTCGTAAGTCTCGCCCGCGGCCGTAGCCTCGGCCAAGCGCTCGGCCTCCTGGTCCTTGAGCGCCGCCATGAGCGAGCGAATACGGATACGCGCGGCGCCCAAGTTGGACACCTCGTCAATCTTGAGCACGGTGTAAATCTTGCCGCTGGCCTCCAGGATCTCCTGCACCTGATCAGTGGTCAGAGCGTCCAGGCCGCAGCCGAAGGAATTGAGCTGGATCAGGTCCAGGTCGTTGCGCATCGTCACAAAACGGGCGACGGCGTACAGGCGGCTGTGATACATCCACTGATCGACGACGCGGATCGGGCGCTCGGGCTTCACCAGATGCGCGAGCGAATCCTCGGTAAAGACCGCAAAGCCAAAGCTCGAGATAAGCTCGGGCAGGGCATGGTTGATCTCGGGGTCGTTATGGTAGGGACGACCGGCGAGCACGATGCCGTGACCGCCGTGGTCCTCGACCCACTTGAGAGCCTCCTCGCCCATGGTCTGGATATCCTCGTGGAAGCGCGCGTCGGCCTCAAAAGCAGCGTTGACGGCGGCATCAACCTCGGAGCGCGTGATTTTAGGACCGCGCACGCGACCGCGACCGGCCTCAGCATCGGCCACACGGTCGACGGCGAGCACCTGGTACAGGCGACGCTTGAGCTCGGTCTTGTCGTGATACGGCACAAACGGATACAGGAACTCGATGTTCTGCTCGCGGATCTCGTCAATATTGAGCGCCAGCGCCGTGGGGTAGCTCATGACGATGGGGCAGTTATAGCAGTTGCCAGCCGTCGGATCCTCCTTGCGCTCCCAACGCACGCACGGCATCCAGATAAAGTCGACGTCACGGTCGATGAGGTTCATCACGTGGCCATGGCTCATCTTGGCCGGATAGCATACGCTCTCGGACGGCATGGACTCGATGCCCGCCTGGTAGGTCTTCTTGCTCGACTGGTCGGACAGCTGCACGCTAAAGCCCAGGCGCGTAAAGAACGCGTGCCAGAAGGGGTAGTTCTCGTACATGTTGAGCGCGCGCGGAATACCCACGGTGCCGCGCGGGGCCTCGTCGGGGCTCAGGACCTCGCGGTTAAAGAGCAGCTCGTTTTTCTTTTTGAAGAGGTTGGGGGCCTCGGTCTTCTGCTTTTTGTGGCCGGCGCCCTTCTCGCAGCGGTTGCCGGTAATGAAGCGCCTGCCACCGCCAAAGTCGTTGACGGTAAGCTGGCAGTTGTTGGAGCAACGGCCGCAGCGGACATGCTTTTGCGTCACGGTGAGGTGCGCGATGTCCTCAGCCGAAAGGATGGTCGAGGTGCCGTTCGCGCCGGCGCGATCGCGGGCGAGCAGGGCCGCACCATAGGCGCCCATGCAGCCGGCGATGTCTGGGCGCACGGCATGCACGCCGGTGAGCTGCTCAAACGCACGCAGCGTGGCGTCGGACATAAAGGTGCCGCCCTGGACGATCACTTGGCTGCCAATCTCCTTGGGGTCGCGCAGCTTAATAACCTTGAACAGGGCATTCTTGATGACGGAATAGGACAGGCCGGCCGCGATGTCGCCCACCGTGGCGCCTTCCTTTTGCGCCTGCTTGACGCGCGAGTTCATAAAGACCGTGCAGCGGCTGCCCAAATCGACCGGGGCCTTGGCATGGATGGCGGCATCGGCGAACGCGCGCACGTCCATGTTCATAGAGACGGCGAAGCTCTCGATAAAGCTACCGCAACCCGACGAGCAGGCCTCGTTGAGCATGATGTGCTCGATAACGCCGTCCTTGACGCGCAGGCACTTCATGTCCTGGCCGCCGATGTCCAGAATGAACTCGACGCCGGGCAGGAATGCCTTGGCGCCGCGCAGGTGCGCGACGGTCTCGATCTCGCCGGAATCGGCCTTGAGAGCCTCGATGAGCAGCGCCTCGCCGTAGCCCGTGGTGGTCACGTGGCCGATGGTGCAGCCGGCGGGGATGTGGTTGTAGAAATCGGCCATGATGACCTTGGCCGTACCCAGGATGTCGCCGTTGTTGTTGCCATACCAGGTATGCAGCAGCTGGCCGTCCTCGCCTACGAGCGCGGCCTTCATGGTGGTGGAACCGGCGTCGATGCCAATGAACACGCGGCCGGTGTAGCCGTCGAGCTTGCCCTTGGGGACGACTTCCTGGTCGTGGCGGGTTTTGAACTCGGCGAAGTCCTCGTCGGTGGCAAAGAGCGGATCCAGGCGCTCGACCTCGGCACCCTGTGTGTCACCCAGGGCATCGATAGCCTCGATGAGCTGCGGGAACGTGCTGAGCTTGTTGGACTCATGCGCCATGGCGGCGCCGCTCGCCACAAACAGGTGAGCGTTTTGGGGCACAATGCGGTGCTCCTCGTCCAGGTTGAGCGTAAGGTAGAAGCGGTGGCGCAGCTCGGAGAGGTACTGCAGCGGGCCGCCCAGGAAGGCGACGTTGCCGCGGATGGGACGGCCGCACGCCAGGCCCGAGATAGTCTGGGTCACGACAGCCTGGAAGATGGAGGCCGCCACGTCCTCGGGGCGGGCGCCTTCGTTGAGCAGCGGCTGGACGTCGGTCTTGGCAAAGACGCCGCAGCGGCTGGCGATTGGATAGATGGTGGTGGCGTTGGCCGCGAGCTCGTTGAGGCCGCTGGCGTCGGTGTGCAGCAGAGTGGCCATCTGGTCAATGAACGCGCCAGTGCCGCCGGCGCAGGTGCCGTTCATGCGCTGCTCGATGCCGTTGTCGAAGTAGATGATCTTGGCGTCCTCGCCGCCCAGCTCGATGGCGACATCGGTGGCCGGGATAAGGGTCTCGACGGCACGCTTGCTGGCGATGACCTCCTGGACAAACTCCAGGTCGAGCCATTGGGACAGCAGCAGGCCGCCCGAGCCGGTAATGGCGCAGGTCATCTGGGCCGTCGGCAGCACGGTCGCAGCACCCTCGAACAGGTCGCGGGCGCAGGCGCGGACGTCGGTGTGGTGGCGCTGGTACTTGGCATAGACGATCTGGTTGTCGTCGTTGAGCACGGCGAGCTTAACGGTGGTGGAACCCACGTCGATGCCCAAGTGCAGGTTGCCACGAGCGTTCTCGGGGTTGAAGATCGCGCCTTCGGGGGCGTGGGCGGCGGTGACAGCTACGGGCTCAGCGGCGGTGGCGGGCTCGCTAGCGATGGACGTCTCCCCTGCCGCGTTCTTGGCCTCGGCAACCGCCTCGGCGACCTTCTCGGCAGCGGCAGTCGCGGCCTTCTGCGCGGCGTCCACCACGGCGGGCGCGGCCTCGCGTGCGGCAGCAACCACACGGTCTTTAATGCCCTCGACGAGTTTGCTCATTGTCTCTCCTCTTAGTTGTTGGACTCGACGGTTGCGGTGGTGTCGACCGCGTCCTCGAGCTGCAGATTCAATAGCTTCATGCCGTATTCCGGCACGTTGATATCGATGGGTTGGCCATACAGGTCGCCGGGGCGCACAAAGGCGATGACTGTCATAATGCGCGCCATGGTCTCGGGCGATTCAGAAAGGTCACGCTCAAACCAACGTTGGATCATGCCGACCTCGGCACTCACGACATAGGTGACGTAGTAGTCAAAGAAGGTGCCCAGCGCCAAGCCCAAAATGCCCGTCTGTGCACGCGGCACCACGGCCTCGCGTGCGGTATCGATGATCTTTTTAATAAAGGCGGGGTCGCCGCCCGGGCCCAGCAGGGCCCCGATAAGGTCGCGATTAGCCGCAAGATAGCGAAGCAGCTCAACCGAACCGGGTGCCGGCTCGAGCTCGTCGATGTTGCGGTAAAGATCGGGTAATTGAGCTGCGGTGATAAGCTCCACCCGCTCACGAATCTCGGCAAGCAGGCCGTTCTCGATCTGGCTGATAAAGTCGGGGATATCGCGGTAGTGCGAATAGAACGTACGGCGCGTAAGACCGGCGCGCTCGGTGAGCGACGCGACGTTAATGCGCGAAAGGTCGCCGCTTTCGGCAAGCTCGCTGGCAAGCGCCTGGCGAAGGGCACGCTGCGAGCGAAGGGACCGGCGATCGCATTTCTCGAGCTGGGACAAGCGTCCTCCTTGTTACTCAGCCTGTGCGCTATTACACAGTGCGAGTATTATTGCACACCGTGTGCATCAACACGTAAAGGCAATATTTGGGTTGTGACAAAGGGACGGTCCCTTTGTCACATTCAGCGACCGCCTAGGTTGTGCCAGTTGTGCCTGGCTTTTGAAGCGGCATCGCCGATTGTTCAAAATGTCATTCGTGGGTAGAATAGTGTCGACGGCAGCCCAAGTTCTGGAAAGCTGGGCAGCGCCGTTGTTTGCATTAGGGGGTCAACGCCTTAGCGGCGGCGACCCCTTCTGTTGCGCTTCGAACGCTGCTTGAGTGCCTCGGAAAGGCCGACAAGTGCCGTGAAGAACGAGACCAAAGCGGTCAGAAGTCTCACGAAATCAATCAAATCGGTCATGGGCATCACCTCCCATCAGATGGAGGGCGCTGCCCGACACATGGAGCTGCCGTCAACGATACCGATTCTATCAAAACTTAGTTATATATACGAATATATGTTCGCATGCCAAAGGTGCAGGGTTCTCGTGAAAAAGGGGCTGTCCCTTTGTCACATTATTCGATGACGGTGCGGGAATTTTGCTTGTGCATGGTGGCGAGCATGTGTTTGGGGACGGCGTGGACCATGCAGCTGCCGATGGTCGCGCTCGCGGCGGCCTTGGCGGCATCGCTTGCGTTTTTGGTCGCGTAGCTGTGGCGGAAGCGTTTGAGCATGGCAATGTCGTTGCCGCCGTCGCCGTAGACCGCGACCTCGTCCTCGGCAATACCGTAGTAGCCCGCCAGCCACGCCACGCTCTCGCCCTTGTTGCACGCCACGTCCGTGATCTCGAACATCACCGGATCGAACGGCGCGTTGACCACACGGTCCGATCGCTCAGCCAAATATGCCTTAAGGTCGCGCTCCAGCTCGGGCGAGGTCACGCGGCAGTTGATTTTGCACACGTCATGACGCAGGATGTCACCGATCGACTGGTCGAAATACTGTTCCTCGTGATACCCGCCACGTGCACGCATGCCGCGCATCACGATGCGCTTGATAGGACTGTCCTTTTTAAAGCCCGCCTGGTGCATCTCGAACGAACCGCTCGAGAACATGCCGTCGGGCGTGGAGCAGTCGAAGCAAATGTCCGGGAACGCTTTGAGCAGCTCCTCGGTAACCTGCGGGTCGATGGTCCAGGTCTTGAGCACCTCACCATGGCTGTCGCGCACGATGGATCCGTTGGAGCAGCAGGCGTCGAGTGCCAGACCTGTGAAGCCATGCTCGCCGATCGGCAGCGTCGAGCGTCCGGTCGCGGGAACCACATGCAGCCCGGCTTCGGTCAGCTCGCGAATGGCGCGGCGGATGGTTCCGTCGGCCTCGTGTAGGGCATTCAGCAGCGTTCCGTCTAAGTCACTCGCAAACATCTTGATCATGGGCATGCCTCTCCTTCGTCTGCACGATATTGTAGACGAGAACGGGCGCGCCCCAAGAGAGGCACGCCCGTCAGGCGAAAGATTGTCCTACACCGCGGCGGGGCCGTGTTCGCCGGTACGGATGCGGATAACCTCCTCGACCGGCTCAACCCAAATCTTGCCGTCTCCGACGGCGCCGGTGCGAGCAGCATTGCAGATAATCTCGACAATTCCGTCGACATGTTCATCGGCACAAATGAGCGTGAACTGCACCTTAGGGATCGTGTTGACAAGCAACTCGTTGCCGCGCACGTATTCCTTCCAGCCATGCTGCGCGCCGCAGCCCTGCACTTGGTTGATGGTCATACCACGAACATCAGCAGCAAACAGCGCATCTTTAAGAACCTCAAGCTTTTCGGCACGAACAATCGCCGTAATCTTCTTCATAGTGAATTCCTCTCAATAATCAACGTATCCCTTTACATGAGACGCAGGTTTCCCAAGTGCCGCAAACCAACCTCAGAGATCAAAAAGTTCAACTGACTGGTCTTAGCAGGTTTCCCAAGTGCCGCAGATTGCCGTGAAAGAGGAGCGAAGCGTACTTAAAACGGCAAGGTGCGGTGCTTGGGGAAGCTGCTAATCGAGTCCCGAGAAGGAGGGATACGCGCTCTCGCCGTGCTGACTCGCATCCAAGCCCAGTGCCTCGTCGGCCTCGTCCACACGCAGGCTGCCATGGAACAGCGCCTTGACCACCGCGGCGATCACCAAATCGAGCACCAACACAATAGCGACCGTCACCACAATGCCCAAGATCTGCGAGATGAGCAGCGACACATCGCCCGTGTAGAGCAGGCCGCCCTTACCGGTCCACGAGAGCTCCGGCACGCAAAACAAGCCCGTGAGCACACCACCCAAGATGCCGCCAATGCCGTGGCAGCCAAACGCGTCGAGCGCGTCGTCGTATCCGAACTTGGTCTTAAGCTGACTGATAGCCAGGTAACAGACGGGCGATACGATCAGGCCCATGACCAGCGCTGCCCACGGCTCGACAAAGCCCGCGCCCGGCGTGACCACCACAAGGCCCGCAACCAGACCGGTGCTGGCACCCACCAGCGTGGGGCGACCGGTGTGCACGCGCTCGACGGCAAGCCACGAGACCATGCCCGCCGCGCTGGCCGTCACGGTGTTGAGGATGGCGAGTGCCGCCACGGCGTCGGCCTTAAACTCGCTGCCGCCGTTAAAGCCAAACCAACCAAACCAAAGTAGACCGGCGCCCAGCGCCACAAACGGCACGTTATGCGGACGGTAGCTCACCATGCCAAAGCCGCGACGACGGCCGAGCATTAAGCAGAGAATCAGGCCCGTGAGACCGGACGAAATGTGTACCACGTCGCCGCCGGCAAAGTCGAGCGCGCCGATGATGTCGCCGATAAAGGAACCATCGCCGCCCCAAACCATGTGGGCGAGCGGCGCATAGACCACGAGCAGCCAAATGCCCAGGAAGGCCGTCATGGCACCAAACTTAACGCGGCCTGCCAGACTGCCCGTAACGATAGCGGCGGTGATCATGGCAAACGCCATCTGGAAGGCGATGTTGATGATCTGAGGGTAGACGGCACCATCCGCAGCATTGCCCTCGGCCGCCTGCAGCACCTGGTTGAGCACCGGCAGGCACAGCAGCTGGTCAAAGCCGCCAATAAACGGGCTAGAACCGTCGCCACCGTAGGCCAGCGACCAGCCGGCAACAATCCACAGCACACCAACCAGGCCAATGGCGCCAAAGCACATAAGCATGGTGTTGATGACATTTTTGCGCCTGGACAGGCCGCCATAGAAAAACGCCAGACCCGGTGTCATTAAAAACACGAGCATGGTGCAGATGAGCATAAACGTTGTCGATCCCGTATCGTACATTCGCTCCCCCTTGGTCGCATGAACGTTGTCGGCGCCCATAATGCGGCCGAGGGGCAACTGGTGTAGACCAGATACGGCGTTGTTAAACGCTGCGTTGTCGAATGGAAACGGTGCCGCAATCTTGGAAACGGCACGGCAACGGGCGCGAAACGAACGGGAAACGTGCGAACGAGAAGGGCGCGCTTGGCTCCGCTCTGGCTAGCGCCGGAACAGCTCGTGGGCGCGGTCGCGGAGATTAGTTGCTCGGATGACACCTTCGTAACGATTGATGCGCAGACGCGGGAAGGCGTTAAAGAAGCGTAGGTCGCGGCGGCTGAGTGACACGCTCGGCACCGGGCGGCTCATGCGCTTGCCGGCAAGGCGACGACCGAGCGACGGACGCGGCACGCTCGGCGCGGCATCGGCCACGCGGCGGGCAGCGAGCGCCAGGCCGCGAGCACCATCCGAGATAAACGTCGGCATCGAAGTCTTCTCGCGCAGGGCATCGAGCGCCGCGTCGCCCAGCTCGGCCAGCCAAGCGTTAACGGCGCGACCGCGGATATGCGTCTGCGCCACCGAGTCGATCGCCGAATCGGGAATACGTTCGAGCATAGAGTCGGAGGCGTCGGCAAGCGACTCATTGATGCGGTCGGCAAGGTCGGCACGCACGCGCTCAAGCTGATCGGACAGGCGGCGCCAGCTGGCCAACGAGCACACCGCATCGACCATCATCGCGACCGCGACGATAAAGGCGGACAGCCGCACAATCAGCACCGGCAGATGGCCAAGCAGCCCCAGCAATGCAGGCTCCACTAAACGGCAAATACACAACGCGCCCAAGCCAAACGCGCAGGCCCAGTACAGGCAGATGCGTCCGTGCAGGTTAAACGGCAGATGCGAGTAATCCCAAAACCGGGCACCCGTCGTTTTTTCCAACAGCACGCCCACGCTATATTCGATCACGCTGCATACGAGCGCGGCAGCGACAAACTGGCTCGAGGCGTCTGGGATTCCACGCAGCAGCAACCAGCACGCGATGCCGCCCGCACCGTAGATGGGACAACACGGCCCTAGCAAAAAGCCGCTGTTGGCAAAGCGTCCGTGGTTGAGCATGGCGCAGACTGTCGACTCCCATACCCAGCCGCAAAAACCGTAGAAGGCAAACGAGAGCACCAGTGCCGAGAGTGGGCAGGCGGCAAGCGTCGCGCCGCCAAACGCCATATCGATCGCGGTCCCCACCGTCTACCCTCTCCTCTTTTCGCTCGATTCTTTGCTCGAGCCGTCACTCGAGCCCTCGTTCAAATCGTTCGCGCCGCCTTTGCGCGGCAGACGGCCGGCAATCGTCTCGCGCAGCGCGCACCATTTATCCGCCAGGCACACAATCCATGCCTCACGACACGTCGGCGGCACCGGTACCAGCGGAAACATATGCCGTACGATAATAATCCGCTCGCGCGGCGTCAGCTCAAAATCTTCCTCCGCACGCGCCAAGGCAAAAAACGGGTGGCGAAAGCCATGCAGCCGATGGCTTGGGTCGGGATCGTGCCAGTCATAGAGAAAGTAATCGTGCAGCAGGGCCCCGCGCAGCAGCGATAAGCGGTCGACGGAAATGCCGACGCGGCCCAAACGCTCGGCAAAGGACAGGCTCGCCCGCGCCACCGAGATCACATGCGCATAGACCGTCACGTCGCCATGCTGGATAAACTCATGCGTCAGGCCCAAGCGGCCCGTCTGGGCAAGCTGACGGGCGGCATCGTCGACCTCGCGCGCGATTTTCTCGGCACGAACGGCATCGGACATGCTGCCTCCTTCCAGCGGCTCACGGCGGCAAGCCACGGCCTGTGCACAATCGATAAAAACATCATGGAACACATCAGTATGGCATCGGACAAAACGTTTTGCCCCACCAGTTGGCGAATTACCGCGCCGCCGTCACATATCAAACGCCAAAATGTGCGAGACTGTCTTGTGCAATTGTGTCGGCCGAGGGAGCGCCGGCGCTCGATTCGCATGGAGTAACCCACAACGATGCTGCTTACGCAAACGACAACGCCCGAGGACGTCAAGGCTCTTAATCGTGCCGAGCTCCCGCAGCTCTGCGACGAGATTCGCCACGCCATCCTCGAAAGCTCCGCCGCCGTCGGCGGGCACGTTGCCCCCAACCTGGGCGTCGTTGAGCTTACGGTCGCGCTCCATCGCGTGTTTAACTCCCCTATCGACAAGATTGTCTTTGACGTTTCGCACCAGACCTACGCCCACAAGGCGTTGACTGGGCGCGCATACACTTATATCGATCCGAAGCGCTTTGGCGAGGCCTCTGGCTTTGCCAATCCCGACGAGTCCGAGCATGACCTGTTCGCCATGGGTCACACCTCGACCTCGGTGAGCCTGGGCTGCGGCCTAGCGCACGCTCGCGACCTGGCGGGCGATGCGTACAACGTCATCACCATCATTGGCGACGGCTCGCTTTCGGGCGGTCTGGCGTTTGAGGGCTTTAACAATGCCGCCGAACTCGATAGCAACCTGATCATCATCGTCAACGATAACGACCAGTCCATCGCCGAAAACCACGGTGGCCTGTATCGCAATTTGGCCGAGCTGCGCGCCAGTAACGGTACCTGTGAGCGCAACGTTTTCCGCGCGATGGGGCTCGACTACCGCTATCTGGACGCCGGTAACGATGTGTTGGCCCTCGTCGACGCGTTGCAGGAGCTGCGCGACATCGACCACCCCATCGTGCTGCACGTCTCCACCGCCAAGGGCAAGGGCTTTGAGCCGGCCCAGAGCGACCCCGAACGCTGGCACCACGTGGGTCCGTTTGACATGGCGACTGGGCGCAAGCTTTGCCCGGGCCATCCGAGCGAGCCCGCGCCGCGCACCTATGCTGACATTACGGGCGAGGCGCTCAGCGCCGCCATCGAGCGCGATCCACAGGTCGTTGGCATCACGGCCGCCACGCCCTACATTATGGGCTTTACACCCGAGCTTCGCGCTGCCGCCGGCAAACAGTTCGTCGATGTGGGCATTGCCGAGGAGCACGCCGTGACCTTTGCCACCGCGCTTGCGCGCTCGGGCGCCAAGCCAGTCTTTGGTGTGTACGGTACGTTTTTGCAGCGCGCCTACGACGAGCTGTGGCACGACCTGTGCCTCAACGACGCCCCCGCAACCATTTTGGTGTTTGGTGCGTCAATCTTTGGCACCACGTCCGAGACGCACCTCTCGTTCTTTGATATTTCCATGCTGGGCGGTCTTCCCAACATGCGCTACTTGGCGCCGGCCTGCATGGAGGAATATCTGTCCATGCTGAGCTGGTCGCTCGACCACCGCGAGCATCCCGCGGCGATCCGCGTACCGGGCATTGGCCTGGTTGGCCGTCCCGATTTGGCGCCCGCCGAGGACACCGACTACAGCGCCATTCGCTACGACGTGGTGCGTCAGGGCCGCGACGTTGCCGTGCTCGCGCTCGGCGATTTCTTTGAGCTGGGCGAGCGCGTTGCAAACCGCTTGGCTGCCGAATACGGCATCGAGGCCACGCTCGTCAACCCGCGCTTTGCAACCGAGCTTGACCGCGAATTCCTCGACAACCTTGCCGCCGAGCATCGCGTCGTCGTCACCCTCGAGGACGGCATCTTGGACGGCGGCTGGGGCGAGCGCGTGGCGTGCTACCTGGCCTGCACGCCCGTACGCACGCGCACCTTCGGCATCGCCAAGGGCTTCCCCGACCGCTACGACCCCAACGAGCTGCTCGCTCAGAACGGCATGACGGTCGAGAACATGGCCGCCGAAGCCGTAAGACTACTCAACGAGTAAGAAAACCTCCGCAAGGAAAGCACCCCTGCGGAGGTTTTTATTTTCGCGACGCGATTATCTCAATCTGTAACATCTAGGGTCCGAATTTCCGTCTAACTGTTACAGATCTGGATAAGACGTCCTAGTCCCAGACCTTTGTCTCAATCTATAACAGATAGAGACCTTTTGGCCGTCCAGATGTTACAGATTGAGACATTCGAATTCCCCTGAAGAGAAAATCTCGATCTGTAACAGTCGCTCGGCAAAAACGGCTGCAGATGTTACAGATCGAGACAAAGCAACAAGGCATGCCGCCGCATCGGCCAAAACCACCACGAAGGTGCCTGTCCCTTTTTAGTAGGTAGAATAACCCATAAGGTAAGTATGTTTCTGAGTTATTTCGTGTTGACCCATTTGAGCGCGATAGGGTATAACTCTACTCAACCGCTAGGGATTTTATTGAGAAAGGTGTTCTACCATGAGCAAGAACCTCTCCCAGCAGGTCGTTCTCGACCGCCGCGGCTTCGTTGCCGCCACCTTCGCAACCGTCGCCGGCCTTGGTCTTGCCGGCTGCTCCGACACCAGCGCCGAGGCCGACAAGGGTTCCGCCGCCGGCTCCTCAAAGGGCTCCGAGGATACCGAGGCTTCCACCACGCTCGATGCCAAGGCATTCGACAAGCTCGTCAACGACGACCCCAAGGCCGATGACGACGCCATCGCCGCCAGCACCTGGGCGACGGCCGTCAAGGACGCCGGCGTCTTTAAGATCGGTGGCGTTCAGACCTCCACGCTCTTCTCCCTCCTCAACGAAAAAGACGGTCAGACCCGCGGCTTCGATGCCGGTATCGCACAGCTCCTGTCCAACTACATTCTGGGCGAGAACAAGGTCGAGATCACCCAGGTGACCTCGGACACGCGCGAGTCCGTCCTGCAGAACGGCCAGGTCGACGCTGTCTTTGCCACCTACACCATCACTGACGAGCGCAAGAAGCTCGTATCCTTTGCCGGTCCCTACTACTACACCCAGCAGGCCATCCTGGTGCTCGCCGATAACGACGACATTAAGAGCGTCGACGACCTGGCCGACAAGAACGTCGCCGTCCAGTCCGGCTCCAACGGCCCCGCCATCCTGGAGGAGTTCGCTCCCAAGGCCAGCCAGCAGGAGTTCAAGACCGACGAGGAGGCCCGCCAGGCACTCCAGCAGGGCCGCGTTGACGCCTACGTCATCGATAACAACATGCAGCAGAGCGCCCTGGTCCGCGAGCCCGGTAAGTACAAGATCGCCGGCAAGCCCTTCGGCAGCAAGGAGCCCTATGGCATCGGCCTGCCGCTCGATTCCGACGGCGTCGCCTTTGTCAACGACTTCCTTAAGAAGATCGAGGACGACGGCACCTGGACTAAGCTGTGGCAGATCTGCATCGGTGACCGTACGGGCGACACCAATGTTCCCGAGCTGCCCGAGATCGGCGCCTAGGCAGCGAGCCTGGTAACGGCCGCAACGAAACCATACGGAAACGCATGATGCGCTTTATTGCGGTAAACTGTTTCCTCACTGAGTTGTCGGGGCTTCCGTACACACGGGAGCCCCTTTCCTTACCGGCGGGAGGTCCGCATGAGTCTCTCCGAGCTCTGGTCGCTCTATGGCCAGAACTATATCGACGCCCTGCTAGCAACCTGGGGCATGACACTTGAGTCGTTTGCCATCGCCATGGTGCTGGCCGTTGCCGTCACTGTGATGCGCGTGTCGCCGCTCAAGCCGCTGCGCGTCTTTGGCGACCTGTATGTCCAGGTCTTCCGTAACATCCCAGGCATCGCACTGCTCATCATCGTCGTCTATGCGCTGCCGCCGCTCAAGGTCGTCCTGCCCTACCGTACCTGCGTTATCGTCGCCACGGTCCTTTTGGGCTCGGCCTTTGGCTCCGAGAACTTTATGAGCGGCATCAACACCGTTGGCGTCGGCCAGGTGGAAGCCGCCCGCTCGCTCGGCATGAGCTTCAGCCGTATCCTCGCCAAGATCGTGATTCCGCAGGCACTGCGCTCAAGCGTGCTGCCCATGACGAACCTCTTTATCGCCGTCATGCTCACCACCGCGCTCGGCAGCCAGGTGCCGCTTAAACCGCAGGAGCTCACCGGCGTGGTGAGCTATATCAACACGCGCTCACTTGGCGGCGTCGCCGCGTTCTTTATCTCGGCGCTCGGCTACCTGGGCACGGCCTTTGTGGTGAGCCACATTGGCAACTACATCGATAAGAAGGTGAGGATCCTCCGATGAGCAAGCATTCCTCCCCTGCACTTACCATGCGCGATGCGCTCTACGAGGCTCCCGGCCCCAAGATGCGCGCCAAGATCCGCATCGGCACCGCCATTTCGCTCGTTGCCGTGGCCGCGCTCATCGCTCTGGTCCTGCAGCGCTTTTATGTGACCGGTCAGCTTTCAGTCCACTACTGGTATTTCTTTACGCACCTCACCACCTGGAAGTTCCTGCTTGCCGGCTTTGAGGGCACCGTTAAAGTTGCACTCACCGCCGGCGTCATTGCACTGGTACTGGGCTTAGCCCTTATGCTCGGCCGTACCAGCGGCATCAAGCCGTTACAGCTGGTCTGCCGTGTGCTCACCGATTTCTTCCGCGGCGTGCCGAGCCTGCTGTTCATATACTTCTTCTTTTTGGTGCTGCCCCAGTACAAGATCGCGCTACCGTCATTTTGGATGCTCACACTGCCTGTCGCGCTCGCTGCGGCCGGCGTGCTGGCCGAGATTTTCCGCGCCGGCGTCAATGCCGTGCCGCGCGGTCAGGTCGAGGCAGCCCAGGCGCTCGGTCTCTCCAAGGCCAAAATCACCTTTAAAATCGTGTTGCCGCAGGCTATTCGGTTCATCATTCCGTCGTTGATTTCGCAGCTTGTGGTCGTAGTCAAAGACACCACCGTCGCCTATGTGGTGAGCTACCCCGACCTCATGCAAAATGCCCGTGTGCTCATTACCAACTACGACGCCCTCGTGTCGGTCTACCTGGTAATCGCGGTCATCTACATCCTCATCAACGTCGCGATCAACAAGGCCGCCATCTACGTTTCGCACAAGACCGGCGCGACCATCATCCGCTAACGCTTTACCATTTCGAGTCATAAGGAGCCGAGCACCATGGCACAGAGTACCTCTTCCACCGGCAATCAGCCGTTGATCGAGCTCAGACACGTCGATAAGCACTATGGCGATCTACACGTCCTCAACGACATCAATCTCTCGGTCGACCGCGGCGAGGTCGTCGTTGTGATCGGTCCCTCGGGCTCGGGCAAGTCGACCATGTGCCGCACTATCAACCGTCTGGAAACCATCGACTCGGGCGAGATCCTCATCGAAGGCGAGCCCCTGCCGCAGGAAGGCAAGGATCTTGCCCGCATGCGCGCCGAGTTGGGCATGGTGTTTCAACAGTTCAACCTGTTCGCACATATGACCGTACTGCAGAACGTCATGTTGGGGCCGGTCGACGTGCTGGGCGTGTCCAAGGAGGAGGCTCGTGAGCGCGCCATGGACCTGCTGAGCCGCGTGGGCGTGGCCGAGCAGGCCGACAAGGTGCCCGCACAGCTTTCGGGCGGCCAGCAGCAGCGCGTGGCCATCGCCCGTTCACTCGCCATGCAGCCCAAGGCCATGCTTTTTGACGAGCCCACGAGCGCCCTTGACCCCGAAATGATCAACGAGGTGCTCGAGGTCATGGTGCGCTTGGCCCAGCAGGGCATGACGATGATCGTCATTACGCACGAGATGAACTTTGCCCGCCGCGTGGCCGACCGCGTCGTCTTTATGGCCGACGGCCAGATCGTGGAAACCGGCACGCCCGACGAGTTCTTCGACCACCCCCAGACCAAGCGCGCCCAGGACTTCCTCAACTCCATCAAGGGCCACTAACCCAATTGCCATGTTCGCTCGCCATGACCATCCAAACTCGAAAGTTACACCTATGATCGGAACTCGTACTTCATCGTCATACACCCCGCACGTCGACGTCGCCCCCGCCGACCGTCCGCTCATCCTCGTCGCGCCGCGCTGGGAAGAGGCGAAGCCGTTTTTGAGCGAAACGCTCTCCCCCAACGAAGAAATCGCAAGTGTCTTTGTCGACGCCATCCTTGCCGCCGGCGGCCTGCCGCTGCAGATGTCCATCACCGAGGACATTGAGGTTATCCGTCATTACGTCGATATCGCCGACGGCATCGCCATTCCCGGCGGCCCCGATGTCAATCCCAAACGTTGGGGCGATGATCGACCCTACGACCCCACCCTCTGCTGCGAGATCCGCGATAGCTTTGAGTTTAAGCTGGTCGACGAGGTACTCCGCGCCAAAAAGCCGCTCTTTACCACCTGCCGCGGCACGCAGCTGCTCAATGTCGCCACCGGCGGCACCCTGTGCATGGACGTGCCGAGCCTGGGTGCGCGCGAGGGCCGCACGCAGTGGCGCCATACCCACGTGCTCAACGACCCTGTGCATCCCGTCGAGGTCATGCCGGGCTCGCTGCTGGAACGCGCGGTTGGCGGGCACAGGCTGATCCAGACAAACTCGGCACATCACTGCTGCGTCGATCGTCTGGGTAAAAGCACGCGCTTGGTCGCCAAGGCAACCGACGGCGTTCCCGAGTGCATCGAAGTCGAAGGCCAGCCTTTCTGCCTGGGCGTGCAATGGCATCCCGAGTATACCTGGCAGACGCTCGAGACCGACTTTAACCTGTGGAAGTCATTTGTCGAGGCAGCGGCAAAGGTTAAGCAGGCCCGTTAGTTCACGGACAGCACAACACAAAAGGGCGCCCCGCCGGCCACATGG
>CABUDI010000029.1 GCA_902490305.1 uncultured Collinsella sp.
AGCTGCGGGAACGGCCTGTCCGCCTAATGTGTTCGGCTGAGATCGGAAATCAACCCCCGCCTCTTACACCACATCTCTGCGCGCTACCCCTACAGCCCCCTAAAGCAGCCAACCTGACTGGTTTAAGGCGTATTGAAGCCAATTTTAATGAACATACTATAGGTTCTGTTCATTATCTTTTTGGATGTAAATGCTATTCACTTAGCAACAGTACTCATATTTGGCATTTTTTGCCCACCGCCATATAACTAACGCCCTATAGCAGACGAAAAACAGGCCGCAGCCCATCGCTGCGGCCTGTTCGGAAGCAAAAGTGGGCGCTACGCGCTGTAGCCCATCGCTTGCAGCACAAACATGACGACCGTCAGCACCGTAATCACGCCGATAGTCGCCCAAGTGAGCACATTCCATACGCGGCCGTTGCGGTTGGCGCCCATAATGTGGCGATCCGCCGCGATAACCACCTGGAATACCAAGACTACAGGCAGCAGCACGCCGTTGATGACCTGCGAGGTCATCATAATCTGGAACAAATCGACGCCAGGCATGAGCACCAACACGGCAGAAATGCCGATGATGGCCGTAATGATGCCGCGGTAAACCGGAGCCTCGTCCCAGCTGCGATCGGCGCCGCGCTCCCAACCAAAAGCCTCGCAGATGGCACTCGACGTAACGCCCGGCAGCACGCAAGCAGCCAAAAAGCTCGCCGCGACCAGGCCCGAGGCAAACAGCACCGTGGACCACTGGCCCGCGATGGGCTCCAGCGCGCGGGCGGCATCGGCGGCATCGCTAATCTGAATACCCGCCGGGAACAGCACCGTACCGGTCGTGATGATAATGAAGCCCGCAATGATATCAGCGGCAATCGAGCCGCTCACGGTATCAATACGCTGCAGCACGATGTCGTCCTCGCCCGCATTCTTATCGACCACGTTGTTCTGAGCCAAGAAGATCATCCACGGTGCGATGGTGGTACCGATTGTTGCGACCACAAGCGACACGTAGCTGGGATCATTCTGAATATTGGGGACGACCAAGTCGACCGCGACCTCGCCCCAGTTAGGGCCGGCCATAAACGCGGCGACGATGTAGGTCACGAACACGCAGCTTACCAGCAGCAAAATCTTCTCGATGCGCTGGAAACTGCCCGACATGGTAAGCATCCACACCAGCAGCGCCACGAGCGGCACCGAGATGCTCGCCGGAACGCCAAACAGAGCAAGACCACTCGCGATACCCGCGAACTCCGAGATGGTCACCGCCGTGTTGGCGATCAACAGCGCCGCCATGGCCAGCACGCTCTTGCGCACGCCAAAGCGCTCGCGAATAAGCGACGCCAAGCCCTTACCCGTGACGCATCCGCAGCGCGCCGCGGTCTCCTGCGTCACGATGAGCAGCACGGTCATGACGGGAAGCATCCAGAGCATCTTATAGCCATAGCTGGCGCCCGCGCTGGAATACGTGGCGATGCCGCCGGCGTCATTGCCCGAAAGCGCCGCCAAAAGACCGGGGCCCATGGCGCCAAAGATGGCCGCGATGGTCAGCTTTTGCTTGGTGCTCGGCTTTTGCTTCGTATTTTGCACGCGACCACCTACCCCATGACCGACATGGTGAGCAGCACCGCAGCAACACAGTACGCCACACACGAGATCATGACGGCGATGACGTTCATGGCGGTACCCGACGTATTGAGGTCGTGCTCATCGCGCCAGAACAGCACCATCAGGTAAATCACGGCGCTCATGTTGCCAACCAGGCAAATGATGGCAGCGATATTAAAGCAGCCGGTAAAGAGCTGCTCCTCAAACATAGTGGCATCGGGGAACGCGGCGGTGCGCACCAGCTGCGCGCACAGGTAGGTCACGAGCGAAAGGATCAGGCCCATACCCGTGCTCTGGAAGAAGAATCCCAGGTACGGTTTGGGCTCGTCGTCGTGACCGTCGTACTCGAGGAAGTAGTTCTTGACGAACGACACCATGCGCGAGGCAGCCAGCAGCACGAGCGGCATGGCGCACATGGGGAACACCACCAGATACGCGGAGCCCAGCGCCGTCCCCAGCACCGTTGCCATGATGCACGAGGCGATGCCCCACACGACGACCCAGTACTGACGATGCACGAACCAGCTGAGCACGTTCGTCGAGTCGTCCGACGCGCTATCGCCCGAGCCGACACCGGCGATCTGCAGGTCCTCCTGATGCTCCTCGGCGATAACGTCCATGGCGTCGTCGAAGGTCACGATACCCAGGATATGACGGTTCTCGTCACAGACAGGGATGGCAACCAGGTCGTACTTGGTCATCTCGTCCGTCACGTCTTCCTGGTCCTCGTCGGGCGACACGTAGACCAGATCGCGATAGGCGAGCTGGCCCAGCGTGGCGTCGCGGTCGGCCACGATCAGCGTGCGCAGCGAAAGCACGCCCGTCAGCATGCCGCTCGGATCCTCGGTATAGACGTAGTAGACGCTCTCAAAGTCCTCGTCGAGTTTACGAATCGCCTCGATGGCATCACCGACTGTCGCCGTGGCGGGCAGCGAGACAAACTCCGAGGTCATGATACGGCCGGCGGTGTTGTCCTCATAGCCCAGCAGATTACGAATCGCCTTCTCCTCCTTGACGCCCATCAGGCGCAGGAGCTTCTCGGCCTTCTCGTAATCGAGCTCGTCGATCAGGTCGGCAGCGTCGTCCGGGTCCATCATGGCCAGCATCGACGATGCGTCGGTATCGGACAGGCCCTCGAGCATCTCGGTCATGAGCTCGTCGTCATCGAACTCCGAGATGGCCTCGGCGGCTTGAGCGGTATCGAGCTGAGCGAACACCTGCGCGCGCAGGCGCGGGTCGAGCTGCTCGATAATGTCGGCGATGTCGGCAGGATGCAGCTCGCCAAGCGTCTTGTGCGACACCGAGAGCTGGATGTTCTTAGTCGAGCGATCGAGCAGGTCCATGTAAGACCAGGCGATAATGTCCTCACTGAGCGGCTTGCCCAGGTGCTTCATAAAGCCCTCGACGACATGCTCGAGTGTGGGGCTGATCGCGCGCAGCAGACCGCGGGCGCCGACCTCGGCACCCAGCAGGCGCAGCTGATTCTCGCCCGACATGGAGAACTTGATGTCGTTGACGCGCACGACCTTCATGCCCTGCGTATCGACAATCTGCTTGTTAAGCACGTCGCGGGCAAGCAAGAGTTCGGTCGGCTGCAAGTACGAAAAACGGATTTCGGTGGCCGACGTCTTAAGGTGTACACCCGTCTCGTCGATACGGTCGACCCATTTGCGCCAGCTGATCATAAACGGCGTCTTGCCGGGACCGCGGAACGCGAGCGACGTCACGTGCGGGAAAACTTCGCCGGTTGCAATGCCAAAATCGTTAACCACGCCGAGCTTTTCGCCGTCGACGTCCAAGACTGGCAATTTGAGCATCTCACTCAGATAATTCAATGGTGCTCCCCATCATTATTCCTACGGACCGCGCGACCATGCCGGCACGCAATCCGTGGACTTTTTGATATGTATACGCATGCGCGGGCGGCACGCCGCTCGGCGCTCACACCCCGTGCACGCGCAGAAAGCACCTGCATGGGGTCATCGACTGTATGGTCGAGGTTTGGATTTCACCTGTAACCTTTCTCTTGACCCTCATTAACCGCAGTAACTATAGCATCAGCATCGCGCTGCGGCACCGAATTTATGCGCTGAACATTGCAGGCATACCAAACGCTGACGTATCCGTGACATAGAGCCAGATGAGCACGGTGGGACAAAGCGATTAAGACCGTCCTAAACGACCAGTCGTTTAAGCACGTCCCCGATGACTACTCTGTGGTGTCATCGTCCTCGGGGAGTTGGGGGAACACGGCGTTTTTGGGCATGGAGACCTTGGTGAGCGAGGTGAGCTTTTTGCTCAACGCCGTGTCCGTCTTGACCAGGTCGCTGAGCGTCACGATCTTGTAGCCGTCGGCGACAAGGCCATCGATAATCTGCGGCAGCGCCTCGAGCGTCTGCTCGGCGCACTCATCGCTATCGGTGAGCAGCACAATATTGCCCGGCGTCATCGAGTCGAGCACGGTCGATACTTGCTCGTCGGCGCCGTTGAGCAGCCAGTCGCCCGAATCGATATTCCACGAAACCACAGCGGACACCAGGTCCATCGAGTCGATCCAGTTTTGCTCGTCAAACGCGGCGTAGGGGGCACGCAGCAACATCGTCTCGACGCCGGTCGCCGACTTAATCGCCTCGGTGCCCTTCGCGATCTGCTTGCGCACCGTCTCGCGATCCTCGCCCTTGAGCGAATCATCGCTGTAGCTGTTGGAGCCGACCTCGCACCCGGCATCGACAATCGCTTTGGCAGTAGCGGGCGAGGCCTCAGCCGCATCGCCCGAAAGGAAGAATGTCGCCGTGACGCCCTTTTCCTTGAGCACCTGCAAGATCTGCTTGGTCGCGCCGCTCGGACCCTCGTCAAATGTCAGGGCCACGTACTTTTCGTTGCCCTTGGGCGCTACGCTTGCGCACTCGACTGCGCAGTCGGTGGCGGGCACGACCTCGCCGCGGTCCTGCGTCTTGCCCGACTGCTCGCCGACCCATACCTCGGAGCGGCCCTGAACGCCCCAGGTTTTGACATACTCAATGGCACCCGTGCCCTCGACCTTAAGCTTTGGCTCGATAGTCGTGGCCTGGACCTCGTGCTTTTCGTACACGTTGCGGCCGTCCTTGACCGTCACCTTCTCGCCACCCGTAAGCTCGCGACTATCCCATTTGCCTTGCTTCACGCGCTTGCCGTCGACCTTCACCGACAGCTTTTCGCCGCCATGGCGCTTAAGCACGCTGTCGTCGACGGCCAGCAGATCGCCGGCGTCGTACGTTTCGGTCAGGCTTTGATCGTCGATAAGATTCTGCAACGTAGAGCCCACGCGCACCGCGGTCTTTTGCCCGTTGAGCTCCACGTCCACGCTGCGGTTGACGTAGCCCACGACGGCAGCGATAAACAGCACGAGCGCGCAACCCACGGCGATGAGCGCATAGGGCAGGCGGGACGGTCGACGCGGCGAGCGCCCGTTGCCGATGCGCGCGCTGCGATCGCTAAACCCACGGCTATGGTTGAGGTACATCGCGCCGGGCTTACGGCGACGTCGACGCTGACCGCTGGGCAGCTGCCCCAGGTCGCGGCGCGCCGTCGGACGCGCACCCGAGCGCCCGTTTAAGTTAGATCCGTTTTGGCGCATATGCCCTCCCCCATAAACACAGCGAGCCGGAGCAACATGTCTCCGGCTCGCCTCCCATCATTTGGTACGTCGCTATTTGCTAGCTTTTGACGAGCCCCCGCTCGCCTTTTGATATTCGTCCTTAAAGGCCTTGAACATACCGCGCGTTTTGCCGAGCTGCTTGCCCAGTGCGCGGCTGCCCTTGTCCACGGCGACCGATCCCTTGTCATCGAGCACCTTGGCGCCCTTCTTGACCTTATCGCCCACCACGACACTGGCCTCGGCAGCCTTAGCGGCCGCGCCGCCCGAATACCCGAGCGACTTGACCTCGTCCGAGACAATCATCGCGCCGTTCTCGTAGCCGCGCAGCATCGTCGGCGGCACCTGCGTGTCGCCCACCAACATGCTCGATGCGGCGCTGGCGGTCACATAGAACGTCTGCACAATGCCCGAGCGCGGCTTGAACTCAACGTCCGAGCAGTAGCCCACGACATCGCCCGATTCCGTGCGCACGTCCATGCCAACCCAGATGATGCAATCGTCCAGGTTGATATCGAGGCGCTTGGCCGCGGCGGCATCGTAGGTGCCCTTGACGTCGTCGACCGCGACAGCGCCCTCATAGACGCCGATGGCATCGAGCGCCACAAACCGGTCGGGGCGCTCGATCATGCCCGCGATATCGGACTGGCGAACCATAAAGCCCACCACGCGCGTACCGCCCGGGGTAAAGACGGGAAAGTGAATCTTGCCGAGCTTTTTAGGGCTGCGCGGCGTGCCGTCCTTTTTGGTGCGCTTGTCTTCGGCAGGCTTACGATAAACCTTGACGCCGACAAAATCCCCTGCGCGCATTATGCCTCGGTCGAGGACTCCGTGGCCTCGGTGCCGGCCTCGGTGACGTTCTCGACCACGACGTCGGCAGCGGGCGTCACGTTGCCGCCCGAGATGGCGTCGTTGAGCTGCTCGCGAAGCTGGTCCATGCGCTCGCGGGCCAGGTCGACCTTGGCGCGCAGGTCATCGGTCTTGGCGTCGACCATCGGACCAAAGTCGTTGACCGCGGCACGAGCTTCCTCGGCACTGTGCTCGTAGGTGTCACGCATGTTGTCCCAGGCGTCGTTGGCGATATCGGCGGCCATGGCGCGGGTCTCGGCACCCGAGCGCGGGGCCAGAGCAACGCCGATGATAGCGCCGGCGGCAGCACCAAAGAGCGCACCGGAGACAAAGCTGAAAGTCTTTCCCATGATCATTCCTCTCCTGCGGGCACCTCGATGCCCACCGTTTGAATGCTGTCCATTATACCCGCAGCGCAACACTTGCCGTCGCGCTCATCTGCGTACGGTAAAAGCGCAGGTACATGATGGTGATAAGCGAGTGAGCCTACTCCTGCGGCATAGCCGGCATGGCGACCGTGGCGGCCGGGTTCTCGCCGGCGCCATCGACGAGCGGCAGGTTGCCCTCGTGCGCCGAGCCGGACGGGGCCGTTGCCGCACCGCCAAAGACGGCCGCGGGGGCCTCGTGGTTCTCGGCGACCGCACCCTCGGTATCGATTGGCATCTGCGGCTCGTCGTCAAAGCTCGGAACGCCTTGGGGCTCCGCAGACTCGGGCTCAGCAGGCGCCTCGGCAACGGGCTCAGTGTCGGCGTCGGCAGGAGCGTCGCCCTCGGGCGCATCCTCGGCCACGTCCTCGCCGTTCGCAGCGGCGACGGCCTCGTGAGGATCCTTGCCCTCGGCCTCGGCGCGCATGCCCAACACCAGGTTGCGCAGACCCGCGACCGTGCCTTCCACGTCGGGGGCAGGCTGGTCGGCGTGCAGGTACGCCCAGTCCATCATAAAGGTGGCCGACGACAGCGCACCAATGGCCAGTGCGTCATCGGGGCACGAAAGCTCAACCTCAAAGACGCGCTCGTCGTGCTCGCTTACGCGCGTGCGGCCGCACGAGATGCTACCGGCAAGACCGGTCTCGTTCATGAGCTCAACCGTCACGTGCTCCAGCAGGTGGCAGAGCTCGGTCTGGCCCATGCAGTCCTGGAACTCGCGACCGGAATCACCCAGGCACAGGTGCTTGGCAATCGCCGGCACCAGGTAATACACGCGCGCCGTGGCCTCGATATCCTCCGAGGTCATGAGCGGCATGCCGGGGTTCACCAGCACATGCGCGCAGATCTTGTCCTCGCTGACGGTGACCTTAAGGATGTTGAACAGGCCTGCCATAACTCTCCCCTACTCTTCCTTGCCCTACTCGTCGCCATCGTGCGGATCCACAGAGCCCGCACCCGACGCCGCCGGCTTCTCTGCCGAAGACTCGGAATCCTTCTTATCGGTTTCGGCCGGAGCGATCACGCGAATGAGCGAGATGCGCTGGCCACGCATCGACTGAACTTTAAACTTGTACCCCGCGACCTCAAACACCTCTCCGATGTCGGGCACCGAGTCGCAAAGCTCCAAAATCCAGCCGGCGATGGTCTCATAATCATCGCTTTCCTCGAGCGGCCAACCAAGCTCAATCGCGTCATCGCACGAAAAACGCCCATCAACGAGCCACTCGCGGCGCGAAAGGCGCGTGAGATACTTGTTGTCGGGGTCGAACTCGTCCTCGATCTCGCCGACGATCTCCTCGACGATATCCTCGATGGTGATAATGCCGGCCGTGCCGCCGTACTCGTCCACGACCACCACGATCTGGTCGTGCGAGGTCTGCATCTCGGACAGTAGCGGCAGGATGTCCTTGGTGTCGGGCACAAAGGTGGCGTCGCGCAAAAAGCCGGCGATGGGCTGGTCACCCTTGCCGTCGAGCGCAGGTTGGATCAGGTCCTTGATGTGCGCAATGCCGGCGACGTTGTCGGGATCCTCGTGATAGACGGGGATGCGGCTGAAGCCGGTCTGGCGCATGGTGGACAGCACGTCGGCGACCGTCTCGTCGTCCTCGCACATGGTGGTGTCCACGCGCGGCACCATGACCTCGCGGGCAACGGTATCGCCCAAGTCAAAGATCTCGTGGATCATACGCTTTTCCTCGTCGAGCAGGTCGTCCTGCTCCGAGACCATGTACTTGATCTCTTCTTCCGAGACGTTTTGGCGGTCGTCGGCGCTCTTGATGCGCAGGATGCGGGCCAGGCCATCGGAGCAGGCGCCGGTCAGCCACACGAGCGGACGGGCGATCTTTTGGAAAAACGACAACGGTCCCACGACCTGCTTGGACACGCCCTCGGCATTGGCCAGGCCGATGCGCTTGGGGACGAGCTCGCCGATCACGATGGACACGAAGGCGACCGCGACGGTGATGATGACCGGCGCCAGGCCGCGCGCGATGGCGGAGAGCGGCGCGATGCCAAAGCTCATGAGCCACGTGGCGAGCGGGTCGGACAGACTCGTCGAGGCGACGGCGGACGAGGCGAAGCCCACGAGCGTAATGGCAACCTGGATGGTGGCGAGCAGCTGGTCGGAGTCGGCAGCCAGCTTAATGGCACGCTCGGCGCGCTTGTCGCCTTCCTCGGCCTCGTGCTCCAACACGGCGCGCTTGGCCGTGGTGAGCGCCATCTCGGACATAGAGAAGTAGCCGTTGATGAGGGTCAAAACGAGGGTGGTGATAAGGGAGATGGTTATGTCCATCGGGAGTTTCTCGAACCTCCAAGATTCGGGACGTCAGGTTAAAACGTTGATGGCGGATACGGCAATTGCACCGGCGCCCAAACGAGAACGCGGGCGCGCAGGCGTGGTCGCTAGATTACGAAGAGGATCACCGCCATGAACTGGAAGATGCTGCCGGCGAGCACCCACAGGTGAAACACGCTGTGCAGATAGCGCGCGTTTTTGGCGATATAGAACGGCACGCCCGCGGTGTAGCACACGCCGCCGACGGCGAGCAGGGCAAGTGCCACGGGGTTGAGCAGCGCAACAAGTTCGGGCAGCTTAAAGACAACGAGCCAGCCCATCAGCAGGTAGACCAGGCCGCTTACCCAATGCGGCTGGCGCTCGCGTAGGAAGCACTCGAGGGCGATGCCGATGATGGCGATGGCCCATACGGCAAAGAACAGCACAGCGCCGCCGTCGTTTGCGAGCGTGATGAGGCAAAACGGCGTATAGCTGCCGGCTATGAGCAGGTAGATGCAGCTATGGTCGATGATGCGAAACACGCGCTTGGCGCGCGCGGGCTGAATCGCGTGGTAGAGCGTGGAGGCTAGGTATTCGAGGATAATGCTGACGCCATAGACAATCGCCGCGGCCATATGGGCCGGGCCTCCGCCGCGCAGGGCGGCGAATACGATCAGGAGCACCAGGCCCGCGATACCCAGCAGGCAGCCGACACCATGGGTGACGGAGTTCATGATCTCCTCGCCCACCGTGTAGTGTGGAACGGCCGCGGTCTTGGGTCGCGGCTTAGAACTGTCGCTCGAATCGGACATGCCGGTTACATCCTCCAACGTAAAGAGTTCTCAACACTATATCAAAGCGTCTGGGTGCGTGCGAAATTTGCACCATACGTGACCCTTTGTTTACCCATTCTTTGCCTGTTGACGCATCAACGGCGAACGTCCATAATGCGCTTGCATTAAATGTTGATGTATTAACATCTTTAAGGAGAACAGTAAATGCCTCAAAGCGCACACCCTCATCGAAAGCTCAAGATAGCCGGCATTGTTACGTTGGTAGTCGTTGTCGCGCTGCTGGGGTTTGCCGGCAACTTTTTGTTTGACTTTGCCCTGAACCCCCAAGCGCCGTACACCATGAAGATGATGCAGGATAGCAAGAACGACAAAGAAGGTGAGCAGCCGGATGCCGAGGACACCGAGGCGCGGGCGTGGTTTAAAGAAAATCGCGAGAGCAGCAGCCTCACCGCAGATGACGGAACCGAGCTTGCCGCTTGGTATTTTGCTGCGTCGGAGAGCACGCACGACTACGCCGTCTGCCTGCATGGATATACCAACGAGCCCATCGGTATGGCCCGATACGTCAAGCGATTCCACGACCGCGGCATGAACGTACTCGCACCCGCCGCCCGTGCCCACGAGCGCTCCGGCGGCGACTATATCGGCATGGGCTGGCCCGAGCGCCTCGACATCGTCGCATGGATCGAGCGAATCGTTCAGGCTGACCCCGAGGCGCGCATCCTGGTCTTTGGCGAGTCGATGGGCGCGGCAACCGCCATGGACGTCGCGGGGGAATCTCTGCCCGCAAACGTGAAATGCATTATCGAGGACTGCGGTTATACGAGTGTTTGGGACGAGTTTTCTCTGCAGCTCAAGAACGTGTTCGGCCTGCCCAGCTTTCCCTTGCTCGATGTAGCAAACTTGGTGTGCAACGTGCGCGCAGGCTACGACTTCCATAAGGCGAGCAGTGTGGAGCAACTCAAACACGCGACGGTTCCCATGCTGTTTATCCACGGCGACCAGGACACCTTTGTGCCGTACGACATGCTCGACCAAAACTACGAGGCGTGCGCCAGCAAGGTCAAGCAAAAGCTCACCGTCCATGGCGCCACCCACGCCAAGAGCGCGCAGGTCGACCCCGAACTCTACTGGAACACGGTCGACAACTTCCTCGACAAGAATTTTTAGGCAAAAAGCAACGTCTGGGGTTTTGTTGCCAAAAATCGGTTTGTAGTCGGCGGTATTCGATTTTTCACCGCACTTCCGAAAAGCCGCCCGTGAGCGCTGTGCTCACAGGCGGCTTTTGCTCAACTAACGCTACAAAGGCGCTTATTTTGTCCAATAGCTAGGCGCTACTTGACCTCGATGAGCTCATACTCGCTCGTGCCCAGGCCAATCTTCTCGGCGTGCGCGATGCACGCGCGCCAGTCGGTATCGGGATGCGTGATGCAGAAGGGATCCTTGGCCTGCTCGCCCTCCAGGTGCTCGTGGTTATGCTCCATCTTGGCCGCGCTATCGGTGAGCTCGGTGTTGGGCAGCGGCTCGGATGCCATGACGGCATCGGCACAGGCCTGGTCGATGGCGACCGGGTCGAAGCTCGCGAACATGCCGATGTCGTTGACGATAGGCGTATCGTTTTCGGGATGGCAATCGCAGTTGGGGCTGATATCCATGGCAAGCGAGATATGGAAGCTCGGGCGGCCGTCGACAACGGCCTTGGTATACTCGGCGATCTTGCAGTTGAGTACATCGGCCGCGGCGTCATAGCCGGGCTTAATGCAGTCCTGGTTGCATGCCGCAATGCAGCGTCCGCAGCCCACGCAGCGATCGTGGTCGATGGCAGCCACGTGCACCGTGCGGGTGTTGCCGTTGGCAAGCTCGCGCTCGCGGGTGTCGTCGAACGAGATAGCGTTGTGTGCGCAGATCTTTTCGCAGGCACGGCAGCCAATGCAGTGCTCGGTCGCGACGTTCGGTTTGCCGGCGGCATGCTGCTCCATCTTGCCGGCACGGCTGCCGCCTCCCATGCCCAGGTTCTTCATGGCACCGCCAAAGCCGGCCTGCTCATGACCCTTAAAGTGGGTGAGGCTGATCACAATGTCGGCGTCCATGAGTGCCTGACCGATCTTGGCCTCGCGCACGTACTCGCCACCCTCGACCGGGACGAGCGCCTCGTCGGTACCCTTGAGGCCGTCGGCGATGATGATCTGGCAGCCCGTGGCATACGGGGTAAAGCCGTTCTGATAGGCGGTATCGATGTGCTCGAGCGCGTTTTTGCGGCTACCGACGTAGAGCGTGTTGCAGTCGGTGAGGAAGGGCTTGCCGCCCAGTTCCTTCACGACATCCGCGACGGCGCGGGCGTAGTTGGGGCGCAAAAAGCTCAGGTTGCCCAGCTCGCCAAAGTGAATCTTGATGGCGACGAACTTGTTCTCAAAGTCGATCTGCTCAATTCCGGCGTGACGGATGAGGCGCTTGAGCTTGTCGAGCTGGCTCTCGCGAGCATGCGTGCGCAGGTTGGTGAAGTACACCTTAGCGGGTGCTGCGGGTGCAGTTGCGGTCATAGTTATATCCCCTCGGTCTATATGGCGTTACAGACATAGAGGATGGTACCCGTTGAAGTAGGGTCAAAGTCAAGCGCGAAACCGAATCGTCGGGGACGTTCTTAAGCGACTACTCTTGGACTTTAAGGGCTTCGGCCAGGCTGACGCGCTTGATGGAGCGCGTGTGCAGCAGCGCTACGACCAGGTAGGTTGCAAAGCCAATACCGACACATGCCGCCATGGACCAAGTGGGCACGTAGATCTCGATATTGCCGTTGTAGGCGAGCAGCATCGAGCGGAAGATGGCCGTGAGCGAGCCGATAATCACGGGCAGGCTCAGCACGAGCGACGCCGCCACGCACAACGTGATCGAGCGGATGTACAGGTGCGAGATCTCGGCGTCGCGATAGCCAAAGACCTTCATGTAGCTAATCGAGCGAGCGCTGTGGTCAATGACAGCCTTGGTCAACAGGTACATAAACAGAAGGAAGATGAACACCGCGAGCCCGACCATCATGCCGATCATGTCGCTCATCATGCCGATAAACTGGTCGCCCACGGCGCGCATGTCATCGGGCGTGGTGTCGCCGGCAAAATATCGCGCATCGAGGTCGAGTTTCTCGTCGCTCACATAACCGTTAAAGTAGGCGACGTCGTTGCCGAACAGCTCGTTAAAGTCGTCGATGTTCATGTAGATATTCATGTCCGACTTGGAGCTCCAGGTGGCGTCCTTGCCCGTGTACTCCAGCGAATAGTCCTTGCCCTCGTACTTGTCGCGGAGCGTGACCTTCTGCCCCTCGCTCCAGCCAAACTTGTCGAGCAGGCCGCCGCCAAAGACGACGCGACCGTCGCCCACATCGAGGTCCTTCCAGTAGCGCGAATCGGGCGAGACGCCGTAGATGGAGATCGTCTCCTGCCCATTTCCGTCACCACGGTCGTATTGCAGCTGGTAAACAGCGTATTTCTCGGCTTGCACAATCTTATCCGCACCGTTGTCGGTCGTATTGACAGGATGAACGTCGTCGTTGTCGGTATCGATCTTAGAGGCCTTTTCGATCAGATCGATGGTCTCGTCGCGATCGCAGCCAAGCGCATCGGCAAGATCGTCGAGGCGTGCATAGAGAGCATCCTTCTTATCCTGAACTGTTACGAGTGCGTCCTGCGCTGCAGTCAGGCTCTCGGCAGACGGAGAGTTGGTCGCGACATCGGCGGCCATCTGCGCGGCATCGACCGCGTCATCAAGCTCGTCGTCCGCATCCTGGGCGGCAGAGAGCAACGCGCCATCCACCGACTGCAAGCGCTCGAGCGCCGACCACTGCTCGCGCTCCTCGGCAGTGCCCTCGAGCTCCAGCGGCGCCTTGAGCGTGTACTGGTGCTCGGCGACAAGGCTTGTCTCCAGATTGTCCGCGTAGTGCGTCATCGTGGGCAGAATCGCCAGGCCAAAGAGCAGCAGCAGCGAGGCAAACGCAATACCCACGAAGAGCGTGGCGAAGTTGCCCAGGTTGCGCAGGAAGATACGCAGGCGGAAGCGGGAAACAAAACCCATGCGCTCCGGCAGCTGCAAGCCGCGCTTGGTGCCCGATTTGCCGCTCGCCTCGTGACGAAGGAACTGCAACGGCGTCTTGCCCATCTTGCGAAACAGGCCCACCAGCGTTATGAGGATGAGCGCGACGGCGGGAACCACGGCGCACTTCACAAAGATCTCCCAGCTCCAGCACACCTGGAAGGGCGGCAGGCTGTACGAACCGTAATAGAGGCTGCGCATGGGCTCGGTAAAGAACACAACGCCGAGCGCAGTGCCCAAAAGCGCCGCGACCACGCCCACGATGGCGGGAAGTGCCAGGTAGTGCAGGACGATCTCGCGACGGCGATAACCGCTGGCGAGCAGCGTGCCGATGATGGCGCTCTCCTCCTCGATGGTGGCGTCGGTAAGGACCACAAAGACGAACGCCATGATCACGATGATGATGTCGAGCAGCGTCATCCACATCATGGAGTCGCCGTCCACGTCGTCGCGCGCATAGCCAATGCCCTGGTTGGAATCGGCATCGATCAGATCGTCCACGCGCGCATCGGCGTCGGTCAGTGCCTCCACCATATCCTGCTCGGCATCGGTGCGGTCCGCGGTGGAGAGATCGCGATCGGCAAAGGTAAAGGAGTAGGTGTAGGCAGGCGCGCCGCCGGCATCCTCGAGCGCGGCAAAGCCGGCATCGGCGACCTCGGCCACGCCATAGGTGATGGTGTTCACCGTAAAGTCAGAATTGTTGAGGAACAGCGCCTGGCTATCGGGCTGGGTCATGATGCCGCAGATGGTGTAGGTGCGGCCCTCGAGCTCGACCTTATCGCCCACGGCGAGGTCGTTGTTGGTGGCAAAAACGCGGTCGATTGCTACCTCGTCGTCCGCCTTGGGCTCCTTGCCCTCACAGTAGGACGCGATATCGACCTTGGTGCGGTGCGCATAGGTGCGCAGCGTGCGCTTGGTGCCGTCGTCGCCGGCGGTCTTTTTGATGATGGCGTCGATGGAGAAATTCTTGTAGAGCGTGACGCCGCCGACGTCACTGGCGGCATCCTCGGCAGCCTTGAGCTGGTCCTTGGTGGCCTCGAAGGAAGTGGTCACGCGGCCGTCCTCGATCGTGTACGCATCGCGCATGTCGTCGATAAGGCAGCCGATGGAATGCGCTGCGAGCAAAAAGCCCGAGGTAAGGGCGATGCTTCCGCACATAAGCAAAAAGATGCCCAGGTATTTGCCGATATTGCGGCGCAGCTCGCGCGGAAGACGTTTTGCGAGAGGTGTCATGGCGCCGCCTACCAATCGAGCTCGGCGGCCGCGACGGGCGACTCGTTGAGTTCATCCTCGACAATGCGACCGTCGCGCAGGCGCAGCACGCGGTTAGCCATGCGGGCGATGGCGGCGTTGTGCGTGACGATGATGATGGTGCAGCCGTAGGTGCGGTTGACATCCTCCATGAGCTGCAAGATTTCCTTGGACGTCTTGTAGTCAAGCGCGCCCGTGGGCTCGTCGCACAGCAGCAGGCCCGGGTTTTTGACGAGCGCGCGGCCGATGGCGCAGCGCTGCTGTTGGCCACCCGAGACCTGGCGCGGGAACTTGTTGCGGTGCTCGTAGAGACCCAGCGAACGCAGCAGGTCTTCGACATTGAGCGGGTTTTTGGACAGGTGCGCCGTGACCTCGATGTTCTCCTTGATGGTGAGATCGGGTACCAGGTTGTAGAACTGAAAGACAAAACCAAGCTCGCGGCGTCGGTACTCGCCCAGGTCGGCAGGCTTGAGCACCGTGAGGTCGCAGCCGTCCACCAGAATAGAGCCGGCGTCGGCATCCTCCAGGCCGCCGATCAGGTTAAGGAATGTCGATTTGCCCGAGCCAGAGGGCCCCAGCATGACGCAGATCTCTCCGCGGTTGATGGACGTGTCGATGCCGTCGAGCACCGTCAGGCGCGCATCTCCATCGCCGTAGTGCTTTTTGAGATCCTTAACCTGGACATAGGCTTGCTTCGTCGCCATGGTATCCCCCATTGTTAGCCTCATACTACTTTATGAACGTAATAGTAAACCTTGGCGAACTATTTTTGGGCGAGAGTGGGGGTTTGTTTCAAGACTAGTCATTGGGGACGTTCTTAAATGACTAGCTGTTGAGGACACTCTTTCGCCACCCGGCAGCTGGGGGTGCTCATCGGGGACAGACTTAAATGACTGAAACCACTCATTGGGGACGGACTTAAATGAGTGCCTCGCCACCCAGCAGCTGGGGACGTTCCTTTCCTGCCGGCAGTTGGGGACAATCCTTGCCAACCCGGCCGGCAAACCGGCGAATCGGCAAAGACTGTCCCCAATGACTACTCTTGGTCGTTTAAGTCTGTCCCCAATGAGTGCCCGACGGCTAGGTGGCTAGGCGTGGGATTTGTTGTGCGTGAGGGCTAGGCCTGCGGCGGCGATGGCCACGGCAAAGAGTGCCGTGACGCCCAGGTCGCAGGCGATGTCGCCCAGCACGGCGGACGTCAAATCCGAGGCAAGCGCCTTGCCGATCGCGTCGTTCACCCAATATGTCGGCACAAAGTGCGCCACGGTCTGCACGGCCGGGCCCATCAGCGACAGCGGCATCCAGGCACCGCCCAAAAACGTCATGAGCATGCCGAGCAGGTTGCCCACACCGTTGAGCAGTTCCTCGCGCGCACCCAGGCTCGAAAGGGCAAAGCCAACGGCCAAAGGCGTGCACGCCAGGGCAAACGTCGCCGCCAGCGCCAGACACACACGCCCTGCGCCGACCTCGGCGACCGCGCCGGCAAAGCCCACGACGCCCATCATGCTCGACACAAACCAGATACAGACGGTGAGCACGGCGGCGGCCGCAAACACGGCAAGCGAACGCTGGCGCTCGGAGATTGGACCGGCATCCATACGACGCACGCGCTCGGGCTCGTTCATGCCCGAGAACACCAACCCCACCGATACGATGACCGACGAGATAATCGCGTACGCACCAAAGTTGAAATACGACTCGAGCGTGGCGGCGGCCGTCGAGTCGACCTTGACCTGCTCGATCTGGACCTCCGCGCGCTTGGCGGCGGCATGCTCAGCGGCCTTGGCAACGTCGCCGTTGGAGGCAGTGGGCTCAAACGCCGCCGCAGCGCCCGCGAGCGAGATCCAGCGCGATGCCTCGGCAGACGAAAGCGCCGCCGCCATGGTGCCGGCACCGTAGGTCACATCGAGTTTGGGCAGGGACTCCCCCGCACGGGCAGCTGCAACGAGGTCGCCCTCAAACCCCTCCGGGATAAAGAACACGCAGTCGGCGCTACCCTTGGCGCTGTTACTCTTGGAGAGCGCGTCCGCAAGGTCGTAGGTGTCGTCGCCGACGCCCGTGACCAGCTCAAAGCGCGAACCCAGATGCTTGGTAAGCGCACGCGAAAGGTCGCTGTCGTCGCGGTCGACCACGATCACGTTAGCATCGTAGGGCTTGTACTCGGTGAGCTGCGACGAGTTCCAGCTCACCGAGGCCGCGATGAATACGCCCATGAGCGAGATGAACACCGTGTAGATAAGCAGGTAGAACGGGTGCGCCAGCGCCATGCGAAGCGCGGTCTTAAAGGTGCTCATAGCGGCTCCTTCCAAAGATCAGCGTGGCGGCGGCAACGAACAGCAGCGCCATAAGGACCAGCGCGCCGGCGCGAACGGCAAAGGGACCCAGGTCCTCAAAGAAATACAGGCGGTTGAACATGTCGCAGATGAGCTTGACGGGGTTGAACCAGCACTCGGCCGGGCAGGCGCGGGCGACGTCGTCGGCAAGTGCCATCGCCGGCTCGCCGTAGAGGCCGGCGAACAGGGCGCACGTGGTAGCAAAGCCCGTGAGGATGCCCGACTTGGACGCCTTGCCGCCCTTAACGGGGAGCGTGCCCACAAAGAGCCCCAGGCCCGTGGCGGCAAGCGCGGAAGCGGCACCGCCCACCAGACACAGCCCCTCGCGCCCGCCAAAGTCGACGCCCACGACCACGCGCACGTAGCCAATCGCGATCGTCATCGAAGCAAAGGAAACCAGCCACGAGCCGACAAAGATGCCGGCCAGCGACGCCGTCTTGGAAAGACCGCCCACGCAGCGACGCGCACCAAGGCCCGACAGATTGGGCTGCAGGTCGACGACACTCAAGGCGGCAAACTCGGCAGACATCATCGCGACCAGGCCAAAGAGCGCGTAGTAGTAGATGACCGTACCATCGGGCGTGGTGCGTGTCAGGCTTACGCGGCGGGTGCCGCCCTCGAGCGACAGGGCGCGCGCAACCGCCGTCGAATCGGCGAGCGCCGCCGGGTTGTCTTGGGCAATCTGGGACATGAGCTCGGCATTTTGTGTATACGAGCTTGCCACCGTCTCCAGAATGCTGCGGTCGGTGAGCACCGACGACGTACGTGAGCCGTCATAGCTCGAAAGCAATGTGAGCTTGGGCGTGCCCGCGGCATCGACCGTATAGATGCCCGCGACCTCGCCGGCCTTAAGCGCACGGTTCGCATCGGCTGCATCGTCGCACTCGTGGATCTCGAGCAGCTGGTCGTCGCCTTCCTTGGCAAGCGACGTCGCCACGTCCTTAAAGGTCGAGGCGCCCCAGGCCTCATCCGCTACGACGGCAACCGGCACCGGGTCGACCGTGCCGTCGGAGCTCAGATTCGCAAACATAAACATGAACATCGTGGAAAGCGCGACGGGAAAGATCGCGCCCCAAACCCACGTGCTCGGCCGGCGCAGCAGCGTCTTGACCGTGATAATAATGGTGTTGAACATGGCTGCCCCCTAGTCGCGCAGCTCGCGGCCGGTGATCTCGAGGAACACGTCGTTGAGAGTCGGCGGCTCGCTCCACACGCGGCCGAGCGCAACGTCGGCAGCGCGCAGCGTGTCGAGGATGTCGACCAGGTTGTGCGGGCTCGCTTCGCAGGTGCAGACGAGCTCGCCGCCGGACAGCTCGACGCTGAGCACGTGCTCGCGGGCGCGCAGCCGCTCGAACGTGGCGGCCTCGACGGCGCCGACCTCGACAGTCACGCGCTCGCCCATCTGAATCATGCGCTTGAGCTCGTCGTTGGTGCCCTGCGCCAGCACGCGCCCGCCGTCCATGATCATGATGCGGCTGCAGATCTGCTCGACTTCCTCCATGTAATGGCTGGTATACACCACCGTGGCGCCCTCGTCGCGCAGGCGGCTGATGCCCTCCAGGATGGCGTTGCGGCTCTGCGGGTCGACCGCCACCGTGGGCTCGTCAAAAAAGATGAGCTCGGGCTTATGCGCGATGCCGCAGGCAATGTTGAGGCGGCGCGCCAGGCCGCCCGAGAGCTTGCCGGGGCGGAACTTGGCAAAGTCGCCCAGACCGACAAAGTCGATCGCCTCGTCCACGAGCGCACTGCGGCGCTTGCGGTCGCTGACGTAAAGGCTGCAGAAATAGTCGATGTTCTCGCGCACCGTGAGCTCGTCGAATACCGCCACCTGCTGCGGCACCACGCCGATGCGACGCTTGAGGTCGTAGCGGGCGGGCGTCATGGGCTCGCCGAACAGCTCGATGGTGCCCTTGTCGTAGGCAAGCAGCTGCAGGATGCAGTTGATGGACGTTGTCTTGCCCGAGCCGTTGGGGCCGAGCAGGCCAAAGATCTCGCCGAGGGCGATGCTCAGGTTAAAGTGGTCGAGCGCGATAAGGTCGTCGTAGCGCTTGACGAGGTTTTCGACGTGGACGATGTCTGTCATGAGGCGGCCCTTCCGTTGATTGCGGCCCGGTACGATTGCATCATCGCAGGAGCCGCCGGCGCGCACCAGTGATCTTTGTCACGAGTGCGGAGCTTGGCCGCATGGCCTGCCGACTCCCCGCTTTGCCGCGCGGGAGGAATGTCACGGTTGTCCCGGGCGGCGCCTCCCCCGCGCGCAGCATCGCGTACAATACCCGTATGAACAGGCTTTTCGACAAATCGATCGTGCTGGCGTGCTGTATTGCGGCCGCCATGGGTCTTGCTGTGGACACTCGCCTGGTCGCGGCGTTTTGCCTTGGCGTTATTGCCACCTCGCTGGCCGAGGTCGGGCAGGGGGAACGCACGCGCCGTGCGAGCGAGGCCGCGAGCTACGCTTACATCATCGCGGTTGTCTTCGTGCCGCCGTTTGTGCCGTTTGCGCCTCTCGCCCTCTATGACATCGCGCGACGCGTGCGCCGCGAGCACGCCTGGGTCGCGCTGGGCATTGGCGTCACCTTTGTCTTTGCGCTCGTCGCGGACCTTCGTGCCGACGTGCTCACTGCCCGAACGCTCCTGTTGACCGCCATCCTTTCGGTTGCCGCCACCTTGTTATCGCTACGTACCGCCCAGCTAGAGCGCGAGCAGCAGCGCATGCGCCGTATCCGCGACGAGCTGCAGGAACGAGCCCTCGTGCTCGAAGCACGCAACCGCGATCTTGCCGACCGCCAGGACTACGAAGTCGAGCTCGCGACGCTCGCCGAACGCGCCCGCATCGCGCGCGAGATCCACGACAACGTCGGGCACCAGCTCACGCGCGCCTCACTGCAGGCCGAAGCCCTACGCGTGGTTCATGCCAACGAGCCCGGCGTCGCCGCCGATTTCGCCGACATCAAACGCACGGTTGACGAGGCGCTCCAGCTTGTGCGCACCAGCGTCCACGCGCTCAACGACAACGCCGCCGACCTTTCCGTGCAGCTCGAACGTATTGTTGAAGGCGCGCGCTCGGACGGCGGCCCGCAGATTGAGCTTGATGTTATGACCGAACATGCGCCCGCAAACGTCGCGAACTGCTTTGCGGCGGTCCTGCGCGAGGCGCTCTCCAACACCATGCGCCACGCTTGCGCCCATGCTGTCGCTGTACGATGCATGGAGCATCCGTCGTTTTACCAGCTCATCGTTACCGACGATGGCGTGGGCGGGGTCCAAGCAAGCGGCCGCGGCGCCGCGGAAGGCATGGGGCTCGCCTCCATGCGCAAGCGCATCGAGGCGCTTGGCGGCACCTTCACCGCCGGCCCGCGTGCCGGCGACGGCGGCTGGCGCGTGTTTGCCACCGTTCCCAAACAGCAAGGAGATGAGGACCAATGAGGCTCATCGTTGTCGACGACGACCGCTTGGTAGTCGATTCGCTCAAGATTATCCTGGGCGCCCAGCCGCAGATCGAGGTGGTGGGTACCGGCGCTAACGGCAACGACGCGGTTTCGCTCTATGCCGAGCACGCACCCGATATCGCGCTGCTCGACATTCAGATGCCGGGGCGCGACGGACTTTCGGCGGCCCGCGAGATTCTTGAGCGCGACCCTGCGGCGCGCGTGGTGTTTCTGACGACATTCTCGGATGACGAGTACATTGTGTCGGCGCTCAAGTTGGGCGCCCGCGGCTATCTGATCAAAACCGATGTCGCCGCCATTCCGCCAGCGTTGGCGCAGGTCATGGATAGCAAACGCGTGCTCGAGGGTAAGGCGATCGAGGATATCAACTTTGATGGGGCGGGCATCGAAGCCGGCACGCCCCGCCGGCCCGCGGCCTTCGCCGGCCTGACCGACCGCGAGTTCGAAGTCGCCGAGCTCATCGCCCGCGGTCTCGACAACAAGGAGATTGCCGCCACCGCCTATATGGGCGAGGGCACCGTACGCAATCACATCAGCTCGATCCTGGCAAAAATGGGCCTGCGCAACCGCACGCAAATCGCTATCGCCTACCTGCGAGGGTAATCACCCAACGTCCGACTGCCCCGGCACAGCTAAATGGCTGTTACCGATTTAATGCCATTTCAAAACTATGCCGGTTTACTACGATGAATCGTCGGTCTCCGACCACAGCGTATTCCGCTTTAACAAAACCGACGCTCCTATAAGTTGTCAATAGGCAGTTTGCGGGAGCGTTCTCTCCAATTCGCACAGGAGCTCGTAATACCTCCTCTCCAGTTTCGTCGACCGCCGTTTC
>CABUDI010000030.1 GCA_902490305.1 uncultured Collinsella sp.
ATATAGGCGGGCGCCCCGGGGACTACGTTGACGCTGCTTGTCTCGCCCGGGTTCCGTCGGGCCAGGGAGGGGCGTCTTCGCTGATAGGTGCTTTGTTGAGAGAGCGGTTGAGAGAGCTGCTTTTATTGCGGCTCTTTCTTTGGTTTTGGGTATATTTGTTCTTGTTGAATTGTTATTGCGGAAGGGCTGGGTACTTGGCTTTCCGCTGTTGCTTGTAGCCGTCTCGGCTTTGGTTGAGGGGAGACGTTCTTTATGCGTATTGTCTTTATGGGTACGCCTGATTTTGCTGTGCCTTCGCTGACTTCGCTTGTTGAGGCTGGCAATGAGATTGCGCTTGTTATTACTCGTCCCGATGCTGTTCGTGGGCGTGGTAAGAAGCTTGAGCCTTCTCCTGTTAAGGCCAAGGCGCTCCAGCTGGGGTTGTCGGTCGTTGAGGCCAATCGTATGACGCCTGAGGTTGTTGAGGCGCTCCAGGCTGCGCGGGCTGATATTTTCTGTGTGGCTGCCTATGGTTGCATTTTGCCTGATGTGGTGCTGCATATGGCGCCGCTTGGTATTGTGAATGTTCATGCCTCGCTGCTGCCTCGTTGGCGTGGCGCTGCTCCCATTCAGCGTGCCATTCTTGCTGGTGATGAGGTTGCTGGCGTTTCCATTATGCGCATTGGGCATGGCGTGGATACGGGCGCTTATTGCGCGCAGGCCTCGACCTCGGTTGCCGGTAAGCATGCCGAGGCGCTGACCATGGAGCTTGCTGAGCTTGGCGGCAAGCTGCTTGCCGATACGCTTCCTTCCCTTGCCGATGGTACTGCTGTGTGGACTGAACAGGATGAGTCGCTTGTTACCCATGCCGCCAAGATTTCTAAGCAGGAAATGCGTCTGGATCCTCAGATGGCGGCGCTTGATTGCGTGCGTCATGTGCTTGCCTCGTCCGACACCGCTCCCGCTCGTTGCGTGATTGCCGGCAAGACCGTGCGCGTGCTCGATGCCGCGCCGGCAGATGTGTCGCTTGGCGAGGGGCTCGTCGCCGTTCAGGCCAAGCGAGTCTACCTGGGCCTGTCCGATGGTGCGGTTGAGCTGCTCGAGGTTAAGCCCGATGGTAAGCGTGCTATGGCTGCCTCTGCTTGGGCCGCTGGCCTGCAGGGCGCCGATCTAACCTGGGGTGTTCTGTCATGAGCAAGCTGTCTCCCGCGCGCAAGCTCGCGCTCGATGTGTTGATGGAGGCTGATCGCCGCGGCATGTACGCGCGCGACGTGCTGTCCTCCCGCGCTTCTGCCAAGGCCATTGACCAGCGTGATTCCGCGTTTGCCGCCCGTTTGGCGCTCGGCGTTGCCGCCACACAGGGCATTTTGGACGAGCTGCTCGACCAGTTTCTCGATAAGCCCAAAAAGGTCGCGCCGCGTGTGCGCATGGCGCTTCGCATCTCGGCCTTCGAGATGCTCTACCTGCATACGCCGGGCCGCGTTGCCGTGAGCCAGGGCGTTGAGCTGGTCCGTAGCGGCGCTAAGTCTGCTGCCGGTTTGGCTAACGCCGTGCTGCATAAGGTTGGGGATAACGTTGAGAATTTTGCTACGGCGGCCGATGCCGATGAGTCCGAGCGCCGTTTGGTTCGCCTGTCGCGCCTGATGGGCCTTCCGCGTTGGCTGTGCGCTCGCATTATGGCGTCGTTCGATACGCCCGAGGGTGCGCTTAACTTTGCCGGCAATCTGGCACCCGCGCCGCTCGCCCTGCACGAGAACGCCTTCGCGACTAAGCCTGATCCGTATATCTCACAGCTCGTCGCGCCTGTCTTTCCGGGCTGTCACGCGCCGGTCGATGCTCAGGTCACCGTTGCGTCTGGTGTGTTTGAGCGCGCTGCCGCGGTGGCGTCTGACCTCAACGCGCAGCTCATCGCCACGGCCGCCACGCGCCCCGGTAGCTGCCTGGAGATCGGCGCCGGTCGTGGCACCAAGACCTATGTGATGATGTGCCAGGCCAAGCGTGCCGGTTATGAGCGTCAGCATACTGCGCTCGATCTGCACGACCGCAAGTGCGACCTTAATCTCGCGCGCCTGCACAAGGCGGGCATCAAGGGCGTGCGAACCGTCTCGGGCGATGCCTGCGAGCTCAACGAGGTGCTGACCTCTTTTGACGCCATGCGCGGCGAGCAGGTCATGTTCGACACGGTGTTTATCGATGCGCCGTGCTCTGGCACCGGCACTATGCGCCGTCATCCTGAGATTCCGTGGCGTCTGACCGAGAACGACGTTACGTCTGAGCTGCCCCGCCTGCAGCTGACGATGCTCAAGGAGGCAGCCGCGCGCGTGGCTGCCGGCGGTGAGCTTATCTACGCCACCTGTTCGGTCTTTGATGAGGAGAACACGCAGGTGGTGGACGCGTTCCTGAGCTCTCCCGAGGGCGAGGGCTTTTCCGTGGCGCCGCTCTCCGAAGCCCAGATCCTGCAGCTTCCCGAGTTCGAGCAGGCCAAGAAGCTCGTATCCGTCCGTCAAAACGACCGAGGCCTCTTCCAAAGCGTGCCGGTAAATGCCGATTCCTACGACGGCCACTTCTGCGCCAGAATGATCCGCAAGTAACTACTAAGTTGCGGTGAAATAGGGATTGAATATCGGCTTCTAACCGCCAAACAGTCTTTATTTCACCGCAACTCATAAGGAAACCTGGTTAGCTAAAGAATAAGCCCCGCGATCGGTGTCGGTCGCGGGGCTGTTTGGTTTCTAGTGGCTATGCGGGCAGTTGGCGCAGCAGCCGCTGGTGGCGTTGGTGCTGGAGCCGCCGCTTCTCTGGTCGGTGTTGTAGAAACCGCTACCCTCAAATTTAATGCCGCTGGCCGAGAACGTCTTGGCCGCCGGGGCACCGCAGCTGGGGCACACGACCTCGGGAGTCTCGGACATGGGATGCTCAACCTCAAACACGTTGCCGCAGCTCGAGCACTTGTAATCGTAGCGCGCCATAATACTTCCTTTTCAGCACAAAGCGGGCAGATTACTCTGCCCGCAAAAATTCAAACGTCTGTAACTGTACCCTATATCGGGGGTTTTATCACGCTTCGCCCCAGAATCTATGGTTGTTGCGCAGGAGCTGTGCGGTTTTGTTCTCGGCGGCTGCAATGTCAGTCTCGTCAGCCTGCCAGGTCCAGTTGCCCGTGGCCACGCCCGGTACGTTCATGCGCGCGTCATCGCCAAGCCCGAGGACATCCTGCAGCGGCATCATCACGAGGGGAGCGTCGCTTGCCAGAGCGTCACTCATCAGCTTGGCCGCCACCTCAACACCGCTCGGCTCGTCGCCGCCGGCAAAGGAACGCGTACACCAGCCGGCGAGCGTCGAGGTGTCGTGCGTCGACGTGTACAGAATCTTGCCGGGCGTGGGATGCACACCGCAGCGAACGTCGTAGTCGCTAAACTCCAGCACGTCCATGCCGGGGAAGCCGCAGGTCGAAGCCATGGCGCGAACACCGGGCGTCAAATAGCCGAGGTCCTCGGCGATAAAGTTGAGCGGACCCAGCTCGTCATAAGCGGTCTGGAACAGGTCCTTACCCGGGCCCGCCAGCCAACGGCCGTCGGCGCAAGCCTTGCCCGCAGGGATACTAAAGTAGCTGTGGAAGCCCAGGAAGTGATCCAGGCGCACGCGGTCGTAGAGCGAAAAGGCACGACGTAGGCGATCCATCCACCAGCTATAGCCGTTCTGCTTCATGTGGTCCCAGCGGAACGTCGGGTTGCCCCACACCTGGCCCTCGGGTGCAAAGTTGTCGGGCGGTGCACCGGAAATCTCAATCGCCTTGCCGGTATCGGACAGCCAGAAGTTCTCGGGTTCGCTCCACGCGTCTGCCGAATCGTCCGAAACATACATCGGGATATCGCCGATGACCTCGATGCCCTTCTTGTGCGCATAGTTCATGAGCTCGCACCAAGCCAGGTCAAAGCGGTACTGCATGTACGCCTGCAGCTCGGCCTCGTTATGGAAGCGCTTGTCGTCGATCAGATGCTCGTTGTAGCGCGCGACATCTGCCGGCCAATCGTGGCGCGACTCGCCTTCAAAGTACTTTTTGACGGCCATATAGACGCAGTATTTCTCGAGCCAATCGGCATTGCGATGTTTAAACGCTGTGTACAACGGATCGGCATCTTCGCCGCCGCGGGCCTTCCAAGTCTCAAAGTCGGCGGCCAGCTCCTCGTGACTCTCGGGTAGCAGGTCGATATTGCCTGCAAAGGCCGAAGGACCGGCGTAAGGGGAGCGGAAGAAGTCCGTGGGGTTGACGGGGAGAACCTGCCAGTAGCGCATGCCCATGGCGGCCAGATGGTCGATAAAACGACGCGTGGGCGCGCCGATCGTACCGGGCTTGCCGTCGTCGGTCGGCACCGATGTGATATGGCACACAACACCCGCACCGTGATCGAGCGGCTCCTGCAGGCGCTGCTCGGCATGGTGATAGATGATCGACGAGCCCAGCGGATACAGATCGAGCGTGACCGTACCGCTGTGGATCTCGCACTCGTGACCGCTGATCACATCGCTCGCACATTCGCCGAGCGCTGGAATCGTCACGCGATGTGAATTGCGCAGGCTACGGTTGATGATAACCGTCGCGGACTCGCCGTCTTTACCGGTGCGCGTATAGGCGAGTACTTCGTCATTGAGCGCGAAGGCCTTGATTTCACCGTCGATCATAAACGGCAGCGCGCGGCGCACAGCAGATGCGTTCTTGACGATCGCGAACGTATCGAAGTCGTGCAGGTCTTCCTTGGTCGGCATGGTCCGGCGATTTCCCGGATCGGTGAGACCCTCTAAGCCGTACTCGTCACCGTAATAGATTGAGGGAACGCCCGGGAACGTCATCTGCATGAGCGTCGCGAGCCAAAAACGGCTCTTGGCCAGGCCCATTGCGTTCTCGTCCAGGCGCCACTTGCTGCGCTCGCATTCAGGCAGCTGTGACTCGTCGGGGCCGCCGCCGAGTACCGAGATGATGCGCGGACGGTCGTGACTCGACAGCAGGTTGAGCGCGCAAGACAGGGCCTCACGCGGATAGTTCTCGCGTAGGGTCTCGATATCCTCGGCAGCTTGGTAGGCGTTTTTGTAGCCCATCAAAAAGCCGATGACCATGTCGCGGAAGGGGTAATCCATGGCCGAGTCGAGCTCGGAGCCTTGCAGATAGCGACGCAGATGGCCGTAGCTGATCTTGTTGGAGGCGTCTTCCCAGACCTCGCCGAGCAGCAGCGCGTCAGGCTTCTCGGCGAGCACGGCCTTTTTGATCTCGGCCAGGAAATCGTCCGAAAGTTCGTCGGCCACGTCTAGGCGCCAGCCATGAGCGCCGGCACGTAGCCATTTACGGATCACGCCGTCCTTGCCCAGGAGCCGCTCGCGTACCAGTTCGGAGCTCTCATTGATGGCGGGCATGTTGCCCACGCCCCACCAGCAGTCATACGAACCGTCCTCATGGAAGTAAAACGCATCGCGCCACGGCGAATCCTCGCTCTGCCACGCGCCTACGCCGGGGTAGTTGCCGTAGCGGTTGAAGTAGATCGAATCGTCGCCCGTGTGGTTGAACACACCGTCCAGAATGATGGAAATGCCCAGCTTCTCGGCCGCCTTGCACAGCTCAGTAAAGTCCTGCTCGGTGCCCAGAATCGGATCGATCTTGGTGTAGTTGGCGGTGTCGTAGCGGTGGTTGCTCGCGGCTTCAAAAATGGGGTTGAGGTAGATGGCTGTAAAGCCCAGCTCGGCGATGCGAGGCAGGTCTTCCTGAATGCCCTTGAGCGATCCGCCGTAAAAGTCCCAGGTCTTGATGGAGCCGTCCTCGGCGCGCTCGTACACAGGCGGCTCGTTCCAGTCCTCGACCATGCGGCGCTGAATGCCCTTACGCGGTTTTTCGACCTCGGCCAGCGTGCGCTCGCGCCAGTGCTCGTCGCGGGCATAGCGATCGGGGAAGATCTGGTAGACCATACCGCGCTCGTACCACTCGGGACGAACCTCACGGTGTTTGTAGACAGTGACCTGGAATGACGGCACCTCGGCGTAGTCGTAGGTTACGCCTTCGCCGCCGGTGCGGCCCTGCGGTGCGCCCAGGCGAACCTCGGGCTGGCCCTCGATATTGCAGATAAAGCTGTACCAGATAAGACAGGGCTTGGTGCACTCAAGCTCTACGCTAAATATGCCGTCGCCCTCGTGCGTCATGGGATATCGAGACTCACCGATATCATCGACCCAGGTGCGCAGCGTAAGCGTTGCCTGCGCGGGATCGGCATCCTCCAGAATCACGGAGAGCGAAAGGGTTGTTCCTGTGGTCACAGCGCCAAACGGAGTGCGAAACTGCGGCAGACGGCTGTTGTGTATCAATCTCATAGTACGGTCCAGTTCAATAGAATCATGGCCTGCTGGCCATGGGCTTTACGCACAAGATGTAAGTATATCTGTTGTACAAAGGCTGTATAAACAACATCCGTTTACCATCGGCGAACGGTTGTCCTAGAAAATCGTTTTACCAACTATCAACAGAGAAGGGGCGCCCGGTTGGAGCGCCCCTTACTTAGGGTTTGATTAGGTTTTGGATCGTCTGTGGGCTAGCGGCGTTTGCGGGCGGCCGTTGCCTTGCGGACGGACGTCTTTTTGGTCGGAGCCTTTTCCTCGGTCGCGGCGGCGGGGGAGACCGGGGTCTTCTTGGAGGGCTCGGGCTTGGCCTTTACCTCGGCCTTGGGCTCCTCTTTGACGGAAGCGGACTTGGCCTCGGATGCCTTCGGTACCGGCTTGGCCTTTACTGCGGGCTTGGCCTCGACCTTAGCCTCTGCCTTGGTAGCTGCGGCCTTAGTCGTGGTCTTTTTGGTCGTCGTCGTGGTGCGCTTGCGCGTGGTGGTCTTGGCGGCCGGCTTTGTCTCGACAGTTACCTCGGCCTTGGGCTCGGCGGGGGTTTCCTCGACCTTGACAGCGGGCTTTGCGGCAGCCTTCGGAGCGGCCTTGGTCGCAGTAGCCTTGGCGGCCGTCGACTTCGTTGCCGTGGTTTTCTTGGCAGCTGTTGCCTTCTTGGCAGCGGTCTTTGCCGGAGCCTTGGCGGCCGGCTTGGCCTCTGCGACCTCGGCCTCGGCGTCCGTCTTGGCAGCGGCGGTCGTGCGCTTGCGCGTGGTCGTTCCCTTGGTAGCCGTCGTTTTAGTCGCGGTAGCCTTGGTCGTCGTAGCCTTCTTGGCGGTCGTCTTGCGCGTTGTGGTCTTCTTGGCGGCAGGCTTCGCGGCAGGCTTGACCTCTGCCTTTGCCGCAGGAGCAGTCTCAGCATTCACCTCAGGCTCGGCCTTTGCGGGCTCAGCCTCAACCGGCTTCTCCTCGGCCTTGGCTTTGGGCTCCGGCTCAGCGGCCACCGGCTCAGCAACAGCCTCAGGCTCGTCGACAACAGCCGCCGGGCGCTCAATCTCCGGATGCATAAAGAAGTACAGATCAAGATACTTATCGGCCGAACGCGTCCAGCTAAAGTCCTGGCTCATGGCCTGCGTGACCAGCTGGTTCCAGGCGTCGCGGTTATCCCAGAACAGACGCGCCGCGCGGAATACCGCATCGCCCATCTCGTCGCCGTTAAAGTTGCTAAACGAGAAGCCCGTGCCCTCGCCGGTAAACTCGTTGTACGGCTGCACGGTGTCCTTCAAGCCACCGGTCTCGCGTACGATGGGCAGCGTGCCGTAGCGCATGGCGATGATCTGCGACAGGCCGCAGGGCTCAAACTTCGAAGGCATCAGGAACATGTCGGCGGCAGCGTACATGCGCTGCGACAGCGCCGGGTCAAATTCGATGCGTGCGGCCATGGTGCCGGGGTACTTGTCCTGGAAGTAGCGCAGGCCGTCCTCGTAGTCGCGGTCGCCGGTGCCCAGCACCGCCACCTGCACGCCGCCGGCCAAGATGCGGTCGAGCGCGTACATGACCAGGTCCATGCCCTTCTGGCGCGTCAAACGCGTGACCATCACCATAAGCGGACGGTCGTCGCGAACCTCGAGCCCCAGCTCTTCCTGCAGCTTGGCCTTGCACACGGCCTTGCCGGAACGGTCCTCGACGGTGTAGTTGGCGGCAATGCGCTTGTCGGTCGCCGGGTCAAAGCCCGCAACGTCAATGCCATTCAAAATGCCCTGCAGCGCGTACGAACGCTCGCGCAGAACGCCGTCCAGGCCCTCGCCAAACTCGGGCGTCTGGATCTCGTTGGCATAGGTAGGGCTTACCGTAGTGATGGCGTCGGCATAGCGCAGCGCGCCCAGCATGTAGTTGATGCTGCAGGCGTCGCAACGCAGCTGCGAGGCAGCCGCCGGAATATGCGCCACACCAAGGATGTCCTCCATCACGGTGTCGCTAAACTGACCCTGGAACGCCACGTTGTGGATCGAGAACACGGTCTTGACGCGGTCGTACAGCGGCAGGCCCTGGTAGAACTCGCGCAAAAACACGGGCGCCAGTGCCGTCTGCCAGTCGTTGCAGTGCAGGATGTCGCACTCAAAGCCGGCCGGCAGGTGCTGCAGGCTCTCGGTGATGGCCTTGGAGAAGAACGCAAAACGCTCGCCGTCGTCAAAGAAGCCGTACGGATAGTCGCGCGCAAAGTAGCGCTCGTTGTCGATGAACATATAGGTGACGCCGTCGTGCTCGAGCTTCTCGAGCCCGCAGTACTCGTTGCGCCAGCCCAGGCTCACGTAAAAGTCGGAGAAGTGCTCCATCTGCGCCTTGTACTCGTCCTTGATGGTGGCGTACTTGGGCACCATCACGATAACTTCGGCGCCGGCGCGCACAAGCGCCGCAGGCAGCGAGCCCGCCACGTCGCCCAGGCCACCGGTCTTCACAAACGGTGCGCACTCGGCCGAGGCAAACACGATCTGCATCTTTTTGCTGGAATCTGCCATATTGTCTCCCATGTTGCAATTCGAGAATAGCCGCCTGGCGCTAACCGGGCGGCTATTCTACATGTTACGAGCGATGTTGCGGTGCCAACGTTAACGTACGATGGTGGTATCAGAAGTTAACGGAGCCTTGCCCAGCACCAGGATGTTCTCGGGCGTGCCGCGAAGCTCGGTGTTGGTGGGAACCACGTTGTTCTTGTCCAGAATGGCGTTCTCAACACGGGCGCCGCTCTTGATGATGCAGCTCTGGTTAATGATCGAGTTGGTCACCGAAGCGCCTTCCTCAACCACAACGCCGCGCGACAGGATCGAGTTGCGCACGGTGCCCTTGATGATGCAGCCGGCGGAGATGATCGAGTTGCACGCGTGGCTGCCGGTCGCATAACGCGAAGGCGGCACGTCGTGGGCCTTGGTCAGGATCGGGCGCTCGGGATCGAAGAGCTGGTCGGCCACGGTCTGGTCGAGCAGGTCCATGCTGCGGCGATAGAGCGACTTCTCGCTAAACACGCCCACGACTTCGCCCTTGTACTCGTAGCTGCAAACGTCGATGTTGCCAAAGTCGCCCTGGAGCGCCTCGAGCAGGTCCAGATAGTCGGCGGCCTGGTAGTGGTCGATGATCTCGAGCAGCGTCTCGCGGTTGACGATGCAGCAGTCCATAGACGCGTTGTCGCCGTACACGACGCCGGCGCTCACGCCCGTCAGGCGGCCGTTCTCGTTAATCTCGAGCTTGGTCTCGTCATCGACGTTGCGCGTGGCCTTGCAGTACACCACGGTCATCTGGGCACCGGAGTTCTCGTGCGCCTCGATGATGGTGTTGAGATCCATGTTAAAGATGATGTTGGTACCCATCATCACAACATAGGGCTTGTCCGAGCGCTGGAACAGCGTCTTATTGGAAATGATGTCGCGCAGCAGGAAGCGCATGCCGCCCTTGGTGGTGCCATACGCGTTGCCGGGCACCATGAAAAGGCCGCCCTTCTTGCGGTCCAGGCCCCAGTCCTTGCCCGAGCCCACGTGGTCGATCAGCGAGCGGTAGTTGCCCGGCATGACGACGCCGACGGTCTTGATGCCGGCATTCATCATGTTGGACAGCGGGAAGTCGATCAGGCGGTAGCGGCCCAAAAACGGAACGGACGCGATGGGGCGGTCCTTGAGCAGGACGCTGCCGTAGGTCGAAGAGTAGTTAGCGGTGATATAACCGATGGCCTTGCGATTGATCATCGGATCATTCCCCCTTCCCGATAACGACGTCATTTCCAACGACGGCCGTATCCTTGGTGGTATCGACAGAGCCGAGCTTCACGCCCTCTTCGACCGTGGAGTTCTCGCCCAAAATAGCGCGGCAGATGTGCGCGCCGCTCTTAACGTGCGCACCCGGCAGCAGCACGGAGTCCTCGACCACGGCGCGCTCCTCGATGATGACATCGGTCGAAAGAATCGAGTGGCTAGCGGTGCCGTAGATCTTGCAACCGTTGGAGACCAGGCAGTCGTCCAGGCGGCCGTCCGGGCCAATGTAGTGCGGCGGACGCGTGGTGATGTTGGACATGATGGGGAAGTTCTTGTCAAACAGATCGAACTCGGGGTTGTTGCCCAGCAGGTCCATCGAGGTCTCATGGAAGCTGGCGATAGTGCCGACGTCCTTCCAAAAGCCGTGGAACTCGTAGCTGTACAGGCGCTTGTTCTCGCCGAGCAGCTTGGGGATGATGTCCTTGCCAAAGTCGTGGCTTGAGCGCTGGTCCAGAGCGTCCTCCTCGAGCGCCTCGATCAGCACGTCGGCCGAGAAGATGTAGATGCCCATGGACGCGAGATTCGAATCGGGCTTATCGGGCTTCTCGGTGAACTTGGTGATGCGGCCGTCCTCGGGGTCGGTGGTCAAGATACCAAAGCGGCTGGCTTCCTCCCACGGCACGGGCATAACGCTCACCGTGAGGTCGGCGTTGTTCTCAATGTGCGTCTTGAGCATCTTGCGGTAGTCCATGCGATACAGGTGATCGCCCGAAAGAATCAGGACGTACTTGGGGTCGTTTGCCTTGATGTAGTCGAGGTTCTGCGTAATGGCGTCGGCCGTGCCCGCATACCAGGCGCCGCCGGTCTGCGTCTCGTACGGCGGCAGGATCGACACGCCGCCGTCGCGGCTGTCCAGATCCCATGCCTCGCCGGAGCCCACATAGGCATGCAGCAAGTAGGGGCGATACTGCGTCAGGACGCCCACCGTGTCGATGCCCGAGTTGGAGCAGTTGGAGAGCGAAAAGTCGATAATGCGGAACTTGCCACCAAAGCTAACCGCCGGCTTGGCGATCTTTTGGGTGAGTGCCCCCAATCGGCTGCCCTGTCCTCCTGCGAGGAGCATCGCGATGCATTCTTTCTTACTCATCGATTTCTCCTTCTGTCATCGATGTTTCTAACCCATTAGCGACGGACGCGGCGCTCGGTCGCGCCCGTCGAATAATGCCGTGCGGCAAAGGGAGCTCGCGGCCTTTACGCGTGCCAGATCTCGTCGCGGTACTCGCGAATGGTACGGTCACTCGAGAACCAGCCGGAGGAGGCGGTGTTGAGCAGCGCCTTGCGGTTCCAGGTCTCCTGGTCGCCATAGCTGCCCGTGAGCTTTTCCCATGCATCCACGTAGCTGCGGAAGTCTGCCATGACCAGGTCGGGGTCGTTGTTGTTCATGAGCTCGTTGTAGATGCTCTCGAAGTTGCCCGAAAGACCCGCAAACGTGTTGTCCTTGAGCTCGTCCATCACGCGGCCCAGGCGCTCGCGGTCGTTGTTGAGCGTGTCCCACGCAAAGTAGCTGTTCGACGCCCAGAGCTGCTCGACCTCGGGGGCGGTCAGGCCAAAGATGGCCTCGTTCTCGCGGCCGGCCAGATCGGCGATCTCGATGTTGGCGCCGTCGAGGGTGCCCAGCGTAATGGCGCCGTTCATCATGAGCTTCATGTTGGACGTGCCCGAGGCCTCCTTGCCGGCCGTGGAAATCTGCTCCGAGATCTCGGCGGCAGGGTAGATGAGCTGGGCGTTGCTCACGCGGAAGTTGGGGATAAAGCAGACCTTCATGACCTCGTTGACGCGGGCATCGTTGTTGATGACGTCGGCCACGGAGTTAATGAGGCGGATGGTCTCCTTGGCGAAGGTGTAGCTCGAGGCAGCCTTGCCGCTAAAGATGAAGGTCGTCGGCGTCACATGGAAGTTGGGATCGGCGATGCGACGGTTGTAGATGTCCATCACCTTCATGATGTTCATGAGCTGGCGCTTGTAGGCGTGGAAGCGCTTAACCTGAACATCGAAGACGGTGTTGGGGTCAATGACCAGACCGGTCTCGGCCTTAACGTAGGCGGCCAGGCGCTCCTTGTTGGCGCGCTTGGAGGCACCCACGGCCTTCAGGAACTCGGTATCGTCCTTAAACTCCTTGAGCTTCTCCAGCTCAAAGGCGTCCTTGAGCCAGCCGTCGCCAATGGCCTCGGTCACGAGCTTGGCGTAGGTGGGGTTGGCCTCGGCAAAGAAGCGACGATGCGAGATGCCGTTGGTCTTGTTGTTGAACTTCTCGGGCGTCAGGGCATAGAAGTCCTTGAGCACGATGTTCTTGATGATGTCGGAGTGGATCTTGGCCACGCCGTTGACGCTGTGGCTGCAGATCACGGACAGGTTGGCCATGCGGATCTCGCCGTCCCAGAGGATAGCGGTCTGGCGCAGACGCTCCTGCCAGCCTTCCTGCGTGGTGTCGAACGACTCGTGCCAACGACGGCTGATCTCGTCGATGATCTGGTACACGCGGGGGAGGAGCTTGGAGAACGTGCCAATGGGCCACTTCTCCAGAGCCTCGGGCAGGATGGTGTGGTTGGTGTAGCTCACGACCTGCGTCACGATGTTCCAGGCGTCGTCCCACTCGAGCTTCTTCTCGTCGATGAGGATACGCATGAGCTCGGGGCCGCACATGGCGGGGTGCGTGTCGTTGGTGTGGATGGCTACAAACTGCGGCAGCAGCTCCCAGTTCTCGCCGTGCTCCTTCTCAAAGGTGTCGAGCAGGCTGTAGATGCCGGCCGACACAAACAGGTACTCCTGCTTCAGGCGCAGCAGACGGCCGTGTTCGCCGGCGTCGTTGGGGTAGAGGATGGCACTGATGGCCTCGGCCTCGGCGCGCTCGGCATCGGCCAGGGCATAGTCGCCGCGGTTGAAGGCCTCCAGATCGAAGTGCTCCTCGACCGGCTCGGCGGCCCAGACGCGCAGCTTGTTGACGGTCTCGCCGGCATAGCCAACGACGGGGATGTCGTAGGGAACAGCCAGGATGTCCTGCGTGTCCACCGTGCGGTAGAACGTGCGGCCGTCCTCCTCAAAGCCCTCAACACGGCCACCAAACTTGATGGTCACGGCCTTGTCCTGACGACGGACCTCCCAGGGATAGCCGTGGGTGAGCCACTCGTCGGTGGCCTCGACCTGGCTGCCGTTGACGATCTCCTGCTTAAACAGGCCGTAGCGGTAGCGCATGCCGTTGCCGTAGCCGGCAATACCTTCGGCTGCCATGGAATCCAGGAAGCACGCGGCCAGACGGCCCAGGCCACCGTTGCCCAGTGCCGGATCGGGTTCCTGGTTTTCGATGACGGACAGGTCAAAGCCCATGTCGTCGAGTGCCTCGGCGACCATGTCACGCACGCCAAAGTTGAGCAGGTAGTTGTCGAGCAGGCGGCCGATCAAAAACTCGATCGAGAAGTAGTACACGCGCTTTTTGCCCTCGGCGGTGGCGCGGGCATCACTCTTGGTGGCAACGGTGCGGGCCTTCTCGGCCACGAGCTTGGCCAGGGCGTTAAAGCGGTCGAGGTCGCTGGCGGCCTCGACGCTCTTGCCGCTGATGCTCATGACGGCATCGCGATAGAGCTCGGTAAACTCCTGCTTGTTGTCGAAGATCTTATTCATACGTTCCTTTCCCCCGGGATTTGTTCCCCGGAACGGTTATGACATGTATCCTACGCCCACGCGGGGCAGGTAATTACAGCTGTAACGCCTTTGTTACGCTTTCTTGGCAGGAGCCTTAACAGCAGCTGCCTTGGCCTTGGTAGTGGCCTTTTTGGTGGCTGCCTTCTTGGCCGTCGTGGATTTGGTCGAAGCCTTGGCAGCGGGCTTGGCAGCCTTCGCCTTGGCCGGAGTCTTCTTGGCAGCCGCGGCCTTGGGCTTCACCGAGGACGCACGTTTGCGCGTCGCCTTCTTGGGCTCCACAACCACGGGCGGCTTATAGCTGCTGGGACCGCGGCGCTTAAGCACCACGCCTGCCAGGCCAGGCACCTTGATCTCGATGGAGTCCATCTGCCCGTTCCAGGGATAGGGCTCGCTCGAGCAGGTGTAGGGCTCCTCGCCGGCGTATCCGCTGCCGCCAAACTCGGGACGGTCGGAATCGAAGATGACCTCCCAGTCACCCTCACGCGGCACGCCTACGCGGAAGCTCTCGTAGCTCGCCGGGTCAAAGTTAATCAGGATCACCAGGTCGTCATCGACGTCCTCGCCCTGACGCACAAAGCTCACGATGGACTGCTTGGAGTTGTCCGCGTCGATCCAGGTAAAGCCGTCGTCGGTGTAGCCGCGCTCGTACAGGGCGGGCTCGGCGGTGTACAGGTGGTTGAGCGCCTTGATAAACGCCTGATGATGCTTGTGGGTCTCGTACTCCTCGGTCAGGAACCACTGGATAGACTCGTAGTAGCGCCACTCAATAAACTGGCCAATCTCGTTGCCCATAAAGTTGAGCTTGGCACCGGGGTGCGTCATCTGGTAGAAGGCCAGCGTGCGTAGGCCGGCAAACTGGCGCCACCAGTTGCCCGGCATGCGGCCGATGAGCGAACACTTGCCGTGCACGACCTCGTCGTGGCTCAGCGGACAAATGAAGTTCTCGGTAAAAGCGTACATGATGGAGAACGTGAGCAGGCCGTGGTTGCCGGGGCGCCACGGAAAATCGGTCTGCATGTAGTGCAGGGTGTCGTTCATCCAGCCCATGTCCCACTTGTAGTGGAAGCCCAGGCCGCCGTCCTGCGGCGGGTAGGTCACGAGCGGCCACGCGGTGGACTCCTCGGCCATCATCATCACGTCGGGGTAGTGCGCCTCTACAGCGCAGTTGACCTGGCGGATAAACGCGCTGGCGTCCAGGTCCTCCTCGGTACCGTACTTGTTGAACTTCTTTTGGCCGGGATCGTCGATGCCAAAGTTGAGGTACAGCATGCTGGACACGCCGTCCATGCGAATGCCGTCCACGTGGAAGTTCTCGAGCCAGTACAGCACGTTGGAGACCAGAAAGGAGCGGACCTCGCCACGGGCGAAGTCGAACTTATGCGTGCCCCAGTTGGGGTGAATCTCGTGCTCAAACAGCATGTGGCCGTTAAAAGTGGCAAGACCGTGGGAGTCGGCGCAAAAACCGCCGGGCACCCAGTCCATGATCACGCCGATGCCCGCCTCGTGGCACGCATCGATAAAGTGCATGAGCTGCTGCGGGTTGCCGTAGCGCGACGTGGCAGCATAATAGCCGGTCGTCTGGTAGCCCCAGGAGCCGTCGAAAGGATGCTCCATGAGCGGCATGACCTCGATATGCGTGTAGCCCATGTCGCGCACGTAGTCCACGAGTTCCACCGACAGGTCATCGTAGGTGTAGAACTCGCCACGCTGCGCGGGGAAGGGGTCCATGGGGCCGGGGTAGTTGCCGTACTCGTCCGGCTCGCCCTGCGGCGCGTCGCCGTGGCGCTTCCACGAGCCAATATGCACCTCGTAGATGTTAAGGGGCTGCGACATGTGGTTGTGGCCGGCGCGGCGCTTGAGCCATGCGGCGTCGTTCCACTGGTAGCCATCGAGGGTCCACAGCACGCTGGCGGTACCCGGAGGGCACTCCGCCTTAAAGGCATACGGATCGGCCTTATAGAGCTTTTCGCCCTCGTTGGTCTCGATGAGGTATTTATAGAGCTGGCCCTGTTCTGCGCCAGGAATAAAGCCTTCCCAAATAGCGCTCGTATGCACGGGCACCAGCGGGTTGGCTTGCTCATCCCAGTCGTTAAATTCGCCAATGACATGGACACTCTTTACGTCGGGCGCCCAAACGCAAAAGCGCCAGCCGCGCGTACGGTTCTGAGTGTCGGGGTGCGCGCCCATCTTTTCCCAGCTGCGCTCCCACGTGCCGATGCCAAACAGATAGACATCGTCCTTGGTGAGCTCCGGCGCGTGCGGGGCGGCTTTACGGGTAGCGGGCTTTTTGGTTACTGGCTTTAGCTTTGTATCGCTCACGTTTGATCCCATCATGACGCGGCAGCGTGTTGCCTTGGTGACTAAATGCGAAAGGTCCAGGGCTGCACGAATCGAAGGGACGGCGATAGTTCTATGATTCGTTCCACCTCGCGTGCTCGGTGGAACTTTCGGCAGAAACTACCATAACACCTGTACATTACTTTTATGGAGGAAAGTGGATTTGCGGTGGCTTTTAATCGGTGAGCGCCATGTTTATACCACTGGCAGATTTGCGATGCTAAAACTCTTGACAGCTTTACCAAATAAGGTTTCAAGTTTGTTAGTTTGACGTTTGGTAAAACGTTTTTAGCAGGATGTTTACCATTTGACATCGAAAGGTTCGTGTATGTCCCAAACCGCCGCCCCCAATGTTGCTTTTATTTTCGATTGCGACGGCACGTTGGTTAATAGCACCCCCGTTTGGGCCTATGCCCAGCCAGAGTTATTACACCGCCACGGAGTTGACGTGACGGTCGACGATTTTGCCCAGTTTGAACATTTGTCGCTCGAGGACGAATGCCAGGCCTACCATGACACCTGGGGCATTGGCGAGAATGGCGAGGAGCTGTATCGCGAGCTGAGCGACATCCTGATCGATGGCTACTCCAAGGTGCCGCCGCGCGAGGGGCTCCTGGCATTTTTGGAGCAGGCGAAGGCGGCAGACATTGCCATGTGCGTGGCCACGTCCACGCCGGCCAAACTGGTGCAGTCCGCCCTTGCGGGCGCCGGACTCGATGACTACATGGAGTTTGTGACCACCACGGGCGAGGCAGGACGCTCCAAGCAGTTCCCCGATGTGTATGAGCTGGCGCTTCGCCGCCTGGAGGAGCGCCATGGGCACAAGTTTGAGCGCGCTTGGGTGTTTGAGGACGCGGTCTTTGGCCTTAAGAGCTCCGGCGGCGCCGGCTTTAAACGCGTGGGCATCTATGACCCGCATGGCCGCATGGAGCGCGATGACGTGCGCGACAACTGCGACATCTTTATCGATTGTTATGACGAGCTGGACCTTGCTCGCGTACTTGCGTTTGAGGGCTAGGCGAGAATTGTGGCTTGCAAAGTATTAGCAGTCTGCGGCTCGCCCGTGGTGGCGAGCGTCGAGTTGTTGCGTCAGCTGGCGGGGGAGTGCGACCATATCGTTGCCGTGGACCGTGGCTTGGACGCCCTGCTAGGCGTCGGCTTGAGCTGTGATGTCTACGTGGGCGACGCCGACACCGTAAGCGATGAGGGCCGCGCCCTGGTCGATGCCGCCAAAGACTTCGAAGTAGAGCGCCACAACCCCTACAAGGACTACACCGATCTGGCCCTGGCGTTGGACGCCATCCGCCGCCGCTGGCCCGGTGCCGAACTAGTAACAACCTGCGCCACCGGAGGCCGCCCCGACATGGCCCTAAGCGTCCTAGGCCTGCTTGCAGGATACGCTGATGCCCCCGTCTGGATCCGCGAAGACGAGACCACGGCCCGCATCCTCCACGCAGGCGAGTCCTGGACTATCGAGGGCGCCGAAGGCAAGACGTTTTCCATCATCGCTATAGCCCCTGGTACGGTGGTAAGCGAACACGGTCTAGAATGGGAGCTAGACCACAGTCCCCTGGGCCTGTTGGCCGACACGGGCATTAGCAACGTTGTCAGGTCAACAGCCACGATCCAAGTCCACACCGGCACCGCCATCGCTTACCTATATCATTAGGCATTAGGCATTTAGAGTCTGACCAAAAAAGCCCTTGCACGTCGCGCCAACTTCCCCTATAGTATCTCGTCGTCACGGGGGCGTAGCTCAGCTGGGAGAGCGCTTGACTGGCAGTCAAGAGGTCAGGGGTTCGATCCCCCTCGTCTCCACCATCGTGAATGCAAAGGCCTTCGGAATTCCGAAGGCCTTTTTTCATACCAAAACACCATGCGCCACAAACCCCACCTACGCCAACAAAAAGTTGCACAAATTTTTCCCATGTGTGTACATAGTTTGTTAGCCAAACGCGATTATCAGTGTAGATCGCCGTTCCATATGGGCTTCAGGAACGCGCCTAATCACCGTTAGCATCCCATTAACCTGCATCAACGTGTACAACATCCCAAAATAACCCCCTTAAGCACGCTAAATGAACGATATGTTGTCCAACGCAGCCCAAATCAGTTTCACTAACAGCTTGTGCTAGGATGCTTAACGTTACATGAGTTCAACTGTGCTCACGGCTCCAGCAAGCCATAAAGCGCAGGGTCGATCAGCATCCGGCCGTAACGGCGGTGCCAGAAACACCACGAGCTCCAATAAAGAAGTCATGCAACGTTATTTATTTGTATTGGGTTATTCCATGATGCAATTTATAGCATGCATGCCAATAAGAAGCAGTTTTACAGCTGTTTGCGTGCGGTCCAGTTTTGTTCCCGCTTGACTGGTTCGCACGCAGCCAGCTGGAGACGCGGTTTTTTTTGCGATACACGGCCGCATCTCTAGCAACTGCGCTTATACATACCGTTCACGGTGGAGCAGAGCCACGTGCTTGTCTGACTGGGCTCAGGGTTTGAATATGGAGCGCCTTCGCGCATAAGCGCCCTGGCGAAGCCATACCCAAACCCCGTGAGCCACACGTAAGACAGAAAGGGGGTGGTGCTCGTGTGGTATGTGATCCAGGTCATTAACGGTCGCGAAGACGTAATGCGCGAGCGCATTGAGCGCATGGTGCCGGCTGGTGCCATGCAGGAGCTCTTTTATCCCCAATTTCAAACCGAGATCAAAGTACACGGCGAATGGGTCAATACGACCAAGCCGCTCTTTCCCGGTTATCTTATCTGCGACACGACAGATCCCCGAACCGTGCAACAGTATCTGCTGCGTATGGACGACTTTGCCCGGGTGCTTACCCAGGACGGTCAGTTTGTGCCGCTGGCAAAAGAAGAGGTCCAGCTTATTGGCGGCTTTACGCATAGGGGAGACCGCGTAGTGCCCATGAGCGAGGCCCTTAAAGACGGCGACCAGGTCGTAGTGACGGCAGGCCCGCTGTTGGGTCACGAGGGCCTCATAAAAACCATTAATAGACGCAAGAGCACTGCTTATCTGGAGCTCGATCTGTGCGGCCGACGCGTAACCACCCGCGTTGGCCTTGCCGTGCTTTCAAGCGAGCAGCGCGTCATGCGCAACCTTAAAAAGGCGATCGCCTAGTTGCAGGCGATCGCTACACAGAACAGGGAGGATCCCCGACCCGGGGACGAAGTATTGGAAGAGAACGTGTCGGAAAAAACTCAATATGCAACGGATGCGCCAGCGGGTGCAGCGTTGATTGCTCAGGCTATGGACCGGCGTGAGGGAGACGGCCGCTACAAGGCCATGCAATCCATCATGGACTGGGACCGCTCTCGCCTGGCCTATAGGGCCGTGAAGCGCGCGTTCGACATCGTTTTTAGCGGTGCCGCGCTTGTCGCCATCGCGATCCCCAGCCTAATTCTCGCCGCTGCCATCCGCCTGGAGAGCGAGGGCAACCCCTTCTACAGCCAGATCCGCGTGGGCCAGACCCACCGTGATGGCAGCCTGTCCACCTTCCGCATGTGGAAGTTCCGCTCCATGTACAAGGACGCCGACGAGCGCCTGGCAGATCTCAAGGAGCAGAACGAGATCGCCGGTGCCATGTTCAAGATGAAGGAGGACCCGCGCGTTACCAGGATCGGCAAGTTCATCCGCAAGCACTCCATTGACGAGTTCCCACAGTTCCTGAACGTGTTTCTGGGCCAGATGTCCGTCGTCGGCCCGCGCCCGCCGCTGCCGAATGAGGTAGCTGAGTACACCGAGTACGACCTGCAGAGGCTAGCAGTGAAACCAGGTATTACGGGGCTCTGGCAGGTTACGGAGCGCAACTCCACCGGTTTCGACGGCATGGTCCGCCGGGACCTCGAATACATAGCCAAGCGCGGAGTCATCACGGACTTCAAGATCATCCTCCTAACGGTTCTGGAGGTCTTTAACGGGAGCGATGCGTACTAATGCAGCATGTTTTCATCATCGGATCCAAGGGAATTCCGGCAAACTACGGCGGCTACGAGACGTTCGTGGAGAAACTGACCGAGAATCAGGTATTGCCCGACATCAAGTACCACGTGGCGTGCGCTGTGGACTCCGCCGAGGAGGTCGGCGAGTTCGAGCACAACGGAGCGCATTGCTTCAAGGTACTACGCAGGCCCGTCGGAGCCGCTAGGGCGATCTTCTACGACATAGACGCCCTCAAGTGGTGCACCGCCTATATCGAGAATAACCGTGTCGAGCACCCCATCGTCTACGTGCTGGCCTGTCGCATCGGACCGTTTTTCGGAAAGTACGTAAAGAGGATCCACGCCCTTGGTGGCAAGGTCTTCGTGAACCCCGACGGCCACGAGTGGAAGCGCGCCAAGTGGAGCGCGCCCGTCCGCAGGTACTGGAAAGTCTCGGAGCGCGGGATGGTCAAGCACGCCGACCTGATGGTGTGCGACTCCAAGAACATCGAGAAGTACATTCGAGCGGAGTATGCCGACCTGCACCCCGAGACGACCTTCATCGCCTACGGGGCCGACATCGGGCACTCAGCGCTCGCGGACGACGACCCCAAGTTCACTGGATGGCTCTCCGAGAAGGGCCTCGAGCCCTTCGGCTACTACCTGGTCGTGGGACGCTTCGTGCCTGAGAACAACTACGAGACCATGATCCGGGAGTTCATGGCTTCCGACTCCAAGCGGGATTTCGCGCTCGTGACGGGAGTGGACGACTCCTTCCTCACGGAGCTCGAGCGAAAGACGCACTTTAAGTCCGACCCACGCATCAAGTTCGTCGGGACCGTCTACGACCAGGAGCTCCTGAAGAAGATCCGTGAGCAGGCTTACGGCTACTTCCACGGCCATGAGGTCGGGGGTACCAATCCGAGCCTCCTGGAGGCGCTGGCGTCCACGCGCCTCAACCTCCTTCTCGACGTCGGTTTCAACCGCGAGGTCGCTGAGGACTCGGCCCTGTATTGGAGCAAGGAATCCGGAGACTTGGCTGAACTTATCAATAGCGCCGACGTGATGGATTGGAAGTCGATCGAGGAGCTCGATACGGCATCGACCTCCGTTATCCGCGACCGGTATTCGTGGCGGTCCATCACTGACAGCTACGAAGACCTTTTCCTCGGAAGGAGATAACCAGTGAAAGGCATCATCCTCGCCGGCGGGTCCGGCACCCGCCTGTACCCGCTCACGCTCGTGACCTCCAAGCAGCTGCTGCCGGTCTACGACA
>CABUDI010000031.1 GCA_902490305.1 uncultured Collinsella sp.
AACTGCGGGAATGGCCTATTTGCTCAATGTGTTCGGCTGAGATCGGAAATCAACCCCTCTTGCAGTTGCGGTGAAATGCGGACTGTTTGGCGGCTTTTTTGGCCAAAACAGCCCGTATTCCACCGCAAGTTATCTGAGGGCTAGAGATTGTAGATGACTACTTGAGGTTCGGCGGGTTCGACGAAGATGGCTGGATTCGCCTGCTCCACGCGAACGAACTTGACCGTCACCGTCTCAAAGCCCGCCTTGTGCAACACGTCGGCGTAGACGCGCGCCTGCAGGGCGTGCTTCTCGAGCAGCTGGTCCGGCGTCTCATCCGGCGTGCCACCCGTCTTGTAATCGATGACCAGTGCGCGTGACGGATCGGCCGGGTCGGTCGCCAAAGCGTCGATGGCGCCTTCGGCATATGCACCGTAGCGGGCGATGTCCTCGTCCTCGCAGCCCAGCGAGAAGAACGGCACCTCGGCGCGAACGCACGGCCACGCGAACAGCTCGGCACGAACCGACGACTTGAGCCAGCGCTCCAGAGCGACATCGAAGCGCTCGCGCTGTTCTGGCGTCAGGTGCCACAGGCGAGCCAGGGCGTCGGCACGCTCAGCGGGCAGCGCATCGGCACCCATCTCGATGAGCCACTGGCAGGCGGCGTGGAAGGCCGAGCCCAGCGCCATGGGATTGCCGGCGGGCTCGACAGCGGCCACGTCTGCGTCCGTCATCTCGGAACCATCCGACTCCGCATCATCGCCGGCCTCGTCCATGGGAACACGAGCCTCGGCGGCACGGTCTTCCGTCTCGGCATGGAGTGCCGCGGCGATTGACGAGTAGCTATACGAGTCACGCATCGGATACGGACAGATGCCCATGCGCACGCCCACTGCCTGGGGATACACAAGCTCGAACGAATCGGGCTTGGGGTCGACAGGACCGGGGACGATTGTACTGGCCGAATCGTCGGCAGCATCCGTATCGGCATCGCCACGAACAAGCCTGCCCTCGGCATCCAGCGAAGCGTTGGCCTCAAACGTCTGCTCGCCAAAGGTAAAGCCCGCGAGCGAAATGAGCTCGTAGTCGCCCAGCTGGGAGTTGTCGAACACCAAGCGGTCGGCATCGAGCTGCGGCATATCCAGAGCATCGGTCGGCAAAATACGGCGCAGCACATCGTAGGTCAGATCGGTCTCGACATCAAAGGTCGGCGCCGTCACCTTGCCGCGGCTCACGCCGGCATCCATCGCCAGAATGACCAGCTCACGCGCTCGCGTCATGGCGACATAGAGCAGACGAGCCCGCTCCTCGAGCGAAAGCTGCAGGTCGTCGTTGCGCAGGCGAGCAAATGCCTCGGCGGGAGAACCCGTCGCACAGACGTCCTCCATGAGCTCCGGCGGCAGCCACAGCGACGTGCCCTTGCCCTTAAACGCATGCTCAAACTGCTTTTTGACGTCATCGCCCTTCACAAAGGTCCCATCGGCAAGCTTAACGCCATCAAAACGAGCTGGCAGTGCCACGACCTGCGCTCCGCCCTCGACACGCCCCATCTGAGCCGCACCGGACGGCTTGCGCACGCCAAAACACTCGGCAACCGCTACGACCGGATACTCCAGACCCTTGGACGCATGCACGGTCATGATGCGCACCGCGCCGTCGCCCTCCTCGTTGAGGGCACCCGGGGCCTCCTTGCCCGCCAAGAAGCGGTCGAAGGCCAGCGCGATGGAACGCGGCGAGTTGCCGAACTCGGCCTCCTCCTCGGCCACGGCGTCGAGCGCCTTGAGCACGTTGGCGGCGATGGCCTTGCCCTCGGGGCCGCGCTGCGCCAGGCGCACGAACCAGCCGGAGGCATTGACCGCGTCGCGCGCGATGGCGGCGAACGAATCACGCCCCACGCGACGCAGTGCGTAGCGCAGCACCTCGCGGGCACGCGTCACAAGCGGCAAGCCCTGCAAGCCCGGCACATCGGAATCGCTCATGATGCCCATGTCGATATTCCGGCGCGAGGTCTCCCCCGTCTCGCCATCGAGCTTGGTCGCCAGCGCCAGGAACTCCTGGGCGCCGAGCGCAAACATCGGCGAGGCGAGCAGCGGCATAAGGCCCTGCGCCGTATCGGCCGGATTGGCGAGCGCGCAGACCAGGGCACGCACCGTCTGCACCTCGGCTGCCTGGGCAAAGACCGAGCCGCCTGCGATGACGCAGTCGAGCCCCTGATCGCGGAAGGCCTGGGCGTAGACATCGGCGTTGGTCATGCGGCCCAGCAGCAGTACCATGCCGCCCTGGGGCTGGCCGGCATCGGCAAGCGCGCGGAAGCGCTCGGCGATCGCGCGGGCCTTGGCCTGTGTGCGCTCCTGCATACTGCCGCCGGCAACAAAGAGGGCCTGGCGGCGCGAGGCGTCCGCCACCAGCGTGTCCTTGCGGCCGTCGCTCGCCTCAAGATCCAAAAAGCTCTGCATCAGGCCGCCGTCATCGCCGTCGAAGACGCGTGCCACGTAACGCAGCACCTCGTCATGGCTGCGGAAGTTGCGCACGAGTTTGACGAGTTCGCCGGCAGGGGCATCGGCCACGGCAGTCGCCTCGGGCGCGGCAGACGAGCCCACCTTGCGCTCCTGACGACGGAACACCTCGACCTCGGCGCCACGGAAGCGATAGATGGACTGCTGCGCATCGCCCACGGTGCACAGCGCGCGCTCCCCCGCACCCGTCAGGTAGCGTATCAGATCGACCTGCATCTGGTCGGTATCCTGAAACTCATCGATCATGACCATCTTAAAGCGGCCCTCGTACGCAGCACGGATGGCAGGGTAATCGCGCAGGGCCTCGTAGGCCATACGCAGCAGGTCGTTATTATCGAGGGCGGACTGGGCAGCCTTCAGCGCGCGATACTCAGCCTCCACGGAACGGGCCAGGCCCACCAGCGCATCGAGCGCCGGGCCACCGCAGGCAAGCACGATATTGATAAACGCATCGGCGGCCTCGGCCTTGAGCAGCTCGACCTGCTCCTTAGGGAATGCCTTGCTCGCGCGCGGCATGGTGCACGACATCATGAGTCGCGCTGCATCGGCCATCGTCTTGCCGCTCGCCTCGAACGCGTCAATGGCGTCGAGTGCCATCTGCGCCTTCTCGGTCGCGGCCTTGCTTGCGCCCAGCGCCGCGCGATAGGCATCGGCGAGTGCCGAGGTATCGGCCTGCCCGCGCGCCACGCACACGTCGTCCATACCGCCCGGCAACTGGCTCGACAGCTCCAGCAGGTCGCGCACCAGGCCCTTGATGGTCGCGCCAGCGCCAAAGGAACCGCCCTCGCCCGCCATGGGATACCAGGCATAGAGGGCCTTGAGCGATGCCGCGAGCTCGGGGGCGGCATCGGGCGCCGTCGCGCGGGCCAACACATGCTCGACAGCCTGGTCCATAAGCTCGTCGGTATCGGTGAGCACCGTGAACTCGGGGTCGATGCCCAGCTCCAGCGCATGCGCGCGCAGGATACGCGAGCACATGCCGTGAATGGTCGAGATCCACGCGTCGTCGACGGTCAGTGCTTCCTCGTCCATGCCCTCGTCGATAAGCGCACGGCGCACGCGGTCACGGATCTCGGCCGCGGCATCTTTGGTAAAGGTAATGGCGAGCACCTGGTCAAGATGTTCAACGAACGGACCGGATTCAGGCGAGAGCGCGTAGACGATGCGACGCGTGAGGGTAAAGGTCTTGCCCGAACCGGCGCCCGCCGAGACAAACAGCGGACGGTCGAGCGTTTTGACAATCTGCAGCTGTTGCGGCATCAAAGTCGAAAGATCCATGGTCTACACGTCCCTCCTTACAAACGTTCCTTCGTGGTTATACGAGCAGCGCGCATGCGCGGCCTGAGCCGACGTCGGGTCGACGGCGGCAACGTTGCCTGCCTCGAGCTCGCGCAGGCGCTCGGCGATGCCGGCCTCAACGCGATCGAGCAGGGCGTCGAAGTCCATGCTGCCACCCTCGCCGGGGAAACCTTTCTTAAGCCCCGGGATGCGACCGTCACCGCGCTCTTCCTCGAGCAACTCGGCGCTCGCCGCACCGCGCAGCGCGGGCTTGCCGCCCTTGGTCGAAAAATAGAGCGCTGCACGGGTATCCAAGCCCAGTGCCCGACGCATGGCCTGCGCGTAGATGAGCGTTTGGGTATGGGGCGGCAGCCAGCGCGGGTCGTCGATGGGAGCCTCGCCCGTCTCCTCGTCACGCACCGTGGGGTCGGCAAGCTTAAACTCCTCGACACCCGAACGATGCTTGTAGTCGATTACCACGGCGCGGTTCTCGGCGTCCACGTCCACACGGTCGATGCGCCCGCCGAGCGGCCAACCGGCATACTCGACCTGGAGCTCGTTGAACGCAAACTCCAGGTAGCGCGGGGCAAAGGGGGCAAGTGCCTCGGACTCGTAGGCAAGCACGCCCTCCAGCTGCGGCAAGATCTCGGCCACCTGGCGCTCCTCCACCGCAGAGAGCGGCACCAGCGGGCCCTCCGTGCCGCGCTTGCCGGCGTGCTCGGCCAACGTCTCGTCAAAGACCTCGTGCAGCAGCTCCTGAGCACGCGGCAGATTCTCGGGCGTCACGCGCTCCATGCCTTCTTGGGGCAGACGGGCATGCAGATGCTCCAGCACGTCGTGGACAAAGTTGCCCTTCTCCATGTTGCCAAAGCCAGCGTCGATCGACTGGGGCTTGACGCGATACGAGACGAACCAGCATAGCGGACAGGTCGAATAGGCCTCGATCTGCGAGGCAGACGTCAAGCGCGGCACCAGCGGCGCATCCTCGCCCTCGCCATCGCGACGGCGCAGGACCAAATACGGCACGGCCTCGGCACTCAGATGCTGAGGGGCTTCACAGGTCACGCGCTCGCGCTTGAGGCCTTCACCTGCCGCGGGATCAAAGTCGGCGATGATATCGCCCTCGCCCACGCACGTGGGCTTGGCAGCGCCAGCGGCCTCGGCATGTGCCCGCAGCTCGGTCCATACGGCTGCCGGGTAGCACTCGCGCGCCTGGCGATCGTGCGTCACGCGGGCGAGCGCGACCGGACCGCTCGCCGCCTGCATCGCACGGCCAAAGCGCACGCGCAGCAGGGCGGCGGGCTCCAAAGACACGCCGTCGCGGCGCAGCTCGGCCGTCAATGTGGCAAGCGGGCCCTCTTCGTGCGAAAGCGGATAGCTGTCCAGGTCGACATCGGCAAACAGCACGGCATCGTAGCCGCCAGGACGCAAAACCGACGCATCGGCAAGCGACACGAAGCGCACTTGTGCCCGTGGCGTGCGATCGACCTCATAGGTCTCGTAATCGCAGGCGGTACTGCGCTTGTCCACCTTGGTTCGAACGCCGTCGAGAACCGGCACGGTCGCGGCCTGCGACACGTCGAGCGCGCGAGCATCGTTCATAAGGATGTCGATGGCATGGCGCAGCAAAGCCGTCTCTGCCTGGCGACGGGCCTGGCCGTCAAGGCCGCCTAGAGCGCGATCGGGCAACGCCTCGGCAACGGCAAGCATGGCCTTAAGCGCCGTCACGGGCTTGTCACGCCACAGCGCCTGGAACACGTCCGAGACCACACACGGTACGTTCTTAAACCAGTTATCGCCGCTCGTCGCCTTGCGCGCGCCCCTCACCTGGCCCTGAACGCTCTGCAGCAGGCTCTTGACGCCCGCGGTAGTCTTGCTGCGCGAGAGACGCATATTCTTATCGAAGGTACGGGCATTGACGGCATCAGCGCCCGAAAGCGGACTGTAGATCCAGTCGGTAAGCTCCGGCGCGGGCCACCACTCAGTCTTGGAAGCGGTGCCCTCGTCGGCGGCTTTCATACGCTCGATCAGGTTGGCGAGCGCCGTAAACTGCCTGCCCGCGATGGACTGGGAAAACGCCGTGAACTCAGTCGTCTCGGCCGCAATGTGACGCGCCGCCAAACGGGCGGCGAGCTCGCCGAACAGCTGGGGTGCCCGGGCAGAAACGACGAGCACGCGCACGGGGTCGGCGGGCGTTGCAGTAGCTTTATCGGCCTTGGACTCCTTGTGCGCTTTCACCAACTTATCGATGGCGTCCGCATAGACATGAGCACAGGCATGGGGGCCGGCGACCTCAATAAAGGCAGGCTGAGCGGCGGCCCCGCAAGCGACATCAGACGCGACGGCGTCCTCCCCCAGCGGCGCGATCTCAAACAGCACACCGCGGGCATCAAATGCCGTGGCAAGCTCCTCGCGCATCGCCGCCTGCTCGCGGGCAAGCAGCACGACGACCTCTCCCCCATTGTTCGCCACGGCAGACAGCAGCTCGAGTAGACCGTGCGTAAACGACGTGGTACCGCGCACGCATACGGCGCGGGCGCACGCCGGCAGGCTATCGGCCAGGGCACCGGCCATAATGTCGGCTGCCTCGCAGGGCTCGACCATATCTCGACGGTCCAAACCGCCCGCGTAGGCACGCAAAAGCTCAAACACACGAGCCTCGGCATCGCTTTTTGGCTCAGGCTGGCAGTTGTCGCCACGGCATCGCTCGGCACCCGTCCCCGCCACACCCGGCAGCACATCGCGGGCCATGCGCGCGAGCATGCGCACCGTGCCCTGGCTACGCGAAAGCGGCTGCAGGTCGGCATCGTCGCGGCGGGCAATCATATCCGAAAACAGCATCTGACGTTGCAGGTTGTCGACGAAACCGCGCCCGTCGCCCAAAAGCTCCCAAAGCGAGCGAAGCCACGATGCGGGTGTCTTGTAGTCGATACCCAGCGAAATGCCGGCTTCCGCCGCATCATGACGGCACAGATCGAGCTCGGCAAACGTTGGTGCCAGCAACACGGCACGCCCGTGACGGGCAATAAGGTCGGCAAGCAGCGCCGACTCGGCATCGCTCAAATCCGTGCCGGCATTGGTGGTATAGATTCGAACAGGCATGGTCCTCCGCTCAAACCGTTCGCAATAATCAATGCATCCATCCTACCCGCCCAAGCGGACACATTGCCACCGCAGTTCCATCTTTTGGTACAAAGCAACCTGAACCCAACGCACCAGCCGATTGCAGGCATATAAAAACCGCCCCCGGAGGGACGGTTCTTCGTAATTCAATGTTGTCGCTGGCCTACTCGCCATCCTCCAACTTAATGAGGATCTTGCGGTAGCCACCGTACTCGCCGTTCAGCGCCTTTGAAACGCGGCTCACCGTGGTGGACGAAGCGCCGGTACGGGCCTGAACCTCAACATAAGGCTCGCCCTCGTCCAAATAGCGCGCAACCTGCAAACGCTGAGAAAGGTCGCAAATCTCGCGCGGCGTGCAGATATCGGTCAAAAACGCTTGGATATCCTTCTCGTCGTCCAAAAGGCTAAATGCGTGGACCAGCTGCTTGACATCAGGCTTGTCAAACATGTTCTCGATATTCACCGATCACCGCCAAACCCGCCAAAAGGCATCGAAGTTGATACTGACATCGGGCATCGTTCACCCGTTCTATGCAATAGGGCAACGCCTGTGGCTTTTGCCCGTAGCAGTGTAGCACACCACCAAACTAAAGCGACAAGACTCTCTGCCAGCGGCGCGTTTTTCAGGACGAACGCCGTTTAGAAACCATATGCGCACGTAAGCTCCACGAATATTTGAGACAATGGGCGCCCAAACACCGCGGCGCGCCCGCGCAACCATCCAGGTCGCCGCCGTAAGCCGCTTCACGCGACGCCAGCAATCCCGGCGCAAGAAAGGATTCACGCCATGCGCTTTATGCTTAACTGGCTCTTCACCTCGATCGCCATCGCGATCGCCACGTTCCTCGTCCCCGGTATCCAACCCTTCGGCTTTGCCGAGACCTGGGTCTGCTTTGCCTTTGTGGGACTGTTCCTGAACATTTTCGATTCGTTCGTCAAACCGTTCCTCACGGTCATCTCGCTGCCGCTCACGATCATTACGCTGGGCATTTTCCAGCTTGTCGTCAACAGCTTTATGCTTGAGCTCGCGAGTTACCTGTCGGTCAACCTGCTGGGCGTCGGCATCTCCATCGCCAGCTTTGGATCGGCCTTTATGGGCAGCATCCTGGTGTCCATCACGCGCAGCATCCTCGACAGCATCGCCGAGGACTAAAATGGCCATTCCGGCCGTGTCCGTCTCAACAGCCCAAAACAAAGGCCGCCCATCGCAAAAATGGGCGGCCTTCTTATTTGCCAAGTCTCAAAGGACGAGAGGATCTACCATTTCTACCCCGTCCCCAAATGCAGGTGTGGGTTAGATGACGTAGTCGTAGCCATGGTTGGGAGCGACAAGTTGATCGAGCGTCACGCCGTCGAGGTAGTCGTTGATGAGCTTGTCCAAGTTCTTCCACACGTCGAGCGTGGGGCACTCATCCGAACGCGAGCAACCCTTGCAGTCGCCATCCAGGCAGGCGACCGGCGCCAGACTGCCCTCGGTCAGGCGCAAGATCTCGCCCACCGTGTACTGCTCGGGCGGGCGCGTGAGCACATAGCCGCCGCCCTTACCACGCATGCCCGAAAGCATGTTGGCGCGCACGAGCGTGGCCAAGATGTTCTCCAGATATTTCTCCGAAATCCCCTGGCGCGCCGCGATCTCTTTGAGCGGGATGCGACCGGCCGCCTGGTGCTCGGCCAGATCGACCATAACGCGCAGGGCATATCTGCCCTTAGTAGAAACCAACATGTATAGTGCTGCCTTTCGGTCATTTAGTCCGTAGAAATTCTAGCCGAAAAATTGGTTTTGAAAATACCTATTGCCGTCAAGATGGTTAATCGACTCGTAATAATCTTCTATTTCCTATTGCGTTACTAGGCTTTAGTGTCTACTATGCTTGCCAACAGCAAAACGAACAACCTATACGGTTTGTGGGTTTCGCTGCTACACACACCGTAAAACCACACGGTATCCAGTCATTTGAACACTTTGGAGGTTCACCATGAGCAACGTTTACACGTCCATCGATCAGCTTATCGGCCACACCCCGCTTCTGGAGCTCACTCACTTTGAGGCCGATGAGGACCTCAAGGCCCGCGTGCTCGTCAAGCTGGAATACTTCAACCCCGCCGGCTCCGTCAAAGACCGCGTCGCCAAGAACATGATCGACGAGGCCGAGAAGGCCGGCAAGCTCGTGCGCGGTGGCGACTACACCATCATCGAGCCCACGAGCGGCAACACCGGCGTCGGCATCGCCTCGGTGGCGGCTGCCCGCGGCTACAAGGTGATCATCACCATGCCCGAGACCATGTCCGTCGAGCGCCGCAAGCTTATGCAGGCATATGGCGCACAGCTCGTGCTCACCGACGGCTCCAAGGGCATGAAGGGCGCCATCGCCAAGGCCGAGGAGCTGCAGAAGGAGACGCCCAACAGCATTATCGCCGGCCAGTTTGTGAACCCCGCCAACCCCGCCATCCACAAGGCCACGACCGGCCCCGAGATCTGGGACGACACCGACGGCGAGGTCGACATCTTCGTCGCCGGCGTCGGCACCGGCGGCACCGTGACCGGCGTGGGCGAGTTCCTCAAGGAGCAGAACCCCGAAATCAAGGTCGTCGCCGTTGAGCCCGCCACTTCCCCGGTGCTCTCTAAGGGCCAAGCCGGCCCGCACAAGATCCAGGGTATCGGCGCCGGCTTTGTGCCCGACGTCCTCGACACCCAGGTCTATGACGAGATCATCCCCGTCGAGAACGACGACGCCTTTGCCACCGGCCGCGCCGTGGGCCACAAGGAGGGCGTGCTCGTGGGCATTTCGTCCGGCGCCGCCGTGTGGGCCGCGCTGCAGCTGGCCAAGCGCCCCGAGAACGAGGGCAAGACCATTGTGGCGCTGCTCGCCGACACCGGCGAGCGTTACCTGTCCACGGCGCTCTTCCAGGACTAGGGCCTGTCGCCCATAGGTTGAGCCCGCGGACGAGCCGGTCTCCTCTCTCCCGGCAGCCTGAGCCCATCCAATCAGGGTGTCCCACGAGACGTCCGAACTTGCTACAATGTCTGCGGCGCGGAACCAGCCTCCCGCGCCGCTTTTCTTTTTTGGCCACATGCCACCAAGGAGAACCTCCCCATGCACAACAAGCGCGTGCTCGTCGCCATGAGCGGCGGCGTCGATTCCAGCGTGACCGCGTACCTGCTCAAAAGCCAGGGCTACGAATGCGTCGGCGCCACCATGCGCCTCACCTGCCCCGCGCCCGATCCCGTCACGGGCATGAGTAAGGTCGACCGCGACATCGCCGATGCAAAGGCTGTCGCCGAGTGCCTGGGGATGCCCCACCATGTGCTCGACCTGCAGCAGGCCTTCGACCGCAACGTTATCGAGCGCTTCGTGACCGCCTATCAGGAGGGGCTGACGCCCAACCCATGCATCATCTGCAACCGCCACATTAAGTTTGGCGCATTGCTGGATGCGGCGCTGGATATGGGCTGCGACTACATCGCCACGGGTCATTACGCCAAAACAAGCCAGACAGTAGACGGCACCTGGCAGCTGCATCGCGGCGAAGATCCCAAAAAGGACCAGAGCTACTTTTTATATTCGCTTACGCAGGAGCGCCTGGCGCACACGATCTTTCCGCTGGCAGGCCTAGACAAAGAGCGCGACGTGCGCCGCATAGCCGCCGAGCAAGGCTTTACCAACGCCCAGAAGGCCGAAAGCGAGGACATCTGCTTTATTCCAGACGGTGACTACGCGGGCTATATCGAGCGCCGCTGCGGACATCCCGCTGCACCGGGCGACATTGTGTGGCGCGACGGCAGCGTGGTCGGACGCCATAACGGCGCGTTGCGCTATACCATCGGCCAGCGCAAGGGCTTGGGCGTCGCGATGGCGCATCCCGTGTATGTGACGGGCGTCGATGCCGCCAACAACACCGTGCATCTGGGCGAGGCCGAGGACCTAACGGCCACAGCACTCACGGCCGACGACTGGATCTGGAGCGCCCCTGCCGACCGCATGGAGGCAGAACTCGATGCCGGCGGCATTCGCGTGGGCGCCAAGTACCGTTACCGTCAGAAAGACCAAGCAGCGACCCTTACGCGCGGCGAAGACGGGCAAATGCTGCTGACTTTTGACGAGCCGCAGCGAGCCATCGCCCCCGGCCAGGCTGTCGTCGTCTACCGCGGCGACGTCGTCCTCGGCGGCGGCACGGTGACCGGCGCACTTAAGTAGCCCCATCCCCTTCATAAATTGCGGTGAAATAGGGACTGTTTAAGCGTTTAAAACCGCCAAACAGTCCCTATTTCACCGCAACTTAGAGAGGACGGCCTCGGTCGGTACTGCCGTATCAGCCGAGGCCGCTGCATCGCTAGCGCTGTACGTAGGCGCGGACGAGCTCGAAGGTGTTGCGCACGCCGTCCATGTGGCTACGCTCGTAGTTGTGGCTCGCATACACGCCGGGGCCGATCAGACCATGGCGAATGTCGTAGCCGGCAGAGAGCGTGGCTTCGACGTCCGAACCGTAATGCGGATACACGTCGATAGCGTAATCGAGCTCAAGCTCGCGCGCGATATTGGACAGCGCCGTCACCAGGTCGTAGTTGTACGGACCGCCCGAATCCTTGGCGCAGATCGACACCATGTGCTCGGTGCAGCCTAGGTCGTCGCCCACGCAGCCCATGTCAACGCTGATCATCTCGCGCGTGTCGGCCGGCACGAAGGCGCCGCCGTGGCCCACCTCCTCGTACACGGTAAAGAGCAGCGAAACCTTGCGCGAAAGCGTCACCTCGCCAGCGGCGACGGCACGCGCCAAGCCCAACAAAATGGCGGCCGATAGCTTGTCATCCAGGAAGCGGCTCTTAATGTAGCCGCTCTCCGTCACCGTCGTGCGAGGATCCATAGCGATGATGTCGCCGGTCTGAATACCCAGCTCGAGCACATCGTCCTTGCTGTCGACGTTCTCGTCGAGCAAGATCTCCATGTTCTTCTCGATGGTCTTGACCGGCTCGTCGGCCACGTGCGCCGAAGGCTCGGTGTTAAGAACCACGCCCGTGTAGACATTGCCGTCGCGCGTATAAACGGTGCAGTTCTCGCCATCGGCCGTAGACCACTGATGCCCACCAAGCGTCGTGGGACGCAGGCGGCCATTGTCCTTAATGGAGCGCACCATGGAGCCCAGGGTATCGACATGGCTCGCCAGTACGAGCGGCTCACCCTCGCCACCAAGTTCAACGAGCACGTTACCCTTATTAGAACGCTCAGGCCCAAACCCCATATCGCGCAGGGTCTCCATCAGATAATCAGTCGCCGCACGGGTATAGCCCGTCGGCGAAGCAATAGAAGTCAGCGTCTTAAGCTGTCCCGCGATATAGGAGAGCGTCTCCTCTAGAGAAGCATCGATTACAGAAGCCATGTGCATCCTTCCAAGTAAAACTAAGACCGAGTCCCGATTTTAACCGTTCTGCACGTGCAATGCCCCAGGAGCCGAGCCGCCTCCAGACGTCCCCGCACCGGTTTTGTGCACGTGCACGGTTTACAATCTCAATCTTGCATAAATCCTATTGGTATTTGCATAGAAATGAGGCATCTTTTTGCTTCGTCTCAGGGTGCCCCACCTTGGACCGTGCAAAAAACGGAGTATTCAGCACCGTGGGCCCCAACGGCCCCATCACGAACGACAAAACGACGCGGTTACAGCAGTGTTGCAGGTCGTCGCAAAGCAGAAACTCAGTAACAACCCCCTCCACTCATCGATAGCCCGCCCACAATGGCTGTCGATGGGCGCCTGCGGATCACTACCGCCCATTCACAACGTTATGCATTTTTAAGAGCTTGTTGAATACTCCCAAAAATGCACGCAGGGAAGTGCACCACCTATCCGCAGCGGGCAGTACGCCTTGGTTTTGTCCGTCTCAGGGCATCGACGCAGCACAAAAAGCCCCGCCGTGCGTAGCACGGCGGGGCCAGCGGCACGTCAAAAGACCATACACCTACGGGCGAAGGACCACCAAACTGGGCTAGGCAGCCGGGCAGATCTTCTTGAAGAGCTCGATGACGTCGTCGAGCGTTGCCTCGCGCGGGTTACCCGGGAAACAAGCGTCGGCCATGGCGTCCTTGGCCAGGACCTCGATCTCGTCAGCCTTCATGGCCTCGCAGACGTGCGGGATATTCACGTCGGCGGAAAGCTGCTTGACGGCGGCGATAGCGGCGTCGGCAGCCTCGTCGGTGCTCATGCCCGTGGTGTCAACGCCCATGGCGACGGCAACCTTGGCCAGACGCTCGGCGCAAACCGGCTTGTTGAACTCCATGGCGATCGGCAGCAGCATGGCGCAAGCGACGCCGTGCGGGGTGTCGTAGTGAGCGGACAGGGTGTGAGCCATGGCGTGGTCGATGCCCAGGCCAACATTGGAGAAGCCCATGCCGGCGACATACTGGCCAAGGGCCATGCCCTCGCGGCCGGAGCCGGGCTGGCCGGACTTGGCCTCGGCAACGGAGTCGCGTAGGTTCTCGCTGATCAGCTTGATGGCCTCAAAGTGGAACATGTCGGAGAGCTCCCAAGCGCCCTTGGTGGTATAGCCCTCGATGGCGTGGGTCAGAGCGTCCATGCCGGTGGAGGCGGTCAGGCCGGCGGGCATGGAAGCCATCATGTCGGGGTCGACGACGGCGACCTCGGGGGCGTCGTTGGTGTCGACGCACACGAACTTGCGGACCTTCTCGGGGTCGGTGATGACGTAGTTGATGGTCACCTCGGCAGCGGTACCGGCGGTCGTCGGCACGGCGATGGTGAACACGGCGTGGTTCTTAGTGGGAGCAACGCCCTCGAGGCTGCGGACATCGGCGAACTCGGGGTTGTTGATGATGATGCCGATGGCCTTGGCGGTGTCCATGGAGGAGCCGCCACCGATGGTCACGATAGCGTCAGCCTCGGCGGCCTTGAAGGCCTCGACGCCGTCCTTGACGTTCTGAATCGTGGGGTTGGGCTTGATCTCGGAGTAGAGGCTCCAAGCGATGCCGGCGGCGTCGAGCTCGTCGGTCACCTTAGCGGTAACGCCAAACTTGACCAGATCGGGGTCGGAGCAGACGAAGATCTTCTTGTAGCCGCGACGCTGGAGCTCGCCGGGGATCTCCTTGATGGCGCCGGAACCATGATAAGAGATGGTATTGAGAACGAAACGATTAGCCATTGATAGCCTCCCATCGTGTGCGGGGCATCCATTACGCCCCACGCTATGAGTCCCATCCTAACGCTTTTGAAACAAAAAACGCGTGAGAACGTCAAACTATTTAAAGCGTTTCAACAGACGATGAAAAATATTGCGGCAAAGGGACAGCCCCTTTGCCGCATTCGGTTACTTTCGGCAGCCCTCTTTCCAAGCCTCGGCCGCAACCTTCCAGCGTAAGCGCAAGTCGCGCTCGCGGTCGATGAACATGATGGCAAACGCGACAAACAGCAGCAAGCTCGCCACGACGATGGCGTGCAGGCCCATGCGCTCAATACACCAGTTGCCCAACACGGCGCCAAACACAAAGGTAAAGATCACGCCAAAGTACAGCAGGCCGTTTTCCAAAAAGCCGCGCCTGTGGGTGATGATGTAATCGTCCACGTTTTGCAGCGCGTTGCGCAAGTTGCCGATGCACATGGTCGTAGCGATGCCGTGACCGTGGATCTTGCGGAAGCTCTCGACCTGCATGCCGCAGGCAAACGAGGTAAGGCAGTTGGCGAGCAGGTTGTAACCGCCACCGGGGATAAAGCTCACGCCCAGCAAGATGACGGCTTCAAAGAACACCGTCACCTGACGCCAGTGGATCACGCTGCCAAACCGCTCGTGCACCAGGTCGGCAAGCATAATGCCCACGGCAAACGACACCACGGGGAAGAAATAGCGCCCCGCCAGCGCCCAGTTGCCCTCCGAGATGCTCACGCCCACCAGCAAGATGTTGCCCGTCTGCGCGTTGGCGAAAACATGGTCGCGCCCAATGTACGAATACACGTCCATAAAGCCACCGGCGAGCGCCAAGATGATGCCCAGCTCAATAGACTCCGATATCTGTTTGGCACGCTGCATCGTCGTGCATCCTCCTTGTTGACGACTCTCTCGTGCGTTGGCGGAAATATAGCCGCCGTTCATACTGTAACCCATTGACAACATGGCGTGCGCGCGAGACGGGTTCTCCAACGCGCAGATACACAGTCTGGAAACAAACGACTGGCTCAGCGACGCTCTCACTCACCAGCTCATGTACTCCCCCAGTCTTTTTAGCCCCGCCCCAAAAAGACTGGTTACAATTACGTGCAGCATACAGACACCGGGAGGGATCGTGGCAAAAAAGCCTCAGCACGCTCAGAACAACCAGCGCAGTCAGCAGGGCAAACAGGGCCAGCAGCAAAAGCGCGGCGGCAAGGCGCAGGCCACGGTCGCCCGCGCCAAGCATTCCCAAGCGACGCCCGCCCGCCCCTGGCGCCCGGGCCGCGATAAGTTCCTCCCCGTCAGCCGCGCCGACATGGATGCGCGCGGCTGGGACCAGTGCGACTTTGTCTACATCTGCGGCGACGCCTACGTGGACCACCCCAGCTTTGGCATGGCCATCGTCAGCCGCGTACTCGACGCGCACGGCTACAAAGTGGGCATCATCTGCCAGCCCGACTGGACCGACCCCGCCAGCATCACCGTGCTCGGCGAGCCGCGCCTGGGCTTTCTCGTCAGTGCCGGCAACATGGACTCCATGGTCAACCACTATTCGGTGACCAAGCACCGCCGCCACACCGACGCCTATACCCCCGGTGGCGAGGAGGGGCACCGCCCCAATCGTGCCGTCACGGTCTACGGCAACCTCATCCGCCAGACGTTCAAGGACGCTCCCATCATCATCGGCGGTATCGAGGCAAGCCTGCGCCGCCTGGCCCACTACGACTACTGGCAGGACAAGCTCAAGCGCTCGGTGCTGCTCGACTCGGGCGCCGACATCCTCATCTACGGCATGGGCGAGCACGCGGTTGTCGAGATCGCCGACGCGCTCGACGCGGGGCTGCCCGTCGATCAGATCACCTATATCAACGGCACCGTCTACCGCACGGGTTCGCTTGACGAGGTCTACGACTACGACCTGCTGCCCAGCTGGGACGACCTTACCGCCGACAAGCTCAACTACGCACGCAGCTTCAATGTGCAGCAGCAGAATATGGACCCCATCACCGGACACCGCCTGGTAGAGCCCTACCCCAACAGCGTCTATGTGGTGCAGAACCCGCCATCGGCGACGCTCACCACCGATGAGATGGACGAGGTGGCCGAGCTCCCCTACGCACGCGATTGGCATCCCGACTACGACGCGGCAGGCGGCGTGCCGGCCTTTGCCGAGATCAAGTTTTCCATTAGCTCCAACCGTGGCTGTTTTGGCGAGTGCTCGTTTTGCGCCCTCACCTTCCACCAGGGGCGCGTGCTGCAGATGCGCAGCCACGATTCGATCATGCGCGAGGCCGAGCTGCTCACGCGCGATCCCGAGTTTAAGGGCTACATCAACGACGTGGGCGGACCGACGGCAAACTTTAGCCGCCCTGCCTGCGACAAGCAGCTCAAGCACGGCGTGTGCAAGAACAAACGCTGCCTGTGGCCGAGCGTATGCAAGAACATGGTGGTCGACGAGAGCGGCTACACGCAGTTGCTGCGCGACCTGCGCCAGCTGCCGGGCGTCAAGAAGGTCTTCGTCCGCAGCGGCATCCGTTTTGACTACACCATGGCCGATGCCTCGGACGAGTTTTTGCGCGAGCTGCTGGAGCATCACGTTTCGGGCCAGCTGCGCGTAGCGCCCGAGCATGTGAGCGACGCGGTGCTGTCCGTGATGGGCAAGCCGAGCCGCGCCGTCTACGACGCGTTCTGCCGTAAATTTGAACGCCTGAACCGCGAATACGGACTCAAGCAGTACGTGGTGCCGTATCTGATATCGAGCCACCCGGGCTCAACCATGAAGGAAGCCGTGGACCTTGCCGAAGCCGTGCGCGACATGGGCTACATGCCCGAGCAGGTGCAGGACTTCTACCCCACGCCGTCCACCATGTCGACCTGTATGTACTACACCGGCGTGGATCCGCGCACCATGGAGCCGATCTATGTGGCGCGCGACCCGCACGAGAAGGCCATGCAACGTGCGCTCATCCAGTATCGCAAGCCCGAGAACTACAAGCTCGTGCGCGAGGCGCTGGAAAAAGCCGGCCGCCGCGATCTGATTGGCTACACCAAGCATTGCCTGATTCGTCCCGTGCCGCCGCGCCCGGGCGAGACATCTGCCAACGGCGGGCATGGAACCGGCAAGAAGGGCGGCAAGCCGCACGGTGGCGCCGGCAAGGGGCCCAAGGGTAGCAAGGGGCACAGCGGCATGTCGCGCGCACAGAACACCGCCGGTCGCAATCGCGCGGCCCAGGGGCGTCAGGGCGCCAACGGAGGCGGACGCCGCAACTAGGGCAGCGGTGCGTTCGCTGCATCCACCCCACACGCGTGGCGCAGCGAACGCATTGCCTCAACGAGGATGACGCCGGCGATAGCGACCGTAATTGCCACATCGAGCGGCGTGTTCACAAACCAGAGCAACGTCATGAGATACGACCCGGCATTAAAGGCAAAGTGCAGCAGGATCGTGTAGCGGAGCTTTCCGGTCGTCACGAGCACCCAACCAAAGATGAGGCCGGCGGCACCCGCGTAGCAACCCTGCACCCAATTCATGTGCATAAAACCGAAGATTGCCGCCTGCAGCACAATCGCCGCGGCAATACCCCACGTACTTGGGGCCGCCCAGGGCACCATGGCGCCGTCCTGCGCGCTCGCACGACGCCGGCGCTTCCAAAGTGGGCGGCACTGCGGATTAAACGCTCGGAGCGAAAACTCAAAAATAATGCCGCGCACCAGCAGCTCTTCACAAAATGGGGCGCCGAGCACCGTAGTCAGGACGGCGAGATAGCTGGTGTCGCCCATGCCTGTTTCCTCGACAAGCTCGCTGTAGTCGGCCGCGGCCTCGGGCAACAGCGACAGCGCGGCGTCGGTCACGTAACCAACGACCACCTGCAGGGCAAGGCCAATCACGATAACGCAGGCGATGCGTTTCCACGCCCCACGCGCTCCCCCGCCGAGCGGGTGCTCGCTTTGCCGGCGTACCATAAACGAACGCGGCCACAGATAACGCCACCACAGCAGCGCCATCAAAAATGACGCCGTCTGAGCGGCAGCCTGGAACCATTGGATATCGAGATTGTCGATCGGATAGCCCGTCAGCACCGACACGGCATCGAGAACTGAAAACAGAACCACGCTCAGGGCTATATCGGCAGCGACAACGCCAAAACAGGCAAGCGCCCACGCCATCGCATTGAGCATGCCAACCTCCTCAAAACCCGGCACTTAGGGACGTTCCTTAACTGCCGGCAGAAAAAGAACGTCCCCAAGTGCCGGCAGTTTGGAACAGTCATTGTTGATGAGAATCGGGCGCAGCGCCAAAGGCCCCGTTGGGCGAAATGTCGAACGGGAAGGTGCCACAGCGATTGAAAGCGGCGATGAACATGCGGATGGCGTTGGACGGCGTGGTGCCCACGAGCTGGGTTGCCGCCGCGAAGGCCGCCTTTTCCTCGGGCAAAACCTTCGCGACAACCGGGGTCATGTGTTCTGCCATGGCGCTTCCTTCTTGAAACGACGGTGGTGCGGATGGATGCGGGCCACGCGGCTGGGCGACGGGCTGTGAAGGCAACCCGATTGGCCCGCATCTGGAGTTTGTTCTACGGCGTTGGTATTACTTGGTATTCCTAAGTATTACCCCGTAGATAGAATACCATACCCGACCCCATGGGGACGGAGAAAAAACGGATCAATTTGTTGCTGAGTAAGTCTTTAGAGCGTGATGATGTCCGAGATATTGAGGGCCCGAGCGTCAGCGGAATCGTGCGTGGCAAGCAACAGCATACGGCCGTCGAGCAAGTCGAGCACGACCTCGGTGCATGCGTCGCGCGCAGCGATGTCTAGACCGGTAAAGGGCTCGTCCAGAATCACTGCGCCGCCCGGACACAGCAGGGCTCGGGCAATCTCGACACGACGGCGCTGCCCGCCCGAGAGCTCGGCCACGCGGGCATGCACATCGATCCCCGGTACCAGCAGGCGCAACAAGGCAGCGGCACTCGAGGTATTCACGCGTGCATCGGCGCACACCAGCACGTTATCCAAAGCAGAGGCGTCCTCGACCAGGCGCACATCCTGAAACACCATGGAGCACGGTGCGCACTCCCCCGCCACCAGCGCAAGCAACGTCGACTTGCCCACGCCCGAAGCGCCCATCACACAGGTGCGTCCACCGGCGGGCACATGAAGCACCAGTCCGTCGAGCGCCGGCGACCAGGGACTGGTGCTTCATGAAACTTGAGATCGGA
>CABUDI010000032.1 GCA_902490305.1 uncultured Collinsella sp.
TCCGCACATGTGCGGATGAATGTGGGAGGTGTTCGGATAAAGTCGATAATCAAGGGCTCGAAGCCTAGCCGGTATTAGGTGGTTTCTTGAACTCGGTAAGCCTGCGGTAAGATATATGATTGTTTACGTAACGCGTTCCTGGGAGCCTGCATGCTCGCCTTTTTACAAACCAACACACCCATCGTGATCTTCAACCAGATTGTCGTCACGCTGCTCACGGTCTGCTTTCTGTACCAGGTTGTCTTCTTTGTCATTGGCGCTCTTCGTGGCGAGGTCGCGCCTCCCAAGGCCAAAAAACTCCATCGCTATGCCTTCTTTATCGCGGCGCATAATGAGGAGGCCGTGATTGCCAACCTCGTTCGCTCCATCAAGGACCAGGATTATCCGTCCGAGCTTATCGAGGTCTTCGTGGTTGCCGACGCCTGCACCGACAACACCGCACAGCTCGCGCGCGAGGCAGGTGCCATTGTTTACGAGCGCAATGATCTTGCCCGTAAGGGTAAGAGCTGGGTCATGGACTTTGGCTTCGACCGCATCCTTAACGAGTACCCCGACACGTTTGAAGGCTACTTTATCTTCGATGCCGATAACGTTATCTCCCGCGATTACGTGTCCAAAATGAACGATGCCTTTGACCAGGGCTTCCATGTGGTCACGAGCTATCGCAATTCCAAGAACTTCGGCAGCTCGTGGATCTCGGCGGCTAATGCCACGTGGTATCTGCGCGAGGCACGCTTTCTCAACAACGCGCGCAACATCTGTAAGACGTCTTGCGCCGTCTCGGGTTCGGGCTACCTCATCTCCGCTAGTGTCATCGAGGGCATGCACGGTTGGCAGTTCCATACGCTGACCGAGGATATTCAGTTCACCACGTTCTGCGCCATTCACGGCATTCGCATCGGTTATGCGCCGGCGGAGTTCTTTGACGAACAGCCCGTGACGTTTAAGGCGTCCTGGAAACAGCGCATGCGGTGGACCAAGGGCTTTTACCAGGTGTTCTTTACCTACGGTAAGCATCTGGTCAAGTCAACCTTCCGCTACCATCGCTTTGCCGCCTACGACATGTTTATGACCATCGCCCCGGGTATGCTGCTGTCCCTGATCTCCATGCTCGCCAATGCGACGTTCCTGATCGTGGGCGGTCTTTCGCACGGCTTCTTGGCTACCGAAGTCGAGATGCAGGCGTGCGCCGCTTCGCTCATTATGACCTTTGCCATGATGTATCAGACGTTCTTCATCTTGGCGCTGCTCACGACTATCTTTGAGTACAAGCATATTCACTGCGCGCAAAAGTGGCGTCTGGTGACTAACCTGTTTACCTTCCCGATCTTTATGTTCAGCTATATCCCCATCACGGTGGCAGCGCTGTTCCTGAAAGTCGACTGGGTCCCGACGCAGCACGCCGTCAGCGTTACTCTCGACGAGGTCATGCAAGGCGCTAAATAACCACCACTAAAACCACCGCAAAGGGGACAGGTACCTTTGTGGTGGTTTTTGCTTTTGCGATGCAGCTCGAGGAGGCGTCCGATGGTCTATATCCCGTTTTGGATTTGCATCTTTGCCGGCGTGGCAATTGATGCCCGAGAGCGACGGTTTCCCAATGGGCTTGCCGGCGCGTGTGCGGTGGCGGCGTTAGCGGGTGTTTGGTTCGATCTCGGTTTGAACACAGCGCTTTACCACGCAGGTCTTGCCGTCATCGTGTATCTTGCTCTCGTGCTGACTGAGTCCTTCTGGCGTCGTCTTCGCCAAACCCCGGGCATCGGCATGGGAGATGCTAAGGCACTTTTCGCGCTTTGCACGCTCGACCCTATGGGTGGCATCGTGGCATTTGCCGCTGCGCTCCTGGTTCTTGCCCTCTCCTGCCTCATCACGAAATCGCGCTCTCTGCCATTGCTCCCGTTTTTGGTGCCGATTTTTGCCATAATCGAGGTCGTGGGCTGCACTTTGTAACCGATTGCGCATCCTTCTTAAGGAGCATGCCATGGCAATTAATCAAGAAACGGCCGTCATTAAGGCGCGCATGGACCGTATTCCCTCGGCGTTGTCGCCCGAACTTGTCGAGCGCATTTCCGCCGATCGTGCTTCGGGGCATGTCAGCCCGTATCGTTGCAACGACGATCAGGTCATTCGTCGTATTGATCGCGCCGCCGACAAAGGCACGCTTATGCGTCCGGCGTTTATGCGCGATACCGAAAAGATACTTCATCTTCCGGCGTACACCCGTTATGCAGGCAAAACGCAGGTCTTTAGCTTCCGTAGCAATGATGATCTTTCACGCCGCGGTTTGCACGTACAGCTTGTCTCCCGCATTGCGCGCGATATCGGTCGCGCCCTGGGGCTCAATTGCGATCTGATCGAGGCGATTGGCCTGGGTCACGACTTGGGACACACGCCTTTCGGCCATGCCGGCGAGCGCTTCCTCAACGATATCTTTCATGAGCGTACGGGGCGTTATTTTTTCCATAACGTGCAGTCGGTCCGCGTGCTCGACGCGTTGTATGGCCGCAACGTGTCGCTCCAGACGCTCGACGGCGTGCTATGCCATAACGGCGAGTACGAGCAGCGTGTGTTTGAGCTCTCGGACATGGGCTCCTTTGACCAGTTTGACCAGACGGTTGAGGATTGCATTGCCACGGGCTATAGCGCAATTGAGCATCTGCGTCCCATGACGCTCGAAGGCTGCGTGGTCCGCATCTCTGATATCCTTGCCTACGTTGGGCGCGATCGCCAAGACGCCATTGCGGCGGGCCTGCTTTCGCCCGACGCTTTTGATGATGGCCGGGGCGGTGCCTACAACAGTTGGATCCTCACGCATGCCTCCATCGATATCGTTGAGCACAGTTATGGTAAGCCGCGCATCGAGATGAGCGAGGACCTGTTTGAGGAAATTCGCCGAGCCAAGCACGAGAACTACGAGAAGATCTATAGCAAGGGCGGTATCGAAGGCGATTCCGAGGCGGAGCTGCGCGAGGCATTCGAAAAACTCTACGACCGTTGCCTGCAGGATATAAACGAAGGCGACGAGTCTTCGTATATCTTTAAGCACCATATTTCGCGCATTGAGCAGCAGCTTTCCTACTACGATCGCACCTACGCTTGGCAGGACGACAAGGATCAAGCCGTGGTGGATTATATCGCGAGTATGACGGACGGTTATTTCTGCGAGCTGACGAGCAAGCTGTTCCCGGGTCTAAAGTTTCCGCATCGTACCTATATTAACGAACGGTAGTTCGTATCATTTCGGTATACTGTTGGTCAACAACGATTTTGATTGATGTACAGGATGGCTATGGACGACCTTTTTTCTGCTTCGACGCGCGAGCGTTCCTTTCAGAATGCGCCGCTTGCGGTGCGCATACGCCCCAATTCGCTCGACGAGTATGTGGGCCAGCAAAAGGCCGTCGGTAAGGGCTCATGGTTGCGTGCTGCGATCGAGCACGATGTGCTTTCGAGCGTGATACTGTACGGGCCGGCCGGTACGGGCAAGACGACGCTGGCCCACATTATTGCCAACCATACAAAGAGCGAGTTTGTCGAGGTCAGCGCCGTCACGGGTACCGTGAAGGACCTGCGTCGCGTGATTGATGAGGCCAAGACGCGCCTGAATACGTACGACCGTCGCACCATTCTATTCATCGATGAGATTCACCGCTTCTCCAAGTCGCAGCAGGATGCCCTGCTGCATGCAGTTGAGAACCGTACCGTCATTATGATTGGCGCTACGACGGAGAATCCGTACTTCGAGGTAAACTCGGCGCTGCTCTCACGTGGTCGAGTCGTGGAGCTTGAGCATTTAAAGGACGAGGATATCGCCATGCTTATCGAGCGTGCGCTCGAGGCACCGCAGGGCTTGAACGGTAAGTTCTCGGCCGATGAGGATACGGTCAAGACCATCTGCACGCTGGCAGCGGGTGACGCTCGCTCGGCGCTCACGACGCTCGAGCTTGCGAGCGAGATTGCCGTCACGCGTCCCGATACCGAGGGAACGCCAGCGCCCGCGGCGGGGGAGCGCTATCCCATCACCGTGGATGACGTGAAGATCGCCAACCCGCGTCGCGGCTTTACGTATGACAAAAACGGCGACATGCACTACGACATCATCAGTGCGTTCATTAAGTCTATGCGCGGTAGTGACCCCGATGCCACGATCTATTGGCTCGCGCGCATGATCGATGCTGGGGAGGATCCTAAGTTTATCGCTCGCCGTATTATGATTCACGCTTCTGAGGATGTTGGCAACGCCGACCCGCAGGCGCTTTTGGTGGCGCATGCCGCGTTTAAGTCTGCCGAGGTCATTGGCTATCCCGAGTGCCGCATTAACCTTGCTCAGGCTGCACTCTACGTGTGCTTGGCGCCTAAGTCAAACGCATGTGAGGCCTCGATTGACGCGGCGTTGGCCGATATTCATAGCAGCGGTTTACGTGAGGTGCCGAGTTATTTGCGCGATCGTCATCGCCCAGGTAGCGACGAATACGGTGTATACAAGTATCCGCATGATTATCCCGAAGGCTGGGTCGATCAGCGCTATTTGCCCGAGGGGCTGGAGCGTGGCGCGTTCTGGCAGCCTGCCGGCCGCGGCTGGGAAGAGTGGCGCGTAGAGCAAAGCGAACGCGACCGTAGCGGTAACGCGCCCAAGTAGGTCCTTGGCACCTCGCACATTCCCTTTGGGTATCTTCCCCCTTCTTTGGGGTACCATGAAAGGCGTCTGTATTTCGATTCCTTCGGGAGGCTTGTATGAGTCCCATTCAAATCGCCCTGCTGGTGCTTGCCATTGCCGGCGTGTGGGCTATTGTTGAGCTCGCGCTTACCCTGCGCAAGACCCGCAACGTTGTCGACTCGCTCGATAAGACCGTGAACGACCTCAATAACACCATCGCCGAGGCGCAGCCGGTGGTGGCAAAACTCGACGGCGCTGTCGACGAGCTTACGCCGGCGCTTGCCCAGATGGAGCCGCTGCTTAAGTCGAGCAAGACGGCAGTTGATGCCCTTACCTCCAATCTCGTAGAGGTCGAAGCCGTGGTTCGCGACATTTCCGAGGTTACGGGCAGCATGGCCGAGGCCAGCAATGCTGTGTCGAGCGTGACCGACTCTGCCGCCGGTGCTGTGCAGAAGCTCTTCAATAAGGTGAAGGCTCCTGCAGCTGACACCGAGCGCAAGCTCGCCGCTGCTGCTGCGGAGGCAGAGCGGCCTACCGAGCGCGTTCTAATTGGCGAGGACGAGGCCGCCGCGGGCGACGATGATGGCCAGAAGACTGTAGCCAAGCCGGCTCAGTATTACACTTACACGCCCGCCGAGACCTCTGAGGAGTCCTGCGATGAGTAGCGAAGCAACCTGCCCCATCACGCTGACCGTTGCCGGTGACCCGCGTCTCGCTCGCCTTGTGCGCATGACGGCTGCCAACGTTGGTGCCCTGTGCTCTATGTCTGTCGATCGCATCGAGGACATCCGCATGGCTGCCGAGGAGGCTTTCATCTTTGGTTGCACCGCGGTCGACTGCGATGACATCACCATCAAATTCGATGTCGATGAGACCCACGTTGGCATGACCTTTACCTTTGGCGATCAGGCCACCGTCAACGAGGATGACCAGGCTGCTGTGTATGCCGAGCTCATCCTTGCAAGCGTGTGCGACTCCTACGAAAAGACTGCGGCGCCCCTGACGCTTTCCCTCGACCTCAAGGCGGATATCTAATATGACCGAACGTTCCCGGAGCGGTAAGACCGCTTGGGACAAGGAGAAAACCCGCGAACTGTTTCGTCGCTATAAAGAGACCGGTGACCCGGACGCACGCGAGCAGCTCGTCATGTCCCACATGAACCTGGTAAGGTTTCTTGCCAACAAATTTAAGAACCGCGGCGAGCCGCTCGATGACCTTATGCAGGTTGGCTATTTGGGCCTGCTCAAGGCTATCGACCGCTTTGACCCCGAGCGCGGACTCGAGTTCACGACGTTTGCGACACCCACTATTCTGGGCGAGATCAAACGTCATTTCCGCGACAAGGGCTGGAGCGTGCGCGTACCGCGTCGTCTGCAGGAGCTCTCGGCTAAGGTCAACCAGGCTACTGACAAACTTACCAACGAGCTCCAGCGTTCGCCCAAGGTTGAGGAGATCGCTGAGTATCTAGATGTGACTGTCGATGAGGTCCTCGAGGCTATGGAATCGTCTTCGGCCTATACCTCGGTGCCCATCGAGGCTCCTGGTGCGTCCGATTCCGACGATGCGCCCTCGATTCTCGACCGTTACGCCGACGACGACAACGAGCTCGACTTTACCGATGACCGCCTAGTGATCGAGGAAGCCATCCGTGATTTTTCGCCGCGCGAGCGCGAGGTTATCGAGCTGCGCTTCGTGAAGGGCATGACCCAGATCGAAATCGCCAAGAAGCTGGGTATCTCGCAGGTGCAGGTCTCGCGCCTGCTGCGCCGTACCCTTAAGAAGATTCAGGACAAGATCGATCCCGACGGAGTGATGGTTCGTTCATGAGTGAGCACCCCCAACAAATCGACCGCACGCTGCGCGATACCCGTATTTTGACGTTGCGCATTTGGGCCATCGTTGGCTGCATTGTCATCGCCGCCGTCATCTTTAACCTTATGGGCATCCTGGCGCCGGTTATCGAGTTTCTCGCTGTTGGTTCCATCATTGCCTTTGTGATGTCCCCGATCACCAATTGGCTCGAGCATCATGGCGTCGGCCGTGGCATCGGTTCGCTTATCGCGCTTATTGTTGTTGTTGCCGTGCTCGTCGGTGTCGTTTGCATCTTGTCGCCGATTCTCTTTGGTCAGATCATGGAAGTCCTGAGCCGCCTGCCCGAGCAGCTTCGTGTTGCGGGTGGCGATCTCAATGAGATGATCTCGCATGCCAAGACGCTCAACAACACGCCGGTTAAGGAGTACTTGGACGACAATCTGTCATCACTCGTTACCGTCGCATCGAAGTATGTGTCTCAGATTGCCGCCGAGCTCGGTCGCGGTGTATTCCCGCTCATTACCAATACGGCATCGCAACTGTTCGTTATCTTCCTGGGCCTGGTGCTTGCCTACTGGATGGCCTGCGACTACCCTCGCATGCACCACGAGATTTGCACCATCATCGGTCAGGAGAAGGAGACCTCGTACCGCTTTATGGTCGCCATCCTTTCTCGCTCTGTCGGCGGCTACATGCGCGGTATGGTCGTGACGTCCATCTGCGGTGGTTTCCTCGCCTTTATCGGTTTTATGATCATCGGCCATCCGTATGCGGCGCTCATGGCTATCTTTACCGGCATCATGCATTTGGTTCCGGTCGTCGGTCCCTGGGTGAGCGCAGCAATCGCCACAGTGCTCGGTTTCATGTTCAGTCCCATGTTGGCGTTATGGACGCTCATCGTGACGATGGTCGCACAAAATGTCACCGACAATGTGATTTCGCCTAAGGTCATGCAGAGCTCAGTGCAGGTGCATCCCATCATGAGCCTTACGGCGCTCGTTATTGGCTCGGCACTCATGGGCCCCATCGGCATGATTATTGCCATCCCGCTTTGTGCGGCTCTCAAGGGTATCTTCGTGTACTACTTCGAGAATGAGACCGGTCGCCAGCTTGTGGCATACGACGGCGCTGTGTTTAAGGGCACGCCGTATCGCGATGCCGAGGGCAACCCGGTCGCCGCCTACGACGCGCTCGGCGACGATACCTTCATCTACGAGTCCGAGCTCATCGGCAACGAGACTGTGCCCGAGGCCAAGGCCATGCCCAAGCCCGAGCTCGATAATCCCTGGATTAAACTCTCGAGCCTGCAGCCCGATGCCACGGGCTTCTTCAAGAACCCCTTCGCCAAGGACGATGACTCCAACTCGGACGACGACACCAAAACCGGCATCGACGGCTCCATGGACGATGACGACAACTAGCGGGGTAATTCGGGTTAACATTCATACGCGCTAACATGCAATTTCGCTGAAGGGCCGGCATTGTGCCGGCCCTCTTTTTTGCACGGGGGCGGTTGGATGGTAATATCGTTACGTTTGAACTGTTTCGATGTGAAACCGAGGAGATTCCCTCTATGAGTGCTGACTACCCGTCAATGACTACGGCCGAGATTCGCTCTAAGTTCCTCAACTTCTTTGAGGAGCGCGGTCTTAAGCTCTATCCTTCTTCGTCCCTCGTCCCCGACGATCCTTCTCTGCTGCTTGCCAACGCCGGCATGAACCAGTTTAAGGAGTACTACCAGGGCAAGAAGACCATGAAGGAGATCGGCGCGATCTCCTGCCAGAAGTGCGTCCGCACCAATGACATCGATTGCATCGGCGAGGACGGCCGTCACCTGTCGTTCTTCGAGATGCTTGGCGATTTCTCTTTTGGCGGCGTCTCCAAGGAGCAGGCTTGCGCTTGGGCCTTTGAGCTCATCACCAAGGAGTTCAAGCTGCCGCTCGACCGCCTGTACTTTACCGTCTTTACCGAGGACGATGAGACCCATGACGTGTGGCGCTCCCTGGGCGTTGCCGAGGACCACATCTCCCGCTTGGGCGAGGACGACAACTTCTGGGCCGCTGGCCCCACCGGCCCCTGCGGTCCGTGCTCCGAGATCTATTTTGACATGGGCGAGGAGGTCGGTTGCGGCAGCCCCGACTGCAAGCCCGGCTGCGACTGCGACCGCTTCCTTGAGTTCTGGAACCTCGTGTTTACCCAGTACGACCGCCAGGAGGACGGCTCCATGCCGGAGCTGCCACACCGTAACCTCGATACGGGCATGGGTCTGGAGCGCATGGCCGCCATCATGCAGCACAAGACCGCCAACTACGACGGCGATCTGATGCAGCACCTCATCAAGCTCGGTGAGGAGATCAGCGGCAAGACCTATGACGCCGACGATTACTCCGGCGCCAGCCGCTCCCTGCGCATCATCGCCGACCACTCCCGTGCCGTCGACTTTATGATCTCGGACGGCATCCTGCCCGGTAACGAGGGCCGCGAGTACGTCCTTCGCCGTCTGCTCCGCCGCGCCGTGTTCCACGGCCGCCTGCTGGGCATCGAGGGCGCCTTCCTGACCAAGTTCATCGACGAGGTTAACGCTCAGATGGGCGAGGCCTATCCCGAGCTGCTCAAGAACGTCGCGCTCGTTAAGGGTATTGTCGCCTCCGAGGAGGAGCGCTTCTCCACGACGCTCGACAACGGCCGTGTTTACCTGGACGAGGCCCTGGCCGCGCTCGCCGACGGCGCCGTCCTTCCGGGCGACGTTGCCTTTAAGCTGCACGACACCTTTGGTTTCCCCATCGACCTGACTGTCGAGATCGCCGGCGCTGCTGGCCACGACGTCGACATGGACGGCTTCACCGCCTGCATGGAGGACCAGAAGGCCCGCGCTCGTGCCAACGCCAAGGGCGATGCCTGGGGCAGCTTCAACGATGTGTGGGTCGAGCTTTCCGACAAGGTCGCCGCGACCGAGTTCGATGGCTATGACAACGATGCGATCGAGGGTGCCAAGGTTGTCGCCATCGTTCGCAACGGCGAGTCGGTCGAGTCCGCTGCCGCCGGCGAGGACGTCGAGGTCGTGCTCGACCGCACCCCGTTCTACGCCGAGATGGGCGGCCAGCAGGGTGACGCCGGCGAGCTTTCCGCCGAGGGCGTTGTTCTTACCGTTTCCGATACCAAGAACCACAACGGCCTGTATGCCCACGTCGCGCACGTTGCCGAGGGCACGCTGACCGTCGGTGCCGCTGTGACCGCCGCGCTCGACGCCGAGCGCCGTGGCTTCCTGCGCCGCAACCACACCGCCACGCACCTGCTCGACGCTGCCCTTAAGCAGGTCCTGGGCGAGCACGTCTCCCAGGCCGGCTCGCTGGTGACGCCCGAGCACCTGCGCTTTGACTTTACACACTTCGAGGCCCTGTCCTCCGAGCAGCTCAAGGCTGTCGAGGACCTGGTCAACCAGCAGATCTTCGCTTCCAAGCCGGTCGTGACCCGTGTCATGGGCATCGACGAGGCTAAGGCTGCCGGCGCTGTCGCCCTGTTTGGCGAGAAGTATGGCGACGTCGTCCGCGTTGTCTCCGTGGGCGCTGAGGACCAGCCGTTCTCCCGCGAACTCTGCGGTGGCACACACGCTGCCAACACCGCCGAGATCGGCCTGTTCAAGATCATTTCCGAGTCCTCCACGGGCTCCAATGTCCGCCGTATCGAGGCCGTGACCTCTAAGGGTGCCCTCGACTATATGGCCGACCGCCTGGCACTCGTTGACGCCGCTGCTACTGCGCTCAAGTGCCGCGTCGACGAGGTTCCCGCTCGCGTGGAGAACCTGCAGGCCGAGCTGCGCGAGACGTCCAATAAGCTCAAGAAGGCTCTGACCGGTGGCTCCTCCGACGCCATCTCCAGCGCCATCGAGGGCGCCGTCGAGCTGAATGGCTACAAGCTCGTTGTTGCTGAGCTTCAGGGTCTCGAGGCCGCTGACCTGCGCAACGTTTGGGATACCGTGCACCAGAAGGTCGCCGGCCCTGTCGCCTGCGTTGTTGCCAGCGTGACTGAGAAGGGCACTCCGGCCCTGCTCGCTGCCGGCTCCGATGACGCCGTCAAGGCCGGTTTCCACGCCGGTAACGTGATCAAGCAGATCGCGGGTCTGGTCGACGGTCGCGGTGGCGGTCGTCCCAACATGGCCCAGGCCGGTGGCAAGAACGCTGCCGGCATCGCCGATGCCCTCGCGGCCGCTAAGACCGCGCTCGGCGCCTAAGAATCTAAGAAGTCGCTGTGGTTGCGCTCGCGCTGGACATAGGGGAGACCAGGATTGGCATCGCCGTCTCGAGCCGTGATGGCAAGATGGCGATGCCTGTCAAGGTGCTTCCGGCTGCCGAGGTCACCGGTATGGCCAAGACGTTCCGCTACCTGGTGGAGGACTATGAGCCCGATATCCTGGTAAGCGGACGTCCCCTGACCATGGCCGGTGAGCCCGGCCCTCAGGCCGAGCGCGTTGCCGCTGTGGCGCAAAAGATTGCCGACGAGCTCGATCTTCCGTTGGAGTTTGAGGACGAGCGTCTGTCCTCGCAAGAGGCCAAGCGTATCCTGCGCGAGCAGGGACTCAACGAAAAGCAGATGAGGGGCAAGATCGACATGATTGCCGCCAGCCTGTTTTTGCAGACGTGGCTCGATCGTAAAAACGAGGAGGTTTCGCATGCCTAGTGCTTCCGATCCGCGCCAGCCGAATCGTACACAGCAGCCGGCGTCGCGCCCTGCCCAGCCTGGCCAGCGTCCGGCACAGCCGACGCAGCGCGCAGCTCAGCCTGCCGCGCGCCCGGCGCAGTCCTTCTCTCGTTCGGCCCAACCTGTTCAACGGACGGGTCAGCAGCCTTCTGCTCGTTCGGTTCAGCATTCGGCTTCTCACGCGGCTCAGCAGCCCACTGCTCGTACGGCCCAGCCTGCAGGCGGCACCCGCTTTAAGCAGCAGGCACCTACCCAGCGAACGCAGGCCCCCCAATCGCATTCGCATCACGCTCGCGGTTCGCATGGCGTTGCTCCGGCGACCCGCTCGAGCTACAACACGCATGCTCGTCGCGGTGCTCAAAAGAAGAGTTCTCCGGTTCCCATGATCATCGGCGTTGTGGTGGCGGTGCTCGCGCTTGCTGCGATCGCTTTCTTTGTCGTGCCGGCCGTCAAGGGCTTCTTTGCCGGTGAGGATACGAAGGTCACGGCTGGTCAGCAGGTTACGGTGACCATTCCCGATGGTGCTTCGGGCGATACGATCGCCTCGATTCTCTCCGAGAACCATATCGTAGAAAATCCCAAGGATTACTATGCGGCGGTGAAAAAGCTCAACGCCGATATGTCGCTCAAGCCAGGTGATTATTCGTTCACCACACTCATGGATGCGACCAAGGTTGTTCAGCAGCTCATGGAAGGCCCCAACGCGGGCTCCAATGCGCTGACTATCCCTGAGGGTCTAACGGTCGATCAAATCGCCGACCGTGTGGCCCAGGCCTACGACAGTATCTCCAAGGAAGACTTCCTCAACCAGGCCAAGGCCTCCAACTACGTGGACGACTATAGCTTCCTTAAGGGCGCCGTCAACGACTCGCTCGAGGGTTTCTTGTTCCCCAAGACCTATTCGTTGGGTGATTCGCCGACGGCCGATGACGTGATTCGCGCTATGCTCGATCAGTTTAAGACCGAGTACAAGTCGCTTGACTTTGCGAGCTGCGAAGCCAAGATCAAGGAGCGCTATGGTGTGGAGATGTCCGACTACGACATCGTCAACTTGGCCTCTATCGTCGAGCGCGAGGGCCTCAACGCCGATCAACGTGCGCACGTGGCCTCGGTCTTCTACAACCGCCTTGCCGGCAAGCTCGACGGTCTGCGCTATCTCAACAGCGATGCGACCATGATGTATGTCACCGGTGGCGAGGTTACCGCCGACGACCTGCAGAGCGATAGTCCGTATAACACCTATAAGCACGAGGGTCTGCCGCCCACGCCCATCTGCTCTCCGTCGCTCGAGGCACTCAAGGCCACGCTTGAGCCGACCGACTCCGATGACCTGTATTTCTACATTACGCAGGACGAGGAGTACTTCTCGCAAACCTACGAAGAGCATCAACAGTCTTGGAATTAGCATGAGGATTTTTAGCCCCAAACGATACGTTGCCTCGGTTGATCGCATCGACCTCGATACCCTGTGGGCCGACGGCAAACGCGCCATTCTGCTCGATCGTGATAACACCCTGGTGCCGCGCGACACCGAGCAGGTTCCCGCCGCGGTTTCCGCTTGGCTCGACGCCGCCCGCGCCAAAGGCTTTAAGCTGTGCATGGTGTCCAACAACTGGCATCGCGACCAGGTCATGAGCTCTGCACGCGAGCTGGGACTCGAGGCTATTAGCCACGCCATGAAGCCGGCGCCGTTTGCCCTCAAGGCGGGTCTTAAGCGCCTCGGCGCCACGGCCGACGAGGCGGTACTGATCGGTGATCAGCTCTACACTGACGTGTGGAGTGGCAATTTCGCCGGCGTTGACACTATTCTGGTCAAGCCGCAGGCGACCCAGGACCTGTGGTACACGCAGATCTTCCGTATCTTTGAGCGCCGGGCCCTGCGCGACCTTCCCTGCGAGGAATAGGTTTCGCCATGTCTCAGCACTTCAAACACGGCTGCGACCATATCTTCTTTATCGGCTTTTTGGGCGCGGGCAAGTCGACGCTTGCGCGCAACGTGGGCACTATGTTCAAGCGTCGATTCATCGATACCGATCGTTTGGTTGTGCGTCGATGCGGCAAGTCGGTGACCGAGATATTTGAGACCGAGGGCGAGGATCGTTTTCGCGAGCTCGAGACCTCGGCGCTCCGTTCGCTCCAAAGCGAGCGCAGCCTGTTGGTTTCGTGCGGGGGCGGCATTGTCGAGACGCCGGTGAATATTGAGCTGATGCACGAAATGGGTACGTGTGTGTACCTCGAGGGCGACTTTGAGGATTCGATTCGCCAGATTCGTCGGTCCGATACGCGCCCCGATTTCCGTTCGCCCGAGCATGCTGCGCGCCTGTTTGAGCATCGCCGTCCGCTGTATCGCCAGGCCGCTGACCTTACCCTTGATATTCGAAATAAGTCCTTCGAGGACGTTTCCTACCTTTGTGCCGAGATGCTTTTGGAGCGTGGGCTGCTATGATTCGCCGTCAACTGATCAATTTCCAAAACCGCAGTGTCGATGTCCGCGTCGGATTGGGCGCGTTCGAGGAGCTGTCGCGCATGTTTGCCTCGGCTGTGGGCAAGCCTAAGCGCGCGATGGTCGTTTGGAACGACGCCACATCCGAGCGTTTTGGCGAGATTGTTGAGCATGCGCTGGTCGACGCCGGTTTTGCCGTGTCGCCGCTCGTCCTCGAGGTTTCGCCTGCCGGTGCTACGCTGGCCGATGCCGATGCTATCTTTGGCGCCCTGTCTGCTAACCGCATCACTTGCGACGATCTGGTTGTCGCTGTTGGCGATGCCGCAACCTGTTCGGTTGTTGGCTGGTGCGCCAACCAGTGGTGTGGCCGAACCGAGTGCGCGCTGCTGCCGACGACCTTCGACGCCATGCTCACGGTCGCGACGACCATGAAGCCGCTCGTCGCCTCGTTGGCCAATGCGCTTCCCGCTATCGCGTTCCGTCCCGAACCGGGCTTGGTTGTGTGTGATCTCGACCTTGTTCGCGAGGCGGAACCCGAGGACCTCAAGTTCGGCTATGCGGTACTTGTTGGCACCATGCTTTCGAGCAGCAAGTCCCGCTGGAATCAGTTTACTGAGACCGTCCCCGAGATTCTCGCGGGCGAGGAGGTCGCACTCGTCAATGCCGTTCAATGGTCTCAGACTGCCCGCAAGGACGTGCTGACGGCCACGAACCCGAGCGCTCGCCATGCGCTCGATTTTGGCAAGACGGGGGAGCGCACCCTGCGCGCTTGCTTGGGCGATGCCGCTTCGCAGGTCCCTGCCTACCAGCTGTTGTCCGAGGGCATGCGCTTTGAGGCGCGCCTAGCACACGATGCCTGCGACTTCGATATCGACTATGTGTTTGATCTCGATGACTGCCTGGAGGACTTTGGCATCGAGGAGCTTGCCTTCGACTTGGAGCCTGCCGCATATATCGAGGAGTTCCGCAGACAGCAGTTTGTCCGCTCGAACCGCAGCATGCTGCCGCTGCCCGCGGCGCTCGGCGCCATTCGCCTAACGAGCGTCGAGGACGAGGTTCTTGAGCGCCATGCTCACGCCTACTTGGCTTCTCGTAAAGAACTTCTCTAAGATTTATTGACTTCCATCGTCTTTCGTATCATGTTGAGGGGCGGGTTTTCAATCGGTTGCGGATCGCATGCGATTCCGTCGTTCGGTTGAGACCCGTCCCGTCTATATTGAGACAACAAGAAAGGAATCTGCATGTCTGAGTTTGCTGCCGGTCCTGCCGGTCGTATCGAGCGTGTCCGTGCCTTGATGGTCGAGCGTGGCTACGACGCCATCGTGGTGCGCGACGAGGCCAACCTTCGTTGGCTTACGGGCGTGAAGGGCGTCTTCGACTACACCTTCGAGTTCCCGCACGCTGCGTTTATTACGGCCGACCAGTGCCTGTTCCACACCGACTCGCGCTACTTCAACAGCTTTGAGGAGAACACGCCAGCCGGCAGCCCCTGGGTCTACGACATGGATGAGGGCACCATCCCCGGTTGGGTCGCCGGCAAGATCGCGGCCAACAAATGCCGCGTCTGCGCTGTCGAGGACGATATGCAGATTAATTTCTACCAGGGTATTCAGCGCGGCCTGGAGGACCGTTCCGTCGCCTGTATGCTGCCGCTGATGCACGACGATATCCGCAAGATGCGCGCCATCAAGGACGCCGAGGAGATTGAGCTCATGCGCCATGCGCAGTCGATCACCGATGCCGCCTTCCAGCACATGCTCGGCTTTATTAAGCCCGGTATGACCGAGAAGCAGGTACGCAACGAGCTCGAGAACTTTATGTTCGCCAACGGTGCCGACAGCCTGGCCTTCGGTTCCATCGTCGCGAGCGGCCCCAACACCGCCAACCCGCATGCCGTGCCGAGCGACCGCGTGATCGAGAAGGGCGATTTCGTTCTTATGGATTACGGCGCGGGCTATTGCGATTACCGCTCCGACATGACGCGCACTGTCGTGATGGGCGAGCCCACCCAGGAGCAGCTCGACCTGTACGCACTCGTGCGCCGTACGCACGAGGAGTGCGTCGCCGCCATCCATCCGGGCGTTGAGGGCAACGACATCTTCAAGCTCTCCAAGAAGATCATCGGCGATGCCGGCTATGGCGATTACTATAACCATGGCTTGGGTCACGGCGTGGGCATCGACATCCATGAGCTGCCCAACTTTAACCGCAGCAAGAATATCATCGAGGTCGGCTCGGTTATCACCATGGAGCCCGGCGTCTACCTGCCCGGCGTGGGCGGCGTGCGCCTGGAGGACTACGGCGTGGTCATCGAGAACGGCTATGAGCCCTTCACCAAGACCCCGCACGACCTGCACGTTATCGACTGCTAGTTTACTTCAGTAGATAGTTTGGGGCGGGGCGTCCGGATTGATTCGGACGCGGTTGATTTCCGATCTCAGCCGAACACATTGAGCAAATAGGCCATTCCCGCAGTT
>CABUDI010000033.1 GCA_902490305.1 uncultured Collinsella sp.
GTGGGGAAAGGTGTTGAAAAATGGGGCGGTTCCCCATATTATTGATGACGTCGACAGGCGGGGTGGTTCCCCGCGTACGTGCCATCTGAGTAACCGAGGGGAGGGCGCACATGGGAATGACTGGTGCATACGAGCGCAATCTCGATGCAAAAGGTCGTCTATCCCTGCCTGCACCCCTTCGCGAGGAGCTTGGAGAGCACGTTCGCGTGTTTAAAGCCCTGGATGTCGATGCTCTGTACGTGTTCTCTGCCGAGGCCTTCGATAAGTGGGTCGAAGGACTCTTCGCGGGTCGTGAGGGCCACGAGGGTTTTAACCCGCGTGACATTAATGACCAGAAGCTCATGAGGGCGATCAACAAGCGCACCACGTCGATGGACGTGGACAGCGCCGGTCGTATCGGTCTTTCCGAGTCTCTCCGCAAGCAGGCGAACCTCGACCGCGAGGTCACGGTTGTGGGCAACTACGACCACCTTGAGGTTTGGGATCGCGCCGCGGCCGATGAGGACGATGACGATGAGGCCCTGCTGGACCTCTTCTTCTCGTAAGGGCAAGGCACGGGTAACGGATGGAGCGTGGGATCTTGACACAAGAATATCGGCATGAACCTGTCATGCTCGGCGAAGTGCTTGAGTCGCTGCGGCTAAAGAGCGGCTCCGTTGTCTGCGATTGCACCCTTGGCGGTGCCGGCCATTCGGTAAAGATGGCCGCGCAGGTGGGGGAGACGGGCCTTTTGCTCGGCGTCGATCAGGACGACATGGCCCTCGAGGCCGCTGGCGCCCGTCTGGACCGCGAGGTTCCCGGAGTTCCGCACCAGCTGCTGAAGGGCAACTTCGGCGACTTGGACGAGCTGCTTTGCTCGGCCGAGGTGCCCGGGGTCGATGGCTTCCTGTTCGATTTGGGCGTTTCGTCACCGCAACTCGATATCCCTGGCAGGGGCTTTTCGTATAACGAGGACGCCCCATTGGACATGCGGATGGATCCGGGTAATAACACCTTAAACGCAGCTGAGGTCATCAACACCTATAACGAACACGACCTCGCCCGGATTCTACGCGTCTACGGCGAAGAGAAGTTTGCCTCGCAGATCGCGCGCGAGATCGTGCGCCGCCGCGAGCAAGAACCGATCGAAACCACCGGCCAATTTGTCGAGATCATCAAGGCGGGTATCCCGGCTGCCGCTCGTCGGCATGGCGGACACCCGGCCAAGAAAAGTTTCCAGGCCATTCGCATCGAGGTCAATCACGAGCTCGATGTGCTCGAACGAGGGCTTGATGCCGCCACCAGGTGGCTCAACCCGGGCGGACGTATCTGCGTCATCTCGTATCACTCGCTCGAGGACCGTATCGTAAAGAACCACTTTAAGGAGATGAGCCAGGGGTGCACGTGTCCGCCGGAGATTCCGGTGTGCGTGTGCGGCAACGTGCCGATACTCAAGGTCATCACCCGCAAACCCTTGGTTGCCCAGCCTGATGAGGTTGAGCGCAACCCTCGGGCGAGATCAGCCAAAATCCGCGTGGCGCAGCGTCTGTAGGCGCGACCGCGCGATATTGGACCTCCCGCTCGCACCATAAACGAAGCTTAAACACACTACCAACGTACTCGGGATGGGAGGCGGCATATCATGGGCTACAACACTTCAAGCGCAGCACTTGCCTATGATATGAACGCCATGCCCGCCTATCGTGAGACGCCGCAGGCCCCCGTTGCTCCCCGTGAGCAGCGCACGCCGCGCTTTGATGTCTACACGGGCGCGGGCCGTCAGGCAAACCAGGCGGTAAGCCCGGTTTTCATGAGCGTTCTTAAAACGTTTTGCATCATTGCGGCTATCTTCATGACGATCGGCGTCGCCCGCGTGGCACTCGCCGGCGTTACGGCCCAGGTGCTCAACAGCAACGCCGAGCTTACCAACACGCTCGAAAAGGCGACCGATGAGAGCTCCGACCTGGAGGTCATGCATTCGGTCTATGGCGCCGACACGCGCATTCGCGACCTTGCGGGCGCTTATGGCATGGTGGAGCCCAGCGAGAGCGTTACACTTGACTTTTCGCAGGATGCAGCCGCGGGCGCCAACGCGACCGCGACCGCTCAGTAGCAAGACGGTAGCTGAGTATGACAAATGACTATCGCCGCGGTTCCGATGGGGGCCGCGGTTCTGGACGTCCCTCGTCGCGGGGACGTTCTGGTTATCAAGGAACGGGTCGGCAATCTTACAACGCCGGGCAGTCCCGTGGCAACGACCCGGCGTCGCGACTTCGCGGCTCGGACGGCCCTCAAGTGCATAACACCAGGTCGCGCAAGAGTTCGTCGACCGAATGGCTCACAGGCGCGCCTCTGCCTCGCCGCAAAGCCGTCATGGGCTTCATCGGGCTTGGCTTGGGCTTGGGCGTCTTTCGCCTTGCCGACTATCAAATTGCCGAAGCCGATAAACTGCGGGAGCGTGCCGATGCGCGCCGCCTGCTTGCGCAGACCCTCTATGCCAAACGCGGCACCATCTACGACCGCAACGGCAACGTGTTGGCATCGTCGGTCGAATGTCGCAACATCGCCGTGAACCCGCAGCTTGTCGAGGATGTTGACAAGACGGTGTCAGCGCTGGTCAAGGCAACTGGAATCGATAAAAAGACCTGCCGCAAGCTCGTTGAGTCCGATGGAACCTGGGTGTATATCAAGCGCCAGGTGGACGAAGACGATGTTGCGGCGCTGGAGAAGAAGAACCTGCCCGGCGTGCTTTTTGAGCAGGCCATGAAGCGCGTATATCCATACGGCAACCTGGCATCGCAGGTGCTGGGTGTAGTGAATGTGGACAACGACGGCTTGACGGGTCTCGAAAAGCAATACAACAAGCTTCTGACTGGCACGAACGGTTCTCTCGTACGCGAGCGCGCGAGGGACGGCAGCTATATCGCGGGCGGTGCCTATAAAAAGGTGGCCGCGGTCGACGGCGTTGATATCGTGACGACGCTCGACGTCAATATCCAGCGTGCGGCCGAGGATGCCCTGGCAGAGGCTGTCGAGAAGACAAAGGCCAAGAACGGCTCGGCGCTGGTCACCGATCCTACGACAGGCGAGATCTTGGCAGCCTGCTCGTATCCGACTTACGACCAGACCGATCTGGAAAACGCCAAAACCGAGGATATGAACTTGCGCCTGGTCACCGACGCCTACGAGCCCGGCTCGGTCTTTAAGACGCTCGTGGCGGGCGCCGGCTTCGACTTGGGTGTCGTGCGATCGAGTACGTCGTTTGAGGTGCCGGCGAGCATCAAGGTGGGCGACGATACCGTCACCGATGCCGACAAGCGCGACTACGCCATGACCATGGATGTGCGCGAGATGATGCGCCGTTCGTCCAACGTGGGCTTTGTCCTGGTGGGGCGCAAGATCGGTGCCGACGACTTTGCCGCCTATGTGGACAAGTGGGGCATCGGTCACAGCTCTGGTGTAGATTTTCCGGGCGAGAGCCTGGGTATCGTCAAGGAGCGTGACCAGTATGACGGCGCCACACTGGGCTCAATGAGCTTTGGACAGGCACTGTCCGTCTCGCCGATTGAGATCGCACGTGCCGTGGGCGGCATCGCCAACGGCGGCGTGATGATGACACCGCACTTCTATAAGTCCAGCAAAGGCGACGAGAAGGACTGGGGCGAAGGCGAGCGCGCGATTTCTGAGGATGCTGCATCCCAGGTGACATCGTGCATGCAGACGGTCGTGTCCGAGGGAACGGGCGTTGGCGGCGCGGTTGACGGCTATGACGTGGCGGGTAAGACCGGTACGGCCGAACGTGCCGACGAGAACGGCGGCTACCTCAAGGAGAACTACATGTCGTCCTTTATGGGCTTTGCACCGGCACAATCGCCCAAGGTGCTGTGCTATATCACGCTCGACGGAACGCCGAGCGGCTCAGATGCCGCTGCGGTGCCGTTCCAGTCCATTATGGCCAACGCGCTCGACGTGCTGGGTATCCCGCGCACGAGGTAGGGGGTTACAATCTTTGGGGCGTGGTTTGTTGTCCCATATGAGGGGTGTTCACATGCCCTGCACCACGCATGCGCGGCGCTGGGATACAATACGCCGATAGCATTATTAGGTTTACAGGGGAGCTGCAATGATAGAGATCGCCGTCAACAACCTCGCGGCCGCAACAGGGGCCCGAACCGTGACGGGAGAAGCCGATCGGGTATGCCGCGGGTGCGTTATCGACTCGCGTCAGGTCGAGGAAGGGACGATTTTCGTCGCCTTTCCCGGTGAAAACGTCGACGGCAATGATTTTGCTTCCCGTGCCGTCCAGTCGGGTGCCGGCGCCGTCGTGATGACGCGTGAGCCCGAGGCTGAGCTGGTCTCGCTGGCGCAGGACAAGGGCTGTGCCATCTTGCTGACCGATGATCCCGAGGAGTTTCTGCTGCGTTTGGCGCACGCGTACCGTCTGGAGCTTGGCTGCCTGGTCGTTGGCATTACCGGTTCCATCGGCAAGACGACGACCAAGGACGTGCTCGCCGCTGTGCTCGCCAAGCGCTATCGTGTCTGGGCCACCAAGGGCAATTTCAATAACCTGATCGGCATGCCGCTCACGGTGCTTTCCGCTCCGGCCGATACCGAGGTCCTGGTGCTCGAGATGGGCATGAACCATTTCCACGAGATTGAGCGCCTGTCCCAGTCCGCCAATCCCAACCTTGCCATCGTGAGCAAGATCGGTACCTCTCACATCGGCATTTTGGGCAGCCGCGAGAACATCGCCCGCGCTAAGGCCGAGATTGTCCAGGGTATGTGCGCCGCCGGCGACTATTTGCCGCTACTGGTTTTGGGCGGCGAGGACGACTTTACGCCGTTCATTCGCGATACGTTCGCCCAGCCTGCTGGTATCGATGTGATGCTGGCCGGCGTCTCGGACGATGATGAGGTCCGCGCCCGCGAAGTTCGTGTTGATGACGAGGGCCGTCCGGTCTTTACGCTCGATTTTGGTCAGGGCGAGACAATCGATACCATGCTTGCTATCCCCGGCGTGCAGTCCGTTCCAAATGCCGTTAAGGCCGCCGCGGTTGCCTATCGCCTGGGCGTGACGCCCGAGCAGATCGATGCTGCCTTTAGGGGCCTCACGATTACCGGTCACCGCCAGGAGATCAAGCGCGCCAAGAGCGGTGCCCGCGTCATTGACGATTCCTATAACGCCAGCGCCGAATCCATGGCTGCTGGTCTCGATCTACTGTGCTCGCTTTCGTGCACGGGGTCTCGCATGGCGATCCTGGGCGAGATGGGCGAGATGGGCGATGAGGCTCCTCGCATGCATGAGCTCGTGGGCGCCTATGCCGCCGCCAAGAAGCTCGACATGCTGGCGTGCGTGGGTGGTGAGCTGGCCCAGCTTATGGCCGATGCCGCGCGCATGATGGGTATGGACGAGGACCGCATCCAGGTGTTCTCCGATTATCAGCAGGTGCTCGACCGCATGGGCGGCGCGCTTGAAAAACATGATGTTGTACTGGTCAAGGGTTCCCGCTTTGTTGAGCTCGACCGCTTTGTGGAAGGTGTGTGCTAGCCCATGTTCGGCAATCCCTCGTATCCAACGTATCAGGCTTTTTTGGGGCTTGGCATCGCCGCCGCCATTGCGCTGCTGCTCATGCCGTGGTGGATCAAGCTGCTGAAGGTCGAGGGTATCGGCCAACAGGTCCGAGCCGACGGCCCCAAGCGTCATTTGATTAAACAGGGTACGCCGACCATGGGCGGCGTCATCATCCTTGTTGCGATCTCGCTGACCTGCCTGCTGATGGGCAAGCTCACCACCGAGCTCGTGCTCGTGCTGCTCGCCACGCTGGCGACCGGCGTTCTGGGCCTGATTGACGACCTGACCTCCGTTACGCATGGGCGCTCGCTCGGTCTGACGCCTCATGCCAAGATGATCGGTCTAACCATTATCTGTGTCACCTTTACGGTACTTGCCGTTAACTGGTGCGGCGTCGCCCCCGAGATTCGTTTTCCCGGCGGCCTGACGATCGACCTTGGCGTGCTTTCGACCACCATCTGCGGCCTTTCGTTCCCGTGGCTCTATATTGTCTTTTGCTGGCTGATGATCGCCGGTCTTTCTAATGCCGTGAACCTGACCGATGGCCTTGACGGTCTTGCTGGCGGCACCTCCATGATCGCTATGCTCGCCATGGCCGCCATGGCGTTTTTGCACGGAGACGTGAACCTGTCCATCTTCTGCACCGCGTGTGCCGGTGCCTGCTTGGGCTTTCTGTGGTTCAACTGCTATCCGGCGAGCATCTTTATGGGCGATACCGGCTCGCTTGCCCTGGGTGCCGCGTTTGCCTGCACGTCCATCATGACCAACACCGAGGTCGTCTCCCTCATCATCGGTGGCCTGTTTATCGTTGAGACCCTGTCGGTCATGATTCAGGTTGTCTACTTCCACTTTACGCACAAGCGCGTCTTCCTTATGGCGCCCATCCATCATCATTTCGAAAAGAAGGGCTGGGCCGAGACCAAGGTCGTCATCCGTTTTTGGATTATCGCTGCTGCCTTTGGTGCCGTTGGCCTTGCTCTGTTCTTCCAGTTGGGATAGTGGTCTTTCATGTCTCTTGCTGATGTCTTTAGCCTGCTCGTTTTGGGTCAGGGCAAATCCGGTCTCGATGTCGCCCGCTGGGCGTTGGCACATCCCGAGCGCGTAAGTGCCGTTACCGTGTATGGCGGTGGCACCTCTGAGCCCAATGACGCCACGCGTGCGCTCGAGGCCGCTGGTGCGTCGTTTGTCTATGGGACCGAACAGGTCGAGGGCGCCTATGACGTATGCGTGACGTGCCCGGGCATCTCGGAGTTCTCGGGCTTCTTTAAGGCCGGGCGCGAGCATGCCGCCCAGATTATGGGTGAGCCCGAGTTTGCCTATCGCCTGTCGCCCGATAACTGGATTGCCATCACGGGCACCAACGGCAAGACGACCACCACGTCGCTGACTGATTATCTGCTTAAGGCTGCCGGCGAGGCCAGCGTTGCTGTCGGCAACATCGGCGAGCCGCCGGTCAACGAGATTGACGGCCGAGCCCACAACGAGTGGTTTGTGGCTGAGCTCTCGAGCTATCAGATTGCTACGACAACCGAGCTCCACCCCCGCGTGGCGGTGCTGCTCAACATCACTCCCGACCACTTGGGCTGGCATAAGAGCCATAAGAACTATGCGCTTGCCAAGATCAAACTGTTTGACAATATGGTCGATGACGATCTGGTGGTTGTCGACGTCGAAGACGCCGACATTCACGAGTTCGATGAGTACATCTACACGCCGGGTCGTCGCATCTGCAAGGTTGCCTTTGACGAGCCTGAGGGCGAGGATGCCGCCTTTGTGCGCGATGGCAAGATGATCGTGCGTCTGAAGGGTGTCGAGACCCCGCTCATCGCTACATCCGAGCTCAAGATCTCGGGCCATCACAATGTTATCAATGCCCTGTGCGCTGCCACGGCTGCCTTGGCAGTCGGTGCCGATGTCGACGGTGTCTGCCGCGGTCTGGCCTCGTTCCAGCCGCTCGAGCACCGCGTGGAGCCGTGTGGCGAGATTGACGGCGTGCGCTACGTCAACGATTCCAAGGCGACCAACACCGATGCGGTCGAGAAGGCACTGACGGCATTTCCCGATGACGACGTGATCTTGCTGCTCGGCGGCCACGATAAGGGCACGCCGCTCACGGACTTCGCGCGCGTCGTTATGGACAACGTGCGCTCGGTCGTCTGCTTTGGCGATGCGCGCGAGCGCTTCACCTCCGCTATGGACGAGGCCGATGTCGATGGCGATGTGGATATCGCCCAGGCGGATGACCTACGCGACGCCGTGGACGTCGCCCGTTCGCTGTCGAGCCGTGGTGACGTGATCTTACTTTCTCCTGCCTGCTCTTCGTTCGATGAGTTCTCGGGCTATGAGGAGCGCGGCCGCGTGTTTAAGGACTACGTGGCCCAGCTTGCCGCTGCAGCGAAATCACAAATGGAATAGGGGTTGCGGTGAGAGAGGAGAGCCCCCGACAAGGTATGAGGAGGCCCGACTCGGACCGTGCTTCCTCACGTCGTATCACACCGCGTTCCAGCCGCGGCGGGCAGTCGTTTAGCGAACGCTATATTGCCGGCGTTCCCGCCCGTATCATGCGCCCCCGTTTGATATTCATGGCCTGCTTGTTTACCTTGGTATGCTTTGGCCTGCTGATGGTGTACTCGGCGTCTTCGGTCGAGGCGCTGCACGAGAATGGCTCGGCGACGTTTTTTCTGGGTCGACAGGCCGCGTTTGCCGTGGTCGGTGTTCTGGCGCTGATTGCCATCGTGCGCGTTTTGCCGGACAGCTGGTTTGGGGAGGATGTGCTCAGGATCTTCCTCATAGGCATGATAGGGCTACTGTTTCTGGTGTTCTTGGTGGGCAGCGGCAGCCGTGGCGCCACGCGCTGGCTTAACATCGCCGGTATTCAGTTCCAGCCTTCCGAGTTTTTAAAGCCATTTGCCATTGCGTATTCGGCCATCATGCTTGATCGCTTCTTTTCGCCCGGTGGCAACATCAACGAATTCCTTCGCAAGATGGGCATCTACCTGGGCATTTCGCTCTTTCTGATCTTTATCCAGCCCGATTTCGGTACTGTCCTGATCATCCTGTTGACCCTCATGTGCATGGCGTTGTTTGCGGGTCTCGACCCCAGATTTATCATCGGCGTGCTAATCTTCGGCATTCTCGTGATCGTGATTGCGCTTGTCGCAGAGCCGTACCGTATGGTGCGTATTCAGGTTGCCTTGAACCCTTGGGCCGACGAGTATGGTGACGGCTATCAGGCCACGCTTGCCATTATGGCCTTTGCCTCGGGCGGTCTGTTCGGCCGTGGCATCGGCAACTCAACCATGAAGTACTCGTATCTGCCCGAGGCGCACAATGACTACATCCTGGCCATCATTGGCGAGGAAGTCGGTTTTGTCGGAACCGTGCTGTTCTTCTTGGTGTTTGCGATGCTGATCTACTCGGCGTTTCGCATTGCCGAGCAGGCGACCGATCGCCGGGGCGCGCTTATGGCGTCTGGCTCCGCGGTCATTCTCGCAGTGCAGTTTTTGATTAACGCGCTGGGCATCCTCAACGTGTTTCCCATGACGGGCAAACCGTTGCCGTTTATTAGCTACGGCGGTTCGTCGATTATTGTGTCGCTCATGCTTGCCGGGTTGATCCTGCGCGTTTCGTACGAGAGCGCCCGCCGCGATGAGTATGACCGCCGCCGCGAGAGCTTTGCCGTTATGGATGAGAGTACCGCCGGCGTGCCCCACGTGCGCGGCGAGCGATCTTCGCGTAACGGTTTTACCGTCCTGGATGGCTCTGCGACCGAGCCGGCAGCCCGCCCGCGTCAGCGAACGGCGCCGCAAGGTCGTCCTCAGCGCCCCAGCCCTCGCAACGCGGGCGGCGGATATAATCGAATCGATTTGAACTCGGACCCGTCGGCGCGTCTGCGTACCGACGACCAGGGACCGCGTGTACGAAGGGACTACCATGACCGATAAAATGACCGTTGCTATTGCAGCCGGCGGCACGGCCGGGCACATCAACCCCGCGCTCGCCTTGGCCGAAGAGCTGCGTGACCGTGGCCACCACGTTGTGTTCGTGGGCCAGTCGCGCAAGCTCGAGGGTCGTCTGGTCCCCGAGGCTGGGTTTGATTTTGTGCCCATTACGGTCACGGGCTTCGACCGCTCCCGTCCTTGGACGGCGCTGACCTCGCTGTGGCGTGTCAACAAAGCCAAGCGTGCGCTCGCCAGTCATTTCTCAAAGGTCGGCAAGCCCGATGCCGCCATTGGTTTTGGTGCCTATGTCGAGGTTCCGCTGCTGGGGTGGTGCAAGGGCGCGGGCGTTCCGTATCTGCTGCATGAGCAGAACTCTGTTCCGGGCCTGGCCAACAAGATGATGAACTCCCACGCCGCCCGCGTGTGCATCTCGGTGCCGGCAGCGCGTTCGGTCTTTGAGCGCGAAGGTGACCCTGACCACGTGCTCATGACCGGCAACCCCGTACGTCGCTCGGTGATCGAGGGCGATCGCGCTCGCGGCCGCAAGGCACTTGGCGTTCCCGAGGACGCTACGCTGCTGCTCGTCTTTGGCGGTTCACTTGGCGCCCAGCACCTCAACGAGCGTGTGGCTTCGCTCAAAAACGAGCTGCTTTCGCGCAAGAACCTCTATGTGTTGCATTCGACGGGTGCCGACGGCTTTGAGGAGACCGAGCGCGCTTTGGCGCTGACGCCCGAGGAGGCGAAGCGTTACCGCGTCCAGCCTTACATCGACAACATGGGCGATATGCTGGCTGCTGCCGATTTGGTGCTCTCGCGTTCGGGCGCATCGAGCGTGGCCGAGATCGCTGCACTCGCCGTGCCTTCGGTGCTCGTGCCGTACCCGCATGCGACGGCCGACCACCAAACCACCAATGCCCGTTATCTGGTCGACGCTGGGGCCGGCGTGCTCTGCGCCGATGCCGATATCGACGGTTCTGCCTTTGCCGATGAACTGCTGCACCTGGTCGATGACGCGGCGGCGCGCGACGCCATGCGTCAGGCGGCGCGTGGTCTGGCTCAGGATAGGGCCGCCGCTCTTCTGGCGGATGCGGTAGAGGGTTTGCGTTAGTTAGACGGGATATCGTCGGTCGCCCTCGCGCTGATGCGGTAGGTGCGGTACAGTTAACGGGTTACAGGCAGTGTTTACGCAAGGAGTACACGAGCACATGGCTGATTCCCAGACTGCAACCTCCGCGCCCGAGTTTAAGAGCGCCCACTTTATCGGTATCGGCGGCGCCGGCATGAGCGGCATCGCCCTCGTTCTTCACGAGCGCGGTTATGCCGTTACCGGCTCCGACCTTAAGACGTCACGTTATATCCGCCAGCTTACCCGCGCTGGTGTGAAGGTGCATGTGGGCCATGAGGCCGCCACGATCGACGAGGTCAAGCCCGACGTGGTTGTTGTCTCCACCGCTATTCCGGAGTCCAACCCTGAACTCGTGCGCGCTCGCGAGCTTGGTATTCCCGTGTGGCCCCGTGCCAAGATGCTCTCTGCTTTGGGCCACGGCTACACCACCGTCGCTGTTGCCGGCACGCATGGCAAGACCACCACGTCTTCGATGTGCGCCACCATGCTCGACCGCATGGGTCTGGATCCGAGCTTCTTGATCGGTGGCATCGTCGAGGGCTATGACACGAACGGCAAGAACGGCTCGGGCGACTACTTTGTCGCTGAGGCCGACGAGTCCGACAGCTCCTTCCTGTTCCTGAACCCCAACGTGGTCATCGTGACCAACGTCGAGGCCGACCACCTCGACCACTACTCGGGTATCGAGGAGATCGAGGCAACTTTCGCCAAATTCATGAGCCTGGTGGGCGAGGACGGCACCGTCATCGTCTGCGGTGAGGACCCGCATCTGGTCGAGCTCGCCAAGTCGACGGGTCGTCACGTGCTTTCCTACGGCTTTGCCGAGAGCAACGACATCGTCTGCATGCACCCGGATGTCAAGGGCATCCAGAGCGATTTTATCGTTCGCTTTGAGGACGGCACTGAGCACGCTGTGGAGATCAAGAGCAATCCCGGTCGCCACAACATGCTCAACGCCACGGCGGTGCTCACCGTCGCCCATGTCCTGGGCCTTGACATCGACGCCGCCGCCAAGGCGCTCTCGAGCTTTGAGGGCGTCCGCCGTCGCTTTACCCACGTGGGCGATATCGATGGCATCACCGTGGTCGATGATTACGGCCATCACCCCACCGAGATCAAGGCGACGCTTGCTGCTGCTTCGTCGCTGGGCTACAAGCACGTCGACGTCGTGTTCCAGCCGCACCGCTATTCGCGCCTGCAGGCCCTGTGCGACGACTTTGCCGATGCATTTGCCAATGCCGATAAACTGCTGCTGATTGATGTGTTCTCGGCTGGCGAGATGCCCATTCCGGGTGTCACCTCTAAGATGCTCGCCGATACCGTGCGCGCCAAGCATCCTGGCAAGGAGGTCGTGTACTGCTCCAGCCGTCTTGAGCTCAATCAGGAGCTCGAGCAGATGGTGGGCGAGGGCGACCTGCTGCTCACTATGGGTGCCGGTGACGTTACGACCGTCGGTCCCGAGTTCATTGAGTATCTGACTGCCAAGAAAGACGCTTAAGTCTAATGGGTCTGTTTAACGCCGTCATGGCGCTCTCGGGCATGATCGACACGGATGTGATCGAGGACGAGCGCCTTGCGCGTCATACGAGCTATCGTATCGGCGGCAAGGCCGACCTCTTTGTGACGTGCCATAGCTATCATGCCCTCCGCCGCGCCGTGGCGGTGCTCGATCGCGAGCAGGTGCCGTGGGTCATCATCGGCAAGGGCTCCAATCTGCTGGTTGCCGATGGCGGTTATCGCGGTGCCGTCATTTCGCTCGGACGTGAGTTTCAGCGCACGGTTGTTGCCGATGACGGTTGTACGCTGACGGTCGGTGCGGGCGTGATGTTTGCGCGCCTGGTCAACGATGCCCTGTCGCGTAGCCTCTCGGGCCTTGAGTTTGCCGTTGGCATCCCTGGTTCGGTTGGCGGTGCGATATCTATGAATGCAGGCACACGGACCGAGTGGATTGGCTCGCTGGTTGAGGATGTCGTAACGTTTGACCCGGCATCCGGTATCAAGCATTATGCGGGGTCCGAGATCACTTGGGGCTACCGAGAATGTAGCCTTCCCCGCAATGAGATCATCCTCGAGTGCGTGCTTAAGCTTAAACCGGCGCCCAAGGCCGACATTCGCGAGCGCATGGAGCGGTACCTGACGAGGCGCAAGCGTACGCAGCCCATGGGTCGCGCATCCTGCGGGTCGGTCTTTCGCAACCCGCCCGATGCGAGTGTGGGCAAGCTTATCGAGGATTGTGGATTAAAGGGTTTTTCGATTGGCGGTGCGGAAGTTTCGCCCGTTCACGCTAATTTTATCGTTAATAACGGAACTGCCTCGGCCGATGACGTTGCCGCGGTTATCAGACATGTGCACGGAAAGGTGAGGGAGGCGTATGGCATCGAGCTCAGACCGGAAGTTAAATTCCTCGGCTTCTAGAGCATCGAAACCCACCTTCCGCCGCGCCGGAGGGCGTTCCGGCGCGCCTGCCAAACCTCAACGCAATACCGTCGCGCATTCTAAGTCTGTCGGGCATGCTCGACAGACCAGTCGTCCGGTCGTCGGCTCGCAGCTCGGTAATCGTCCGGCCGCAAAAAAGTCCTCGCGTCCCTCGGTGACGTCAAAGCCTGTTATGGGCGCCAAGCCTGCCCGCCCCATGGCAACTCCTAAGCCCTCGACGGGAACTAAAGCGGCGCGTCCAGGTCGCACGCTGGGCGCATCGAAACCGCGCTCGCTGACATCGGTGCCGGCTACCGCCAAGAAGCCTTCGGGTAAAAAAGGCGTCAACCCGTTGTCTTTACTTAGGGCGATGGCAAATAAAACATCAGACGCCGCTTCTGTCGTTACAGGCAAAGGCAAAATCGTGGGCGGCGTTTTGGCCGTCTTGGCCGTGCTCGTCGTCGTTGCTATCGTGGTGATTAACTCTGGATTGTTTACCGCCACTGATATTCAGATTCAAGGCAGCGAGCATGTGACGAAGCACGATGCTATCCAGCTGATCGATTTGCCCGAGGGAACGTCGCTTTTTAACGTCGATCCCGACCAGATTACCGAGGACCTCAAGCAGAACCCGTGGGTCTCGGGCGTGGATGTCCAGCGTCAGTTCCCACATACGCTCATCATTACGCCGATGGAGCGCAAGGTCATTGCAATTGCCTATATCAGCTCCGATGACCTTGCCTGGGCCATCGGGGATGATGACACCTGGATCGCCCCGCTGTCGACGTCGGTCGAAGTGGATGACCAGGGCAACGTCATCACGACGGGGCAGGGCTCAAATACCCTGACCGGCATTGATGCCGCGCTGGCGCTCGCTAAGCACTATGGCGCGGTGTTGTTGACTGATGTCTCGGCGGATGTCGCTCCGGTTTCCGGCCAGGCAGTGAGCTCCAAGGCCGTTAAGGCTGGCTTGGATTATGTGCGTGATTTTTCGAGCGAGTTCTTGGGACAAGTCAAGGATATTTCCACGCCTTCGGTCGAAGCCATCTCGGCAAACCTCAATAACGGCATTGAGGTGTCGCTGGGCGATTCGAACGATATCGTCAAGAAGGAGCGCGTAGTCACCAAGCTGCTTTCGCAGGTAGAGGGCGTAACGTATATCAATGTGCGCTCTCCGGGTAACTATACATTTAGGAACGCTCCGACCTCGTAGCGCTGGTTGATGCTTTGTTGAGGGGCCATACCACGCCGTTTATCTGGTTTGTTTGGTTTTCACGGTCAATTATTTGACTGATACGTTCATAATGTGCAAACATAATACGGTTTACCTTTGCATTTACTTTCAACCTGAAGGTTAATGTGCGCAGGGGTCGACCCATGCTATGGCTATAACCTTTGTTCGGAGGACCGACATGCACGAGACAGAGATCAACAACTACCTTGCCGTCATTAAGGTGGTCGGCGTCGGCGGCGGCGGTACCAACGCGGTCAATCGAATGATCGAAGAGGGCATCCGCGGCGTCGAGTTTGTTGCCATCAACACCGATGCTCAGGCACTCGCGATCTCTGATGCCGATATCAAGGTGCACATCGGCACCGACCTTACCCGCGGCCTGGGCGCCGGCGCCAACCCCGAGGTTGGCCGCAAGGCTGCCGATGAGTCCCGCGACGACATTGCCGAGGCGCTCGCTGGTGCCGACATGGTGTTCATCACCTGCGGCGAGGGCGGTGGCACCGGTACCGGCGCTGCTCCCATCGTTGCCGATATCGCGATGAACGAGGTCGGTGCGCTGACCGTCGCCGTCGTGACCAAGCCCTTCACCTTCGAGGGCCGCAAGCGCAAGAAGAGCGCCGAGGAGGGCATTAAGACCCTCTCCGATTGCGTCGACACCATGATCGTCATCCCTAACGATAAGCTGCTCGACATCGCCGAGAAGAAGACCACCATGCTCGAGGCCTTCGCGATTGCCGATGGCGTCCTTTCCCAGGGCACCCAGGGCATCACCGACCTCATCACCGTCCCCGGTATCATCAACCTGGACTTCGCCGATGTTAAGACCATCATGAAGCAGGCCGGTACCGCCATGATGGGTATCGGTACCTCTTCTGGGGACACCCGTGCCGTCGACGCTGCCCAGCAGGCCATCTCCAGCCCGCTGCTCGAGAGCTCCATCGATGGTGCCACGCGCGTGCTGCTCTCCATCGCCGGTTCCAAGGACCTGGGCATCCAGGAGATCAGCGACGCCGCCGACGTTGTCGCCAACGCCGTCGACCCCGAGGCCAACATCATCTTCGGTACCGTTGTCGACGAGTCCCTGGGCGATCAGGTGCGTATCACCGTCATCGCTACGGGCTTCTCCGACTCCAACGTCAACCGTCAGGACGAGCTCTTTGCTGCTCAGCAGTCTCAGAGCAAGGCCGCTGCCTCCGCTGAGCCGCAGCGCACCGCTCCTGCCACGAGCCCGGCTCAGGCCGCTCCGACCCGCAACGTCGGTGGCACCGAGCTTCCTAACTTCGGCAACGATCAGTTCGAGCTTCCCGACTTCCTGAAGCGCGGTAGCTTCTAAGTCGTTCTTTGCATTGTTGTGCGCAGGGGCGTGTCCGTATGGACGCGCCCTTTTTATTCAAGACTTTAGTCCGCTGGCCGCGCAGCGGCCAGCTTTAAACCACCCGCTACGCGGGTGGAGACAAACGGCTTTACAAAGCCACCCCTCCGACCGATATTGACGATT
>CABUDI010000034.1 GCA_902490305.1 uncultured Collinsella sp.
CGACACGCATAAAAAGCCTCCCATTTCTCATGTCCAAGAAATGGGAGGCAGTTCACGCCGCGTTGCGGGGCTTCTTTTTATAGCGCTTTCTCAATTTGTTTAGAGCTCTATACTTTAGTCACGGAGCAACTCGTCCCAGAGAGAGGAATACTATGGCAGAACAGCAGCTTATCGGAGCGCTCGAGGCCGGCGGCACCAAGATGGTCTGCGCCACGGGCTATGCAGACGGTACGGTCCTGGAGCGCGAGCAGATCGCGACCACGACCCCGCAGGAGACCGTCGAGGCCGTCAACGCGTGGTTTGCCGACAAGGGCATCGCCGCACTGGGCATCGGCGCCTTTGGCCCCACCGCAGTCAACCCCGCGTCGCCCCAATACGGCAAGATCCTGGAGACACCCAAAACGGCATGGCGCTACTTTGATCTGCTGGGCACCATCCAAAACGAGCTCAACATTCCCTGTGGCTACGACACCGACGTCAACGTTGCCTGCTTGGGCGAGGTCACCTTTGGTTGCGCCCAGGGCCTCACCGACGTGGTCTACCTGACCATCGGCACCGGCGTGGGCGCCGGCGTGCTCTCGGGCGGTAAGCTCGTGCACGGCATGATGCATCCCGAGGCCGGCCACATCCTGGTCACGCGCGACCCGCGCGACACCATCGGCGAGCATAGCGCCTGCCCCTTCCATGACAACTGCCTCGAGGGCCTCATCGCCGGCCCTGGCGTTAAAAAGCGCTGGGATGGCAAGAGCGCCGGAGACATGGCCGATGACCCGGAGGCCATGGACCTGCTCGCAGGCTATCTGGCACAGGCGCTCATGACCTACACGCTGTGCTACGCACCGCAAAAGATCATCATCGGCGGCGGCGTGGCCGACCACACCCCCATCGTGCCGCTCGCACGCAAAAAGTGCGCCGAGATGCTCAACGGCTATATCGTCACGCCCGAGGTCAACGACATCGATTCCTATATTGTCAACAACAGCCTCGAGGGCAAGCAGGGCATCATGGGCTGCCTGGCCCTGGGCGCACAGGCGCTTCAGTAGCAGACGCACCCACAGGGCGTGGCGCGCCCGGCAAATCCGACCTACGGAACGACGCCACCACGCCTCATATAAGCCCTCAAATAAAAAAGGCCGCCTAGGACCAAACAATACGTCCTAGGCGGCCTTTTTAGCGCACATCAGCGACCGTAAGAGATATCGGAGCACAACGCCCGTTGCCGCTCCACAGCAGTCGATCATCACATCGGTGATCATGCCAGCGCGTCCCGGCACAAAGAGCTGAATCGTCTCGTCGATCGAGGGAATCAGCAGCAGGAACACCGCCGTGGGCAGCAGCACGTCAAAGGTGCGCCGGCCCTCAAAATCAAAGGCGTGCGTTGCCAAGATGCCGAGCACCATATACTCGGTAAAATGCGCGCACTTGCGAACAACAAAGTTGGTCACCCATTCATATGGAAGTCCCACGCTGTGCAGGAAACCGCGGATAGCTTCCATGACCGTTAGGCTCAGCGAGCCCGACCCCGAGCCGGGAACCAGCGAATTGCCCCAGATCAAGAGCGCCATCAGGCAGGTTACAACCGCCCATTTTCGATTGATCTTAACCATGCAGAAGTTATGCCTCCGCGCGGAGCGGCGCGAAGCTGGCGGTACCGCCCTCGATAACGCTCAGATAGGCACGGCCCGTACGCTTGGCGGTTGAGGACTGCAGGCGCTCGATCTCTTCCTCGAGGATCTGATTGACGCGCTCGTGACGACGGTTTTCCATAATGCCGGCGGCAATAGCCTCGGCCCGCTCGATGCTCTCGCGCGAGATACGGGCAGTATCCTCGGGGAACACAGCGCTGTGACGGCCGACATAGGCGGGGGCAGCAGGCTGAGGGGCAGCGACGGGAGCGGGGGCTGCAACAGGAGCAGGCTCGTCAATCTCATCCAGAATCGCGGTGGCGGCGGCCCACATGTCCTCGTGGCCCGAGTAATCGGCCATGGGAACATCAACCTCGAGCGAGGCATCCGGAAGGTCGCCGGTGTCGATGCGATCTTGGGCATCAATCGATGCGGTGATGGCTGCAGGCTCATCGAGGTCATCGAGATCGATATCCGCGGCACCGGAGATGATAGGCATGCTGGCGAGGTTTACATTGTACGGCGCAGCCTCAGCCGCCTGCTGCTGGGCAGGAGCGCCCCACAGCGAGCTTTCGGCGGCACGGCGGGCGGCAACGGCCTCCTCGTCCGCGGCCATGGCTTCATCAACGTACGAATTGTCGGCAGAAGCGTTCGCGTCCGCCGAGGTAGAGCTGTAGGCGTTATTGGCTGCCGCGTTGGCGACGAGTGCCACGAAAGCCGCCGTGCTGCCCGCAGGGGCGGCCTGGGAGCCAGACACGGCGCGTGCCGCGGCGGCGATGTCGTCGCGATTGAAGGAGCCGGTCTGCCCGCCGTTGGTGAGCTCGTCGATGGCGACTTGATAGACGTCGCGCGAGTGTGCAGGGTCGCAGCTCACTGGCGAATCGTCGTCGAGCATACTGTCGATCATGGACCAAGCCTCGTCCTCGTCCATAGCATCTGCGGCTCGAGCGATGGTAGGGACACCATCATCGGCATGACGGCGCTGGAACGCACCGGTCAGGCCGGAAAGGAATGCCGAGGTAGACTGCTCCGCCTGAGCCTGAGAAGCAGAAGCCGCAGCGTAAGGAGTCGCATCCTGCTGCTGAGCTGGAATCGAGGCGGTCTTGAACTCGCTTTGATGCTGATTGAGATTGGTGGCACCGCCCATGGCATCGGGCTGGAACAGACGCTCTTCACGCTGCGCACGATACTCGGAGATACCCAGCGAGGCGGCATAGATACCCACGCCCGCCACCGCGCCCACGGCGAAGGGAACCGCACCCGCCACGACCGTCTCGTTCACAGACGAAAACGGCAGCGTCGCGGCATACATAACCACGGGAGCGGCAAGGCCGATCCCGCACGAAAGTCCGGCAAGGACTGCTCGTTGTGTTGCATCAGAAGAAGCCATGAGCTCTCCCCATCTTCCAGCACCCAAATCGCATCATTCAGTTGGCTGCGCGAGAGAAGATGAAGCGGGGCTATGCCCCAAAGCAACGGTATATGGTTCGTTTCATCTGCGTTTTCCGTCGCGAAGCTTAAAAGCTATTATGCGAAACCGCCCTGTCGATTGCAAGCGACGATGTCGGATTGAAACGGGAAACCTGCTGCTTGCCAGTCTTATGGTCAAAAATAAGCGCGGAGCGGCGATATGGAAAAGGGCCGAGGCTCAAAGCCCCGACCCTTTATCGCATTGATGACTATCGCTGCGCGTGGATGACAACCTAGAACGTCTGCTCGTAGTCGCTGTGCTTTTTGGCCGAACGCACCAGGAACTCCTGGTTGGTGTTGGTGCCCTTAAGACCCTTGATAAACGACGCGGCTGCGCGCTCGGTGTTGTTCATGCCGGCAAGAATGCGACGCAGACCAAAGACAAACGGACGCATCTGCTCGTCGACCAACAGGTCTTCGTTGCGCGTACCGGAGGCAACGGGGTCGATAGCCGGGAAGATGCGGCGGTCGGCCAGGTCGCGGTCGAGCTTAAGCTCCATGTTGCCGGTACCCTTGAACTCCTCGAAGATGACCTCGTCCATCTTGGAACCGGTGTCGATGAGGGCAGAGGCCAGGATGGTGAGCGAGCCACCGTTCTCGATATTACGGGCTGCGCCCAGGAAGCGCTTGGGAGGATACAGGGCCGCCGAATCGACGCCGCCCGAAAGGATGCGGCCCGAGGCGGGCGCCGCCAAGTTGTAGGCGCGGGCAAGACGCGTAATGGAGTCGAGCACCACCACGACATCGCCGCCCAGCTCCACGATGCGCTTGGCGCGCTCGATGACGAGCTCTGCCACGCGAGTGTGGTTGTCGGCGGGCATATCGAAGGTCGACGCCACAACCTCACCCTTGATGGAACGCTGCATATCGGTGACCTCTTCGGGGCGCTCGTCGACGAGCAGGCAGATGAGGTGCACCTCGGGGTTGTTAATCGAGATAGACTGGCAGATCTTCTTGAGGATCGTGGTCTTGCCGGCCTTGGGCGGGGACACGATCAGGCCACGCTGACCCTTGCCGATCGGCGACACGATGTCGATGGCGCGACCGGTAATGGAGTCTTTGCCGTGCTCCATGCGCAGCGGCTCGTTGGGATAGACCGGGGTGAGGTCGCCGAACTTGGGACGGTTGCGAATCTGCTCGGGGTCCAGACCGTTGACGGTCGTGATTTTGGCGAGGCCGGCGCGCTTGTCGCCGCCGCGCGAAGGACGCAGCGAGCCCTCGATGACGTCGCCCGTGCGCAGGCGCGCGGAGCGGATGAGGTAGGCGGGCACGAAGGCGTCGTCGTTGGACTTCATGTAGCCATGGGCGTGGATGATGCCGGAGCTGTCCGGGCGAATCTGCAGAATGCCCTTGATGTCGCGGAAGCCCTCGGCCTTCGCGGCGGTGACGTAGATCTCCTCGACGAGCTCGGCTTTCTTCTTGCCGGTCGTCTCGATCTCGAACTCCTTGGCCTTCTCGCGCAGCTCGGCGACCTTCATGGCCGCGAGTTCCTCACGCGAAAGCGTGGGCTCGGTGGGGGCGGCGTTGCGCTCCTTGTTGCGCTGTTTGCGATCGCGCTGGCGGTTGCGGCGGTCGTTGTTGCGCTCGTCCTTGCGCTCGTTGCGCTCGTCGTTACGCTTGTGCTGGCGACGGTTGGGGCGAGCGTTGTCTTCGGCCTCGGCGGGCGCGGCGCCATCGGTTGCGGCGGCGTCGGCGTTAGCCACAGTATCATCGCTGGCCTCGGCCTTGGAATCGCCCTGCAGCTCGGCCTCGGCCTGCTGCTCGGACGCCTTGGCCTTAGCGGACTTCTTACGACCGCGCTTGGGCTTCTCAGACGCAGGCTGTTCGACGTCCTGGGGCTCGGCGGCGTCAGTCGATGCATCGGCGGTCGTCTCGGCGGAATCCTCGGACGCAACCTTCTTGGCAGCCTTAGCCTTGGACGTGCGCTTAGCAGCAGTGCGACGGCTGCGACCGGGACGGAGGTCGGCGGGCTCGACATCGGCGGGAGCGGCCTCGGAAGTCGTAGCATCCTGGACGGGCGCGTCGGCGGCGGTTGCAGACTCGGCGGTCGCCGCAGCATCCCGAGCGGCGGCGGCTGCGGCTGCGGCCTTCTCGGCCTCGACGAAGGCCTTAGGCTTGCGACCGCGACGGTGCGGGCGCAAAGCCGGATCGACAACGGGAACTTCGCTGGCCTCGACAGGCGCAGCGGGCTCAACAGGCGATGTGCCCTCCCCTGCCGCGGAACGGACCGAAGCCTCAGTGAGCTCGGGGGTTACCTGATCGGCAACCTGCTCGGCCTTAGCAGCCGTGCGACGGCGTGTGCGCGGTACCGACTTCTCGGTCGGCTGGTCGGCGACAGGGGTCTCGGTGGCGGCAGGCGTCTCGGGCACAGACGGAGCTGCAAGCTCGGTCAGAGCCGCGGCCTCGCGCTCGGCAGCACGACGGCGGGCGCGCACCACCTGAGCCTCGCTAATCTGCGCCAACGCACGTGCCTGCGCGACCTCATCGGAAATCGGCGCCGAGGAGTCAGCTGCAACGGTGCGCTTGACGCGCGTCATGCGCGTGGTACGGCGCTTGGGCTTGGTGACCTCCTCGCCGTCAGCAGCAGGCTTGGCCGTGCGGCGCGTACGCTTGGGCTTTGCCGGAGCAGCCTCCTCACCAGTTGCAGGCACGGCCTTCTCAGCCGTTGCAGGCGTAGGCGTCGAAGCAGCCTTAGGCGTCTCAGGAGCCGAGGCATGCGCGGGCGCCGCGACCTGGTCCGACGCAACCGGTGCAGCGGGAGCGGCTTGCGTCGTCGTTATTTCGTTTTCTTGCTGTTGATCAGACACAGTGTTTGCTCAACTTTCTTTTCAAGCCCTGTGATCACATGCTCCCTGCATAAACCTTCAGGGCGGCTAAACAGTCTAGTTCCGTTCAAAACGACGGACATCATTGATCTGTATCGAGATGATTGCGTCATATACGCAGCGTTAGTGTAACACAACCGCCGCCACCTGCAACTTAGTCATTGGGAACGCTCTTAAACGACTAGTCAAAAGGGGCACTCTTTGGTTTAACACCCACAAATCTGACTGCCTCCGCCAAAACTATGGCGGTTTACTACGATGAATCGCTCAACCGCGACCACTCCGAAACTTGTTGAACTAAAACCGCAGGTAGATGCCCTGCACTTTTTTGCGAAAAGCTGGCGTGGTTGGAATTTCTCATATTCATCGTAGTAAACCGGCATAGTTTCGTATTTCCAGCAGTTCCAAATTCGTCAATACGTCGGCGTTTGCAAAAAGCCCGACCTCCGCATGGAGATCGGGCTTATAGGGCTCAGCAAAGCCGAACCTACACGGTTAAATGACCCGCAGCTTACATCTGCTCGGGAGCGGAGACACCAACAAGGGTGAGCACCAGGGCGAGCGTCACGCGGACGGCATCGCAAGCGGCCAGACGGGCACGCGAAAGCTCGGGGTCGACGGGACGGCCCTCGCTCGGCAGCACCTGACAGGCAGCGTAGAAGCTGTGGAAGTCGCCGGCGAGTTCCTCAGCAAAGTGCGTCAGACGGAACGGGGCGCGGTCGCGAGCGCAGCTGGCGATGAGGTCGGTGAGCTCGTTGAGCTTGCGCGAAAGGGCGAGCTCGGTCGGGTCGGTCAGCAGCGAGTAATCGACGTTCTCACCGATGGCCTTGGCGGCGACGGCCTTCATGCCCATCTCGTCAGCCTGCTCGGGCGTAACGTCAGCGGCACGGCGCAGGATGGAGCACACGCGGGCGTGAGCGTACTGCACGTAGTACACCGGGTTGGAGTTGTCGCGCTTCTTGACGGCCTCAATATCGAAGTCGACCATCTGGTTGGAGCTCTTGGAGATGAGGGTGTAACGGGCAGCGTCGGAGCCGACCTCGTCGACGAGCTCCTGCAGGGTCACCATGGTGCCCTTACGCTTGGACATACGGACGGGCTTGCCGTTGCGCAGCAGGTTGACGAGCTGGCCCAGCAGAACCTCAAACTTGCCGGGGTAACCCAAGGCATCGCAGACGCAGCGGACGCGCTCGATGTAGCCGTGGTGGTCGGCGCCCCAGATGTCGATGACGTGGTCGACGCGCTGGAACTTATCCCAGTGATAGGCAACGTCGGAGGCGAAGTAGGTGTACTCGCCGTCGGACTTGATCAGAACGCGGTCCTTGTCATCGCCCAGGTCGGTGGAGCGGAACCACAGGGCGCCGTCCTTGGTGTAGAGATAGCCCATCTTGTCGAGCTTCTCAAAAGCGCGGTCGACGGCGGAGGTGCCGGCGGTCTCGCCCTCGGTGTCCTTCACATACAGCGAGCGCTCGGAGAACCAACGATCGAAGTCGCAGTTAACGGCATGGCAAAGGTCGCGCATGTTGTCGACCATCTTTACATAGCCGCGCTCGCGGAAGCTCTCCATGCGCTCCTGCGGATCGGCGTTGACCCACTTATCGCCGTCGGTGCGCCAGAACTCGGCGGCCTCGTCGATGATGTAGTCGCCGCCGTAGGAGTCCTTGCCCAGGGTCTCGGCAAAGTTGTCCTGATACGGATGGGTCTCGGGATGCTCGTCGTTCTCGTCGGCAACAAAGGCGTCGCGGTCGGCGATCAGCAGCTTGTGAGCCTCGTCGATATCCACGCCCTGCTTGGCGATGATGTCGGCAAGCTGCATATAGCGCGTGCTGATGGAGTTGCCGAAGGTGTTCATCTGAGAGCCGTGGTCGTTGATGTAGAACTCACGCTGGATGTCGTAACCGGCGTGATCCATAACGCGGCAGAGCGAGTCGCCCAGCGCGGCCCAGCGGCCGTGGCCGATGTGCATGGGGCCGACGGGGTTGGCGGAAACGAACTCGACCTGGGTCTTCAGGCCACCACCGACGTTGGACTTAGCGAAGTCCATACCCTTCTCGCGAGCCTCGCCAAAGATGGCATTCTTGACGGCAACGGAGAGGTAGAAGTTGATGAAGCCGGGGCCTGCGATCTCGACCTTCTCGATCGCGGGGTCCTCGGGCATATGGGCAACGATGGCCTCGGCGATCTTGCGCGGGGCGCAGTGGGCCAGCTTGGCGGACTTCAGGGCCATGGTAGAGGTCCACTCGCCATGAGAAGTGTCAGCCGGTCGCTCGATAGCGCAATCGTCAAGTTCAAATGCGGAAAGGTCGCCGGCCTCCTGGGCCGCAGCAAGCGCAGCGCGTACCAGCTCTTCAATCTTCTCGGGCATAGATCCTCCTTGTGTTAAAGCCCCCGAGCTCTTGGTCACTCGTAGGGCAAAAGCCAGAGTTTGTAGCACTCTATCACAAGCGACGGGCACTGTCGCAGGGTAAAGCTAATAGATATTGCATATGCACAAAAATGACTACAGCTTGTATGGAGTCACTCAAAGATGCCGGTCTGCCTGCAGATTATGCAGACGTTGAAAATGCATAAAGGTGTGAATGAGCTGCGTCTGTTATCGAATACTCTTACCTATCAGAGTTGTGTGCTTTTCCTGCATAAAGTACGGGTTTGCGCACGTCAGCGTGTTATTCTAGACATACGTAAATTCGTATAAGTTGGAGGTAGCATGTTCTCAATCGGTCAACACGTCATTCATCCGGGCCAGGGAGTCTGCACCGTCGTCGGTTTTAGGGACGACACACCGCAGCCCATGCTGCTGCTCGAGACCAAGCAGGGACATGCGCAGACGATCCTCATGTACCCCGTGGCGCAGGCCGACCGTCTGCACGCCGCCATCTCTCAGCAAGATGCCGAGCACCTGCTGAGCCACTATGACGAGCTGGAGTGCGACACCTTTACCGAGCGCAACAGCTCGCTTGAGGAGACACACTTTAAGCAGCAGCTCAAGCTGGGCGCGCCCGAGACGGTCCGCGTGGCAAAGACCATGATGCACCGCATTCGCCAGGCCGAGGAAGCTGATAAAAAACCCAGCTCCTACTACATGCGCGTACTCAAGGAGGCCAAACGCCGCTCCATCGAGGAGTTCGCCGTGGCCCTTGGCGTCACCGAGGAGGCCGCCGAAGCCCGCCTAGCCCAAGCCGCCCTCAACTAACCCATCCGCGCCAAAAACCACCACAAAGGGGACAGGCACCTTTGTGGTGGTTTTCTTGTTCTAGTAGTATTCATTCTTATCGATACCCACGAGCACAAGGAGTCTGTTATGTCAGAGCCGCTTACCGCCGGAATCACCCGCGACCGCGCGTTCGAACTGCTCAATGAGCACAACAAGGACCCGTTCCATATCACCCATGGCGAGACGGTCGAGGGCACTATGCGCTACTTTGCGCGCAAGTTCGACCCCGAGAACGAGGAGTTTTGGGGCATCGTCGGTCTGCTGCACGACCTGGATTGGGAGGAGCATGAGGACGACCCCATTAACCACACCATCTATGCTGCCGAGATTCTTGAGGGCGAAGGTGCGTCTCCCGAGCTCATTCGCGCCATCCAGACGCACACGTCGGACTTCAACACCTCACTACCCAAGCCCGAGCTGCAGATGGAAAAGATCCTGTTTGCCTGCGATGAGCTCACCGGCCTGATCGGCGCTGCCGTCATCATGCGCCCGAGCAAGAGCGTTATGGACTTTACGACTAAGTCGCTCAAGAAGAAGTTCAAGGACAAACGCTTTGCCGCCGGCTGCTCGCGCGACGTGATTTCGCAGGGCGCCGAGATGTTGGGCTGGGAGCTCCCCGAGCTCTTTGACCGCACCATCGCGGCCATGCAGTCCTTCGCCCCCGACCGAGATACCTTCCAGGCCTAACCGTCAACGCCACCTAAAACCACCACAAAGGGGACAGGCACCTTTGTGGTGGTTTTTGTTTGCGCGGGCGTTAGGGACGGACCTGGCCGGTGCCGCGGAGCTTGTATTTGTAGGTGGTGAGGGCCTCGGCGGCAAAGGGGCCACGGGCGTGGAGTTTTTGGGTCGAGATGCCGATCTCGGCACCCAGGCCAAACTCGCCGCCGTCAGTGAAGCGAGTGCTGGCGTTGGAGTACACGGCCGAGGCATCGACAGCATCGAGGAAGCGCTCGCAAGCATCCGTATCCTCGGCAACGATGGCCTCGGAGTGCATCGTGCCGTAGCGGTTGATGTGTGCGATGGCCTCGTCCTCGTTTGCCACGACCTTCACGCTCATCTCGAGCGCCAGGTACTCGCGACCCCAGTCCTCCTCAGTCGCGGCGACGTAGTCATCGCCCTCCACAAAGCCGGCGTCGGCGCACGCGGCGCACGTGGCCTCGTCGCCGTGAATGAGCACGCCGTGGTCGTGCAGCACGGCAACGACCGCAGGCAAAAACGCATTGACCACAGCATGGTCGACCAGCAGCGACTCGGCAGCATTGCACACGCCTACGCGCTGGGTCTTGGCATTAACGATAATGTTGAGCGCCTTATCAAAGTCGGCGGATTCATGCACGTAGATGTGGCAGTTGCCCGTGCCCGTCTCGATCACCGGCACAAGCGACTCGCGCACGCAGCGCTGAATCAGGCCCGCACCACCGCGCGGAATGAGCACGTCGACGATACCGCGGAGCTTCATGAGCTCGCCAGTGGCCTCGCGGTCGGTGGACTCAATCATCGAGACGGCCTCGCGCGGGAAGCCCTTGGCCTCGAGCGCATCGGCCAGCAGCTCGGCGATCATGGCACACGAGTGATAAGCCAGCGAGCCGCCGCGCAGAATGCAGGCGTTGCCGGTACGGATGCAGATACCTGCGGCGTCGGCCGTCACGTTGGGGCGCGCCTCGTAGACCATAGCGACCAGGCCCAGCGGCACACTCACACGGGTCAGGTCCACGCCACTTGCAAGCACGCGGTGGTCGAGCACGCGGCCCACGGGATCGGGCAGCTCGGCGAGCTTTTCCAGGCCGGCGGCCATGCCCTCGACGCGCTCGGGCGTCAGCAGCAGGCGATCGAGCAGTCCGGCCGAAGTGCCCGCATCGCGCGCGGCGGACATATCGAGCTCGTTGGCGGCGACGATGGAGTCGACACCGTTGCGCAGTGCTGCGGCCATGGCGCGCACGGCCTCCTGGCGCTGCTCATCGCTCGCCGTGGCAAGCGAGGCCGACGCTGCCTTGGCGGCAACGGCAAGATCGTGGACATACGTGGCTATATCGACCGACATGGGCGGCCCTTTCTCCTAGAAGTTTGCAACCATGGTAGCCGATTTGCGCATGGCCTCGCCCGCGGCGGTAGAATTGGTCAACCCGAAACACCGCAACGAACGGAAGACTCACATGACCCTCATCACTTCGTACCACGTCCCCGGCCTTTACGTCGTGGACCACAGCATCGACGTCCCCCTTGACTGGCGCGGCCTGGAGCCGATGCTCCTGGCCGTCGGCAGTACCATGCGCCGCGGCGCTATGCCGGCACCCATCGCCGGCGCGCCCGAGAGCATCAAGCTCTTCTACCGCGTGGTTTGCGCGCCCGACCGCATCTACGACGATCTGCCGCTGCTCCTGTTTTTGCAGGGCGGCCCCGGCGGCGAGAGCCCACGTCCGCTGTCGCCCACAAGCGACGGCTGGATCGAGGAGGCCGTCAAGCACTTCCGCGTGGTCCTTCCCGACCAGCGCGGCACCGGACGCAGTAGCTGCGTGGACGGACGCACGATCAAGGCACTGGGTGATCGCGCAACGGCCGCCGGCGCCGATACAGCACGCTCGCAGGCGGACTTCCTCAAGCGCCACCTCGCCAGCTCCATCGTGCGCGATTTTGAGTACCTGCGCCTAGTGGGCTTTGGCGGCAAGCCGTGGGTCACGCTCGGCCAAAGCTACGGCGGTTTTTTGACGCTGAGCTACCTGTCGCTCTTCCCCGAGGGCGTGGCGGCGAGCTTTACCTGCGGCGGCATCCCCCACGTACCGGCGAGCGCAAGCGAGGTCTACGCGCACACCTTCCCGCGCATGGCCGCCAAGACGCAGCAGTATTACGACCGCTACCCCGCCGACGTCGAGCGCGTGGCAGCCCTGGCCGATGCGCTCGAGGCACAGAAGCCCGTGCTGCCCGACGGCTCGCCGATGACGGTCGAGCGCCTACAGCTCATGGGCAGCGACTTTGGCATGAAGCCGAGCTTTGAGCGTATGCATTGGATTATCGATCACGCTTTTGTTGACGGCGACGGCACGCTGACCTGCGGCGCCTCGGTATCTGACAGCTTTTTGATGCGCGCCTTCGAGCGCACCAACACACGCACGAACCCGCTGTACTGGACACTGCAGGAGTTTATCTACGCCGACGGCGACACCGTGCCCATTCGCTGGGCCGCAGCAGAGGAGAAGGCCCATCGTGCCGAGTTCGACACACTCGCGCGCCCGCTCATGTTTACCGGCGAGGCCATGTTCCCGTGGATGTTCGAGCAGATGCCCGAGCTCAAGCCCTTCAAGCCCGCCATGGACCTGCTGATGGAAGACACCAGCTGGGACAAGATCTACGACCCGCAGCGACTGGCGTGCAACGAGGTGCCCCTGCAGGCCGCGGTGTATTTCGACGACATGTACGTGGATTCGGGCCTGCAGCTTGATACGCTCAGCCGCGTGGGCAACTCGCATGCCTGGGTGACCAACGAGTTCGAGCACGACGGCCTGCACGGAAGCGTGGTATTCAAGCACCTCTTCGACGAGGCCCTCAACCGCGGAGACCTGCGCCGGATCTTCTAACAAAGGAGTGTCCCCACCTGCCGGCACAGACGATATGAGCAGGACATAAAAACATTGAGAGCCCCTGCTGCATGAAAGACCG
>CABUDI010000035.1 GCA_902490305.1 uncultured Collinsella sp.
GGGCGCCCGGTCGCCCACGGCGAGCGCAAGCTCCGCAGCAGCCCCGCCGCCAGCAGAGCCGCACGCACGCCCGCGGCCACCGCGCCCATGCGCCCGCACGGCAGTACGCCACGCCACGGGCCCCGAAGCCCGCAGCAACCACACCAGCACGCGCTCGCATGCCCACGATGCCGCCACGACCAGCACGGTCCACGCCAGCAGGTCCGCCGTCTCGATCAAAAGCTTCGCCTGATAGATGCGTTCGCCCACGGTGCCCGTCGCCATGCCGATGAGCTCCGCCGCCACGCCGGCCTTCCAGCTCATGCCGATCACGGCACGCGCACACGAAAGCACAAACGGCAGGACCTCGCGCCAGGTATGGGCGCAAAACAGACGCCAACCCTGCACGCCATGCAGACGAAACATCTGCTCCAGCGGCTGATCAACCTGTGCCAAACCCTCAACCAGCGAAAAATACACGCCCGGCAGCGCCATCAAAAAGACCACGGCAATGCTCACGCGCGCCGACCCCAGCCAAATGAGCAGCAGGACCACCACGCAGGCAACCGGCGTCGCCTTAACAAACGAAAGCGCCGGCGCCACCAAGCGGGCAAACGTCAGCGATCGCACCGAGACTCCCGCCATCACGCCGCCGCACACCGCGGCAAGCGCCAGCCCGCCCAAGATCCGTGCGCCTGAACCCACCAGAATCGCCCACGTCCCGGCATCACATGCCAGCCGCAGCAACGCCACCACGACAGCGACCGGCCCCGGCAAAATCAATGGTTGCGCCACGAGACCCGCCACCAGCACCCACACGGCAAGCCAAAAGGCGGCAACGGCACCTGCTGCCGCCACCGCCTTCACACGCACTGTCATTTGTCGAGCAAACACACGCACGGGCTACTCCATGTAGTAGAAATCATCGGCCGGGAGCTTGCCGCCCACGGCGCTCGCGTCCGCATCAGCCAGCACCTGCAGATACCCGTCGAGCGCCGCCTTCATATCCTTCCCCGTCTGGCACACGAGCATGCACCCGGGAATCGCCTTTTCGGCAATCGCGGCGTTATCGACGATGCCCGCATCGACCACGGCCTGAGCCCAGTCTGCCGGCGCCGCGTTCACGGCCTCAACGCTCGCCGCATGGCAGCTCAAGAATTCCGCCACGGCCTCGGGATGTTCCTTGGCAAAGGCCCGGCGCACCACGGTCACGCCCGTCAGCAAACGGGAGCCCGTGTCACCCGCCAGCTCATCCCACACATCGGTCAGACTTACCGGCGCCGACAGCTTGCCTTCGCTCTTGGCGATGGCCGCCGTCTTGAACGGCTCCGGCAGCACGCCCACGGCGGACGGGTCGACAAGCAACGCCGACAGCACCTCGGTGGGCTCGCTCTTAAACTCAAGCGCCACCTGGCCGGTCAGGCCCGCGCGCTCCAGCAAGTAGTTCATGACGTACTCCGGCGTGGTGCCCTTGCCCGTCATATAGACGGTATGGCCCGCCAGATCGCCAAACGAGGCCACATTCGCGTCGCCCGTCACAACGTTCAGCACGCCCAGCGTGTTGATGTCGATGACCTGCACCGCGCCCTCGGTCTTGTTGTAGAGCACGCTCGCCACGTTGGCGGGTACCAGGGCGATATCGATATCGCCCTGAATGACCTTGGGCACAATCTCGTCGCCGGCAGTGTTGATCGCAAAGTCGAACTTATTGTCCGTCTCGCCATCGGCAGCCTGGTCCATAAACTGCACCAGGCCAATCGAGGTCGGCCCCTTGAGCGAGGCGACGTGCACCTCGACGGGCTCCGCGGCGGTCGCCGCACCACCGGCAGCCGAGCCCGCGGCAGACCCGGCACCGGCAGCCCCGCCGCCACAGCCCGCGAGCGCAAGCGACAGGGCGCCCGCGGCGAGCGCCGAGGCAAACCCCCGGCGCGACATCTCAAAATCAAACGCGCGCATCGCTAGCACGTCCCCTCGTTAGGCATCGACCAGGCATGATGGTCGGTATGCAGCAACTCCTCGGCCAGCGGCGAGAGCGGCGCGCCCAAAAACTCGCGATAGCACGCCTGGACATCGGGATTCTCGTGCGAGAAGCGAATCTCGGCGTTCGCATCGAGGCCCCAGAGCACCTGGCCACGCTCGGCAGCCAGCTCGCAACCGTCGTGGATGGGCTGACCGCCACCACCGACGCAGCCGCCGGGGCACGCCATGACCTCGACAAAGTCATAGCTCACACGGCCGTCGCGAATTGCGTCGAGCAGGCGGGCGGCATTGCCCAGCCCGTGTGCCACGGCGACGCGCACCTTGGTGCCATCGATATCGGCGACGGCTTCCTTCCAGCCGTCCAGGCCGCGCACGTCGGTAAAGAAATCGGCGTCGGGGTTCTTGCCCGTCACCAGGTAATAGGCCGAGCGCACGGCGGCCTCCATCACACCGCCCGTGGCGCCAAAGATCACACCCGCACCCGTGCCAAAGCCCAGCGGCGTATCGAGCGGCTCCTCGACCAGCGTATCCACGCTCACGTGGCTCGCGCGGATCATGCGCACCATCTCGCGCACCGTCAGCGCAACGTCCACGTCGGGCGTGCCGTCCTCGCCCACCATGCTCGGCAGCGCGCACTCGGCCTTCTTGGCCGTGCACGGCATAACGGACACCACAAACAGGCACTCGGGCTCCACGCCCAGCACCTTGGCGTAGTAGGTCTTGGCGATGGCGCCGAACATCTGCTGCGGCGACTTTGACGTGGAGAGCCTGTCGACAAACTCGGGGTAACGTGCCTTCACAAAGCGTACCCAGCCCGGGCAGCAGCTCGTGAACATGGGCCAGCCGCGGCTGTCACCCTCGCCCTTGGCGGCCTTACCCAGGCGCTCGAGCAGCTCGGAGCCCTCCTCCATAATGGTGAGATCGGCCGAGAAGTCGGTGTCGAACACGTACTCAAAGCCCACGCGGCGCAGCGCACAGGCCAGGCGCTCGACGGTGGCCTCCTCGCGCAGAATGCCGAGCTCCTCGCCCCAGGCGCTACGCACGGCCGGCGCAATCTGCACCAGCACGATCTTGTCGGGATCGGCGATGGCATCGAACACGGTCTCGGTATCGTCACGCTCGCGCAGGGCGCCCGTCGGGCAATGCGTGATGCACTGGCCGCACGCGACGCAATCGGTCTTGCCGATCGGCGCACGCCCGCGGGTGCCCACGGCGGTATGCGTGGCGCGGTTGGTCAGATCCCAAATCCCTAAGCCCTGCACGCTCTCGCACACCTTGATGCAACGCATGCATTTAATGCACTTGTCGTTATCGCGGATGATGGGGAAATCGAAGTCCCAGCCCTCGCGTGCCAGGTGCTGCTCGTACGGCAGATAGAAGATGCCCAGGTCGTTGGCGATGGTCTGCAGGTTGCAGTTACCACTGCGCACGCAGCTCGTACAGCGCGAGTCGTGTTGGGACAGTAGCAGCTGCACGTTGGTGCGACGCGCCTCGCGGGCCTTGGGGCTGTTGGTGTGGACCACCATGCCGTCGAGCACGTAGTTGTTGCAGGCGGCAACCAGCTGGTCGCAGCCCTCAACCTCGACCACGCACGCGCGGCAGCCGCCGATCTCGTTTAGATCGCGCAGGTAGCACAGGGTGGGAATCTGGATACCGACGGACTTGGCCGCGTCCAGGATCGTGGTGTGCTCGGGCACCACGACCTCGCAATTATCGATAGTGAGCTTGACCATGTTGAGTGCTCCGCTTTCGGTGTTGTCGCTGACAGTGGGGTTGTTGGGCTCTACCATTCCAGGTTCCTCCCTCCGCGGAACGCGCCAAAGCCAAAGTGGTCGCAACGCAGGCAGCGGCTTGCCTCCTGGCGTGCCTCCTCCTCGGTGAGGCCCTGCTCGACCAGATTCCAATCGTGGATGCGCTCGCCGGCCTCGCGCTCGCCCAGCTCGCAGCGGCCGCACTCGTGCTTGCCCTTAAACTGCACGGTCGGCAGCTCCACGTCGAGCTTTATCTTGTGGTCAAAGCCCAGGTAGCGGTCGATGTTTGCCGAAGCCACGCGGCCGGCGTTGATCGCCCGGATGACGGTGGCGGGACCGGTCTGGCAGTCACCGCCGCTAAAGAGGCCATCGAAGTCGGACACGGCGCCATCCGAATCGGTGACGATGCGACCCCACTTGCAGGCGATGCCCATGTCCTCAAACGGCTTGGAATCGATGTCCTGGCCAATGGCCACAAACACGCGCTCGCAGGGAATGACGCGCTCGGGCGTGGCTGCGGCACGCGGGGCCGGACGTCCACGGCGGGGCTCGCCGATAATCTGCGGCTGCACGCGCAGGCCACTCACGCGACCGTCCTCGCCCGTCTCGATAGCGAGCGGTGCGGTGAGCTCCAGAACCTCGCACCCCTCGGCCTGGGCGCCGGCGATCTCGGCATCCTGGGCCGTCATGTCGCAGATGCGGCGGCGGTAGACGATGCTCACCTTTTCGGCACCGCAACGCACGGCAGAGCGCGCCACGTCCATGGCCACATTGCCGCCGCCGATGACGCACACGCGCTGGCCGCTCAGGTCGGGCAGTTCGTCGTCGCCGATGGCACGCAGCATCTTGACGGCCGACTCCACGCCGGGCGCCTCTTCGCCCGGAAGGCCGAGCTTCTTATCGCTGTGGGCGCCAATGGCTAGGTAGACGGCATCGAACTCGTCGCGCAGGCGGGCAAGCTCCTCGCCGTTGACGGAGTGGTCGAGTTCCACGTCGATGCCGGCGCTCAAGATCCAGTCGATCTCGGCCTGCAGGCGCTCGCGCGGCAGGCGGTAGCTGGGGATGCCGTAGCGCAACATGCCGCCCAAGTGATGACGCTGCTCAAAGATCGTCACCTTATGGCCCATCACGGCCAGATAGTAGGCACAGGAAAGGCCGGCCGGGCCGCCGCCGATCACGGCAATGCGCTTGCCGGTGTTGTCGGCCACGCTGGGCTTGTAATCGTTGAGGTCGCTGTGCTCAACGGCAAAACGCTTGAGGGCGAGGATGTTCATGGGATCGTCGACCATGCCGCGACGGCAGTGCATCTCGCAGGGATGCTCGCACACCAAACCGCAGACGAGCGGCAGCGGGTTGTTCTTGCGGATGACCTTGACGGCATCGGCATAGCGGCCGGCCTCGACCAACGAAATGTAACCGGGAATGTCGACGTGCGCCGGGCAGCCCGAGACGCACGGGACGCGGGCCTCGCGGTCAAAGCCACAGGAGTGCTCGCGGATATGGTGCTCAAAATCATCGCGGAAACCGCGGATGGCGGTGAGTGCCATGGCGCCGGCCTCGTAGCCGATGGCGCAGTCGCTCGAAAGGTAGATGGTGCGGGCCGTGCGCTCAATCAAGTTGAGCGTGGACTCGTCGGCGCGGCCCTCGAGCACATCGGCGAGCAGGTCGCTCAGCGCGCTCAGGCCCACGCGGCAGGGCGTGCACTTGCCGCAGCTCTGGGTGGAGCACAGGTTGACGAGCGCCGCCGTAAACTCGACGGGGCACGGGGCGAGCGAGCTCACCGCCAGACGACGTCCGAGTGCATCGTGCAGGTCGTCCATGACGGCCTGAGCGTGGCTGCGTTCCATTACGTGCAGTCGAGCCATAAGATCCCCTCTCACATGGCAGCCCGGAGGCGAGGCCGGGCGAAATTGCTACACGCACAACATTGACCTAAAAAGTTGTGAGGTCTCCATACGGTTCGGCAGGCGGTATAAAATGTCACCCTCAGCGGTGAAATAGAACATTACCGCAGATAAATGCCATATTTGATAAAACGCGTTACCAAATGACAATGCCCCGCCCACGCAATCACGTGGACGGGGCATTGCTCATGGTATGCGGCCAGCGACCCTGTTGCTTTTACTTAAGCTCGGGCCAGTAACCCTTGTTGGCCTCGATCATGTCGTCGAGAACTTCCTTGGCGACCTTCATCGACGGCACGGTCTTGTTGAGCGTGAAGGCCTTGAGCGCCTTCTCGTACGAACCCTCGATCGTGGCCTCGACCACGAGCTTCTCGGAGTTCAGCTGCTGCATCATGAGGCCTTGCTGGAACAGAGGAATGTTGTCACGGCTGATGACCTCGGGGCCGTTCTTGCCAATGTAGGCAGGCAGCTCGACCATAGCGTCGTAGGGCATGTTGGGGATAGCGCCCTTGTTCTCGCAAATGACCAGGAAGCGCTGCTTGGTATCGTTCTTCAGAGCGATAGCCAGGTCGGCAATCCAGTCGCCGTGGCTGCCCGCATAGAACGTGCTCTCGTCGATCTCGCCGGTCTTCTCGTAGTGGTCGATGCCGTCGAAGAGGTTCTTCTCGCGCGTCTCCTCAACCTCGTTAGCACGGGTGCGCTCGGGGTTGGAATGCTCGACGAACTCCTTCTGCTGCAGGTAGTAGTTCAGATACGTGTTGGGCAGGTACTCCGGGAAGCACTCCAGGATCTCGTACTCGCCCTTCCAGACGTAGTACCAGCTGCCCTTAGTGTGGCGGTTCTGCTCGGGGTGCTCGTCGGTGGCCTCCTCGGGCTTCTTTGCCATGAGCGAGCCCATGCCCTTGAGGTAGGAATCGGGCAGCAGGATCTCATGCTCCTTGATGTACTCGCGCAGCTGCGGGAGCACCTCCTCGCCCTTGTGGCGAATCGAGGTGAACCAACCAAAGTGGTTGAGGCCGAAGTAATCGTACTCGACATCCTTCTTGTCGATATCGAGCGCGGCGCAAACCACGTCGATGATTGCGATCGGCATGTCGCAGATGTTGATGATGCGAGCGTTGGGACGCAGCACGCGGCAGCCCTCGGAGACGATGGCGGCAGGGTTGGAGTAGTTGAGAATCCAGTAGTCCTTCTTGGCGTACTTCTCAACGTCATCGATCAGCTCGACCATGGGGAAGATAGTGCGCATGCCGTAGGCAAGGCCGCCGCAACCGCAAGTCTCCTGACCCACGCAGCCGTGACGCAGCGGAATCTTCTCGTCCTGCTCGCGCATGGCGTAGCCGCCCACGCGCATCTGGGCAAACACGAAGCTGGCGTCGGTAAAAGCCGTCTTTTTGTCGGTGGTCACCGTGAGCTTGATGTCCAGGCCGAGGTCCTCGTGCAAAATCCAGTCCACGAGCACGCCGATCTTGCGCTGGCGCTCCTCGTTGATGTCGTACAGGCGAATCTCGTCAACATCGAGCTCGTCCTTGCGCAGGGCGATGGACTTGACGATGCCGGGGGTAAAGGTGGATCCGCCACCACACAGAGTAATGATCATTGTTTACTGCTCCTTCTCAATTGCGTTTTCGACCTTGTCGCGCATCTCGGCGACCTTCATGCCAAAGATGATCTGGATATTATTGCCGTTGCGGTTGATGCCGCTGTTGGGCACGTGGTTGATGAGGTCCTCATTGATGAGGTCCGGGTTCTTAACGTTCACGCGAAGACGCGTAAAGCAGTTCTCGAGCTCCTCGATGTTGTCCTTGCCACCAAGACCTGCGACCAGGTCGGCAATACCTGCATCGACGCCCTCTGCGGGAGCTGCGGCAACAGCGCCCTGCTTCACCGCGACAGACGCGGCGGCCTCGCCCTCGGCAACGGACTCGGCGAGCTCGGACTCCTCCTCGCGACCAGGCGTGTGGAGGTTGAGCTTCTTAATAAGGAAGGTGAAGAGGAAGAAGTACAGAGCGGCGTTGACGACTCCGAGCACGAGCATAACCGGCCAGTTGGTCTTGTCGACACCGAGGACCAGGTTGGAAACCACGATGTTGATGATGCCGCCTGCAGTCGAAGCGGGCACGGAGAGAACCTTGAGCAGAACCAGGAAGATGCCGGAAAGAACCGAGTGAACGACAAAGAGCACGGGAGCGGCAAAGACAAAGAGGAAGTCCATGGGCTCGGTCACGCAGGAGAGCACGGCGGTGATGATCAGCGGGATGATAACGGCTTTGGTCTTGTCCTTGTTCCCCTTGTAAGCGGTGACGATAAAGGCGAGACCGATGCCGATGTAGGGCCACAGGTTGTTGAAGGTATAGCTGTTGAAGTAGGTGCTATCGGAGAAGGGCTGACCCGTCATTGCCATCTCGGCAACACGGATGGGATAGGCGCCGGCGATAACCTGATCACCCAGCGTAAGGGTGCCGCCCACATCGGAGAACTGGAACGGGGTGTAGATGAGGTGGTGCAGACCGGTGGGAACGAGCAGCTTGTTGAGCATGCCGTAGATAAACAGACCGATGTTGCCCGACTCCTTAATGATGCCGGCAACGGAGGAGATGGCACCCTGAACCGGAGGCCAAACGATGCAGAAGCCAGCGCCCATGATCCAGGAAATGATGATCATGATCAGGAACGGAAAGCGAACGCCCGAGAACATCGAAAGGGCAATGGGGAACTGCTTGTTCGAGTACTTGTTGAACACGGCACCGGTGATGCAACCAAGGATGATGCCACCAAACACGCCGGTATCGAGTACCTGGATGCCCATAACGGTGGCCTGGCCGGTTCCGGTAAGACCGAGCATGCCGCTCGCATCGGCAAGAGAGCCGGTGGCGTTGAGCACGATGTTGTTAGCCTGCAGGAACAGGAAGAACGACATCAGGGCGATCAGCGAAGCATGGCCCTTGTTCTTCTTTGCCATGGCGCCGGCGATGCCCACGCAGAACAGAATCGAGAGGTTGTTGATGATAAACATCAGCGACTGATAGACAACGGCGCCCACAAGCTGGAACGGACCGGAGCCCAGTGCGGGGACCAAAGCGCAGATGGTCTTGTTGGTCAGAATGATGCCCACGATGAGCAGGATGCCGGCAACCGAGAGATACATCATCGGCTGGACGATCGACTTCGCGAACACCTCCAACGGCGCTTTGAAATTGAACTTCTTTTTTGCGGTCATAGCGGTACTCCCCTTCCTTTTCCGCAAATTAAGACAGATGTGCCCTGGACAAGACCGTGAGCCTTGCCTTATATCGATCGATGTGTGGGCACGTTATGCCTAGAGACCAGGTTCTCCAAGCAGGTTAACAATGTGATATGCGAGATAACTCTTCTCGGCATCGGTAACGACAACGTTATAGGTAGACGACAAGTGGGCGGCTATGGCATCCGCACACGAGAATGCACGCGGATACGCCGTTTCTTCGATTCGGAACAGCGCGTCTCCGTTGATTTGCCCGGCCGTAGGATCGAGCGCTCGCTGTGCGAAAAACTGCAGGTGACGAACGAAACGTTCGTAAGGCAGCGAGGTGTCATCGAGGGTCGTAGCATAGCGCTTGGAAACAATCGCAAGCACGTCGCGAACAAGCTGGACCGAAACAATCAGGCGGTCAGAGCGCTGCGGCATGGTGGCGTTGACGATATGCAAGGTAATGAAACCCTGCTCCTCCTCGCTCATCTGGATGCCCATGTACTCCTTGATAATCTGCAGCGCACGGCCCGCAAGCGCATACTCCTTGCGATAGAACTGCTGGATCTCGAGCAGCAACGGATTCTCACAGGGGACGCCCTTGCGCTCGCGCTCCAAAGCAAGGCTGATATGGTCTGCGAGAGCGATGAGAATCTTATCGTTGATGTCGACATTGAGCTCTCGACGAAGCATCTGAACGATTTCCTCGGAAATCACGAGGTTGACGGTGGGGATGGACTCCAAAAGATGTGCCAAGCGGTCAATCGTACGCGAGTCCTGAGAAGTTCCCTCCTGCAACGCGTAGGTCTTTTCGACTGACGCCTCGTCGATGGCATCGCCGGCATGACGGCCAAAGCAGAGGCCTCGACCGATGACGATGAGCTCGGAGCCATCGTCCGAAGTGACCATTGCGACGTTGTTGTTAAAAACTCGCTTGATAACCACGGTACCCACCACAAGAATTTACTCGGAAAGCCAGACGACAGGCTCTTTAACAGCAACAGGGCCGGAAGCATGCTCACGAAGAGTCGAGTTCTCCGAACGCTCGCACACGATAACGAAGACCGTGGGATCAAAGCCGGCAGCGCGAACCACGTCGAAATCGACCTCGACGAGGGGCTGGCCCGCGTCGACATGGTCACCCTGGACAACAAGCGCATGGAAGCCCTTGCCCTCAAGCTTAACAGTGTCGATTCCGATGTGCAGCATCACCTGAGCAGAGCTGTCGTCGGACATGATGCCCAGCGCGTGCTCAGTCGGAAACAGTGCCGCGACAGTACCGGAAACAGGAGCGCACACCGTTCCCTCTTGGGGAACCACGGCAACGCCATCGCCCACTGCACGACTGCTAAAAGCGGGGTCATTGGTTTTTTCTAGATTAACAAGCTCGCCGGAAACAGGGGCGAGGATTTCGAACTCGGAAGCTGCAGTCGTCTGCTTATCCGAGCCGCCCATAAGGCGAGAAAAGAAACCCATGATGGCATGTCCCTTCATAAATATAGCCCAACCAAAATCAATCGAATGCGCCCGTTGAGACGCTCGCGATCAAAGACTTTGGTTAGGCCCACGTCCGAGGGGACTCGGTAACCTTCCGCATTTCTTTTACGGGGGTTATTGTAGACAAGCCCAAAGCCGGAACAATCATTATGACCGGCGAACGGTATTTTTTCTCCGATACCTTGATTATCGACTTCATCCGAACACCTCCCACATTCATCCGTACATGTACGG
>CABUDI010000036.1 GCA_902490305.1 uncultured Collinsella sp.
GCGGGTGGAGACAAACGGCTTTACAAAGCCACCCCTCCGACCGATATTGACGATTGTTCAGGCCGTCAAGAATTCGAGTCGAAGGGGTGGTCGCCATGGCCCAGAAGGCCTACAGCCTTTCCCACACGAAGTGGATGTGCAAGTACCACATCGTGTTCACGCCGAAGTATAGGCGCAAAGTGATCTACAACCAAATCAGGAGCGACATAGGGAGATCCTCAGGAAGCTGTGCGAGTACAAGGGGATCGAGATAATCGAGGGGCACCTGATGCCCGACCACGTGCACGTGCTGCTGGCGATCCCGCCGAAGTACAGCGTCGCGAGCGTCATGGGCTACCTGAAGGGGAAGAGCTCGCTGATGATATTCGACAGGCACGCCAACCTCAAGTACAAGTTCGGCAACAGGAAGTTCTGGGCGGAGGGCTACTACGTGTCCACCGTCGGCCTGAACGAGGCGACGATCGCCAAGTACATCAGGGAGCAGGAGTCCCACGACATCGCGCTGGACAAGCTGAGCGTGAAGGAGTACGAGGACCCCTTCAAGAGGGGGTGATGCTGCCGGTTCGACCGGCGCGCCGCGGGTCAAGATGCACTAGGCCTGGACGAAGTCCGGGCCCGCGCCTTTAGACGCGAGCCCGGGGCCCGTGGGTTATACCCTAAGAGCAAACCACCCTTTTTAAGGGTGGTTCTGATTTCGACTTTGTAAACTAGAACCTCCAATCTCTTTACGTTCCCTTTACGATTGCCTCCAGCGCAGCAGGTATCCTTTTAGAGAAGTATGACAGCCGTATAAACGCGGGCTGTAGCGGCGATGCCGCGGTACTTGTGTTATTAGGAGGCTTTAGTATGGCAGCACGTGCGGACAAAGTTTCGCGTGTCGACCATGATGGAGTTACGTTGGTGGAGGGCGCGACATCCGATGTTCGCTTTGCCTTCACCGAGCGCGCCGGTGGCGTTTCCGAAGATGCGTACTCCTCACTCAACTTGGGCTCGCATGTTGGCGATGACCCCTTTGCTGTTCAAGAAAATCGTCGTCGTGCGCTCGAGGCTATGGGTGCCTCCGAGTGCAAGCACAACCTGCTCGTTCCCAATCAGGTCCATGGTGATCATATCGTTGCGGTGACCTCGAACGGCGCCGATGACCTTGAGGACGTTCGCGAGCAGATTGCCGAGGGCTGTGATGCCATCGTCTGCACGGCGCATAACGTGCCCGTGCTGCTCTGCTTTGCCGACTGCGTTCCCGTGGTGCTGGTGGCCCCCGGCGGATTTGCCGTGGTGCACTCCGGTTGGAAGGGCACGATTGCACGTATTTCCGCCAAGGCGTGCCAGGCGCTTTGCGATGCTGCCGGTTGCGATGCGAGCGACGTTTCCGCCTATATCGGCCCCCATATCTTGGGTGACGAATATGAGGTATCCCAGGAACTCATGGATCGCTTTGCCGCCGAGTTCTCTTGCATCGATGCGAATACCTCTCGCATGCTTGATCTTTCCGCTGCCATTCGCGAGGCGCTGGTAGATGTCGGTGTCGACGCGGATAATATCGTGGATACCCAGCTTTCGACCGTGCGTCAGAACGACCGCTTTTATTCCTACCGTAACGAGGACGGCACCTGTGGGCGCCATGCTGCGATCGGCGTGATGCTATGAGAAAGATCGTATCGGTTCTGAGCGCCGCTGTGCTTACGCTTACGCTGTGCGCCTGTTCTTCGGGATCTTCGACCTCTTCCATTACCGTGGCCGGCTCCACGACCTGCCTTCCTATCGCCGAGATTGCGGCCGAGGGCTTTAAGGAGGAGACCGGCATCGACGTGCTCGTTTCCGGTTTGGGTTCTTCCGCTGGGATCGAGGCCGTCAGCGCCGGCACGGCCGATATCGCCAGCTCCTCCCGTGGACTCAATGCCGACGAACAGGATCTGGGCCTGACTCCCATCGTCATTGCCCACGACGGTATTGCGGTCATCGTGAACGACGACAACCCCGTCGATAACCTCTCGACCGAGCAGCTCCGCGATATCTACGCCGGCAAGATTACCAATTGGAAAGAGGTCGGTGGCGAGGACCTGAGGATTCAGGTCATCAACCGAGACGAGGCGTCCGGTACGCGCGAGGCCTTCCGTACCATCGTGATGGATGGCACGCCGTTCGATCGCCGCTCGGCTGTTCTTTCGGGTACGGGCCAGGTGCGCGACGTGGTATCTCGTTCGCGTGGGGCCATCGGCTACATTTCGCTGGGCTTCGTCGATAGCCTCAACGCCAAGACCTCGGTCAAGGCCGTCTCGGTCAATCATGTTGAGGCGTCCGAGAAGACGGTCGCGAGTGGCGGCTATCCCATCTCGCGCGACCTTTACTTCTTTGTGAAGGGTGTGCCTTCGCAGCAGGCGCAGGATTACATCGACTATGTGACGTCCGAAAAGATGGACAAGCAGATTCGCGAGGCGGGCTTTATTCCCGTCACCAACGACGAGAAGGGGAGTGAGTAGCATGGAAGCACAGGAAAACTCCCAGACTGAGCAGAATGTTCAGACGCCCAAGAAGCGCGAGCTGGCGCTCGTATCGCGCAGTACCTATATCAAGGAGAAGGCGCTGCAGTGGATCTTCTTTGCCTGCGCGTTCTTGGCGGTCGTTACCGTCATCCTGATTTTTGTCTTTACCACGTACTCGGCGCTGCCCGTCTTTACTGACATCGGTCTGGCTGACTTCTTTAGCTTTACGTGGGCGCCTTCCGAGGGCCACTACGGCATCTTGTCGCTGCTTGCCGGCTCGGGTCTGGTGACCGTCGGTGCGCTCGCCATGGGCGTGCCGCTGGGCGTGGGTACGGCCGTTTACCTGGTCGAGATTGCCAGCAAGCGCGTGCGCAAGCTCATCAGCCCCGCCGTTGACCTGCTGGCGGGCATACCCTCCATCATCTACGGCTTCTTTGGCATGATCATCATCCGCCCGTTTATCGCACAACTGACCGGCGGCCTTGGTTTTGGTGCGCTGACGGCGTGGTTTGTGCTCGCCATCATGATCGTCCCTACCATCACCACGCTCACCATCGATGCTCTCAATTCCATTCCCATGGGCATTCGCGAGGCATCGTATGCCATGGGCGCCACAAAGTGGCAGACCATCTATAAGGTCGTGCTACCTGCCGCGAAGCTGGGTATCGTTGATGCCATCGTGCTGGGTATGGGCCGTGCCATCGGCGAGACCATGGCCGTGCTCATGGTCGTAGGTAACGCCCCGGTTATTCCCGACAGCATTGCGAGCCCCATCTCGACGCTCACGAGCCAGATTGCGCTCGACATGAGCTATTCCTCGGGTCTGCACCGCTCGGCGCTGTTCGGCATGGGTGTGGTCCTGTTTATCATCTCCGCCACGCTGGTGGGTATCGTCCGTCTGATTTCCAAGAAGAAGAGGGGGTAGGCTATGTCCGATTCCGTTGACACGACGGTCGATACGACCTCGTCGCGCGAGCGCATCAAGCGTGCCCTTTCCCACGGCAAGAAGGGCCGCATCAACAAGGACCTGTCCAACAAGATCATGCTTGGCGTGTTTCGTGCCGCTGCCTACATCACCACGCTGGTGCTGGTCGCTATCATCGCCTACGTGGTCCTCAACGGCCTGCCACACATCTCGCTCGACTTTATCTTCGGTTGGCCCCAGGGCGTCAACGCCGAGGGCGGAATTTGGCCCACGATCGTCTCGACCGTCTACGTGACGGCGCTCGCCATGCTTATCTGCACGCCGATCGCTGTGCTGGCAGCCGTCTATCTGGCCGAGTACGCCAAGCAGGGCAAGGTCGTCGAGCTCATTCGCTACGCTGCTGACGCTTTGGCCTCGGTGCCCTCCATCGTTATGGGCCTGTTTGGCTACGCCTTGTTTGTCGAGGCTATGGGCCTGGGCCTTTCGATGGTCTCGGCCGCTCTGGCGCTCGCGCTCTTGATGCTTCCCATCGTCATGCGCACCACCGAAGAAGCCATTCGCGCCGTTCCGCGCTATATCCGTTGGGGCGCGTACGGCCTGGGCGCTACCAAGTGGCAGGTCGTCTCCAAGATCGTGCTTCCTTCGGCCTTTGGCCGCATTGCCACGGGCATCGTCCTTGCCATCGGCCGTGCCATCGGCGAGACCGCCGTGGTGCTCTACACCATGGGCCAGGCCATCAATCTACCTATTTCGCCGCTCGATTCCGGTCGTCCCATGACCGTTCACCTGTACCTGCTTGCCAACGACGGCATCAACATGAACGCAGCCTACGGCACCGCGCTCTTGCTGATGGTGATCATTTTGGCCTTCAACCTGTTTGCGCGCTTCCTGTCGCGCAAGCGTCGCTAGTTAAGGAGTCCCATGTCCGTTTATCAGTCCGCTCCCGCGTTGGAGCAAGCGGCCATTACGGCCAAGGATTTCAACTTTTGGTACGGTGACTTTCATGCGCTGACGGGGCTTGACCTCAACATCGCCAAAAACGCCATCACCTCCTTCATTGGCCCTTCGGGCTGCGGCAAGTCGACGTTTTTGCGCTGCATCAACCGCATGAATGACCTGATTGAGGGCACGCGCGTCGAGGGCACCATGACGCTCGACGGCAACGATATCTATGCCGAGGGTGTCGATCCGGTCGATCTCCGTCGTCGCGTGGGCATGATCTTTCAGCAGCCCAACCCGTTTCCCAAATCCATCTACGAGAATGTCGCCTTTGGCCCTCGTCTGCAGGGCGTGACTAGCAAAAGCGACCTCGATGACATCGTGGAAGAATCGCTCAAGCGCGCCAACCTCTGGAAAGAGGTATCCAATCAGCTCAACAAGGATGGTTTGGCGCTCTCGGGCGGTCAGCAGCAGCGTCTGTGCATCGCGCGCGTGCTTGCGGTGCAACCCGATGTCCTCCTGATGGACGAGCCCTGCTCCGCCATCGACCCCACTTCCGTCTCTAAGGTCGAGGATCTGATGGCCGAGCTGGCGCCCGAGATGACGATTATCATCGTCACGCATTCAATGCAGCAGGCAGCTCGTATCAGTGACTACACCGCGTTCTTCTTGCAGGAAGTTGCCGGCGAGCCCGCTACGCTCATCGAGTATGGTCAAACCGACGCGATCTTCACCAGCCCGGTGGACTCGCGGACGGAAGACTATATCACCGGCCGCTTTGGCTGATCGGTGCGACTAGTCCCAAGCCGATCGGATCTGGTCCGGTGCGTATTCACTGTGCGGGCGGCATGACCGCACCCAACTGATTGGAGTGAACCATGCGCAAACTGTTTTCCCGTCAGCTCATCGAGGCCCGTCACGAGATGCTGAGCATCTACGAGGCCGTCGATCTGGCCCTCCACGATGCCGTGAAGGCCTATGTGACCGACGACCGCAAGCTCGCCACCAAGACCAAGAAGCGCACGCTTTCGATTGACGCACGCTGCGCCAACCTGGAGGCCGTCTGCTACAACCTGATTGCCACGCAGTCACCGGTCGCCTCCGACTTCCGCTTGCTGCAGACGATCATCTACGTCGACTTTAACCTGCAGCGCATGACCGATAAGGTTCGCCAGATTTGCCGCGCCACGCGTCATATGATCAAGGCCGACATCTCGCTGCCCAAGGAGCTTGTCGGCACGGTCGAGGCCGAGGCTGAGGCCGTCTACCAGGTGCTGGGCTCTTCGCTTTCTGCGCTCGTCACCAACGACATGTCCATCATCTGCAACTTGGCCGTCGAGGACGAGCCAGTGCACGCCGCCTACGAGAAGTTCTTCCGCACCTTTAACCGCATGGACACGGGCGATTTTATGGACGACGACAGCAACTATGACGACCTGCGCCGCGCCATCATGGTATCGCGCTATCTCGATCGCATCGCCTCGATTTCCATCGATGCCGCCTGCCGTCTGACCTTCCTGTTGACCGGACAGCGTATGACTGCCGGTGATATCGCCTGCACTGATGAGGATGAGCTCGAGAGCATGCGCGTGCCTTCGGGCGAGGGTGTTATCATGAGGCCCGCCGTCGATGCACGCTACGTTGCCAAGGTGCCCGTTAACGAGGTCAGCGAGGGTCTTCGCTACCTGCTCGATCATCTTGAGGATGAGGACGATGGCGAGGACGACGAGGAGTAAGTAACCCCGTTCGTCGAAAGATTGTAAATACCTAAGTGAGCGCGGCCTTGCACATGCGGGGCCGCGCTCTTGCGTTAGCATGGGACTACTTGTTTGGCTGTCAGCGGAGGCGATTGGCAATGGATAACTATTTGGACTTGATGCGCGCTCGCCGCGAGCAGATTCTGGAACGTTTTTATGCGGCGCTCGATCGCGCGGGCCGTCCCCACGACGCCGCGCGCCTCATTGCCGTGTCCAAGACCGTTGGTGTCGATGAGACCGTTGCCGCCATCCAGGCGGGGTATCGCCATTTTGCCGAGAATCGCCCGCAGGAGCTGGTTCGCAAGCTCACAGGTTTGGCGGAGCATCCGGAGCTGCCCGAGGTGCGCTTCGATATGATCGGCAACCTGCAGACCAATAAGATCAATGCGGTGCTGGGCTCAGCCGAGCTGATTCACTCGGTGGGTTCGCTGCATCTGGCGCAGGCGATCTCGAGCCGTGCTGCCCGCAAGATTGAGGCAGGCGAACTCGCCGGCCCCCAGCGTGTGCTCATTGAGGTCAATGTGAGTGGTGAGGAGTCGAAGGGAGGCTTTTCGCCCGATGAGATTCGCGCCGCCGCGGGTGAGCTTGCGGAACTTGAGGGAATTTGCGTACAGGGGCTTATGACTATGGCGCCCCGGGGGAATAAGGATGTGGCGCGCCGCACCTTTGCGGGGCTTCGTGAGCTGAGGGATGAGCTGGAGGCGGCGCATCCCGATTTGAACCTGCCTGAGCTTTCCTGCGGCATGAGCGAAGACTTTGAGCCTGCCCTTGAGGAGGGCTCTACGCTCGTTCGCCTGGGCAGGGTAGTATTTAGCCCGGAGTTTGCAGTAAAATAAGGCTCTGAAGTGCGCACTGATTATCGGGGCGCCTGCACTAAACCGCGAGAGGACACAACCATGGGCTTCCTTGACGAGATTAAAAATAAGATGCACCTGGGCGGCCAGCAGAGTTACGACCAGGGTTATGGCCAGGACGACGACTACGGCTACGATGATGGCTATGACGATGGCTATCAGGGCAACGGCTACAGCGGTGCTTCGGGCGAGGGCTTCTACACCCAAGACGAGCCGAGCAACGGCCTGCTTGGTCAGACGCGCCGTGGTGAAGCTGAGTCGGTTGCCGTGTATACACGCTCCGGGCAGCTGGTCGGCGATGACTCCCGCCATGCCACGACGTATAACCCGCCTTCGCGCTCGCAGGACAGTGTTGCGAGCGGTTATCGTCCTGGTGCCTATGACACGCCGTCGAGCTACGCCGAGAACACCCGCGCCCGTGCCGCCGCTGCGCCTGCGCCTGCACCGAGCGATGCCTCGGCCTATGCGAGCAATATCATCAACGCCACACCGCAGCTGCCGGCCTATGTCCTGCGCCCCGAGAGCTATGACGACGTGGAGACCGTGGTGCGCCGCGTTCGCACCAAGCAGCCTGTCGCACTGATTTTTGTGGGCGTACGCACCGAAGTTGCCAAGCGCGTCTTGGACTTCTCTTACGGCTTTGCCTGCGGTCTGGGTGCCACGGTCAAGGAGGTGGGCGACCGCGTGTTCATGGTGCTGCCCGCCGGTTGCGAGGTCAAAGATTCCGATCTCAAGAAGCTTCGTGCCGACGGCTACCTTAAGTAAAGACAAGACGAGGAGATTCCCATCAACATCTACACTATCGTCCAGCTGGTCAATACGCTGTTCAACTTCTATTCCACGCTCATTGTCGTCTACTGCTTTATGACGTGGATTCCCATGAAGCAGGGTGGTTTGCTTCAGGATATTGCCGCGGTGCTTGATAGCGTGTGCGGTCCGTGGCTCAACCTGTTCCGTCGTTTCATCCCGCCGATGGGCGGTATCGATTTTTCGCCGGTCGTTGCGATTATTGCGTTGCAGTTGGTGCAGAGGCTGGTTCTGCAGCTTCTTATAGGTATACTCGTGTAGAACTGACTTAGTAACTTACGTCGGGCGTGTAGCGCCGAGGCGATGAAAAAGGAGACTTGTTATGGCTATTACCCCTGCAGACATCCAGGCTCAGACTTTCTCTGAGGCCAAGCGTGGCTACGATCCTGCTGAGGTCGACGTCTTCTTGGAGACGCTGTCCTCCGAGGTTGACGCTATGCTCGCTAAGATCGTCGACCTTAAGGGTCGTCTGACTGCTACCGAGCAGCAGCTTGCCGATGCGCAGGCTCAGCTTGCCCAAGCTCAGGATGCCACCGCCCAGGCCGTTCCTGCCGCCCCCGTGGCTGTTCCCGCCCCTGACTTCTCCGCTCAGGAGCGCCAGATTTCCGCTGCCCTGATCGCTGCCCAGCAGACCGCTGAGACCATCGTCAACGATGCCAACGAGAACGCTGAGCGTATCCGCAACGAGGCTGACGCCAAGGCCCGCGAGGTTATCCGCCAGGCTCTGACCGAGAAGCAGGCCGAGCTCGAGGAGATCGATCGTCTCAAGGCTTCCCGTGAGGAGTTCAAGGCAGAGTATCTCAAGCTCATCCAGCACTTCATGGACGATGCCCAGAATTCCTTCCCGGCCGATCTGATGGCCTCCACGCCGGTCGGTTCTGCCGCTTCTCCTGCAGTGACTGTTCCCGCCGAGCCGCTGCCCGTCGCTGACCCGGTTGTCCCCGTGGCCGATCCCTTCGCCCCGATCGACAACTTTGCTGCCGACGACCTGGACTAACATTCGGCCTACAATTTAGTGCCTAGAAAGGACCCGCAGCTTGCGGGTCCTTTTTTATTCAAGACTTTAGTTCGCTGGCCGCGCAGCGGCCAGCTTTAAACCACCCGCTAGGCGGGTGGAGACAAACGGCTTTACAAAGCCACCCCTCCGACCGATATTGACGATTGTTCAGGCCGTCAAGAATTCGAGTCGAAGGGGTGGTCGCCATGGCCCAGAAGGCCTACAGCCTTTCCCACACGAAGTGGATGTGCAAGTACCACATCGTGTTCACGCCGAAGTATAGGCGCAAAGTGATCTACAACCAAATCAGGAGCGACATAGGGAGATCCTCAGGAAGCTGTGCGAGTACAAGGGGATCGAGATAATCGAGGGGCACCTGATGCCCGACCACGTGCACGTGCTGCTGGCGATCCCGCCGAAGTACAGCGTCGCGAGCGTCATGGGCTACCTGAAGGGGAAGAGCTCGCTGATGATATTCGACAGGCACGCCAACCTCAAGTACAAGTTCGGCAACAGGAAGTTCTGGGCGGAGGGCTACTACGTGTCCACCGTCGGCCTGAACGAGGCGACGATCGCCAAGTACATCAGGGAGCAGGAGTCCCACGACATCGCGCTGGACAAGCTGAGCGTGAAGGAGTACGAGGACCCCTTCAAGAGGGGGTGATGCTGCCGGTTCGACCGGCGCGCCGCGGGTCAAGATGCACTAGGCCTGGACGAAGTCCGGGCCCGCGCCTTTAGACGCGAGCCCGGGGCCCGTGGGTTATACCCTAAGAGCAAACCACCCTTTTTAAGGGTGGTTCTGATGACTGTGCAGGGGCGCGCAACATAAAAAACCGAGCCCTGCACATTGTGGCGCAGAACTCGGCGAATGGGTGAGCGGTAAAAGGTAGGTTTTAGGGCATGTGCCAAAAAACTACTTGAGGAGGAAGTTGGGGAGGGGAATGGTACGGGCCTCGCGATGCTCGGGGTCGGCGATGTGGTCGGCAGGATAGCCACAGACAAGCATGTGATAGGGATAGACGCCCTTGGGCAGATTGAACTGCTCCTGTGCCACCTCAGGCTTAAAATGGCATACCCAGCACGTTCCCAGGCCCTGCTCGGTGGCCTCCATCATCATCTGATCGCACACGATGGACGTATCGATTTCACTGGAATTCATCTGATCATACGGGCGCACCCAAGCATCATCGGTAACGCTGCAAATAAGGAAAACAAGCGGAGCCCCAAAGATAGACCCATCACGAGCAAACCGAGGCTGACAAGCAGCTGCCTTCTCCAGAAGCTCAGGCGTATCCAACACCATCACACGGGTTGGATGGTTATTACAAGCAGAAGGAGCAATACGCCCAGCCTCAACAACGGCATCCACCACAGTCTGCTCAACAGCCCGAGCCTCAAATTCACGACAAGAATAACGAGAACGGGCCAGATCCAAATATCCCATAACCAAACCCTCCAAATTCAGTGTATCAACCCAAAGTAAAACAAAGGGTACCCAAAGCCCCATCCAGACAAACGTTTAAGGCGGTCCCAAAGTTCCCAATCGGGCTCAAAGGCCCTGCCAACAAAAGCCTCATTGCTTTCAAAGTATCAGCCAAAGTTCCCAATGGTGGTACGTAAGGCGAAGGGCCGGCCACGGTTTGCT
>CABUDI010000037.1 GCA_902490305.1 uncultured Collinsella sp.
GGGAGACGGCGAGTTAGCCGGCAGGTCGGCATGTCAATCCTGGTCTAACAGAGCCATAATTAATCTGAATTAAAAATGGTGCGCGGTCTTTTAGGCCGCGCTTTTGTTTTGGTTCGCGCCATGTGGGGGTGGTGGCGACGTGCATTTTTGCGAGTATTCTGCAATCGAAGGCCCCTGCATACCGACTTCGGACGAAAAATCGGGATTTATCGATGCTTTCTACGAATGATGGGCGGGGTTATGGGCTGACAGCGTTTGATTTGCAGGGATATTCGCGGTCTTTGGCATTTATCGTGGCGCCCGAAGCTCTTGGTTATGTTGAATACTCCCAAAAATGCACGGTGCCTTGAGGGGGACCTTCGCGGCAAAGGAAACCGCCCCGTCGAAGTATGCATTCGACGGGGCGGTTTATGCATATACCCGATTGAGGATATGCTGCAGATCTGTTAGAACTTGACGGTCGGTGCCTGGCGGGCGGCCTCAGCTGCCTCGAAGCCCTGGCGCTCCTTAAACTGGAAGATGCCGGCAAAGATGACGGCCGGGAAGGTCTGGATGGCGTTGTTGTAGCTGAGCACGCAATCGTTGTAGCTCTGGCGCGCGTAGCTCACCTTGTTCTCGGTGTCCTCGAGCGTGGACTGGAGCTGCGTAAAGTTGGTGTTCGCCTTAAGGTCGGGGTAGGCCTCGGCCACGGCAAAGAGCTGGCGCAGGGCGCCGGTCAGCACGTTGTCGGCTTCCATCTTGGCTTCGGGCGTGGTGGCGCTTACGGCGGCGTTGCGCGCGTTGACCACGGCGGCAAGCGTGTCCTGCTCGTGTTTGGCGTAGCCCTTGACGGTCTCGACCAGGTTAGGGATCAGGTCGTTGCGGCGCTGCAGCTGCGTGTCGATGTTCTGCCAGGCGTTATCAATGCGATTGCGCTTGGTGACCATGTTGTTGTAGATGCCGGCGATGGCGCAGACAATCACAATGACAACAACGATACCGATGATGACGGGAATCATGGTGTCTCCGTTTCGAATGGCCGCGGCGTCTTCCGCCGGCTGCCGTTGGTGTAACGCTACTAGTATACCCGCAACCTTTGGCGATACCGAACTTTCCGGTAAGCGTTATGTTTCCACCAAGGTGAGGCCATTCGCCAGGGGGTGGGCGATACAGGTGTAAGATATGCGACAGATTAGTGAGTGCTGTCTTTTCCTTGAGGAGGGCGATACGTATGGACCTTCGCATCAAGAAAACCTATCGGGCCCTGTTCGAGGCCTTTACTGAGCTGCTCGAAGAGCATCGGTTTGAGGACGTGACGGTTGCCATGCTGTGTGACCGCGCTATGATTCGTCGGACAACGTTCTACAAGCACTTCCGCGACAAAAACGATTACTTTGCCTTCTATATCGATGAACTCATGTCGGGACTGCCGCAAAAGCGGGCCGATGCGGATGGCGCGGAGGGCGCCGAGGACGTGCACGCGCTTCGACATGCGATTTTGGACGATGCCATGGATTTGATTCTGGCGCACGAGCAGCTCATGGATAACATTTTGGCTAGCAGCATGTCGGGCATGTTGACCAACGTTATTTGCGACCGCATTGCCCGTTCCATCCGCGAGCGTGTGATGAACGTGCTTGCCGAGGATGCTCTGGCCCCCGTGTCACTCGAGACGACGTCTGAGTTTGTCGCCGGTGGCATTATTCGGCTTTTTACCATGTGGTGGGAATCGGGCCACGTACTAGAGCGCAGATCCGAAATCGCCGACGTGGTCGATGCGCTGTTCGAGCGGACCATGACGCCGGTGAGTCACTAAGAGTGGCGGAGAGAGGGGGATTCGAACCCCCGGAACGCTCTCGCGCTCAACGGTTTTCAAGACCGCCGCATTCAACCGCTCTGCCATCTCTCCGTGAGTCGTAATGATAGCATCGTTTTGGATTTGCAACAGGGGAGGCGAACGATGACGATCACCGGAATCGATGAGAAGTTCATGAGCGAGGCGCTGGCGGAGGCGCGTGCCGCCGCGGCGGTGGGCGAGGTGCCGATCGGTGCCGTAGTGGTGCGCGCGGGTGAGATCGTCGCGAGGGAGCATAATCGCCGCGAGCTCGACCAGGATCCTTCGGCGCATGCCGAGTTTTCGGCCCTGTGCGCCGCCGCTCAGTCGCTCGGTCGCTGGCGCCTTTCCGATTGCACGGTCTACGTGACGCTCGAGCCCTGCTGCATGTGCGCGGGGCTTATGGTTAACGCGCGCGTGGGGCGCTGCGTGTATGGCGCGGCTGATGCCAAGGCGGGCGCGTTGGGATCCCTATACGATTTGAATGCCGACTCGCGCCTGAATCATCGGTTTAACGTGACCGCCGGCGTGCTGGTGGACGAGTGTCGCGAGGTGTTGAGCAGCTATTTTAGTGGGCTGCGTGGCACCGATGGTGCTGGCTGCGGTTGTGGGGCCGATCTTGAGGCACATGCCGCTCATGCCGAGGCGCTCGCGTGTGCCGAAGATATCGCCGTTGAGGCGGTCGATTTTGGTCCTGCGTGCCGCCGGCCCCGCCGTGTGCTGTTGGCGATCGATTCCTTTAAGGGCAGCGTGTCGAGTGCGCAGGCGGAGGCGGCGGTTGCCGAAGGTGTGCGCCGCGTTTGGCCCGATGCCGAGGTGTGCACATTGCTGCTGGCAGATGGTGGAGAGGGAACGCTCGACGCCATCGCCGCGTGCGGCGGTGAGATTGTGACCTGCGAGGTGGCAGGTCCCTTGGGCAAGCGCACGTCTGCCCGGATGCTGGTTGATGTCGAGCGGGAGTCCGCGGTCATCGAGATGGCCGAGGCGGCCGGCATTGGATACTCGCCTTGCACGGAGTCGTCGGCGCTGGTTGCTACAACCTATGGCGTGGGCGAGCTCATGCTTCGCGCGGTTCGCACGGGCGCAAAGACTATCTATATTGGTCTGGGCGGTAGCGCCACCAACGACGGTGGCGCCGGCATGCTGCAGGTGCTGGGCGCGCGTGTGGTCGATGACCAGGGCTGCGATGTCGCCCCCGGTCTTGCCGGACTTGAGCGGGTGGCGAGCGTTGATTTGGCGCCAGCGCTGCAGGCTTTGGATGGCGCTCGTATCGTTGTGCTTTCGGATGTCGAGAATCCGCTCGTAGGGCGTCGCGGCGCGCTTGCAGTGTTTGGCGGACAGAAGGGTCTGCCGGCGGATGATGCCGAGGCGCTGAGCAGGTACGACAGCTGGATGGTCGGCTACGGTCGCTTGCTCGACGCGGCAATTTTCGAGGCGCGAGCTCAGGGGTTGTTGCGCACACCCGAGGGCGCGCGGGCATTTGGCTCGGTGCTCGGCGTGCCTGGCGCTGGTGCCGCCGGCGGTCTGGGTGCCGCACTGTTGGCGCTCGGTGCGGAGCTACGCTCGGGCGTGGAGACGGTGCTCGATCTCGTGGGGTTTGACGAGCGTGTACGCGATGTCGACCTGGTCATAACGGGCGAGGGCAATATGGACGAGCAATCCGCCGCCGGTAAGGCGCCGGTGGGTGTGGCTCGTCGTGCGAAGCGATATGGCAAGCCGGTGGTCGCCGTCGTGGGCGGTCGCGCCGTCAACCTGGATGCGGTGTGTGAGCAGGGTATTGACTTGGTTTTGCCGATTTGCCGCAAGCCCATGGGCCTGGAACAGGCACTCGATCCGCAAGAAGCCACAACCAACTTGATCTGTGCAGGCGAGTCAGCCGCCCAAGCCTATGACCTCGCTCGCCTCTAAACCCATCCCCTCGATAAGTTGCGGTGAAATACGGAGTGTTTTTGCCTTTAAGGGGCCGATTCAGTCCGTATTCCACCGCAACTTCGAGAATGGCCATTCGAGGTTGGCTGCCTTGTGCCTTGGGTCGGACCGCCTGCCACGAAACGTGGCCATCTACTACGTTAAACCGGCCACCCTCGACCATCACGGAATTTACAAAAACAAAACCGCAGGTAGAAAGCTTGCCGATTTTCGAAAAAGCCGGCTATGGTTGACCCCTGCGGCCTAAACGTAGTAGATAGGTCCTTTTCGTGGCGCAGCGTCAGACCAGTCTTTTTGGGGCGGGGCTATTTTGACTACATGCCGATCTGATTGCCCAAGTAGTCAAAATAGCCCCGTCCCAAATTAGCTACCTTGCTCTGGTGAGCGGGAGCGGGTAAGATATACCGAGCGCCTAGCGCGTTCGATGGGTTCGGATGACGACATGTTCCGAATCTGGTCAGGTCCGGAAGGAAGCAGCCATAAGGAGCCTCTGTCGGGCATCCGAATCCATCGAGCGCACGGGCGCTTTTTTGGTGCCGCGACATGGCCCGGCCGGCGGCGAGGTGTTTGGTGTCTCGCTGGTCCTCGGCTTCGCCTGCGGGATCGCTCGACTACCAAACACCTCGCCGCCGACCGGGCCCCGTCGTCCAAAAATCACCCGTAAAGGCGCGTTTATCTAATTTAAATCTATCCCTTGCGGAATGCGGCTTGCTGGTGTTGTCTGGGCATTGATGGCTATGTGGTTCAAGAGGCGGCGGTGCTGTTGCTTGAATTTTTGCAGTTAAAGAGGCCCGTTTCCCTGGGGAAACGGGCCTCTTTTGTCTCTGGGTTTGTGGATTGGCGAAGATGGTATGCTCTGGCGGCTATTTTGAGTTCTTGAGGCGGCGTACACCCGTGGCGGTTATTCCGAGGCCTGCGGCGGCGATTCCTGCGAGTGCGATTGCGCTCGGTGCTGTGTCGCCCGTGTTCGCGAGCTTGCCGGCGGTCGTATCTGCTTGCTTGCCGCTGCTCGAGTTCGCCTGCTTGGTGGAGCTTGGTAGGGCGTCTTTGCCGGTTGCAGGCGAGGCAACGGGCGGTGTCGCCTCGGCGGGTTGCGTTGAGCCGGAGGGAGGCACTGTCTCGGCGGGTTTCGTTATCTCGGGCGAGGTGGCCTTGTCTGCCGCGGCCTTTGCCTCTTCGTATGCCTTGCAGGCGTCGTCATAGGCTATTTGCGCCTTTTCCAAATCGCCGAGGAGCGCATTTCGCTTGGCAATGTCCTCGTCGATGTGGGTTTTAGCTTCCTCTGCCTCACTTTCGAAATACTGAACCTGTTTTTCCTGGCTTTCGAGCCGGCGTTGGTAGCGGTGAAGATCATCTTCACAAGATTCTTCTCGCCTTTCTGCCGACATGATCTCACTGCGCAACTGCTTTATTTGCTCCTTAATAGCTGTGCTGGGCGCCTCGTCGCCGAGCTCCTTGAGTACCTTATCTAATTCTGCCTGAAGGCCGCTTGTCCGGTTGTGGGCCTCATCGTATTTGGCTTGGGCTGCATCGACGTTCGCTTGCATGGCGGGCAGGGGTTCCCTCCGTTTGGCGGCTTCCGTCACCACCATGTCGTGGATCTCTTGAAAACTGGCAATGTCATCATCGATTTCCGCAAGTTTCTCGGGACTTGCGGCGTCTTTTGCGGCCTCGAGGTTTTTGAGCGCTTCCTGCATGGCTGCATACGCTTTTTCTTTTGCGGCGGCCGCATCTTCCGTCTGCAAGGCAACTGCAGCGGTGGGGGAGCTGGTTTCTGCCGCTATCGCCGTTGCGGGGGCGATTCCCGCGACAAGTGCCGCGGAAAGGGCGATGCCCGCAGTTGCTCGTCTTGCTCTTCTTGCGAGAATGTCGTTCATCTCGGCACCTCATTTCAAGGGTCGGCGACTAACTTGGTAGCACTAATGCAAGTATACCAGGCGGTCGACCCGACACTGGCTGGGTGTGCGCGTGCCTTTCCGCTTCTTTGGAAACCGAATCCCATTAGAAATGACGAGTTGTTTACGCTTCTTTTGGGCTCACCGTACTATCATGATTCGAATTGAGTGTGAATGATGATAGGGAGCGCCTATACATGATTGAGCTGCTCAGGCGTTTTGGTGGCAAGTTTCGCCGCTATATGGTGATTGGCCCTGCGTGCAAGCTGATCGAAGTGATCTTTGACCTGCTTACACCGCTCGTGATTGCCCAGATGATCGATAAGGGTATTGGCGCACACGATGTCAGCGCCGTTATCCACTACGGCATGGTACTTGGCGCCATGGCTGTGATTGGCATCTCGTTTACGCTCGTCTGCCAAAAGATGGCGGCGCTCACCTCGCAGGGCATGGGCACCGATATCCGCGGTGCGCTCTACGAGCACATCAACAAGTTGAGCTATGCCGAACTCGACCGCTTTGGCACGCCGTCGCTTATCACCCGCATCACCAACGACGTCAACCAGGTGCAGCTTGCCGTGGCGCTGGGCGTGCGCATGCTCATCCGCTGGCCCTTCTTGGCGGTGGGCTCTATGTGCGCGGCCCTTGCCATCGACCTTAAGCTCGGCATGATCTTTTTGATTTGCACGCCCGCCATTGGCCTGGTGTTTTGGTTTGTCATGGCGCGCTGCATTCCGTACTACAGGCAACTGCAGGCAAAGCTCGACCGCATCGCGCTTATCTGCCGCGAGGGGCTTTCGGGCGCTCGCGTGGTTCGCGCCTTCGTGCGCGAGGACCACGAGCGCGAGCGCTTTGCCCAAGCCGCCGATGACCAGGCCAATACTGCCATCGCGGTGGGCAAGCTCTCCTCGATTCTCAACCCTGTCACGTTTCTCGTGATGAACCTGGGCGTGTGCGCCATCCTGTGGGTGGGCGGCATCCAGGTCAACGTGGGCGAGCTCACGCAGGGTCAGGTCATGGCGTTTGTGAACTACATGACGCAGACCCTGACCTCCATCGTGTACGTCGCCAACCTTGTCGTGGTTTTTACCAAGGCGAGCGCCAGTGCGTCACGTATCAACGAGGTGCTCAATTGCGTGCCGAGCATCACCGACGAGGGCAACCAGCCGGTCGCTCTGCCCGAGCCGAGCGCGGCGGATAATGCCGCCCCGGTCCCCGCGCTGAGCTTTAGCCATGCGAGCTTCTCCTTTGGCGCCGGTGCCGCCAACGCCGTCAACGATGTGACCCTGGAGCTGCCGCTGGGCAAAACGCTTGGCATTATCGGCGGTACGGGCAGCGGCAAGTCCACGCTCGTTTCGCTCATCCCGCGCCTGTACGATGCGGGCGTCGGCGGCGTAAGCGTGATGGGTGCCGACGTACGCACTTGGCCGCTCGATCAGCTGCGCCACGTGGTCGCGACCGTTCCGCAGCGCGCGTCACTCGTGAGCGGCACAATCCGCAGCAACCTGACTTGGCGCGACGAGTCCGCGACCGACGAGGAGCTCTGGGCGGCACTCGACATGGCGCAGGCCAGCGAGTTCGTGCGCAACAAGCCGCAGGGCTTAGACGCCCCGGTCGAGGCGGGCGGCAAGAACTTTAGCGGTGGCCAGCGTCAGCGCCTGACTATCGCGCGTGCCTTGGTTGGTTCGCCTCAGATATTGATCATGGATGACTCCGCGTCGGCGCTCGACTTTAAGACCGACGCGGCGCTTCGCCATGCCATTCGCGAGCGCAGCATGCGCGGTGCCGCCAAGGGCGGGCTGCCGCTGACCACGGTGATTGTGAGCCAGCGCGTCTCGACCGTGCGCGATGCCGACGTGATCTGCGTGCTCGACCACGGCTCGGTTGCCGGCCTGGGCACACATGACGAGCTCTATGCGACCTGTCAGCTCTATCGCGAGATTTGCCAGTCGCAGCTGCGCCGCGAGGAGCTTGAGGGCCAGCGGGGGAGCACAGCGCCCGCGCTCGCCCCAGGTGCCCCGACCGCCCCCGCATCCGTCTGCGCAAAGGAGGGCTGCTAAATGAATCCGTATACTTCTTCCGGTTCGGTCGCCACGATGACGGCCAACGTGTCCGGTAACGATAACCTCAACGACCTGGGAGACGGTCCGTGCCAGCCCGGCGACCCCGAGCGCTATCCCGTGGGTGCGGTGACCCGCCGCCTGTTGGGTTATGTTCGCCCGCACCGCGTCTCGTTTACGGCGTCGTTTGTGAGCGCCGCCATCTCGGTGATCTTGCAACTCTATACGCCCATCCTCATCGGCGAGGGCATCGACCTGATCGTTGCCGCCGGGCAGGTGGACTTCGACGCGCTGCTGCCGCTTGTTACCAAACTCGCGCTCGTCGTGGTAGGAGCAACGGCTTTCCAGTGGCTGCAGGGCTATTGCGTCAACCGCCTGTCCTACGAAACGGTGCGCGACATGCGCGTGGAGGCGAGCGACAAGCTCAGCCGCATGCCGCTCGGCTTTATCGACAGCCATGCTCACGGCGACCTCATGAGCCGTGTGGTCAACGACGTCGACCAGGTGGGCGACGGTCTGCTGCAGGGCTTCACGCAGCTCTTCACCGGCGTCATCACCATCGTGGGCACGCTCGCGTTTATGCTCTCCATTAACCTGACCATGACGCTCGTGGTGGTACTCGTCACGCCGCTTTCCATCTTTGCGGCCGGTGCCATCGCCAAGCTTTCCAATAAGAGCTTCACTGCTCAACAGCGCATCCAGGGCCAACTCGGCGGTCATATTGAGGAGTATGTGGGTGAGCAAAAGCTCGTGGACGCTTTCGCCTACGGCCCGCACGCTCAACAGCGCTTCGATGCTCTCAACGCTGAGCTCTACACGGCAGGTGAGCGCGCGCAGTTTATGGGTTCGCTTTCTAACCCCGGTACGCGCTTCATCAATAACATCATCTACGCCGTGGTCGCCGTGATTGGCTGCACGGGCGTGATCACGGGCGTACCTGCGGCGCTCACGGTGGGCGGCGTGCAAATCTTTCTGTCCTATGCTAACCAGTACACCAAGCCATTCAACGAGGTCACCAACGTCATTACGCAAATCCAGACGGCGTATGCCTCGGCGCGCCGCATGTTCGCGTTGCTCGATGCGCGCGAGCAGGAGCCCGACGCTGTGGATGCCATTGAGCTCGCCGCCCCGAAGGGCGAGGTTTCGTTTGAGCATGTGGACTTTAGCTATGTGCCCGCCCACAAACTGCTGCAGGATATCTGCATCGATGCCAAGCCCGGTATGCGCTATGCCCTCGTCGGCCCCACGGGCTGTGGCAAGACGACGCTCATCAACCTGCTGCTGCGCTTTTACGATATCGATGCTGGGCGCATCGCGGTCGATGGTCGCTCCTCGCGTGACTACACACGGGCGAGCCTGCGCCGCGCTTTTGGCATGGTGCTGCAGGACACCTGGCTGTTCGAGGGCACGGTGGCCCAGAACATCGCCTACGGTTGCCCCGATGCCACGCGCGAGCAGATTGTCGAGGCCGCCAAGCGCGCTCATGCGCACAAGTTTATCGTGCAGCTGCCAGGCGGCTACGATACGGTGATCGGCGAGGACGGCGGCACGTTTAGCCAGGGTCAAAAACAGCTGCTGTGCATCGCGCGCGTCATGCTTACCGATCCGGCGATTCTGCTGCTGGACGAGGCAACGTCGAGCATCGATACGCGTACCGAGCTGCAGGTGCAGGCGGCATTCGACGAGCTCATGGCTGGCCGCACAAGCTTTGTCGTGGCACACCGCCTGTCGACGATTCGCAACGCCGATTGCATCCTAGTAATGCGCGATGGCGAGATTATCGAGCGCGGCACGCACGATGAACTGCTCGCGGCAGGCGGCTTTTACGCCGAGCTCTACCGCAGCCAATTCGCCCAGTAAGCAAGACGCGGGGCAAATGAATCGGGTCTGTTTGTCCCATAGAGCGATCTTGTTATATAGCGTTTTACCAGCGCGTGAAACATTTTGACGATACTCCGTGACACAATTTGACGGCGTTTTGTGAAACAGTTTTTCGGCCATTCGTGAAACGTTCTGCGGCGGTTTCAATCCGAAGTACATACTGTTCGAAATCTGTCCAAAGATGTCGTCTGCGTCGCCAATCGACAGGTTGATTTCCGATCTCAGCCGAACACATTGAGCAAATAGGCCATTCCCGCAGTT
>CABUDI010000038.1 GCA_902490305.1 uncultured Collinsella sp.
GGCCGCGGCGGCCCGCGCTGCATGAGCATGCCCTTCTGGCGCGAGGACCTCTAAGTCTTTCCGTTTCCGGTGCGGTCCCCCTACAACCGCACCGGCTTCGCCCGTTAAACGGGCACCACTAATACTTACGTAATTCATTTCTTCGAAAGGAATCAAACCATGGGTGTTAACCTCTCCGGCCGTAGCTTCCTCAAGCTTCTCGACCTCACCACCGAGGAGATCGAGTACCTGCTCAAGCTCTCCAAGAACTTCAAGGATATGAAGCGCGCTGGCGTTCCGCACCGCTATCTCGAGGGCAAGAACATCGTTCTGCTCTTCCAGAAGACCTCTACTCGTACCCGCTGCGCCTTCGAGGTCGGCGGCATGGATCTGGGCATGGGCGTCACCTACCTCGATCCGGGTTCGTCGCAGATGGGCAAGAAGGAGTCCATCGAGGACACCGCCCGCGTTCTCGGCCGCATGTATGACGGCATCGAGTTCCGTGGCTTTGCCCAGGATGACGTCGAGGAGCTCGCTGCTAAGTCCGGCGTGCCCGTGTGGAACGGCCTGACCACTGAGTGGCATCCCACCCAGATGCTCGCCGACATCCTGACCGTCCAGGAGAACTTCAACTACGACATCAAGGGCAAGACCCTCGTCTTCATGGGCGACTGCAAGAACAACGTTGCTCGCTCCCTCATGGTTGTCTGCTCCAAGCTCGGCATGAACTTCGTGGCCTGCGGCCCCGAGGAGTGCATGCCCGCCGACGACGTCATCGAGGCCTGCAAGCCCATCGCCGAGGCCAACGGTTGCACCATCAAGCTGACCACCGACGTCAAGGACGGCGTCACCGGTGCCGACGTTATCTACACCGACGTGTGGGTCTCCATGGGCGAGCCCGACGAGGTCTGGGCCGAGCGCATCGCTCAGCTCACCCCGTATCGTGTCACCTCCGAGGTCATGGCTATGGCCAACCCGGGTGCCATCTTCCTGCACTGCCTGCCCAGCTTCCACGACACCAACACCACCATTGGCGCCGAGAAGTGCGAGCAGTTCGGCATCACCGAGCAGGAGGTCACCGACGAGGTCTTCGAGAGCCCCGCTTCCAAGGTCTTCGACGAGGCCGAGAACCGCATGCACACCATCAAGGCTGTCATGTACGCCACGCTCAAGTAAGAGCATCTAGCATCTCGCTCGGGGTGTATTGCTGCACACCCCGAGCAGTTTTATCTGGTAATAATCTCGCATCAAGCGGCAGGCACGGCACGGAAGAGCCGCTTCTGGCGAGATCAGTAAATGATTTATGAAGGGGGGATGAGAACTATGACTGAGACCGCTAAGAAAAAGCGCGGTATGCCTTCATCGTTCACCATTCTTCTTGCTCTGCTGGCAATTGTCGCAGTGATTACCGTTATCGTCTCCGGCACGTCCGGCGGCGCGGTTACTGCCGCCCGTCTGAGCGATTTCTGCACCGCCCCGATTAAGGGCTTCGCTGACGCTCTGCCCGTCTGCCTCTTCGTTATGATCCTGGGCGGCTTCCTCGGTATGATGACCGAGACCGGCGCCCTGGACAACGGCATCGCCGTTCTGGTGCAGAAGCTTAAGGGCAACGAGATTATGCTCATTCCCGTGCTGATGCTCATCTTCTCCCTCGGTGGTACCACCTATGGTATGTGCGAGGAGACCGTTCCCTTCTACGCCTTGCTTGCCGCTACCATGATGGCCGCTGGCTTCGACCCGATGGTCGGTGCCGCCACCGTCCTGCTCGGCGCTGGCTGCGGCTGCCTGGGCTCCACGGTTAACCCGTTCGCCGTCGGCGCTGCCGTCGACGCTCTGACCGGCGTTGGCATTGAGGTCAACCAGTCCATCATCATCGGCCTCGGTGCCGTCCTGTGGATTGTTACCACTGCTATGTCCATCTTCTTCGTCATGAGCTATGCCAAGAAGGTCAAGGCTGACAAGGGTTCCACCATCCTGTCGATGCAGGAGCTCAAGGACGCCGAAGAGGCTCACGGCAAGGCTGCTTCCGAGGTTCACAATGAGGTCAAGCTCACCGGTCGTCAGAAGGGTGTTCTGATCGCCTTTGCCTTCACCTTCGTCGTCATGATCGTCGGCTTCATCCCGCTGGCCGACCTCAACGAGGGCGTCGCCAACTTCTTTGACGCTGGCGCTGTCTACGATGCCGACGGTAACGCCGTCGTCCAGGGCTGGTCTGCCCTGATCACCGGCCTGCCCATTGGCCAGTGGTACTTCGACGAGGCTTCCACCTGGTTCTTCCTCATGGCTGTCCTGATCGGTATCATCGGTGGCCTGTCCGAGAAGCAGATCGTCAACACCTTCATCACCGGCGCTGCCGACATGATGTCCGTTGTTCTCGTCATCGCCCTCGCTCGTGGTATCTCCGTCCTCATGGCTAACACCGGCCTCGACGTCTACGTCCTCGACGCTGCCGCCAATGCCCTGGCTGGCCTGTCCGGTGTGATCTTCGCTCCCATGAGCTTCCTGGTCTACTTCGGCCTGTCCTTCCTGATCCCCTCGACCTCCGGTATGGCCACCGTCTCCATGCCCATCATGGGACCGCTGGCTGTTAAGCTCGGCTTCTCGCCTGAGGTCATGGTCATGATCTTCTCCGCCGCCATCGGTGTCGTGAACCTATTCACCCCGACCTCCGGCGCCATCATGGGCGGTCTCGCCCTGGCCAAGATCGAGTGGACGACCTGGCTCAAGTTTGCCCTTAAGCTCATCGTCGCGCTCTCCGTCGTCTGCGCCATCATCCTGACCGTCGCCTGCGTGTTGATCTAAGTACCCAACGGGTACCCCACGGAAACCTTGACGATCCTGTAGAGGATCACCTGGTCATCGTCTGTCCGGCGGGGTAAACCCACCGGTAGACTCCTACCTTTAGCCCCCTTCCGTTCCGTGCGCGGGAGGGGGCGCTCTTGTGTTCCGGCGTTTTACCAAACGCCGGAACCACTCGACGCTGCAAGCCCGCCAGAGCGGCAATCTGACGTTCAATCGTCGGGCATGGCCAAAAGGCCTATGCCCTCCTCTTTCACGTCACCTTGCTCGCTCTGGCGGGCTTTCGCTGACTTTTGCTCCACCTGCGGCGCTGCCATTGTTGGTGTTATGGGGCGGTGCAATGGGGTCAGGTTAGTTTGCACCAAATATGTCCGACAAGAGGTTTGACGGATGTTTGGTTGGTGCCTGTTGATGGTCTGGGTATCGGGGAGGGCGGGCTCCGTTATAATCGCCTAGAACATTAAATGGAAACGGGACGGGAGCCATATATGCGCCAGGGTTTCGACAACGCGAAGTATATCGAGCTGCAGGCTGCTCACATTAAGGAGCGCATCTCACAGTTTGGTGGCAAGCTCTATTTGGAGTTTGGCGGCAAGCTGTTCGATGACTATCATGCGAGCCGCGTGCTGCCGGGTTTTGAACCGGACAGCAAGTTCCGCATGCTCAAGAGCATCGCCGACGATGTCGAGGTTATCATCGCGATCAACGCGAACCACATCGAGAAAAACAAGGCTCGTGGTGACCTTGGCATTACCTATGACGAGGATGTGCTGCGCCTGGTTGACCTGTTCCGCGGCAACGGCTTTGCCGTCGCGGCTGTGGTCATCACCCAGTACGCCGGCCAGCCTGCTGCCGATGTGTTCCGCAACCGCTTGAACGCGCTCGGTATTCCCGCCAAGCTGCACTATCCCATCGAGGGGTATCCGCACGATGGCGATCTGATCGTGTCCGACGATGGCTACGGCAAGAACGAGTTTGTCGAGACCACGCGTCCGCTCGTTGTCGTGACGGCACCCGGCCCCGGCTCGGGCAAGCTCGCTACTTGCCTCTCGCAGCTGTATCACGAGCATAAGCACGGTACCGCCGCCGGCTATGCCAAGTTCGAGACCTTCCCGGTCTGGAATCTTCCTCTGACGCATCCGGTCAATATTGCCTACGAGGCCGCCACGGCTGACCTCGACGACGCCAATATCATCGATTCGTTCCACCTTGAGGCCTACAACAAGACCACGGTCAACTACAACCGCGACGTCGAGGCCTTCCCGGTAGTCCGTGCCCTGATGGAAAAGATCCTGGGCAAGAGCCCCTACCAGAGCCCTACGGACATGGGCGTCAATATGGTCGGCTTTGCCATCACCGATGACGATGCCTGCCGCGACGCTTCCAAGATGGAGATTGTCCGCCGCTACTTTACCGCGGTCGAAAATGTGCGCCGTACCGGCGTGGGCGATGAGCAAGTCGACCGTCTCAAGATTATTATGAAGAAAGCCGGCATCGATAAGAACTACTCACCGGCGCGCTCGGCGGCCCTCACCAGGGAGCAACTGACGGGTGGTCCCGTGGGTGCCATGGTCATGCCCGATGGCTCCGTGGTGACCGGTAAGACCTCCACGCGCCTGGGCGCCGCAAGTTCGCTCATTATGAACGCCCTCAAGCACGTCTCGGGCGTCGACCTTGAGCTCGAGGTTATCAGCGATGAGGCGATCGAGCCCATCAGCAAGCTCAAGACGCATTTCCTGGGCAGCAAAAACCCGCGCCTCCACACCGACGAGACGCTTATGGCGCTGTCGATCACCTCGGCCACGAGTGAGACGGCCGCTCGCGTCCTTTCGGGCCTGGAGCAGCTGCGCGGTTGCGATGCCTTCTTTAGCGTGATTATCTCGCCGACGGACGAGACGGTACTGCGCAAACTGGGTATCAACGTGTGCTGCGAGCCCAAGTTTGAGCGCCGCGGTTTCTTCCATCGCTAAGTTTGAAGCACCGCGGTAATTGCATTGCATTTTGGCCGTATCGGGTTAGCGCCCGGTACGGCTTTTTGATCAATAAAGCGCCTATTTCGGCGAAAAATAGCTGTTTACCTGCCTAGAAACAATTTGAGCGGTATACAATAACCGTAACTGTTTCATCCTTAGCGGGATGCCGCATGATGGATATTACCTGCCATCGTGAGGTGTGTCGGTCGCGCACGGCGCGTTAGATGCTCGTGCTCGGTTTGAGGAGGCTGCTATGGCGGGCAAGGGTCGTGCGAGTGTCAACGATATGAAGCGTGTCGAGGTGCTGGTGTTGATGGAGATCGACCAGCAAACCGAAGACAATGGCGGGCCGTATGGTTTCTCGCGCAAAACGCTTGCCGAGCGCGTGGGGGTTTCGCCGTATCGTGTCCGCGCCGCAATCGATCGCTTGGATTCCGAAGGCATGATTGATGTCGTCTCGCGTTATAGCGACGACGGCGGTCAGCTTGCAAATGGCATTTGCCTCACCGAACGTGGCGAGTGGTATCTTGAGGGCGTCCGTACCGGCATGCTCGTTCAAGAAATGCTTGAGGACGAGGTTGCTGATCGATAGCAGCATGTAACCCTTGCCACAGCGACGCCGCCTGGGAAACCGGGCGGCGTTTTGTTTCAAGATTGAGAAATGCAATCGCACGCGAGAAAAATTGCGAACGGTCCGCGGCGCGAGTATTACAATGAAGACCCGTAAGATGTGGATAAACAACTTCTACGGGAAGCGCAGGTAACTCAATATGACCAAGCATGTGTTCGTAACCGGTGGCGTGGTTTCGTCCCTGGGCAAGGGTATCACCGCGGCCTCGCTGGGCCGTCTGCTCAAGTCGCGTGGCTACAAAGTAACGATGCAGAAGGCCGACCCGTATCTGAACGTCGACCCCGGTACCATGAGCCCCTTCCAGCATGGTGAGGTCTTCGTTACCGAGGATGGTTACGAGTCCGACCTGGACCTGGGTCATTACGAGCGCTTTATTGATGAGAACCTGACCCGCGATTCCAACTTTACGACCGGCGCCATCTATAAGAGCTTGATCGCCCGCGAGCGTCGCGGCGACTTTTTGGGCGGTACCGTGCAGGTGATTCCTCACGTCACCAATGCCATTAAGGACAAGTTCCGCCGCATCGAGGAGCAGACCGGCTCCGATGTAGTCATCACCGAGCTGGGCGGCACGATCGGCGACATCGAGTCGCAGCCGTTTGTCGAGGCCATCCGCCAGTACCGCAAGGAGGCCGGCCCCGAGAACGTCTGCTACATCCACGTGTCGCTCGTTCCCTATATCGCCGCCGCCCACGAGGTCAAGACCAAGCCCACGCAGCATTCCGTCAAGGAGCTCCGCAGCTTTGGCATCCAGCCCGATATCATCGTGCTGCGCTCCGACCACCATATCGATGACGCTATCCGCGGAAAGATCGCAAGCTTCTGCGACGTCGACACCGATTGCGTCTTTACCAACGAGGACTGCGCGAGCATTTACGATGTTCCGCAGCTGCTTGCCGAGCAGGACTTTGACCTGCGCATTTGCGAACGCCTGGGTCTGGATCCGCGTGAGCGCGACATGAGCGAGTGGAACGAGTTCCTGCGCAAACAGAATCACGCCAACCATCACGCCGACAAGGTGAAGATCGCCGTCGTGGGTAAGTACACGCAGCTGCCCGATGCGTACCTGTCGGTTATCGAGGCCCTGCACCATGCGGGCGTCTTCTACGATCGCCATGTGGACGTCCAGCTGGTCGACGGCGAGAGCCTCGACGAGCAGAATGTCTCCGAGGTTTTGGGCGACGCCTCGGGCATCCTGGTCCCCGGCGGCTTTGGCAAGCGCGCCCTGGAGGGCAAGATCCTCGCGGCCGAGTTTGCCCGTGAGCACAAGATTCCGTATCTGGGCATTTGCCTGGGTATGCAGGTGGCCGTGTGCGAGTTCGCCCGCAACGTCGTCGGCCTTGCCGGCGCCAGCTCCTCCGAGTTCGATCCGGACGGCCCGTTTAGCGTCATCGATCTGATGAGCTCGCAGGAGGACGTGACCGAGAAGGGCGGCACCATGCGCCTGGGCGCCTATCCGTGCAAGCTCGCCGCCGATACCCTTGCTCGCGAGGCATATGGCGAGGAGCTCGTCTACGAGCGTCACCGTCACCGCTTTGAGTTCAACAACGCCTTCCGTGACCAGCTCGAGGACGCCGGTTTGGTTATCTCGGGTCTGTCGCCCGACGAGCGCCTGGTCGAGATGGTCGAGCTGCCGCGCGACGTGCATCCGTGGTATGTGGCAACCCAGGCTCATCCCGAGTTCAAGAGCCGCCCGACCAACCCGCAGCCGCTGTTCCGCGAGTTCGTGCGCGCTTCGATCGGCCAGCACGAGGGTGTCGACCGTCTGCAGGTGACGCCCATGAACCTCGCTACGGACTAAGGGTGCCGGCGAATAAGGAACATACCGAAGCTACTCCCTCGTCGCTCGCCGTGGCGGCGGGGGAGTATCTCGATTACCTCGCGGTCGAGCGGGGTTTGGCGCGCAACACGATTGCGGCCTATCGTCGTGACCTGACGACGTACTGCGCCTATCTGGAGCGGGCGGGTATTGTGTCTTTTGAAGAGGTGACCCGTCAGGTCGTGGAGGGCTTTGTTGCCGACCGTCGCGATGGGGGCTATTCCGATGCCTCGGTGGAGCGTGCGCTTGCGGCCGTGAAGGGCCTGCATGCCTTTTTGGTGCGCGATGGGGCTGTAGCCCAAAATCCAACGGCGGCGTTGCGCCTGCCTAAAAAGGCTGAGCGTTTGCCGGAGTATCTATCGGTGGAGGATGTCTCGGCTCTGCTCGATCAAGACTTCCCCGAGGGCGAGATGGGCTTGCGCGACCATGCCATCTTGGAAGTGCTCTACGGATGCGGTTTGCGTGTGAGCGAGTTGGTGGGGCTCGATGTGGGCGATATCCATATTGACGATGGCTTTGTACTCGTTCGCGGTAAGGGCTCAAAGGAACGCCTGTCCCCGCTGGTGGGAAGCGCGGCGCGAGCTCTGATGCTCTATGTAACTGAGGGACGTTCTCGCTTGGCGGCCCATGCCCGCGGAACCGAGACCTCGGCGGTCTTTTTAAATAAGAACGGACGTCGCCTGTCGCGCCAGGCCGTGCATGCGATATGCGAGCGGTATGGGCGTCAGGTGGGGCTGGTGGGGCTCCATCCCCATACCTTGCGCCACTCCTTTGCCACCCACATGCTCGCGGGCGGTGCCGACCTGCGTGTGCTGCAGGAGATTTTGGGCCATGCCGATATTTCGACCACGCAGGTCTACACGCATGTCGACCGCACGCAACTGACCGAGGTCTATCTGGCGGCGCATCCGCTGGCGCATCGTTAACACATCGCTGGCCTGCATATTTATAGGTATTTGGGGACGGGCCCCAGATTGCTGCGGCGTGCTTTTGCGCGCGCATGGGCAATCTGGGGCCCGTCCCATTTTTCGCCACTTGTCGTCGCGGTGGTGGGCCGCACGTGCCTTGGGTGGGGGAGTTTGGGGGCGATGTGAACGCCATGTAAAAGGACGCAAAAATCGCCTCAAGGTCAACTTGAAGGTTGAGGTTGAAAGGCGGGGTGCCACAGGTGGCATCCCGCCTTTGCTGTAAACACAACATATTGTGTTTTCGAACATATGCTCGGGGGTGTTTTACAACATATTGGGGGTGGAATGGTGGG
>CABUDI010000039.1 GCA_902490305.1 uncultured Collinsella sp.
AGATATGGCACCGTGGGGACACATGTATGTCAATCCTGGTCTAACAGAGCCAAAAAGATTGTCTCCGTGAAAGCGGCGCATTTGCTTGGGTCGTCGTTATTGCGCTCGGCTTAATGTCCGCCGGAACAACTGGCACATATAGCATTATTGCCGGCTCATTCGTTGCTCCAGTATGTGAAGATCTGGGCTTTGACTACACTTCTTTTTCTTTCTATTTCACCGCGATTCTTCTTGGCCTTGCGCTTGGGCTTCCGCTTTTGAGTCGCTTCATTCCAAAAGTAATCGGCAAACCATGGCATATTTGCATTGAACTCGTCCTTATTGCCGCCGGCGCCGCAATGGCGTTCTACACCGAGGTCTGGATGTTCACCGTCTCCGCCGCAGTGATCGGCATCTGCTTTTCGTTTACAACGGGCGTCTGCATGTCCGATGTCATTGACCAATGGTTCAGCAAATCGTCCGGTCTCGCCATCGGCCTCGCTTGGGGCGTTAATTCTCTCTGCACGCTGTTATTGAGTCCTGTCATTACGCTGGTCATCGAGCAGCAAGGCTGGCGTACGGGATACATCGTGCTTGCGGCCGTTTCTGCAGCTATGATTTTGCCTGCAAGCGCATTTATCATTCGCCTTAACCCCTCTGATCGCAATATGCTTCCGTACGGAGAGACCGCCTCCGAAACCCATGAGAGCTGCAGCGCCGATGAGCAGGAAGATGTCCTTTCGGGCATGGCACTCCGCGATGCCGCGAAAACGCCGTCTTTTATTCTCTGTGTCCTCTTGCTTTGCGTGGCGCAGCTCACCTGCTGCATGAACCAGCTGTTTCCAACCTATGCAAGCGAGGTCGGTTTCAATCCTATCGTAGGAAGCTTAATGGTCTCGGCAGCTTCACTCTCCGATATCTTCCTAAATCCCTTCGTGGGCAAAACATGCGACAAGCTTGGCGCTATTAAAGCAACGGTCGCATGGACAGGTGTCAGCATTCTTTCATTCCTGCTTCTTATCATTGGCGGAAGCAATGAGACCGTTTCCATCATTGCAGCTGGTGTAAACGATGTCATGTTCGCCATCGTTGGAACCGCAATGCCGATGCTTCTCCTCTCGCTCTTTGGATCACGCGATTTTGGAAGGATCTATTCGATCGTTTGCTCAGCGGGCTATGTCGTCGGTGCTTTTGGAATGCCGGTCATGATGAAGGTTTACGGCATGGCAGGGTCATTCCAGGGAGTATTTATCTTCTGCATTGCCTGCAACCTTATGATTGCTGCGTTTGCTATCGTTTCCGGCTTTCTCAATAAGGCTGCTGAAAAGTAATAAGCGCCGATTGCACCGGCATAGATTGCCACGCAACAGGGGTCGACTCCAAGCCAGATTGGAGTCGACCCCTGTTTTCGTTTTAAAGGTTGCCCGCAGGCACCATGGGCGCCAACATGCGCTTCAGCTTGGCTGGTCTATTTGAACATAAGCTCGACTATTCCCGCCCAAACCGCTTTCTCATCAATATCCTCACCTTGAGCGACCGTATTGCTTGCTCCCTCCAGAACGGTATAAAGAATTTGTACGTAGAGCATTACGTCGGCGCTATCGGAAAACGCGCCAATCTCTACACCATGAAGAAGGATGTCTTTAAGCGCATCCATGGTTCGTTTGGTCGCCGTCGCTTGACGTTCCTGAACTGCAGGAATTCGATTTGCTTGAACGCTAACCTCGGCCAGCACGCGCCGGCGCTTTTCATCGCTTCGATAGCCACCTATAACTGAATTGCCGAGCTCGATAAGCGCGGCCTTGAACCCGTCCCTATCGACTATTAGCGAGTAGTCGCGCTGATAGTCAATGGTCGGAAACATGCTGTCCAAGAGCGTAGTGAAAATCTCCTCTTTTGAGGGAAAGTAGTAGTACACCGACGGCTTGGATATACCGACAAAGTCGCAAATCTTTCCGATAGACGCTTTGTCATAACCGACTTCTGCCACAAGATCGTACATTGCGTCCAATATTTTTTTTCTTGTGCTCACGCTGCATTTCTCCATTGCAAATCACTTCCGCACTACCAACATTATTAAGGATGGCAACGGAATATCAGTTCGTGTCCAAACATGACCACTATATACGGCGAACGGTATGTATCAGTAGGCGAGCGGCAATTATTCAAAATTATCTACCGAACGGTAGGTATAGTAGTACTATAGCAGGTGAAACCCCGCTATTGTCGCGGCCGGACAGCATCGCGGGAAACCCGACGGAAGGACCAACCATGTACGAGAACTATCGTATGCCGGGCGAGTTCGAGAAGCGCTCCAACGTCTATGTGACATGGCTTCCCGATTACATCCGTGCAGAGGGCTACGATAACCGCCAGCCCTGCGTTGACGTGATCAAGGCTCTGCTCGAGTATGGCGACGTTACGGTCAACCTCAATTGCGGCACCCCCGGCTCCTATGAGGAGGCTTGCTCGCGCCTGAAGGAGGAGGGGGTTGATCTCGATCGCATCGAGATCACGCAGTTCGAAGACTCCAACTTCTATGTCCGCGACAACGGTCCCAGCATCATGGTCGACGACAAGGGCCATTCTTATATGGTCAACCCCGCTTGGACCTATTACGGCGTGTGGGACAAGAACTCCCCGGAGTGCCAGTCCGCACGTAAGGCAGCCGTTCACATGGCGGTTGCGCTCGGTTGCTTCGATATCGTCAATTCCGAAATGGTTTCGGAGGGCGGCGACCGCGAGTTTGACGGTCACGGCACTCTGATCGCCATCGAGGACACGGAATGCCGCAAGCGTAATCCCGAGTTCACGAAAGAGGAAATAGAGGCCGAGTATAAGCGCATCTACAACCTCAACAAGGTTATCTGGCTTCCGCAGCCTATGCTCGAGGACGACGACTATCGACTGGGTATCCTCGACGAGAAGGAAGACGGAACTCCCGTCTTTGGCATGAGCTTTGCAGCTCACATTGATGAGATGTGTCGCTTTATCACTCCGAACAAGATTCTTCTTGCCGAGGTGTCCGATGAAGAGGCAGCCTCGAGCAAGGCTGGAGCAGAGTCTCGTCGCCGCATTGAGGCAGCCTACGAGATCCTGAGCAACGAAACGGACTGGGAGGGCAAGCCCTTCGAGATCGTTCGTATGCCCACCGCCGAGCCTATTGAAGTCGTTATCGCCCCTGGCGATGAAGATTACGAGCTCTATAAGGGCTTCATCGACGAAATGGGCGGCAAGTTTATGGATGGCACCCCCTGGCCCGAGGGCCCCGTCCACTTCTACGCCGCAGCGAGCTACTGCAACTTCCTGATTTGCAACGGCGTCGTTCTTGGCCAGCGTTATTACCACGAGGGCATGAGCGAGGTCGTGAAAGAGAAGGATGAGCAGGCCAAGGCAGTTCTTGAGAGCTGCTTCCCCGATCGCAAGGTCATCATGATTGATTCCCTCGCGCTTAACCTGTCCGGCGGCGGCGTGCACTGCTGGACTAAGGACGTGGCGGCCAGTCGTTAGTGAGCCTTAGAGCCTGCGCTCTTTGGCTTAGGCGCCACATGTACCGCTCCCCGAGGGATATCCGTGTTTTCCTCGGGGACACATTCAACAATAATTTTGATAATAATTCGAAAGGAAATAGGCATGAACAACAGCCTCCGCGGTCGCGACTACATCAACATCCATGATCTCTCCTCCGAGGATTTCCGCTATCTCATCGATCTTGCCTGGAACCTTAAGGCTCAGAAGAAGTCTGGTGTCGACCAGCGCTACTTCCCCGGCAAAAACGTCCTCGCCAACTTTGAGTGGGGCTCGACCCGTACTCGTTGCGCATTCGAGACCTCCTGCAACGATTTGGGCATGGGCTTCACTTATCTGACCAACTCCCACATGGGTGACTGCGAGACCGTCAAGGACGCCATGCGCGTCTTTAACGGCATGTATGATCTCATCGTCTATCGCGCACAGAAGGACGAGCAGTTCCTCTATGACGTCGCCGACCTGGTTGACATTCCGGTCATCAATGCCCTTACTCTCGGCGATCACCCGACTCAGATGCTCGCTGACGCTCTTACGATGGAAGAGCAATGGGGCGGTTTGCGTACGAGCCGCGGCAAGAAGATGGCTTTCGTTGGCAACTGCGCCGGCGCCCCGGTGTGGTATGGCCGTCTGTGCGCTATGCTCGACATGGACTTCCTCGCCATCGGCCCCGACGACCTCCGTCATCAGATGTGCAAGGAAATGATCGAAGAGGTGGAGGCCTGCTACGCCAAGTACGCTCCCAATAGGACCTTTACCATCACCTCTGACCTCGATGCCCTGGATGGCGTTGACGTTATCGTTACCGAGGAGTGGCGCTACATCAACCCCGAGTGCGGCGAAGAGGTTCTGGATCCCGACGACTACAACTCCTGGCTGGGCGATGCCGAGTCTTTGTACCCCTATCGCGTCACCAGCGAGCTGTGCAAGCGCACCAACAATCCCGACATCTTCTGCATGCATGAGCTTCCCTCTGTCCATAACGCAGATCACCGTGTCGGCAAAATGCTCCTCGACCAGTGCAAGAACGACCTCCATCGCGAAATCATCACCGAGGGCTTTGAGATTGCCGACGAGTGCTTTGAGGCCAACGCTTCGGTCATCTTCCGTGAGGCAGAGAACCGTCAGCACACCATCAAGGCCGTTATGTGTGCCCTTCTGGGTCTCTAGGAGCTGTATCAATGGAAAATGCAAAGTTAAAGAGCAGCAAGGTTTACGCATGGGTTCTCGTAATCGCGCTCGGCCTTATGTCTGCCGGCACGACCGGATCCTATAGCGTCATCGCGGGCTCCTTCGTCGCACCCGTGTGCGAGGAGTTCGGGTTTGACTATTCCATCTTCTCGTATTACTTCACCGCAACGCTCATTGGTCTTGCGGCAGCTCTTCCGTTTGTCGGAAAACTCATTCCCAAGGTCGTTGGCAAGGTTTGGCTCCCCGTTGTCGAGCTTATTTTGCTTGCTGCCGGCGCAGGCATGGCCTTCTACACCGAAGTCTGGATGTTCATCGCCGCTGGCGCCCTGATTGGCGTTTGCTTCGCCTTCACCACCGGCGTCGCCATGTCCGACGTTATTGACCAGTGGTTCAAAAAATCTGGTGGCCTGGCAATCGGTCTCGCTTGGGCAGTGAACTCGATTTACATGCTCATCATGAGCCCCGTCATCACCTCTGTCATCGAGGCCGCTGGCTGGAGGACTGGCTATCTGGTGCTCGCTGGCGTCTCCGCCGTGCTCATTCTCCCCGCTTCCGTCCTGATTATTCGCTATAAGCCTCAGGACAAGGGCATGCTGCCCTATGGCTACGTCGAGGGCGAGACGGTCACCGAGACCGAGGAGACGACCGAGGATAGCACGCGTGGCGTTAGCTATGCGCGCGCCATTAAGTCGCCTGCCTTCTTCTTCTGCATCGGCTTCCTCTGTCTCGTTCAGCTCACTTGCTGCATGAACCAGCTCTTCCCGACGTATGCTTCCGAGGTTGGTTTTAGCCCCATGGTGGGCGGCTTCATGGTATCCGCTGCATCGCTCTTCGATCTGTTCCTCAATCCGATCGTCGGCACCACTTGCGATAGGTTCGGCAGCACGAAGGCCATTCTGGGCTGGCTCGCTGTCTCCATCCTCTCCTTTGTCATGCTCATGATGAGCAGCGGCAACTCGACGCTCAGCATCCTCGCATCAGGCGTGAACGACGTAATGTACGTCATCGCTGGCACTGCCCTGACCGTTTTGGTTATGGATGTCTTTGGCTCCCGCGATTTCGGTCGCATCTTCGCGCTGATCTGCTCCGTGGGCTATATCGTCGGCGCCTTTGGCATGCCCGTTATGATGAAGGTCTATGAGCTTGTCGGCTCCTTCCAGGGCGTCTTCATCTTCTGCATCGCATGCAACGTTATTATCGGCCTGTTCTTGCTGCTGGCAAAAAAGACTGGTAAGAACCTCTCCTGGGACGAATAGTTCGATTCGTCTTAGACATACGCTGTAGGGCTTAACCTGCAGCCGCTTTGGGGCATCGACTAACATCGGTGCCCTTTTTCATCGAATGTGACAAAGGAGCAGCCACTTTGTCACATTGAGTGGCATGTAAATCGAGGTCTAATACTTTTCCGAGAAGTGAACGGCCATACTTGGACCTCCGAAGCATCGACATTTTTAGACGTCAAACCCGCAGGATTTGGCTGGCAAAACCGCAGGAAATTGCATCTCGAAAGTGCCGATGCTTCGGGGGCCCGTTTTCACTCGTTCACTTCTCGGGAAAAGTATTAAACCTCGTTGTATGGGGTGCGGCTGGAGGGTGGTCATCGTTCAGTAGCTACCTCTTCCTTGTGAATCGCCTGAAGCGCAAGGCATAATGCATGTGACAAAGGGACGGCCCCTTTGTTGTGTTGATATGAGAGAAGAGTAGATGATCCTTTCGCTGGCCCCTATGGAGGGGATTACCGGGCATGTGTTCCGTCGCGTGCATGCGGAGTGCTTCGGTGCGCTCGATTGCTATTACACGCCGTTTTTGCCGCCGCCGCGGGTGGGAAACCGCTTTGGCGGCAAGGCGTTTAAGGAGATCGATCCTGCCAATAACCAGGGGCTCAACGTGGTGCCTCAGCTGATGTCCAAGAACGCGGACGAGTTTGTGTGGGCGGCACAGGTGCTCGCCGACATGGGCTACCGCGAGGTCAATCTCAACTTGGGTTGCCCTTCGGGAACGGTTGTCGCCAAGGGCAAGGGCTCGGGTTTCTTGCGCAATCTCGACGAGCTCGAGGCGTTCTTAAGCGATGTGTGCGAGCGGTCGCCGTTGCCGGTGTCGGTAAAGACCAGGCTGGGGCTGGAGAATGACGACGAATACGAGCGCGTGCTCGATCTGTATTGCCGCATGCCGTTGGCAGAGCTGATCGTGCATCCGCGCGTACAGAAGGACCGCTATACGGGCTTGCCGCGCAAAGAGTTTTATGGCGAGACGCTGGAGCGTGCGCCGTTCCCCGTGGCCTATAACGGTGACATTTTTGATCTTGAGGATATGGACGCGCTGGTGGAGGCCTATCCCGGCACGCGCCATGTGATGTTGGGGCGTGGCCTGCTCGCGAACCCCGCTCTGGCTCGCATGGTCAAGGGCGGCCCTGCTGCAACGGCTGCTGAGCTGCAGCGCTTCCACGACACGCTGTTTGCGGCATATGCAGAAGAGATTGGCGGCAATGCGGTCTTCCGCATGAAGGAGTGGTGGTTCTACGCCAAGTGCGCTTTCGCTGATCCCGCTACCGTCCACAAGATCGTACGCAAGACCAAAAAGGTCGACGAATACCGCGCTGCCGTCGAGCGCGTCTTTCGTGAACAGCCGCTTGCACCCACAGCTCGCTTCCACGGCTAACTAGTCATCGGGGGCGTTCTTTAACGACTGGTCATTTAAGGACGTCCCCAACGACTATGTAGCAAAAACATGTACACCAGCATCCAAAGATGTCGAAAAATGTCGACTTTGGATGCTGGTGTACATGTTTG
>CABUDI010000040.1 GCA_902490305.1 uncultured Collinsella sp.
AACAGGAGGCCACTTAATGTGGCCTCCGTCGTGAGCAGGACTGTAGAGCAGGAAAGTTCATATGCGGCCGTTGGCGCCCGGGCAGCGCCGGGGACCGCACCCGTACAACTACAGCGTCATGTTCGGATCGGCATCGACGTCGAACGGCGAGATTTCGCCTCGGTCGAATTTACGGCGGGCGACCTCCGCGATCATGGCTGCGTTATCGGTACAGGCAGACAAGGGCGGCACCGTTACGCGAATCCCCTGACGCCCAAGCTTCTTGATCATCATCTCGCGCAGATGCGGGTTGGCCGAGACGCCGCCACCGATGCAGTATTCCTTGCATCCGGTAGCGTGCAGTGCGTTTTTGGCCTTCTTGTACTGCACGTCAAAGACAGCTGCCTCAAACGAAGCTGCCAGATCGGGCAGGTGAATCGTGCGCCCGGCCTTGGTCTCCTGTTCAATGTAGAGCGTCACAGCGGTTTTAAGGCCCGAAAGCGAGAAGCGATAGTCTCCCCTGCTGTTAAGCGCACGGGGGAAATCGATCGCCTTGGGGTTGCCCGTCTCGGCCAGCTTGGAAATGATGGGGCCACCGGGATAGCCCAGACCCAACGCCTTGGCTACCTTGTCGAAGGCCTCGCCCACAGCGTCGTCGAGCGTCTCACCGAGCACCTCGTAGTCGCCCCACGCCTTCACGTGCACGAGCATGGTGTGCCCACCCGAGACAAGCGTGAAGATAAACGGCGGTTTGAGGTCGGGTTGCGCCAGCAGGTTGGCAAACAGATGCCCCTCCAGATGGTTGACGCATACGAGCGGCTTACCGGCAGCGTAGGCAAAGCCTTTGGCAAAGGCAACGCCCACCACGAGGGCGCCCACCAGGCCCGGACCCTGTGTCACGCCCACGGCGGCAAGCTCGCTGGGAGCAATGGCTCCACCCTCAAGACCAAGCGATGCTGCGGCATCCTCGAGCGCCGCATCCACGACACTCACAATCACCTCAACGTGTTTGCGCGAGGCGATCTCGGGCACCACGCCGCCAAAGCGGGCATGAAAATCAATCTGTGTCGACACCTGGTTGACCAGCATATTGCCATCCGCATCGATAATCGCCACGGCCGTCTCGTCGCAGGAACTCTCGATAGCGAGCACCAGGCGGCGGCGCTCAATTTCGGCGCGCTCCCCCTCGGAGCGCCCAGGCGCAGGCAGCGGCCATACGCGTTGCTCGGCTGCCGTCGGCTCGGGCGAAGCATTGTCGACCGGAAGCACGAGGGGCAGCGGAGCCGTCATGACGATGGCATCCTTGTCGGCACCATAGTAGCCGCGGCGACGGCCAGCCTCGGTAAAGCCCAGAGCGTTATAAAGCGCGATCGCTCCCTCGTTGCCGTCCTCGACCTCGAGCGAAGCCGTGGTGCAGCCGAGCATCTGGGCATCATAGCTCACATGCGACAGCAGCTTGCGGGCGATACCCTCACGGCGATGAGTCGGATCGACGGCAACGTCCATAATCTGCACGTCCCCGTCGACGACCATGCCGCCGGCAAGACCCAGCAACTGACCGTCGTCGTGCGCCACCCACCAGCTACGCGGAGCGGCAACGTCCTCGCCCAGCTCGGACAAGAACATGCCCGGCGTCCACGCCTCGTGTCCGGCGCCTTCAAAGCAGGCGGTCTCCAGTGCGCTCGCGCCCTCGGCATCCGACGCGCCCATGGGGCGGAATTGCAGATGACGCCCAGCGAGCTCGTCGGCAACACCTGTCACCTCACTCTGCGCGCTCTCGGCAAGGCCCAGGCGCTTGCGCTCGTTTTCCTCGGCATCCGAAAGGCGCGTGTAAATCGGCAGGACGCGAGCCGGATCGCCGTCACCCGCAGCGTGCGCGAGCAGCAAGCCCTCGCCCGAAGGCCACCACAGGTCGCGCTCCACGCAGCGGGCGATCTCGTCCTCACCCAGCAGCTTGCCATAGCGCACGAGACCGTCGCCGGTCAGCTGAACCTGGTCCCAGTCCGCCGCTTGGCGCCACTCATCGAGCGCCACGGCGGCCTTGACCACGTGTTCGCGCTCAAATTGACGCTCGGGGCCCTCATCGACCAGCATATACAGCGCCGGATATACCTCACCGCGCATAGCATCGGCCAAGATACCAAGCTTGCCGCGCACGCCAGCCTTCCACGCCGTCCAAGCGCAAGCGTCAAGCGTCGACGCGCCCAGCAGCGGAACATTGGCACCACGTGCGAGGCCCTTGGCAGTGGAGATGCCGATGCGCACACCCGTAAACGACCCCGGGCCGCGGCCGACCACGTAGCAACCAACATCGCTGCGATCCAGACCGGCCTGAGCCAGCACACCATCAACGGTATTCACGAGCTCAACGTTGGCGTGACGGCGACACATGTGGTCGCCACTCACGAGCTTCGTCTCGCCCGTCTGTCTATCAATCCAACTTGCCGCGCAGGCAAGCATGTCGGTCGAGGTATCGAGCGCCACCACCAGCGCGTTGTCGTTATGCAAGCTCATCTTGTACAGCCTTATCAATCAAATGGGAAAGCTCCATTGCGCGGTCACCGTGCGCCTCGAGCGTTATCGTTCGCACATCGCTGTCGCCCTCATCACGCTTGAGCGTCACCGAAAGATACTCATCCGTCAGCTCGTCCTGGAATTGTTCGCCCCATTCCAGCAGGCAAGCACCCTCATAGCCCAGCACATCGAAAATGCCCGTATCCTCGAGCTCGTAGGCATGCTCCAGGCGGTATAGATCAAAGTGAAACAGCGGAATACGACCTTGATCGTGAACGGCCATGAGCGCAAACGTAGGACTCGTAACCATATGCCCATCGCCCAGCCCGCGCGAGACGCCCTTGGTAAAGTGAGTTTTGCCCACTCCCAGGCCACCGGTCAGGATGAGCACATCGCCGTCCTCAAGGCACGGTGCAATTAGCTCGCCAAAGTACTCCGTATCGGCAGCGCAAGTCGTTTTGTAAGTACCTACCCCCAGGCGCTCCAGGGACATATATGCTCCTTATTATTCCGAGGCGTCCTCTGGTGCGGGATGTCGCTCCAGATAGTCGCCCAGCATCTTAAAGTCTTCCTCCAGCAGCTCCTGCCACGCCGGATTGCGCAGCGCTGCTGCCGGATGGAACGTGGGCATTACTACAAAATGCCCCATCTGGTGGAACCTGCCGCGCAGCTTAGTAATGCCAATCTCGGTCTTAAGCACAAAGTGCGTCGCGGGGTTGCCGAGCGTCACGATAATATCGGGCCAGATGCTTCGAATCTGCTCACGCAAAAACGGCGAGCAAGCCAGCACTTCCTCGGGACGCGGATTGCGGTTTCCCAGCGGGCGGCACTTAAGCACGTTGGCAATGTAGACGTCTTCGCGTTTGAGGCCCGCCAGCGACAAAATGCCGTTGAGGTCCTCGCCTGCCGCCCCCACAAAGGGCTCGCCCTGCAAATCCTCATTGCGGCCCGGCGCCTCACCAATAAACATCACGCGAGCGCGGGGGTTTCCCACGCCAAACACGATATTGTGACGCGACTGGTAGAGCTGGCAGAGGTGACAATCGCCCAGAACGGCCTCAATTTCCTCGAGTGCGACCTCACGTGGTGCCTGATGGGTATGGCCGGGGATGTGCATGACGCCCATAGCGGCTCCTACACGTAGACCTTGTCGAGGCGCATGCCAAAGCCGCAGGCGACCTCGTAGTTAATCGTTCCGCGCAGTCGGGCCATCTCGTCCATAGTGATCTCGGCATCGCCATCGCGGCCGACAATAATCATCTCGTCACCATACTCGGCCTCGGGAATCTCGTGTGCCGGGTTGGACTGAATGGCGACCATAAACTGGTCCATGCAGATATTGCCAACCTGATGCACGCGCTCGCCGCGATACAGCACATCCATACGATTGGAAAGCGTACGCGATAGGCCGTCGGCATAACCGATCGGCAGCGTGCAGATCTGAACGCGCGTGCGCGGTACGCGGTAGGTAAAACCGTAGCCCACGCCCTCACCCATCGCAGGGTGTGCCACGCGCGTCACGCGCGCATGGACGCTCATAACGGGATCAAGCTGCATCACGCGGCCACTCAGCTCGCACGGCTGCATGCCATACAAGCCAACGCCGGCGCGAATCATATCAAAATGCATCGAGGGGTCGAGCATCGAGGACGGCGTGTTGGCGCAGTGCACGATACCGCACTCAAAACCCGCATCCTTAATGGCCTGAACGGCCTCGGTAAAGCGCTGACACTGCAGCTTGTAGTCCCAGCCCGAAGGTTCATCGGCCGTGGCGAAGTGCGTAAATACGCCGTCGCACTGAATACCGCGATGGAAATTAATACCGCGGACAAAGTCGAGCACCTGTGTGTAGTGTACGCCGATACGATTCATACCTGTCTCGATGGCGAGATGATACTTGCCCACCTTGCCCGCCGCGACGGCACATTCGCCATACGCAAGAGCAAAGTCAGACGTATAGACCGAGGGCATGATATCAAACTCGAGCAACGTCGGAATGGCCTCGATAGGCGGCTCGCTTAGGATGAGGATGGGTTTCGTAATCCCGCCCTGTCGGAGCTCAACGCCCTCGTTAACCGTCGCCACGGCAAACATGTCGGCACCGGCCGAATACATGATCTTGGCGCACTCAACAGCTCCATGACCATAAGCATCGGCCTTAACCACGCAGCACAGGCGCTGACGTGGATTCAGCAAATTCTTATAGGCCCTCGTGTTGCGACGGAGCGCCCCGCGGTCGATCTCGACCCAGGACCAGCGCGTCAAATCGGCTTTATTCATGATTAGTCATCCGACCCTTCGTCCATGATTCCCAGATCTTCGAGCGCATCTTTTGCCGCCAGCTCCATGGCAGGACCGATCAAGTCGATAAGATCGGTCGCGATAACGCTCTTCTCACCATACTCCGTCGCCGCGGCAAAACCGGCGTAGCTGTGAAGTGCGACGGCGTACGAATACAGCAACTCCCAACGATCCATCTCGTCGCGCATGGTGGCAAGCGTGCCGGCCAAAATACCCGCGAGAACATCACCTGAACCGGCAGTTGCCAGAGAAGCCGGACCCGAGAGCGGCAGCAGTACACGCTCAACGCCACAGATAGCCGTCGTCGGCCCCTTGGCAATGACCACCAGATTGTCGGAGCCTGCAGCCCAGACAACCTTCTGCGCGGCTGCAATCGCGGTACCAAGGTCGTTCACCTCGTCACCGGCAACCAGACGCGAAAGCTCACGATAGTGCGGCGTCATAACCAACGGCTGCTCGCGACGATACATCTCGGGGTTACTATCAATACCGTCAATGGCAATCTTAGCAAGGCAGTTGAGTGCATCGGCGTCCAAAATAAGCGGTACATCAAGCTCGAGCAAGCCCGAAACCACCTGCATAGCGCCGGCAGACGTCGTCATACCAGGACCGCACAGTACGCAGCTGTACTTCTTTGCAATCTCGCACACCGTCATGCGCGCAGCGGCGCCAAAGGAGCCGCGGGAATCAGACGGAATAGCAAAGACGGGAATCGAAGGAAGTGCCATGCGAATAAGATTGGCGCAGGCGTCAGGAGCCGCGACCGCCACGTAACCAGCACCCGCGCGAGCTGCAGACTTGGCCGCCATAATGGCAGCACCAGGATATTGCGCAGATCCGGCGACAATAAGCACAGAGCCACGGGAATACTTATCGATATTCGTAGGCAGTGGGGCAAAGTAATCAACTAAGTCACCGGGTTCGACAATCTCAGCGGCGTGGTCGACATCATCGATGACCTCGTCAAGACGGTCGTAAAGATTGCCGCAGATCAAATCGCCAGCATACTCAGGGCCATCAGCGCTATACAAACCAATCTTGGGCGCAATCATCGTCACCGTATGCTCGGCACGAATGCAGTCGTCATCAACAACGCCCGTCTCGGCATTCAGGCCCGAGGGGACATCAATGGATACGACACAATCGGCGCATTCATTGACCGTAGGAATCCAGATGGAGAACGGCGCACGCAGATTCCCGTGAAAACCGGTACCAAAAATGGCATCGACAACAACATCGGCCTTATCAATCAAAACCTCGAGTTCGTCACGCGAAGGGCCGACGCAAACGTGCACATCGCGGCCGGCAGTACGACGAGCAACATGACGTGCCAGAGCAGCAGGAATCTCATCCGGTTCAACCGGAGAAACGATATCCACGTCCACACCCTTATGGCTCAGGATATCGGCGGCAACCCAACCGTCGCCGCCATTATTACCAAAACCGACCAGAACGAGAACCCGATCGGGATTGAGCTTCAAGACCTCGTTGGCGGCAAACTCACCCGCTAGCTCCATAAGCTCGGCCTTCGAAGTCCCTTCGCGTTCGATGATATCCTCGAGACGAACGACTTCTTCGGTACTCAAAACCGGTTTCATCTATGCTCCTAGCGTATCTTGCGAAGCATCGCCCAGGTGCTCCGTCAATGCTGAATTCTGCAGCTGCTCAAGCTCATCTAAAACAGAGCGAGCCTCTTTAAATGTCTGCGCAACGCGTTTCTTGGTGCTCACCTTTTCATCTTTTGGCTTAGGCCGAGCATCTTCGGTAATCGCGATGGCATTCGCAACGGCCAAGTCTCCCGTAAGCGTAATGGAAAGAGCGACCTCAACAACACCCAGTTCTTGAGCGATCTCGAGAGCACGGCCCGAAAGCAGCGCCTTCGGTTTGCCGAGTTTATCACGCGTTACCGAAACATCCTTGCGACCCACGCCTTGACTAAAACCCGTGCCGAGAGCTTTAAGCACCGCCTCGCGCGAAGCAAAGCGGCTCGCATAGTGAGCGGCGGGGCGCGATGACGCATCGCAATACGCACGCTCTTCTTCGGTAAACACACGCCGAGCAAACGACGGCGTCTTTTCAAGAATTGATTTCATGCGGGAAATCTCGACGATATCAACGCCGATACCAGCTTCAGCCATGTTCACCTCCATATCGCACAGACTAAGTTATTGTAGCCCGTTCACAGAAGATGCGACAAACGAGGGTTATAAAACACAGCTACTATGTGAGACAAAAGCCCGTAAACGCAAAAAGGGGGAGGCCGCGAGGCCTCCCCCTTCTCAGTTCAAGCGTACGGC
>CABUDI010000041.1 GCA_902490305.1 uncultured Collinsella sp.
GTGCAACCGGGCCGCATGCCCGAGGACATTTTCAGAGGTAAGCCCTCGGCCCCGTGATGGGATAGATTACCTGTCGACCCTGGCCGACCACTCCCAGCAGCCCACCGGCTCGCCGTCGATGAGTACGTTGCCCCCGTCGAAGTCTTGATAACACAGGTCGTTGAATTGGTGGATCCACACGCCATGGTTGAACGTCTTCTTGGGCGAGCCGTCGGCCTCGCGGTAACGCCCGGTCAGATCCTCGACATGGCTAAAGTACGTGAGGTGCACGTTGGCGCCGGCAGCGCGCAGGCGAGCCGTGAGCGGCAGCACGGTCTCCTGCGGTATCACGAGCTCATCGCCCTTGGAGTGCGTAAACCACAGCGGTGTCTTGGCAAGGGCAGCAACGTCCTCGTCCGTGGCGTTGTACCACGGCGCGCAGCAGGGAAGGCCCGCGGCGAAGAACTCGGGGCAGTCGGCGCACAGGCGCAGCGTCATAAAGCCGCCGTTGGAAAGGCCAGCGACCACGATGCGGTCGGTGTCGATGCGGTCGGCATGCTCGGCGACAAACTCGTCGATGAGCGCCTTAATGACGGGGGAGTAGATGCTCTGGTTGGAGTGGCCGAGCTGCTCAGTGCCGTTGTCCATCCAAAACGTGGGCGACTGCGGCACGAGAACCCAGGCAAAGCCGCCAAAGTAGCGTTGGATCTGCGCCTGGCTGATGGCCGTCACGCGGTTGCCGATATAAGCGCGCGTGGCGCCCTCGCCTTGCGTAGCGCCCTTGCCCTCGCCAGCGCCGTGCAGGTACACCACGAGCGGGGCCTTCTGGGGCACGACTGTCGTTTCGGGCGCGAAGGGGTTGAAGCAGGCGGAGTCCTCGGCCTTAAAGCTGGGCTCAAAGAAGCCGTACTCGAGCGCGATGCCGTTGACGGCGGTCTTTTGCGTGGCATTGCTCCAGCCCTTGAGCGCGGGACAGATGTCGCCGCGGCAGGTGTCAAAGACCAGGCCGCAGGTTGGATCGTCACCGTCATTGCCGGGAAGGGCCGCGAGCTGCGTGATGCGCAGCTGGTCGTCGAGCAAGCGCGAGCCCATCACGCTGCCCTCGATCTTCTTGGTCAGGCGCTGCTCGGCGATCTCGAGCGCCACATGGGTGCCAAAGGCGAGCTTGCGTCCGCACTCATCGCACGGATAGGCGGCGAGGACGTCGACATAGCCTACGGAAGGTGCGGCGTGGTCGGCGCCGCGCTCTTTGCGCATCAGGATCTCGCCCGTGCGTTCATGGCGCTCTACATATATATGGAAGGTGCGCGCATCGATATCGTTGGCGCGAACGGTGCACGGCAGGTCGAGCACGACTTTGCTGATCCAGGGGCCAAAGTCTCCCAGCGTGGTGACGGTTGCGTAGGTGCACGATTTGAGTTCCATGAGCTGCCTCCTCTGTGCCGCGAGTGGTAAACATCAGCGGCAATACAACTTAAACATGTTTAGTTTAATGCAGAGCTACAGAACAGGCAGATGAACTCGGTAAACGGTCAAAATGAACACTCAACAAATTACTAAACATTCGTTTATCACCATTTAGCAGGGCTTTTGTTGATGGGTCAACAAAGAATAGAGGTGTTTAGCAAATTAAAAGACCACGTAAATAGGCATTTAGCAGCAGAGCGTCAAATAGACAATCCCTTACCGTTCAAGTACGTTCACCCCCGATTTCCTACCGTTCACCGGACTACAGACGGCAAAATTGCCACAAATTAGACGTTCCGTGTAAACTAAAGCCCGTAAACGTTCAGTAAACACCTTGTTTACGACAGCGTATCCAAGGGTTCGGTGGCCGTAAGGGGTTATAGTCGCCGAGCCAAAGGCGTGCCTACGCCCAAACGAGTAGGCACACGATGATATGGGGAGGGGTCCCATGGCAGTAGATAACAAGCAGATTGCCACCGATGTCCTCGAGCTCGTGGGCGGTGCGGAGAATGTTTCCGTCGCCACCAACTGCATGACGCGCCTGCGTCTGACGCTCAAGGACAACAACAAGGCCGACGTGGAGAAGATCAAGAAGGTCAAGGGTGTTCTGGGTTGCCAGTTCGCCGGCAGCCAGCTCCAGGTCATCATCGGCCAGAACGTGCCCAAGGTGCTCGCCGAGTTCGTCGCCATGTCCGGCGTCAAGCAGGGTGCCGCGGTCGACGAGAACCTCGATGCTCCCAAGGAGAAGTTCGAGCTCAAGAACCTGCCGAACATCATCCTCGACTATCTGTCGGGCTCCATGACCCAGCTGATCCCGCTGCTCATGGCCGGCGGTCTGTTCCGCACCATCGCTGCGGTCCTCGGTCCCACCATGCTCGGCGTTCTCTCTGACACCGATCCGACCTACACGTTCCTCTACACCACCCTGTACGAGGCCACGTTCACCTTTATCCCCATCTACCTGGGCTATGCCGCCGCTAAGAAGCTCGGCGCCTCCCCGGTTCTGGGCATGCTCCTCGGCGGCGCCCTCATGGCCCCGTCCGTCGTGAGTGTCGCGACCCAGGATGGCGGCGGAATCATCTCCGTCTACGGCATTCAGATCGCCGCTGCCAACTATCAGCAGTCCGTCCTGCCGATTATCCTTTCGGTGCCTGTCCTCTACTTCGTCGAGAAGTTCTTTAAGAAGGTCATGCCCGACGTGCTCTCCACGGTCTTCACGCCGTTCTGCACCATGATCGTCACCATCCCCATTGCCTTTATCGTCCTCGCCCCGCTCGGCAACGAGATCGGTAGCCTCATCGCTAACGCCCTCTTCGGTCTCGCTGACATGGGTGGCGTCGGTATCCTGATCGTCATGGCCGTCCTCGGCGCCTTCTGGCAGCTCTTCGTGGTCTGCGGCATGCACATGCCCGTCATCCTGCTCGCTCAGGTTCAGATCATCGCTGCCGGCTACGATCCCTTCGTCTTCGTTTCCACCAACTGCGCTATGGCCGCTGTCTGGGGCTGCGCCTTCGGTGCCTTCCTCAAGATGAAGAACCCCGACGAGAAGGGTCTCGCCCTGGGCTACGTCATCTCCGCCATCGCCGGCGGCGTCACCGAGCCCGCGCTCTTCGGTATCTTCATGCGCTTCCGTCGCACCATGTTCGGTATGTTCATCGGCGGTGCCATCGGCGCCGTGTTCTCCGGCCTCATGGGTGTTACCTACTACCTCGCCGGTGGTGCCTCCAACTTCCTGGTCTTCACCAACTACCTGCAGGGTGGCCAGATGAACACCGTCTGGGCTATCGTCGGTATGGCAATCTCCTTTGTCATCGCCGCTGCCGTCGTCTTCGTCGCCGGCTTCTCCAAGGAGGAGCTCGCCGAGATGGAGGCCTAAGGCCAAGCCATTCGGTCGCATACGACCTTACCTACACGACAGGGCCCCGTCAGGCGCAAGCCCGGCGGGGCCCTTCTTGCAAGGTAGACTGGAGTGGGCAAGTGGTGTCCGCCCGCAGGGGTTTGTTAAACGGCGGGGGCTTTCGCATCAGGGGTTACCGCGAAAGCTTCTGCCGGTTCGCAATTCCTTTATCGAGCGAAAGGACATGCAGATGAGTTTGGGAAAACTGACCGTCAACGGTCGTCAGGACGGTTTTTTGTGCGAGGGCAAGCCGTTCTTTTGGTTTGCCGATACGTGCTGGAGTGCGTTTACCAGCATCCCCGAGGCCGACTGGGACTACTATCTGACCCGCCGCGCCGAGCAGGGCATGAACGTGCTGCAGATTAACACGCTGCCGCAGTGGGATCGCTGCTGCCCCGATCTGGGCATTTGGCCCTATGCCAGCGAGGATGGCGTGCGCTTTGATTGGTCTCAACCCAACCAGGCGTATTGGGATCGCGCCGCCGCCATGTGCCGCGCTGCCGTCGAGCACGGCATTCGTCCGGCGCTCGTGCTCATGTGGTGCAACTACGTGCCCGGTACCTGGGGCGCTAAGATCGCCGAGCGTTGCGGTGCCGAGGTTATGCCGCGCGAGGAGGTCCGTGCCCACGTTGCCCGCGTCGTCGAGAACCTGGGCGAGTTCGATCCCGTCTATGTGGTGACGGGCGACACGGACTTTGCCGGTGACGAGGCGATTGCCTATTACGAGGATGCGCTCGACGAGGTTGCGAAGCGCGCGCCCGAGGCCCTGCGTACCATGCACATCAATCGCGGTAACCGCACGATTCCCGCGCAGTATTTGGACCGCCTGGACTTCTATATGTTCCAGCCCGGCCACAACTACGAAGGCCAGCCCGAGGCCTGGCACCTGCCGCAGGACTTTATCGCCAGCTATCCCAAAAAGCCGATGGTCAACTCCGAGCCCTGCTACGAGCAGATGGGTGCGTCGCGCAACGTGTACTGGCGTTTTACCGCGCAGGACTGTCGCGCGAGCGTGTGGTCTTCGATCCTTGCCGGCGCCAGCGCGGGCGTGACCTACGGCGCCCACGGCGTTTGGAACTGGCAGACATCGCGCAGCCAGGGTTCGGTGCTGGGCGAGGGCTTTGACATGCCGTTCCGCTGGCAGGAGTGTCTGCAGTTTGCGGGCGTGTGGGATTTTGCCGCCATCGAGCACGTGCTTGCCGGCCTGGGTGCCACGGCTAGCGACGACGCTCTCGCCGTTATCCCGGCACAGGAGCTGCTCGATGACGCGCGCGAGTCCATCCGTGTGGCGCGTATTGGCGAGCGTGTCGTCACCTATCTGCCGCGCACCACGGCACTTACGTTTAAGCTCGATAGTGCGCGCGGCTGGTCGGCGACGGCCCTCGACATGGAGGCCAAGCGTATCGCCAAGCTGCCCGTTCGCGACAATGGCGACGGCACCGTGCGCGTGGCTCAGCATTCCTTTGAGCACGACGCCCTGGTGATCCTGACGCCCGAGCACTAACGCTCGAGCTTCGATCCCGAGTTGCTCCCTCGGCCCGGGCACCTCCCTCCCTTTTCCGATATCAACAACCCAGTCCCCTTTATAAGTTGCGGTGGAATAGTTCCTAAATGACAGCCCGGGCCGGTCAAACAGGAACTATTTCACCGCAACTGCTGTTGGGGCATTTGCGCCGGATGCGTAACAGTTCGGGCATTGCGTGGATACTAAGACCCATTCTCCATTAAAATGGTTTTCCGGACATCTAAGCGGGTGGGGGTTACCATGAGGGACCTGGGAGACACAACCGCATATTTGCGCCGGGGCATGCGGGAGATTCTGTGCCTAGCGCTGTTCTTCTTCACGTTTTTGGCGTGCGAGTATTTCTTTGATGCGCGCATGGCCGAGTTCGTGCCATCGAGTGAGGTCGTCATCTACGAGAGCATCGTTGTCGGCGCGAGCGTGATTGGCTTTTTCGTGCGCCCATTTCTGTACTATCGCCGTCCCCAGACGATCGATGCGACGAGCGATATTACGGGCGTGCTGCTGGTGTCGGCATTGCTGCTGCTGATTATGGCGGCGCAGTTTCAGGTTGTGATTGCGGGCGGTCTGGTGGCGTGCTGCGCCCTGGGCTACTGCGGATCGACCGCTCATGCCAATCTGGCGCGGCGTTTTGCGCAGACGCCTTGTCTGGCACGTGCCGTGGCGGTTTCTTATGCTGCGGGCATTTTGGTACAGGTGCTCAACCATATGGTGATGCCTGCGGGCATTCCTCAACAGTTTGTCCTTATTGCCTGTGCGATTGCGCTGGTTGGGCTGCTTCACGGTACCCGCCGAGCTAAATTACGCGATGAGTCCGCGCCCGAGTTCGAAGCCGAGATTGCCGAGCTATCGGTCGATGCGTCGGAGCATGGCGCCAAGTGGCGCGATAATCCCGAGGCAAAGGCGGCCTTCCAGGGTGCCGTAGTGCGCTTGACGGTGGCGACCGCCTGCCTCACCGGCGTATTCGCGGCTCTCAATGCCGGTCTTACGACCTCGCATGCCGCCGGCGCTATCGATCTGGGTGACTGGCCGCGCTTGCTGCTGGTTGTGAGTGCGCTTGCTGCCGGCGCCCTGTATGACCTGCGCGGACGCTCGTATATGAATATCATCATGACGTGCGCCGCCATGCTGTCCACGCTCTCGTTCTTTGTGCTTATCACCGATGGCAACGGCGGCAATGCGCTCGCCGCCACGATTATCTTTGGCTCTGTTAGACCAGGATTGACATACATGTGTCCCCACGGTGCCATATCTTTGA
>CABUDI010000042.1 GCA_902490305.1 uncultured Collinsella sp.
AGGGCACCAGCCCGGAGGCGGCCCTCTCGACCGTTTCGATATGCGGGGCTGATATTTTTTAATGTGATGGGGCTGTTGATGGTGCGGCCTTGGAAGCTGTATATCTTACTTTGGTCAGCCTACGATACATTGCCGGGGCCGGGGTGCCTGCTTTGTTTTGAGAAGTTCGCGAAGCCCACTTCTCAAAACAAAGCAGGCACCCCGGCCCTCGTGAGATGGATAAGAGGGGGATGGATGAGCTTTACGAGCGTTGCGTTGCAGATGGTGACGGTTTCTCTGCCGATCCTGTTGGGGTGGTGTATCTCCAAGCTGGGGTTCATGAAAGCGGAGTTCGAGCGCGAGCTGTCACATCTACTGTTGCAGGTGGCGCTGCCGTGCTTGGTGCTTTCGTCGGCGCTGGGCGATGATGTGAAGCTTCCGAGCATTGCCGATACGTTTTCGCTCATGGGTCTGTCCTTTGCGATGTATATGGTTGCGATTGTTATCGCGTTTGCTATCACCGCTGCTCTTCGCGTTCCCAAAGGGACGGAATGCTCGTATCGCTTTGTCGTACTTTTCGGCAATGCCGGATTTATCGGTTTTCCGGTTATATCGGCGGTGTTGGGAAAACAGGCGCTGCTGTATGCATCGATTGCGCTTATCCCCCTAAACTTGCTTATGTTTACCGTCGGCATCATGTTATTTAGCGGAACGGATGGTGGCCTCAAAAAGCAGATGCGCAATATTGTCGCCTGCTGCAAGAGCCCCGGTCTCATTGCAAGTGTTGTTGTGCTTGGGATCGTGCTAACCGGATGGACCGATTGGGGCGTGTTGGGCGACTCGATTTCCATCGTTGGTACCATGACCACTCCGGCGGCATTGTTGCTCATGGGGTCGTCTATCGCCAAGTATCGTCCGCTCGACATGCTCACCAACTGGCGTGCCTATGTCGCCGTGGCGTTTCGCCTGGTTATCGTCCCGGTGGCGTGCCTTGCCGTGGCTCGCGTGTGGCCGGGCATGACGCCCATGTTTATCACGACGCTCGTACTCGAGATGGCAATGCCGGTTGGCAGCAACGGCACACTGTACTGCCTTCAATACGGAAAGGACGCACGCCCCATGATGCAGTGCACCTTCCTGTCGATCATCTGCTCCATTTTGACAATCCCGCTCGTAACAATGCTGTGCGGATAGGCAACCCGCCCGGAGCAGGGCCTCTCGACCGTTTCGTTTTGCGGGGTCTGATTCTTTTTATGTAATAGGGATTTTGTTGTTATGGCCTTGGAGACTGTCCATCCTCCTTTGGTCAGCCCAGAATACATCGCCGGGGCCGGGGTGGTTGGTATAGGTTTTGGAAGTTCGCGGAGCCCACTTCCAAAACCTATACCAACCACCCCGGCCCTCGCCCGTATTACCCCGCTGAGCGAGCCATAGGCACCACGCACCGACGCGCTAAAGCGCCGGCTTGAAATTGGTGCTATATTCGGCTTGAGTTGTTTAATGCTAGTACGGGAGGCTGATATGGGGCTGTTCAAGAAGAAAAACCCGCAGGACGCCTTTGATCCCGATGTGTTTACCATCACGGATACTATTTTGGACCCGCCGCGGTTTACGTTTTTGCCGGCCATCTACCAGGATGCTACGCGTCGCAAGTGGGCCGTGCATCAGCGCGGTGCGCAGCCGAAGATCTTTGACTATGCGGATGTTCTGCAGTGCGAGGTGGCCGAGGCTGGCGATCCGGAGGCTGACGAGACGCCTTCAAAACAGGAATTTGCCCAGCGTATTCTGGCAAATCCCGCGAAGGCGGCAAAAATAAACGCTGCCAAGCGTAATATGTGTCTTGGTATGGGCGTTGTCGTGGCGGTTCAGACGGGAAAAGACGAGGTTTCCAAATTAGAGATTCCCGTTATGACCGACGAAGTCAAACGCGATTCAAACCTATATAAGTCGTATCGGAATGTCGCCGAGAAAATCAAGGCCGAGTTTGATGCCATGGGAGGGCTGGCCTAATTCTGGTGACATACATTTTTGAATGAGGAGTCTGTGCGATGCCAGGCGAATCTTATGCAATTCCCCCCAAAGACCGTGCTGTTGAGGGAATTCTTTGGTACATCCAGCACCATCGGCTTGCCGGCGGCGATCGCCTGCCGGCCGAGCGCGTGCTGTGCGAAGATATTGGCGTTTCGCGTACGGCGTTGCGCGCTGGCATCACGCGGCTCATTTCGTGCGGAACGCTCGAAAGCCGCCGCGGATCGGGTACGTATGTGTGTCCTCCCAAACCACTGAACATCTTCCAAGAAACGTACAACTTCTCCGATGCCGTGCGGACTGCCGGCTTGCACCCCTCTTCTCGCTTGGTTTCCGCCGAGGCTGTCGAGGCGGATGAGACGCTTGCCGACAAGCTTGGGGTGGCCGTAGGCGCTCCCTTGCTCCGTATGCAGCGCGTCCGCCTCATTGAGGGCGAGCCGGCATCAATCGAGACGGCCCACATCAATCTGTCGCTCTGCCCGTCGCTTCCCGGTCATGATTTTGAGTGCGAAAGTCTCTACGACGTGTTGCTCAAAGAAGGCGGCGTGCGTGTTGAGCATGGACGAGAGCACATCTCGATCTCGCGATTGAACGCTGAGGAGGCTGAGCTTCTCCAGCAAGAAGAGGGAACGCCGGTATTCTACGAGAGCACGATTGAGTTTGATAAAGACATGCGCTTTGTGGAGCATTGCAAATCGGTGATTCTGCCCACAAAGTTCCGCTTTGCCGATAACGGCGAAAAGAACGGTATGAGGAGCGTGGCAGGTGAGCAATGGCTGAAACAGTAGATGCCACTCCGGTTTATATGCGCATTCGACGTCGTATTGAGGAACGTATCGAGCGCGGCATATACCCCACGGGTTCGATGATTCCGTCTGAGAATGAACTTGCCGAGGAATTTGGTACGACGCGCCTGACTATTCGAAGTGCCGTGGACGAGCTAGTTCGTCGCGGCCAGATTCGCCGTGTTCGGGGAAAGGGCGCCTTCGTGGCGCAGAAAGTGCCTGCTATTTTTGAGCGCATGGGTGGCTTCCGCGAATCGGTTCGCGCCTCGGGAGGCGAGCCGTCTGTTCGCATTCTGGCGCGCTCCAAGCGTTATGCGGGGCCATACTACGCCGACCTGTTTGGTATCGCCGAGGACGACCTGCTCTATTCCATTCGACGTCTTAACTGCATTAATGGCGACCCCGTATCAATTGAGATGGCGCTGATTCCTTGCTTGCTGTTCCCAACCATCGAAGAGATCGACGTGTCGGTGTTCAGTCTTTACGAGACCTATGAGATGTTGGGGCGAAAGCCGGTCATGGCACAGGAAAAGCTCGATATCGAAGCGCTGGGCGCGCGCGATGCCGGCCTGCTTGGGCTGGAGCAGGGCGATCTTGCCTTGACGCTGGAGTGCGTGAGCTTCGATGCAAGCGGACAGGCAATCGAATACGTCAAGTCGTTCAACCGCGGCGATGCGGGCGGATATACCTATACGTACTAACTGGTGCTTTTGCATAAACGTGCTGAAAAAGCTGACTGAAATTTGATTCGTTAAGCTGACTGTATATACAACCTTACATGGTCCAAAATCGACCGTTCGCCGAAGGGAAAAGATTGGTCAGCAGATAGGTATCAAAAAGTCGTAATTTGTAACTGTGATTGGTATCAAATACTAATGATTTGTACGAGGTGAGACGATGAAAATGCTCGATTACGTTCAGCTTGCCCATGTGCGTATGGGTGAGAACCTCGAGCGTTCGTTCGAACTTGTAAGCCAGCTCGTCGATTTTTTCCAGTCCGCATCCTTTGGCGCGCTGCGCATCGTTGCTTCTGGTTCGTCCCGTCATGCTGCCGATTGCGCCCGCGATTACCTGCAGGACGCATTGCAGATGCAGGTGTCCGTCGTGACGCCCGAGGCCTTTGTCGATTTCGAGCACACCTATCCGCAAAACGCGCTCAACATTGCCATTTCTCAGAGCGGCTATTCGACCAATACGATTGCAGCGCTAGACTACATGCGCGCGCACGACATGGCCGCAGTCGCGCTCACGGCAAACATCGAGGCTCCCATTAAGGAGCATGCCGATGTTGTGCTCGATTACGGCGTGGGCGTCGAGTCGGTGGACTTTGTGACCCTGGGCGTTCAGACGCTCATCGAGTACCTAGTGCTCTTTGGCATTTACGGTGGTCAGGCGTGTGGAACGATTGACGCCGATGGCGTTGTTCAGCGTCTTGACGACCTGCGCGAGGCCATTCAGGCCAACGCCACGATGTGCAAGACCGCCGAGGCATATGTCCAGGATCATCTACTCGGGCTGTCGGAGCATGTGCCGGCCATGGTTGTGGGCAACGGTCCCAACTATGGCGTTGCCGAAGAGGCGGCGCTCAAGCTGAGCGAGACCATCAAGATTCCGGCCATGCACCACGAGGGCGAGGAGTTCGTCCACGGTCCCGAGATGCAGATTACCCCGGGCTACCTGGTATTTATCGTTGACGATCCTCGTGGGTCGGAGCGCTTGGCAAATATCGCCGATGCGCTGTCGAAGGTAACGAAGAAGGCAGTCCTTTTGACCATGCACCCCAAGGGCAGGGCCCACGAGATTGCGGTGCCGCAGGTGGCTCCGCTGCTGGCCGCGATTCCCGGCCTGGTGTTCTTCCAGACGATGGCGGCAATTGTCACCGAGCGCCTGAGCTCTTGGGATGTCCATCCGTATCTCGATGCCGTCTCCAAGCAAATGGAGGTCAAGGCAGAGGGCTACGAGGAATCGGTCAACACGCTTAAGGCCAAAGCTGCCGAGTGTTACGGAATGTAGGCGGGCGCTGTCGCTCGTTGGCATAGGGGATGTCAAGGCATCCTCAGAAAGGAGAAGCAAATGAAGGAAACCGAGAAGATCGAGATCATGCATTTCGACCAGGAGGGCTACCTCGAGGACGGCAAGGCGCTCTACGAGACCGGCAAGAAGATGACCGCGCTTGCCGACAAGGTCGCCGACGAGGGCTACGACGCCGTGTTCCTGATGGGCGTCGGCG
>CABUDI010000043.1 GCA_902490305.1 uncultured Collinsella sp.
CTCCGTCGTGAGCAGGACTGTAGAGCAGGAAACCTAAGCCGGTGTCCCCACTCTCCCGGGGCCGAACGCCCTAGTTGTTGAGCATGCGGTCGAAGCTTCCCGAGTCGCCATCCCGATAGTCTGCGGTCATCAGGATCTCCTGCGGAATGCGCCCGCCTTCACGTAGCACGTTGCGGAACTGCACGCGCGTAACCATGGGCAGATCCTTGATCGTCGCTGCCAGGTTCTGCGGCACGCCCTGGTTGGCAGCCGCGGGCTCGCACTCGCCGCCAGCCTTCACGCGACGCTTATGCTCGGCGAGCATGGCGCGGTACATGCCGGCATGCAGGCGAATCTCAACCACATTGGCATTGCGAGCCTGTTCGACGATGCGCGCGCCCTCGCGATCGATATCGCCCACGTAGTAGACGTAGTTAAAGCGATAGCCAATCTCGGCCAGATAATCATCCAGTGCGTGCGAGACGCTCGCCTTGCAGCCGCCGCCAAAAATCACGCCGCCCACCTTGGTACCAAAGAGCTTGGCATGTTTGCGTCCGCGCAGGAGCTTGACGATCTCGTCATAGGTATCCAGGTTCTCGACCATAATGAACGGCTTGTCGGCACCCAGCGTAAAGAAGCCCGTAAAGTGCACGGGGCGATTGGGGGCGACCTTGATCGCCTGCATGCTGATGCCCTTTTCGGTCATACGTCTGATCAGGCGCTCACCGTGCTTGCCGTCAAAAGCCTTCTCGTCGTTAAAGATCTGGTAGGCACGCTGGCGGCGCGAGGCAACCGGCGTATCGGCACCTCGGTTCTGCTCGATCCAAGCCTGGATGATTGCGATTTCCTCGGCAATCTTGCGGTTGGACATCTCGTTGTGCTGAGTGCGCTGCGGAGCCTTTTTGCCGTCCTTGCCCTCGACCTTTACGATCTGTGTCTGCTGCTCCTTGATCTTAGAGAGCGCCGTAGGCGTAGGGACAACCTTGAGCAGCTGCCTGCCTAAAACGCGGGCAAGGGCAAACGCCGAGACCTCGCCGTGGACGGACGACTTGAGCTGCTGGGCAGCAGTATCTGCTGCGGCAGACTCCGGCTTCTTCTGAGACTTGCGCTTAGAATCGCCCTGGGAATTGCGCTCGTGCTTCGGCATAGACGCCTGCTTCTGCGGACGAACGGACTTGCTCTCCTTCGCCGGCTGGCGCTTAGGCTGCCCCGAAGAAACCTCGGCCTTCGCATCCTCGTTCTGCGGCGTGGTCTTCTCGGTTGCAGTCTCGGCATGGGAACTGCGGCCCCCACGATGGCGACGGCGGCGAGGCTTGCTCGACGCGCCCTGCTCCGCCTGCTCATCAGTAGGCTGCTGGCCCTTGGCCTCGGCATCAACCTCAAGCTGCGGCTCAACAGGCTTCTGCTCGCGAGCCGCCGGCTCAACGGTCTTCTCGTCCTTCTCGCCCTGAGTGGTCGAAGCCGGCTCGCTCTTCTCCTGACGCCTTACGGGATACGCGCGCCCCGCAAAACCACGTCCGGGACGGCATGAACCCGGAGCCTTCTTGGCAGACTCCTCAACATCGTCTGCAACCTCAGAAGACTCTTCAACCTCACGCGCGGCATCCTGCTGTGCAGCCTTAAAGTGAGCACCGCGACGGCGCTTGGGCTCTTGGGCCTCCACGGGCTTTTGCTCCTTCGTGGGCTTCTGCGACTCGGCAGCAACCTCGGTCTCAACAGCCTCGGCATCCGTCTCACCCTTTTGAGCAACGGCGCGACGGAAGCGCTCCTGCTGGGCGCGGCGCTGCGCATCGCGCTTGCCACCCCCGCCAAAACCGCCGCGTCCTGCCTTGGCCGTAAAGGCACGCACGACGTTCTCATCGAGCAACTCATCGGTATCGACATGCTCACGCGGAGCAGTTTCTTCCACAGCAGGCACGTCAGCGGAATCCTCGACGACAAAATCCTCGACGGACTCGGCAGGCTGCTCCTGGGCATCGCGGATCTCGGCATTGATGGTATAGAACGCCGGGCGCCCGTTAATGCCGCTACCCTCGATCTTGGTCACGATATTTGCCGCGATAAGTTCATCGCGCATCGCCTTGGTGTCACATTCCTTATCGACGGAGCGGAAAATTTGCGCCAGCGCACTCGACTTAATCTTGAGCGCCTTGCGGCAGAGCAGGTCGTAGGCAACCAGCTTGGCACGCTCGGCAGAAAGCGACGTCTGGCTGCTCAGACGTTCAGCCAGGGCATCGACATTATTTTGGTTATCGGAATATACCGTCTTGGCCACGGGGCCCCTTTCATATGTACACATATACGTTTATATGGTACAACGCGTGCCCTTATCCACGCAAAACATCTGCGAGAACACTCGGGCGTCGCCCGCTTTTGCATGAAAAAAGACCGAGTCCGCGTCGTTGCGGACCCGGTCTTTCCGAGTCATATGGATGGAACGGCTAGCCCATCAAGCTGACTAGGCCTTGGCAGCCTCGGCGTCGACAGGAGCCTCGGCGGCAGCGGCGCGGCCGTACTCGGCCTTGCCCATCTCGGACCACTCGGGCTCCTCGTCGGGCATGGAGCCAGCCTCCTTGCCGAAGAACTCCTTGAGGCAGTTGACGGCGACGATGAGACCCAGGACCATCAGCAGGACGGCGAAGACGAGCTGCAGGCCCTTGGTGGCGGCGACGGAGACGGCGGCCGTGGTGGCAGTAGCCGGGATGGTACCGAAGAAACCGTAGGCCTGGACGGCGGTCATGCAGCCCATGGCGCTCTGGACCAGCGAGGTGAAGGTGCAGCAGAGCAGGAAGGCGACGGGCACGTAGAGCATCCAGCCCTTGCGGCCGGTGCACTTGCAGAACACGGCGAGGGTGATCATGGTCATGCCGCCGAGCAGCTGGTTGGAAGCACCAAAGAGCGGCCAGATGTTGGCATAGCCACCAAAAGCGAGGGCGAGACCGGGAAGCAGGGTAACGACCGTGGCGAACCAGGGGTTGCCGAGGACCTTCATGTAGCCGGCCTTGGACTCGATGGCCAGGGCATCGTTGGTCTGGGCAAAGAACTCGGAGAACGAGGTGCGGGCGATGCGGGCGACGGCGTCGAGCGAGGTCAGAGCCAGAGCGGAAACGTTCATGGTCATAAAGACGGTAGCGAGCGTGCCGTCAACACCGAAGGCCTGCATACCGCGGGAGATGCCAGCGGCGAAGATCTGGAACGGGGTGGAAGCGACACCGGCGTTGAGGACGCCGGTACCGGCGGTGTTCATGTCGGAGAACATGATGCCGGCGACGATGATGGCAAGGATGCCGACGAAGGACTCGACGATCATGGCGCCGTAGCCGACCTTGACGGCGTCCTGCTCCTTCTCGACCTGCTTGGAAGAGGTGCCGGAAGAAACGAGGCTGTGGAAACCGGAGAGAGCACCGCATGCGACGGAGACGAACAGGACCGGGAACATCATGCCGGAGGCAGTGGAGAAGCCGGTAAAGACCGGAGCGGTGATAGTGGCCTGACCGTTGACGCCCAGGACGACGATGCCGAGGACAGCGCAGACGATCATGACGATCATCATGATGGAAGTGAGGTAATCGCGCGGAGTCTTGAGCATCTGGATGGGCATGGCGCCAGCGAAGACCAGGTAGACCATGACGACGGCGAACCACTGGAACTTATCCAGGTAGACCGGGAACTGCATACCGACGGCGAACATGAGAACCATGAGGATAACGCCGGTGACGAACTCGGCAGCGCCGGTGAGGTTGAACTTCTTCTGGGCCCAACCAAAGGCGATAGCGACGAAGGTGAACAGGATGGAGATGGTACCAGCGCAGCCGGCGGCATAGGACTTGGTGAAGTCGATGGCACCGGTAGCAGCACCAGAAGCGTCAACGGCCGGGGTGAACATGAACGTCTTGCAGACCATGTCGGTGAAAGCGGCGATGACGATGATGCAGAACAGCCAGCAGAACAGCAGGAACAGGCGACGGCCGGTCTTGCCGATGTACTTCTCGATGAGCTGAGCGAGCGACTTGCCGTTGTTCTTCATCGAAGCGTACAGGGCACCAAAGTCGTGGACGGCACCAAAGAAGATGCCGCCGACGAGGACCCAGAGCACGACGGGCAGCCAGCCAAAGGCCATGGCGACGATCGTACCCGTGACAGGGCCAGCACCGCAGATCGAGCTGAACTGGTGCGAGAACGCGGTGAAGGCGGAGACGGGCGAGAAGCTCTTGCCGTCCTTCATGCGCTTGGCCGGCGTGAGGGCCTCTTTGTCAACGCCCCACTTGTTGGCCAGCCATCGGCCGTAGCCCAGATAGCCGCAGGCGAGCACCGCCGCGGCCACAACCATGAGCAAAACTCCGTTCATTACATTTCCTCCTCTAAAAAGAACTTCCTAGACATAAAAAATGAGGGCCGTCGGTTGCGCTCGACGGCCCTCATCTTCATCAGCCGCCCGTTATCGTACGGGCTAGCTGTATGTGCTAACCCGCATCAGATAATTACTACGCTGATAATGTTTAGCTGATGCGTGAACATGTCTAAGAAATCCTCTTCAATCATGATGCGAACGATCCGTGCGTGTTCACATCCCCCAGTGGATGAAAAGCAGTATGAAACTTTAGTTACCTAAAGTCAACGCAAATTTGTAATGAATTTTCAACTTTTTTTGAAATTCTCGGTATAAAACGCCACTGACCTCGGACTTTACCCAACAAAAGTTTTTGCATGAGAGATGCCCCTCGGGAGCGAGCGGGCGTATACAAGGTTTCCTGCTCTACAGTCCTGCTCGCACGGAGAGCACATTAAGTGCTCTCCGGCTCGTGCGGAACTCG
>CABUDI010000044.1 GCA_902490305.1 uncultured Collinsella sp.
GCGGCGGGACTGGGCGAGCTCGAGCCGCTCGACATCAACGACGCTCCTGCCGGCGCGGGCCCCGCGCGCTATTGGCACTTTCCGGGCGCGGTGGGAACGGTTGGCTTCATTAGCGCCATGTCCAACCATTTTTGTGCGAATTGCAACCGCCTGCGCCTGACGGCAGACGGCAACGTGCGTCCGTGCCTGTTCAGCGATGCCGAGTATTCGGTGCGTGAGGCGCTGCGCCGTGGTGATGATATGCAGGTACTTTCGATTTGGCGCGATGCCGTGGCCCACAAACCGCAGGAACACGCGATAATTGAGGGCACGCAACGATTTATGTCCCAAATCGGAGGATGATCATATGGCCAAGAGCAGGTACGCCGATGCCACCAAGGCCGCTCGCAGGGCCGCGATGTCTGCCCACAAAGGCACGGCTGCGGCGAATGCTGGTAACGCCGACGCGTCCGCACAGCCGACTGCCAGTGCTGCCACCGAGCCCGCCCGCGACGCCCGTCGCGACGAGCTGACGCATGTGGACGCCAAGGGCGAGGTGCGCATGGTCGACGTGTCCGACAAGGCCGAGACCCATCGCATCGCCATCGCCGAGGGCACCATCCTAATGCACCCCGAGACGCAGGCCATGGTGCTGCAGGACCGCGCCAAAAAGGGCGACGTGCTCGCTTGCGCGCGCGTGGCGGGCATCATGGCCATCAAACGCACGAGCGACATCATCCCCATGTGCCATCCGTTGCTCATTACCAAGAGCAAGTGCGACATTGCGCCCATCGCTGCGGCGGGGACGCCGGCCGAGGACGTGCCCGAGGGCTGGGCACCGGCGCGCACGGACGGGCAGGTTGGCTTTCACGTACTGGTTACGGCCGGCGTGACGGGCAAGACGGGTATCGAGATGGAGGCGTTGACCGGCGCGAGTGCCGCGTGCCTAACGATCTACGACATGTGCAAAGCCGTCGATCGCGGCATGGAGATTGTCGACGTGCGCCTGTTGCGCAAGGAGGGCGGCCGCTCGGGCGTGTGGGATCGCGCAGAGCGCCAGGCCGCTGCTACTGAGGCCGTGGCCGCTGACGGTGCCGCGCCCGCAAGCGCACCCGTCGCCGTCGCTCCCGCAGCTCCGGCACCGGCCGTCCCCGCGATCGCGTTTATCGGCTACCAGAACTCGGGCAAGACCACACTTGTCGAGAAGGTTATCGCCGAGCTCACCCGCCGCGGCCTGCGCGTGGGTTCGCTTAAGCATCATGGGCATCACGGCTTTGATATCGATGTACCCGCTAAGGATACCTGGCGCCATCACCAAGCCGGATCCAAGCACGTGGGACTCATCTGCGCCACGCGCTGGGCGGAATACGCCGACACGCGCGAGGAGGACGAGATGCCCGCGCGCGAGCTGCTGTCGCGCTACAACGATGTCGACGTGGTGATCATCGAGGGCTACAAGACCGAGGGCTTCGACAACATCGTGGTCGCGCGCTCCGGTGTCGACCGTCTGCGCGGCAAGAGCTCGCTCGACCTGGTCGACGGTCACACGCTGGCCCTTGCCTGCAACGAGGCCCTGGCACGCCAGGCATTCGATGCCGGCTTTGCGACCCGAGCCATCAACATCAACGACGCCCGAGCCATTTGCGATCTTATCCAAGACCATCTGGCCTAAAACCTGCCAAAAAGGGACAGGTTTATTTCGGCAGGTTTTATCTGGGCAAACGTCATTTCCACCACAAAGGGGCCAGGCACCTTTGTGGTGGTTTTTGCTTTGGTAGATGTGTGGGACATGTCTTACAATCTACCAAGTAGTTCATGACGGGCGAAAAACGGAGAGAAGGGTCCTGATGCGTCCTTAATGTTTCATGCGGATAGGTTGATTTGACAGACGGTGGCGAATGCCCACCGCCCGTATTCGTATGAAACAAGGAGTCTCCATGCTCGCCTCTTTTTTCTCAAAGCCTCAGTCATCGCTGTCCGTGCAGGCCAAGCGCCTGGTGGCGATGCGCTTTCTCATCTACACCGGTTTTCAGACCAGTTATTTTATCGGCGTCATCGGAACGCTCACCTATGCAGACGATGCCTCGGTCGTGGCGACATCGCTGGCCGTCCTCTTTATGAACGTCTTCGTAATCTTGGGATCCTTTGCGGGCGGCGCGGCGCTCGACGCCTGGGGCCCGCGCCGTCATTTCTTGCTGAGCATCGTGGGCACGCTGGCAACCGGCGCGGCGATCCTCGTTTTTGGCAGCGCGACCGGCATCGTCCTGCTCGGTGCGGTGCTCCTGGGCTTTGTGATGGGGTTCGCCCAGCCCATCGCCACATCCTATCCGGCCTACCTCACCGACGATCCTGTCGAGCTTAAAGACATCAACTCCGCCATCGCCATGTTTTCAAACGTGAGTATCATCGTTGGCCCCACGCTGGGCGGCTTTGTCGCGGCGGCTGCGTCGTCGCGCGCGGTGTTCGTGCTCATGATGCTCTTTACAGTGCTGGCGCTCGTCGCTGGTTGGGGCTTTAGGCCGCAGACCAGCCATGTCGCCGGGCATGCGGATGCCGATTCGGCAGAGGAAGGGGAGCGTGCGGGACAAAGCTCCAGCCCCAGCACGTCCGCCCGCGCCACCTTCGCAGCTAGTATCAAGACAGTCTTCACCAACAGCGTCCTCGCGCTACTTTTCTGCATCATTTTTCTTTCGAACTTTGGCTATGGAGCCTTCGACCCGCTCGAGTCGTTCTTCTATCGTGATGTCCTGCATGTCGGCGTTGAGTGGATGGGCTGGCTCTCGTCGGCCTCGGGCGTGGGCGCGGTGCTGGGTGCCGTGCTCGCGCTCCGCTTGCCGCCGCACCTGGTCAACCTTAAAACACTGCTCGTGGCGCTCATGTCCGTGGGCCTGGGAAGTCTGCTCTATGTGGGGACACCGTACGTGGGCGTGGCCCTCATCGGCCAGATCGCCCTGGGCATAGCTTGGGGTGTCGTCAACCCGCTCCACAACACCATTGTGCAAACGACGGCTCCGCTCGAGCAGCTTGGTCGCGTGAACTCGGTCATGGGCTTTGGCAATATGTTCGCCGGCGTGGCGCCGCTGGCGATTGCCCCGTGGCTGGCGGCGACGTTTGGCGTGCAGCAGACGCTCATCGGAGCAGGCATGGTCGTGACGGCAGTCCCCGCGGCGTTGCTGCTGTTTGGGCGCCGGCATTTTGATCGTGCCGCAAGGCAGCAAAGACCATCACAACATTCGATGAAAATCGCGATTTTGCCGAAAAACATCGAATGTTGTGATGGTTTGGCCCTGGGTCAGGCCATCCTGCGGATCCTGTCACCACAAAGGGGCCAGGCACCTTTGTGGCGATCGGGTCCCAACGGCCTGCGCCTTGGTATACCATGTACGCCGTTCACGAATACACCCCACACCGCCGCACAACCCAGAAAGGCCCCCATGGACACCACCTTCAGCCACATCAAAGCCGTGTTCTGCGATATCGACGGCACGCTGCTCACGAGCCGGCACACGGTGTCCCCGCGCACCGTGGCAGCGATCCGCGCCCTGCGCGAGCGCGGCGTGCTCTTTGGTCTGTGCACCGGGCGTGACGCCCACGCGACCGAGGCCATGTACGAGCTCTGGGGCATCGAAGGCCTGGTAGACGTGATGGTGGGCTGCGGTGGTGCCGAGGTCATCGACCGTGCACACGGCATCAACGAGCTGAGCTATCCGCTGCCGGGCGAGACCATCGCGCGCATCTGCAAGCACATGGCGGACCTTCCGGCAACACCCGTCTGTCCCCGAGACGGCGTGTTCTACGTGCCCGAGAGCAACGCGTGTGTCGAGCACCTGTCGCGCGTCGACGGCGTGCCCTACCAGGTGGTCGATTTTGCCGAGTTTTTGCGCGAGCCGCAGCCCAAGGTGATGTTTACCATGGCGCCCGAGGTGATGCCGCGGGTGATTGAGCGGGCGTCGACGTTTGCCGATGACACTGTTAAGGCGGCGGCTCTGCAAACCACGCAGCGGCTCTACGAGTTCATGGATCCGCGCGTGTCCAAGACGCGCGGCCTTGTGCGCGTGGCGGAGCTCAACGACATGGAGCTCCAGGACATCTGCGTGTTTGGCGATGCGGACAACGACACCTGCATGGTGGCTGACGCCGGCGTGGGCGTGGCCATGGCAAATGGCAGCGATGCCACCCGTGCCGCCGCCGATTTTGTAACCGCGAGCAACGACAAAGACGGCATCGCGATCTTTATCGAGGAACATCTGCTGTAGCGCCGGGGGAGAACTACCGCAAAGGGGACGGGCTCCTTTGCGGTGGTCTCAGGCGATTTGGGCGAATTGATGCCTAAAATCTGCGCGAAAATTCAAATATGGTTGTCTGAACATTACGCTTGTAACTACCGATGAATTAAAGATATTCCCAGCAATTTAGTAGTCTATTCCTCCCGGTTAATGACCTACCGTTCACGATCGATTTTCGACCGTTCACAGGACGCATGCTCTTGAGCAAAATGTTGTGCAAATAAATAAAATGCTATTAAAAAAGGCTCTGTTAGACCAGGATTGACATACATGTGTCCCCACGGTGCCATATCTTT
>CABUDI010000045.1 GCA_902490305.1 uncultured Collinsella sp.
TTTGCTTTCGAACGACTCTGCAAAGCAGCCAGAGTGAGAAAGCAAACCGTGGCCGGCCCTTCGCCGCCGGGACACGTACCCCCAATTAACTGTTCTTCATGACAATCGAATCCACAACATCGGCCACATTCTCACAGCAGTCAGCGCAGTACTCCAGGAAGGCGTACACGTCACGCCAGGCGATGACCTCGAGCGGGTCCTTGCCGTTAACGTGCAGGTTGCGCATGGCGTTGATATAGAGCTCGTCGGCTTCGGACTCGATGGTGTTGATCTGGATGACGAGTTCGCGCAGGGTCTTGGACTTGCGGTAGTTGGGCAGCTCGACCATCAGGTCTTTCATGGCGCGGCAGGCGTCAGTCACCTTGTGGGCGATGACGATGGCGTCGGGATGGATGCTCTGGATGTTGGTGAAGTAGACGCGCTGCACGACGCCCTCGATGCGGTCGAGTACGGTGTCGAGTGAGCAGCTCATCAGATCCAGATCCTCGCGCTCGAGCGGGGTGATAAAGGCGGTGAGCAAGGCGTCTTCGAGCTCATGGTGCTTCTTGTCGGCCGCATGCTCAATCGCATGCATCTTATCGAGCATGTCGTGGATCTGCGCGGGGTCAAAGTTCTCAAAAATCTTGGTGAGCAGCTCGGCTGCCTGAACGGCGAGGTCGGCGCAGGCAACGTAGTTATCAAAGTAGAACGAATCGGGTTTCTTTGCCATGGGTGGGTCCTTTCGAGGCGAAGACGGGTGGGCGAAGTGTTGCGGTCCGGATGGACGCTCGGTTTGATTAGAGGAACATCATGAACAGCTTGGCCATGACAAAGCTGATGAGTCCGCAGGCAGGGAAGGTGAAGAACCAGGTGAACATCATGTCCTTGACGACGCCGAAGTTGATGGCCGAGAGGCGCTTGACGGCACCGACGCCCATGATGGCGCAGGTCTTGATGTGTGTGGAGGACACGGGGATGCCGGTAAGGGTGGCAAGCAGCAGGTTCGCGGCGCCCGCCAGGTCGGCGGAGAAGCCCTGGTACTTTTCGAGCTTGACCATGCTCTGGCCGACGGACTTGATGATGCGCTCGCCGCCCACGCTGGTGCCGATGCCCATAGTGGCCGAGCACAGCAGCATAATCCAGATGGGGATGCCTGCATCGCCGACGCTCGTCTGGCCGCTGGCAAAGGCCACGCCTAAAAAGAGCACGCCGATGAACTTCTGTCCATCCTGCGCGCCGTGCATAAAGCTCATGGCCGCGGCGCTCGCGATCTGAGCGTATTTAAAGAAGACATTGGCACGTCGCCTGTTGGCGGCGGCGAAAAGAATCGAGACGAGCTTGCACAGGACCCAGCCCATGACAAAGCCCAGGCCTATGGAGAGCGCCAGGCCGTAGATGACCTTCATCCACTCGTGGACGTTGACGCTGCTCGCACCGCCGAGGGCGATGGCGGCACCGGTCAGGCCGGCGATAAGGCTGTGGCTTTGCGAGGTGGGGATGCCAAAACGCGATGCTGTGGCGCCGTAGACGACGATGGAGAACAGCGCCGCGCATAGGCAGGCGAGCGCCATGGTGCTGTTTCCGCCAAAGTCGACGATATGTGAGATGGTGTTGGCGACGCTCGCGTTAAAGTGCGTCATGATGAGCACGCCGAGGAAGTTGAATGCGGCGCTCATGAGAATGGCGGCGCGGGCGGGCATGCAACGCGTAGTGACGCAGGTCGCGATGGCGTTGGGCGCGTCGGTCCATCCATTGACGAAGATGGCGCCCAACGAGAGGATCACGGTGACGGCAAGGACTGGGTTCGACACAATTTGGCCGAGGAAGGTTGAGAACGTTACGTCCATATATGGGCTTTCTCGAAGTTTACAGACACGTTACAAAAACATGATAAATCGTATCACCTCCTGCGGGTCTCTTTACCGAGTTCTGATGGGAGAAGTGAACTTTTTGGCACTAAAATTGAATATTAGCCCTGTTGACCGCGGGTGTTCTTTTTGCTAACACGCCATGCGGACACGTGCGATTACTACGACACTCCAAAACCACAGTCTGTTCGCTTTACAACATGCAAACATGCGTTCGATAATAGGAGGCATGGAATATCGACAGACAGACGGCAAAACTCGGCGCGTGCACAAGCAGTATGTGGACGTCGTGGCCCGCATCCTCGCGGGCGGACAGGTCGTGCCGGTCACCGTCTGCTGGGTCGACGGCCGTTGTTTTACGATCGACGAAATTATCTCGACCACCGGGTTTGGCCTGATGGTCCACGGCATCCGTACGGCAACATATAAGGTGCGTTTTGGCGGGCACGCGACCGAGTTGTATCTGGAGGACCAGACGCGCGAGCGGGCAGACGGCTCGCAGGCACACGTGATGCGTTGGTGGGTCTGGGCCTTTGATCGTACGCTTGAGGGCGAGCGCCGTAGGTAAGGACGTACGGCATTCGGGTACAATGACAGGAATCTTGTCAGCTACTGCGCTGTCGCGGCGCTTTTGAAAGGACGAAATTATGAACGATATTCAGGGCTATCAGAACGGCCCCATCGAAACCGGCGCAAGCCGTGCCAAGGAGATGTCGCCGCGTGCGTATAATCTTGCCATGTCTGCCCTGATCTTTTTGGGCTTTTGCGCCATGGGCGTCGGTGCTTACTTTACGAGCACCATGTCGTTTGCGCGCATGATGATGAGCGGCGCCGCTTTGCCGCTGGTCTTTGGCTCATTTATTTTGACCATCGTCGGCATGGTCATGATGTCGGCCGCCGCCAGCAAGCAGTCCGTGGGCCTGTCCCTTGTGGGCTACGTAATCTTTGCGAGCACCTTTGGCCTGACCGCGTCGTTTGGCCTTGCCAACTACGACCTGCCCACCATCAACACTGCCTTTATCGCCACGGCCGCCATCACCTTTGTCTTTGGCGCCTTGGGCGTGACGTTCCCCAAGTTTTTCCAGCGCGTATATGGCATCGGTTTTGGCATTCTGCTCGCCACTATTCTGGTTGAGATCGTGCTGATGTTCATGGGCGTCTCGCAGACCATCACCGATCTGATCGTAATCGTGGTGTTCGCCGGCTTTATTGGCTACGACACCTATGTTGCCACGACGGTGCCGCCTACGCTGCCCAACGCCGTGCTCATGGCGTCCAATCTGTTCGTGGACATTATCAACGTGTTCCTGCGCATCCTGAACATCCTTGGCCGTCGCGACTAGTGGCGAATTGCGGCGGTGCTTGCCGTGCGTGTAAATCGGGTTGATTTCCGATCTCAGCCGAACACATTGAGCAAATAGGCCATTCCCGCAGTT
>CABUDI010000046.1 GCA_902490305.1 uncultured Collinsella sp.
CAAGGGGTGCGGGTTCGTGCTCGCCGCCGCCTTCGCGTCCGAGGTCGGCGACTTCTCGAGGTTCCGCTCCGGCAGGCAGGTGACGGCCTACTTCGGCCTCGCCCCGAGTCAGAGGTCGAGCGCCGACTCCGTGCGACTCGGCGGAATCAGCGGGGCCGGCAACGCGCTCGTCAGGAGGCTGGCGGTCGAGGGGTCCTGGCGCTACGCCCAGGCCGGGCACCAGCCCAAGCTGATGCCCAAGGGCTCCGGAGTCCCGCTCGAGATAAGGATGCACGGGAGGAAGGGGTCCGAGCGCCTGCTCCGGCGACGCGAGGGGATGCTCGAGAGGGGCATGCCCCAGGCGAAGGCGAACGCCGCCACCGCCGCCGAGCTCGTGAGGTGGCTGTGGGCCCTCGGCACGATGTGCAGGGAGGCCGGCGAATAGACATAGCCCCCGTCCCGGCGAGCCGGGCAGCCTTCGGGGATACCCCCGTTCTCGCTGTGCGCGCGGCGGTCGCCGCATTCGCGTCGACAGACTTGGGGAACCCCCGCCGAAGGAGAGGATTGCGGGCCGCCGGAGCGGTATCCGCGGATATGAGACTGAGCCGAAGGCGTCGACGACATGCCGGGGGCGGACCGGGACGGGTTCAACGGCAGGCCCCGCCGACCGATTGCAAGCGGTCGGCGGGGCCATTGTGGCTCTTGACAGCGGATTGGGCCATATGAGCGAGCGGGCCGCATTTGCACCAAGGTGACGTGAAACGAAAGGGCGCTGACCTTCTGGTCGCGCCCTTGAAGTTGAACGTCAGATTGTCCAAATGCGGCCCGCGCAGCGTCGAGTAGTTACGCGGTTTGGTAAAACCGCGTAACTAAACCCGCTCTGCAATCTCGTGGATGAGGTAGTTGGTCTTTTCCCAGCCCAGGCACGGGTCGGTGATCGACTTGCCAAAGACACCGCCGTCGACCGGCTGGTTGCCGTCTTCCAGGTAGGACTCGATCATAAAGCCCTTGACCAGCTTGGAGATGGACTCGTTGCGGCGGCAGCTGTCGAGCACCTCCTTGCAAATGCGATACTGCTCCAGCGGGCGCTTACCCGAGTTGTCGTGGTTGCAGTCGATGACCGCTGCCGGATTGGCATAGCCGGCGTGCTCGGTGTAGCGTTCGGCCAGGCGCTCCAGGTGCTCGTAGTGGTAGTTGGGGTAGGTACGACCGTCGAGACCGATGTAGCCACGCATAACGGCGTGCGCGAGCGGATTGCCGTCGCACTCGACCTCCCAGTTGCGGAAGATGAAGCTCTGGTGCGCCTGCGCGGCGTAAATGGAGTTGAGCATAACGGTGGTAGAGCCAGCAGTGGGATTCTTCATGCCGACGGGTACCGAAATGCCGCTCGACACCAGACGATGCTCCTGGTTCTCGACCGAGCGTGCGCCCACGGCAACATAGCTCAGCAGGTCAACGAGGTATTGGTAGTTGGACGGGTAGAGCATCTCATCGGCGGTAAAGAAGCCGGTCTCCTCGATGACGCGCAGGTGCATGTGGCGGATGGCCTTGACGCCCTCGAGCAGGTCGTCGGGAGCCTCGGGGTTGGGGTTGTGCAGAAGGCCCTTGTAGCCGGTGCCCTTGGTGCGCGGCTTATTGGTGTAGACGCGCGGAATGATGATGAGCTTGTCCTTGACCTCCTCGGCGGTCTTGGCCAGTCGGTTCATGTATTCAAGCACCGAGTCCTCGCGGTCGGCAGAGCACGGGCCGATGATGAGCACCTTGCGTGCGTCCTCGCCGGTAAAGACTTTGGCGACCTCGGCGTCAAATGCCTGCTTTTTGGCGGTAAGCTCGGCAGAAAGCGGCATTTCCTCGCGGATCTCCATGGGGATTGGCAACTTGCGTTTGAATTCCATGGCCATAGGGGCCTCCTCAATCTATAGAAAGAGCAATAAGCGTATTGTCGAGTGTCCGGAATTATCCGCTGTCGCACGCTAAAGTGCAAGCCCTTGTCACCCCGAAACCTGCCAAAAAGGGACAGGTTTATTTTGGCAGGCTTTATCTGGGGAGACGTCGGCGGATGCCGGGAGCGAGTGGCGCCGCGTGGGGCCCTAAGGCTGTTGTCGGTTCCCCGGGAAACACCCTGTGGGCAAAAAATGCCAAATATGAGTACTGTTGCTAACCTAGTAACATATCCGTCTAGCGAGATAATAGACAAAGTGATAAATATGCTCATTAACGTTGGCAGGCAGAAGCCTGCTAACGGGCGTTTTGATTAATTTGAAGGCGAATAGAGGTAGCGCGCAGAGATGTGGTGTAAGAGGCGGGGCATGCCCCGCCTCTTCTCTTTCTTGAAAGGGAGGGGACACCGCCTAGAATTCGTCGTTGGAGTAATGAAGGTGACGAATGGAAGGAAAGGCGATGCCCCAAGAAGAGAGTGTACTGCGCCTCGGCCGCGACGAGGCCCTCGAGGCGGCGAGGCTTTGGCAGGAGTGCGGCGACGCGCGCGAGTTCGCGTGCAGGGTGCTGGGCGGCGTGATGAACGCGCTGATGGACTCCGAGGCCCAGCAGATGTGCGGCGCGAGCCGCAACGAGCGCAGCGACGGCAGGGAGAACAGCCGCAACGGCTACCGCCCCAGGTCGCTCAAGACCGCCGTGGGCGACGTGGAGCTCGAGATACCCAAGCTCAGGCACGGCACCTACTACCCCGAGGGCATGCTCGCGCGATGGTCGCGCGTCGACACCTCGGTGGCCTCCATCGTGCAGGAGATGTACGTGTGCGGCGTGTCCACCCGCAAGGTCGAGCGCGTGGCGTCCAGGCTGGGCATATCCTCGCTGTCGAGCTCGGAGGTCTCGAGCCTCTGCTCCGACCTCGACGCCGAGGTGGAGGAGTTCCGCCGCCGCGACCTTTCGGGCACGCCGTGCTGCTACCTGTGGCTCGACGCCACCTACATGAGCTGCAGGGTCGGCTCGTCGGTCGTCTCGCAGGGCGTCGTGACCGCGATCGGGCTGGGCGCCGACGGGCGCAAGCACTTCCTTGAGTATTTGCTCGCTTGAGCACTGTTGAATATCGCGAAACAGCACCGCCGATATCGCGCTTGGGCACCGGGGCCGACATGAACTGCCTCCCATTTCTTGGACATGAGAAATGGGAGGCTTTTTATGCGTGT
>CABUDI010000047.1 GCA_902490305.1 uncultured Collinsella sp.
TCGTGGCCACCATGGTCGTGGGCATCATCGGCGCGTTCTTCGGCGTGCTGGCGTAAGGGCCCGGCTGCATAGATTTTCGTTGCAACCTGGAAAGGGGATGGAGCAGGCCTATGCCCTCCATCCCCTTTTTGTATAGAAGGAGTTCGTATGTTCGCGAAGGATCGCGAAGCAATGCGCCTGACGCCGGCAGAGGTCAGGCTGATTCTTATTGAGTCCCTGCAGTGGTGCGCCAACAACGCGGTCTACTTTTTGGGGCTTATCGGTGCGGCCACGTATGATTTGGCCGGCACGGCCTTTTTGGTTGCCGCCATTACGCTCGTGCGCAATCTTATGACGTCGGTGGGCAATATGGTGTCGGGCTCGGTCATCGATCGCTTTGGACCGCGCCGGACGTCGTTTGTGACGTGCGTGATTACGGCAGTGCTATCGCTTGGCGTGGGGTTGGCGCCGTTGTCTGTCCCCGGGCTTGTGTTTGCCGCGTGCGTCTTGGGACTTGCGGGCGGCTTTATCAACACCTGCACGCATGCGTTTCCGGGATACCTGGAGTCGACCACCGAGGGCCGTACCCGCGTGAACGGCCTCATGGTGTTCTACAGCAATATCGCCTATACCGCTGGCCCGCTGCTCGGCGGTGCCATCGTGAGCTGTTTTGCCACGCAATCGGTCTATCTGCTCATGGCGGGCATGATGGGTGTGGCGGCCGTGCTCTCCTTGGGCTGTCACGAGTGTGTTGCTCCCGCAAAAGGGGAGAAGCCGAAGGGCGGTATTTTGGGCGGCATGGCCGAGGGTGCGCGACTTACGTTTCGCGACCACGACCTGCGCCTCATCTTTATATCGGGCTTTTTGGGTTTCTTTGCGTTCGGCGCGTTCGATTCGCTGGAGTCGTTGTTCTACCGCGATGTGCTCAACGTGGATATCGTCTGGCTGGGCTGGCTGTCCTCGGTCGTGGGCCTCACTTCCTCGGTGGGTGCGTTCATCCTGACCAAGCTTTCTGCTCGCCATGTCAACCTGCGATTGCTGCTCGGCGCGCTCATGGCCGTGGGCATTGGGTCCATGGTGTACGTGGGCACCGATATGCTGGGGGTCGCGATTATCGGTCAGGCGATTAACGGTTTGGCCTGGGGGTTCCTGGAGCCGCTGCAGATGATCTTGATTCAGGAGCGTGCCGACATCAAATACCTGGGGCGCATTACCGGCTTTGTGCGTTTTGGACTGATGAGCGCCGGCGTGGTGCCGCTGCTGGCGGCTCCGTTTTTGGCGGAGGCTTTGGGCGTCCAGACGGTACTGTTTGGAGCATCGACCATTATTGCGCTGGTAGGAACGCTGTTCTTTGTCACACAAGGGAGACGCCGGGGGCGTTAGCTATACATCAAATTCTAATTTAATACCACTCACCAGAGAATTTCGACCGTTCACCGAGGATTGAAACAGATTGAAAAGTGGTATTAAAAACACGTTGGGTGTATGTCTATAATTGGTATCGAAAAGAAACGCGATGTATAGATTCGCGTGCAGGACAGAAAGGAAAAGCCATGAAGGAAACCGAGAAGATCGAGATCATGCACTTTAGCCAGGAGGGCTACGTTGAGGACGGCAAGAACGTCTACGAGGCCGGCAAGAAGATGACCGCGCTCGCCGACAAGGTCGCCGACGAGGGCTACGACGCCGTGTTCCTGATGGGCGTCGGCG